>NZ_JBHWTD010000075.1:0-19133 GCF_043427715.1 Microbacterium sp. | reverse complement strand
AATGTGACGGCGATGCCGACCGAGCCGTTGACGAGGAGGTTCGGGAAGCGGGAGGGGAGGACCACCGGCTCCTGCGTGCGGCCGTCGTAGTTGTCCTCGAAGTCGACGGTGTCCTCGTCGATGTCGCGGACCATCTCGAGGGCGAGCTGGGCCATTTTGGTCTCGGTGTACCGGGGGGCTGCGGCACCCATGTTGCCGGGAGAGCCGAAGTTGCCCTGACCGTCGGCGAGCGGGTAGCGCAGCGACCACGGCTGGACGAGACGGACGAGGGCGTCGTAGATGGCGCTGTCGCCGTGCGGGTGGTACTGACCCATGACCTCGCCGACGACGCGGGCGCACTTCGAGTAGCTCTTGTCGGGACGGTACCCGCCGTCGTACATGCCGTACAGGACGCGGCGGTGCACGGGCTTGAGGCCGTCCTCGACGCGCGGGAGCGCGCGACCGACGATGACACTCATCGCGTAGTCGAGGTAGCTCCGCTGCATCTCGACCTGGAGGTCGACCTGGTCGATGTTGCCGTGCTCATACCCCGCGGTGGGGTCGGGGCGCTCTTCGTCAGCCATGTTCTCTCAGTCTTCGTTCTTCGTCGCGTCGCGCGCTGATCGGATGCCGGCGGTCAGATGTCCAGGAATCGGACGTCCTTGGCGTTGCGCTGGATGAACCCGCGACGCGCCTCCACGTCCTCACCCATGAGCACCGAGAAGATCTCGTCGGCGGCGGCCGCGTCGTCGATGGTCACCTGGCGGAGCGTGCGCGTCTCGGGGTTCATCGTGGTCTCCCACAGCTCCTTGGCGTTCATCTCGCCGAGACCCTTGTAGCGCTGCACCCCGTTGTCCTTCGGGATGCGATGGCCTGCCGCCTGGCCCTCCTTGAGCAGTGCGTCGCGCTCTCGGTCGCTGTACACGTACTGGTGCGGCGCGTTCGACCACTTCAGACGGTAAAGCGGGGGCTGGGCGAGGTACACGAAACCGGCTTCGATGAGCCCGCGCATGTAGCGGAAAAGCAGTGTCAGCAGCAGCGTCGTGATGTGCTGACCGTCGACGTCGGCATCGGCCATCAGCACGATCTTGTGGTACCGCGCCTTCTCGACGGAGAAGTCCTCGCCGATGCCGGTGCCGAACGCCTGGATCATCGCCTGGATCTCGGCGTTGCCGAGCGCGCGGTCGAGCCGCGCCTTCTCGACGTTGAGGATCTTGCCGCGCAGCGACAGGATCGCCTGACGCTCGGGATCGCGTCCGGACACCGCGGAGCCACCGGCGGAGTCACCCTCGACGAGGAAGATCTCGCTGATGGACGGGTCCTTGCTCGTGCAGTCCTTGAGCTTCTCGGGCATGGATGCCGATTCGAACACGCTCTTGCGACGCGCCGTCTCGCGGGCCTTCCGGGCGGCGAGACGTGCGGTCGCAGCGTCGATCGCCTTGGTGATGATCCGCTTGGCCTGGCCGGGGTTGCGGTCGAGCCAGTCGATGAGCTGGTCTCCGACGACCTTCTGGACGAACGCCTTCGCCTCGGTGTTTCCGAGCTTGGTCTTCGTCTGGCCCTCGAACTGCGGCTCGGAGAGCTTGACCGAGATGACCGCGGTGAGACCCTCGCGGATGTCCTCGCCGGCGAGGTTGTCGTCCTTCTCCTTGAGAAGACCCTTCTCACGCGCATACCGGTTGATGTGCACCGTCAGCGCCGCTCGGAAGCCCTCTTCGTGGGTTCCACCCTCGTGCGTGTTGATGGTGTTCGCGACGGTGAACACGTTCTCCGTGTAACTCGTCGTCCACTGCATGGCGAGTTCGAGCGAGATGTGCCGGACGGTGTCCTCGGATTCGATCTCGATGATCTCCTCGTTGACGACCTCGGCCTTGCGGACCTTGTTGAGGTACTCGACGTAGTCGACGAGGCCGCGTTCGTAGAGGAAGTCGTCGTGACGCTGCTGCGTCTCCGACCCGCCTTCGGGCAGGTCGACGACGGTCATCGCCTTCTCGCGCTCGTCGGTCAGCGTGATGCGCAGGCCCTTGTTCAGGAACGCCGTCTGCTGGAATCGGGTGCGGAGGGTGTCGTAGTCGAAGTCGATCGTCTCGAAGATGCTGTCGTCCGGCCAGAACGTGACCGTCGTGCCGGTCTCGTCACTCGCCTCGCCCTTCTCAAGAGGTGCGAGAGGAGCCCCGCCCCCTGCGAACGTCTGCCGCCACACGTGGCCCTGACGCTTGATCTCGACCTCGAAACGCGTGGAGAGCGCGTTCACGACCGACGAACCGACGCCGTGCAGGCCACCCGAGACGGCGTAGCCGCCGCCGCCGAACTTGCCGCCGGCGTGGAGGACCGTGAGGACGACCTCGACGGTAGACTTGGTCGGGTCGGAACTGTGCGGGTCGACCGGGATGCCACGACCGTTGTCGACCACGCGGAGCGCGCCGTCTTCGAGGATCGTGATGTGGATCGTGTCGCAGTAGCCCGCGAGGGCCTCATCGACGGCGTTGTCGACGATCTCATAGACGAGGTGGTGGAGGCCGCGTTCACCGGTCGAGCCGATGTACATACCGGGGCGCTTGCGGACGGCTTCAAGCCCTTCGAGCACTTGGATCTCGTCGGCCCCGTACTCTGCGGGGGCTTTGGCGGCGGGTTGCGGCTCGTCGCCCTCGGGAACGGTGTCGGGGGTTTCTGACGTCATCGGTTTCGCGCGCTCCACATCCATCGTTCAGGCTTCGGTCAAGTCTACCTGTTTTCCAGCCCCACACGCCGCTGAACGGCCCTGTGGCGCACGGAAACATCGTCGCGGGGTGCGGGACGTGGTTCAGCCGTAGGTATCGCGAGGGCCCCGGCCTGGAACGGCTCTGGGGCCCCATTTCCAGGAGGGGACGTCCGGTCCCACGAACCGGATCGTCTCGACGCCCGCTTCGGGGAAGCGCCGGATGAGCTCGGTGACCATGGTCGCGCGCATGAGGTGGAGGTTCTTCGCCCAGGCTGTGGAATCGCACTGCACGGTGAGGACGCCGTCACTCAGCGCGACCGGTTCCGCGTGCCGCGCGGTCTCCTCGCCGGCGACCTCCGCCCACTGCAGGACCAGGTCCTCGCGGGCCAACTGCGGGTTCCACCCCGACTGGCGGGTGAGGTCAGTCAACAGGTCGCCGAGTCCCTTCGGATCGCGACCGGGCGCGAACGGCAGATTGTCCTCATCTGTTTCGCGGCGCTTCTTCCGCCGCTTCTTCGCCGCGGACGGCTCGAGACCACGCAGTCGCAGATACGTGGCCATGGTTTCGGGCACATCGGCGTCAGACATCGGCATCCGTCACGATCGTCCCCGCCTCCACACGGACGGTGCGCGCGCGCAGCGGCTCGGGGACATCGGTCTCCACCGCCGCGGTCACGATGACCTGCTCGAAATCGGCGACGACCCCCGCCAGGCGCGCACGCCGGTCGGCGTCCAACTCGGCGAAGACGTCGTCGAGGATCACGATGGGATCGCCCAGCCGCAGCTGATCGCGGAGGACCTGCGCGGAGGCCAGCCGCAGCGACAGTGCGACCGACCAGCTCTCGCCGTGCGACGCGTAGCCCTTCACCGGCAGCCCGCGCAGCCGCAACAACAGGTCGTCGCGGTGGGGACCGACGAGCGTGACGCCCCGCTCCAACTCCTGAGCCCGCTTCGCGTGCAACGCCGCGGTGAAGACGGATGCCGTTGCCTCTGCATCGCCGAAACGCGCTCCGCCCGAGCCCGCGGCGTCCTCTTCGGGATCCGCCCCGGCCAGACTCGACACCCATTCCAGCTGCGGATCGTGGTCGGCTCCGGCGATCGCCTCGTACGCGTCGCGGACCGGCTGGGTGAGATCGTCGGCGAGCCGGATGCGGGCGAGGATGATCTCCGTACCGAGGGCAACGAGCTTCTCATCCCACACGTCCAGCGTCGTGAGCTGCTCTGCGCGAAGGCCGCGAGCCCGTGCGGACTTCAGCAGCGCAGTGCGCTGTTTGAGCACGCGGTCGTAGTCGCCGAGCACGCCGGCGAGGCGCGGCATCCGCTGGATCAGGAGCTGATCGGCGAAACGGCGACGGGCAGAGGGGTCCCCGCGCACGATCTGGAGATCTTCCGGAGCGAACAGCACGACCTGTGCGTAACGGGGCAGCTCCGACGTGCGCACGGGCGACCCGTTGACGCGTGCCTTGTTCGATCCGGAGCGGTTCAGCTGCGCTTCTAGCTGGATGCGCCGCTCACCGTACCCGAGCCGGGCCCGGACGAACGCGGCATCCGCTCCGTACCGGACCATCGGCGCATCCTGCGAGACCCGGTGGGAACCGAGCGTCGCGAAGTAGCCGATCGCCTCAGCCAGGTTGGTCTTGCCCTGCCCGTTCCGGCCCACGAAGACGTTCGGTCCGGGGTACAGCGTCAGGTCGGCGGCCGCGTAATTGCGGAAGTCCACCAGACTCAGCTGCTCCACGATCACCTGATCACCCTCATCCGCGCCTGTGACGCGATCCTCGCGCCGAGACGGGTCAGCGCAGCAGCAGGTTCGGCTGCAGCAGGTACTTGAAGCTCTCCGGGGTCCCCGACGTCTGCGGGGTGATGAGCACGGGGCTGAGCTTGTTCGCGTTCTCGCTCGAGGTGAACGTGATGCGCGTGAACTCGCTCTTGACGGCACCGAGCGCCTCGAGCAGGTACTGCGGGTTCAAGCCGAGCGTGACCTCGTCGCCGGCGAGCGTCGCATCGACCGACTCCGTCGCGCGGGCCTGCTCGGTGCCGGAGGCATCCATCGAGACGCCATCCGCCGAGAACGTGAAACGCAGCGGCGCCGACCGGTCGAGCACGAGCGAGACGCGGCGGACGGCCTCGGCGAGCTCAGCGGTGTTCACGACGGCGTAGTGCTCGGTCTGCGCGGGGAAGAGCCGGCGGACCGGCGGGAAGTTCCCCTTGATCAGGAGCGACGTCACGGTCTTGTTGCCCGAGGTGAACGCGATGATCTCCCGGTCACCCGACCCCGAGAACGAGACCTGGATGTCGCCGGAGTGGGCGAAGGTCTTGCCGACCTCGGTCAGCGTGCGCGCGGGGACGAGGGCCGTGGTCGCGTCCTCGCGAGCGACGGCGCCGTTGTCGAACTGGATCTCGCGGAGAGCGACGCGGTAGCGGTCGGTGGCGACGAGGCTGAGCTCGTTGCCGGTGACCTCGAGCTGCACACCGGTGAGCACGGGGGTCACATCATCACGGGATGCCGCGAAGGCGACCTGCGCGATGGCGGTCGAGAAGTCCTCGCCCGGTACCAAGCCCGACTCACCGGTGACCTCGGGGATCGCGGGGTACTCGGCCACCGGCATGGAGGCGAGGGTGAACCGCGCCGAACCGCACGTGAGGAGGATCTCGCCGTCGGCATCCTGCTGGATCTGGATCGGAGCGTTCGGGAGGCGGCTCGCGATCTCGGAGAGGAGCCGGCCGTGGACGAGGATCGTGCCCGGCTCGTCAACGGTCGCCTCGATCAGCGTGCGGGCGGATGCCTCGTAGTCGAACGCCGACAGCGAAAGACCGGCCTCGGTCGCCTCGATCAGCACTCCCGCGAGGATCGGCTGCGGATTGCGCTGCGGGAGCAACTTCACGACGAAGGACACGGCCTCGCTGAAGACATCGCGGTTGACGTGGAACTTCACAGATGCTCCCTTGACGGCGTGATGGGCCCTCCCATGCTAGTGCCCACGGATCACCGGTCCCGAGCAACCTGGGCGAACACGGTGGAGCGGGTACTGGAGCACATCGCATCGGCCGGCTCGATCTCCTCAGGTGATTGGACGGGGTTTCTCTGAGAAGAGTTCTGTCATGGTGTTAACCGCTGTGGAAACTGTGGATAACTCGGCCGTTCCCTTTCGTGGAACCGGAACCACATCTTTGTAACTTGTGAGTGAGTTGCGGAAACCGCGTGAACAGTGTGATCCGCGTCGACGCCCCGTTCGCCGATTCATCCACAGGTTGTCGCCGATCGTTCACATCTGATGGCTCTCGCCCCACAGTTATCCACAGGCTTTCCACACTGTGGGAAACCGCATGATGAGGGGTCGGCGGCATCGCTGTCAAGCGCGCGCCGCGGACACGACGAGACATCGGCGCCGTGACGGCGAGGGATGACCCAGCCGAGCGAAGCTCTCAGCGAGACGTGCGCCCCAGTTGCGAGGTGATCTCGGAGACCTGGTTGTAGATCGAGCGGCGCTCCTTCATGAGCTCGCTGATCTTCTTGTACGCGTACATCACCGTGGTGTGGTCGCGGTTGCCGAAGAGCTGTCCGATCTTGGGGAGTGACAGGCTCGTCCGCTCGCGGCAGAGGTACATCGCGATCTGACGCGCGGTCGCGACGGACTGCGAACGGCTCGAGCCGTAGAGGTCGTCGACGGTGAGCCGGAAGTACTGCGCCGTGGCCGAGATGATGTCGGTCGGCGAGATGACGTTCGCGTCGTCCTGGTCGACGATGTCGCGGAGCACGGTCTGCGCGAGCGAGATGTCGAGGTTCGAGCGGTTGAGGCTTGCGAACGCCGACACGCGGATGAGCGCACCCTCGAGCTCGCGGATGTTGCTCGACACCTTCGTCGCGATGTACTCCAGAACCTCGTCGGGCACCTGCAGCCGCTCGGACTGCGCCTTCTTGCGGAGGATCGCGATGCGGGTCTCGAGATCGGGGGCCTGGACGTCGGTGATGAGACCCCACTCGAACCGGCTGCGCATGCGGTCCTCAAAGCCGGTGAGGTGTCGCGGCGGGAGGTCACTCGTGATCACGACCTGCTTGTCGTGATCGTGGAGCTGGTTGAACGTGTGGAAGAAGGCTTCCTGCGTCTCGGCGCGACCCTGCAGGAACTGGATGTCGTCGATGAGGAGGATGTCGACATCCCGGTAGCGGGCCTGGAAGGCGGTGGCTCGGTTGTTCACGATCGAGTTGATGAAGTCGTTCGTGAACTCCTCGCTCGACACGTACCGCACCTTGATGCCGGCGTAGAGGTTGATCGCATAATCGCCGATGGCGTGCAGGAGATGGGTCTTCCCCAGCCCCGAGTCGCCGTAGATGAACAGCGGGTTGTACGCCTTGGCCGGCGCCTCTGCCACCGCAACCGCTGCAGCGTGCGCGAAACGGTTGGACTGACCGATGACGAAGTTGTCGAAGGTGTACTTCGGGTTGAGACGGGTGTCGCTGCGGGACGAGGTCGTCACCGGCTCGGCGTACTCCTCGGCTGCAGGCCGCGGCGGGGTGGGCGAGAGAGCGGACTGCACCGGAACGGGCGCGGTGAGGTGGCTGTCGACCAGTTCGGGGTTGACGACGACGCGGAAAGTGGATGCCGCGGGCTCGGCGTCGACCTGGGCGAGGGCCTCCATGATCGGGCCGCGGAGACGCTTGTTGAGCTGCGCTGCGGTGAGGTCGTTGGGAACATCGAGATAGAGCGTTCCGCTCATCACGCCCTGGGCGACCGCCAGATTCAGGAAGCCCTGCATCTGGGGTGTGACGCGTTCGTCGGTGCCGAGCATCTCGAGCACAGCGGTCCAGACGGGGACATCCGGAAGGTGGTGCTCGGACATGACCCTCCAGGGTGTGGATGAAGGTGTGCAATGCACTGTGTACAGCCTGTGGATAACAGACCCGATTACGCTAGTCATCGGCGACGAGCACCGCAAAATCAACTGTAGGACCGCCCCGCGTGTCGTCGCCAGGGTGCTCTGCCCACCGGTGGATAATGACCGGTCGACCACCCCGGTTTGGGATCTCGGACAAGTCGACGTATCCTTAGTCGGTTGACTTATGCCCTCACGGGCAGTCCCCCATGTACCTGTGTCCCCGGTCTAGAGCGTTCGGGTGACCCCGCCGATCCGGAGTGATCTTCATGAGCAAGCGCACGTTCCAGCCCAACAACCGCCGTCGCGCCAAGAAGCACGGCTTCCGCGCCCGCATGCGTACGCGTGCCGGCCGCGCGATCCTTTCGGCTCGCCGCGGCAAGGGCCGCACCGAGCTCTCGGCCTGACACTGACACGGTGCTGACGCGCGGGAATCGCATCACCCGCGGGGCGGACTACCGAGCCGTCGTCCGCGGCGGTGCCCGCTGTGCCGGACAGAGCACCGTCACTCATGTCGTCAGTACGGCAGAACAGCGCCCTCCACGCTTCGGCTTCATCGTGAGCAAGCACGTGGGGGGCGCTGTCGTGCGCAATACCGTGCGCCGTCGGCTCAAAGCGATCTGTGCGGAAGCACTGCCGGGTGTCCGTGACGGCGCCGACGTGGTGATCCGTGCGCTCCCGTCTTCAGCGAACGCGGAGTACTCGGCCCTCCGCGCCGAGGTGCTCCGCTGCCTGCAACGGAGGGCCGCTTCGTGAGCTCAGCCCCACTGCCCTCCTACACCCGGGGTGAGGCGTCGTTCGGTGACGCCGCGTCCGTGGCATCCCTTCCCCTGCTCCCCCGAAATCTCGCCGTCGGAGCACTTCAGGTGTACCGCGCGACGATCTCCCGTATGTATGGGGACGTCTGCAGGTATTACCCATCGTGCTCGGCATACGCTCTGGGAGCCGTCCAGCAGCACGGCGTCCTGAAAGGCTCCGCTCTCATGGCGGCCCGGCTCGCCCGGTGTCACCCCTGGACGGTCGGCGGCATCGACGATGTCACCCCTCACGAGCACTTCCGGCACCAATTGACTCCGCACGGATTTGTCGTGCCCCGCAGAAAGGACTGATCCTTGCTGGATCTTTTCGCCGCGACCCCCATCCCGGCTGTTCCCACCCCGACGACTGCCCCGCCGGGAGACCCTGACTTCTTCAGCACGATCATGTGGCCCTTCAAGTGGGTGGTCGAGGCGATCCTCGTCTTCTGGCACTGGGTCTTCACGTCCATCGGGATGCAGCCGGATACCGGTCTGACCTGGGTTTTGTCGATCGTCGGCCTCGTTGTCGTGGTGCGCTCGGCGCTCATTCCGCTGTTCGTGAAGCAGATCAAGAGCCAGCGAAAGATGCTCGAGATCGCGCCCGAGATGCGCAAGATCCAGGAGCGCTACCGGGGCAAGACCGACCAGCTCTCGCGTGAGGCCATGAGTCGCGAGACCATGGCGATGTACAAGAAGCACGGCACGACGCCGCTGTCGAGCTGTATGCCACTGCTCGTGCAGATGCCGATCCTCCTGGGCATGTTCTACGTCCTCAGTGACGTCAAGAAGCACGCCGAGTGGGGTGTCGGCGGTGTCGGCCTCCTCGACACGACGCTCACCCGCCAGTTCTACGACGCGCAGCTCTTCGACGTGGCGCCGCTGCACGTCAACATGATCGACGCGATCGGTGCCGGCCAGACCGTGACCGTCGCGATCCTCGTCGTGCTCGTGATCCTCATGATCGCGTCGCAGTTCTTCACTCAGCTGCAGATCATCTCGAAGAACCTGTCGCCCGAGGCCAAGACTGGCCAGGCGTACCAGATGCAGAAGATCATGCTGTACGTCCTGCCGCTGGCCTTCATCTTCTCGGGTGTCCTCTTCCCCCTCGGTGTGGTCATGTACTGGTTCGTCTCGAACCTCTGGACCATGGCGCAGCAGTTCATCGTCATCCGCAACATGCCCACGCCGGGCTCGGATGCCGAGAAGGCGCGCGCGGAGCGCCTGGCCAAGCGGGGCAAGGCGCTGGACGCGAAGGGCCGCGTTATCCCGATGGAGAAGTACCAGGCAGAGCAGCAGCGGCTGTTCGAAGAAGCTGAGCGTGCGCGGGCTCTGGCCCCGAAGCGCCAGCAGCCGAAGGGCAAGCAGCGCGCCAAGAAGGACGCGCAGAAGGGCAAGCAGGGCGGCGCACGTCCTGACGCGGAGGGAAAGAACGATGACGCAGTCTGACCAGGCTCTCGAGGGCCGTCCCACGGCGACCGTCGAGCAGCTCGAAGAAGAAGGCGATGTCGCCGCGGACTATCTCGAGGGCATCCTCGACATCGCTGACATCGATGGCGATCTGACGCTCGACGTCCGTGGTGGCCGTGCCTACGTCTCCGTCGAGAACGACGATCCCACGGCGCTGTCGCTGCTGTCGGAGCCGGACACCGTGCAGGCGCTCCAGGAGCTGACGCGCATCGCGGTGCAGACCAAGACCGGTCGATTCTCCCGCCTCATCCTGGATGTCGGTGGATCGCGCGATGCACGGCAGAGTCAGCTGGCGAAGCTGGTGGAGCGCGCCGTGAGCCGGCTCGACGAGGGCGCCTCCCAGGCGTCGTTGCCTCCGATGTCCAGCTACGAGCGGAAGCTCGTGCACGACATCGTTGCCGAGCACGGTCTGATCTCCGAGTCATACGGTGAGGGCGCGGACCGGCACACCGTCATCCGTCGTGGCTGACGTTTCACGTGAAACATCCGGTGTGGAACCGGAGCCGGATGCAGCGGCATCCGTCTTCGGTGACCGCATCGAGCTCGCGCGGCAATTCACCGCCGCCCTTGCGGACCAGGGTGAGGAACGCGGTCTCATCGGTCCCCTCGAGCTCCCGAGGCTCTGGAATCGCCACATCCTGAACAGTGCGATCGCCGGCGGTCTGTTCGCGGCCGGCAGCCGTGTCGGTGACATCGGGTCCGGAGCCGGCCTACCGGGACTCGTGCTGGCGGTCGCCCGCCCCGATGTCCGGTGGGTCCTGATCGAGCCGATGGAGCGCCGCGTCACCTGGCTCAACGAGCAGGTAGCCGCGCTGGATCTCGACAACGTCGAGGTGGTCAGGGCTCGCGGTGAAGACTGGGCCGAGGGTCCAGTGCTCGACGCCGTGACAGCGCGCGCTGTGAGCGCGTTCCGCACCCTGATCCCCTTGACCGCACCGCTTGTGCGTGATGGCGGCGAGCTGATCCTCCTTAAGGGCGCGAACGCCGAGAACGAAATCGGCGCTGCACAGAAGCAGATCGCACGGTTCCGGCTGTCCGACGTCCGTGTGGAAGACGTCGGCGTCGGGGTCATCGCCGAGCCGACGCGCGTTCTGCGAGCCCGCGTTCGCTGAGACGACACCGTTTCACGTGAAACGCTGCTCTCGGAGATCGTGGCGTGGCGTGGCGTGGCGAGGTGTGGCGTGGCGTGGCGTGGCTTCGAGTTCGCGCGGTTTGCCTTTGGAGCAGTTCGCGGTCGAGACGAGTGGCTCACGCTGATGGTGCATGTTTCACGTGAAACAGCTCGTCAACCAGGGCAGCTCGGTTGTCCGCCAGATTCAATTCAGGCCACGCCTCCGCTGCGAACGATGTTTCACGTGAAACGCATCTTCGACCACGCCTCATCGGCGGCACTTCTTCGTTGAGCCGGTTCAGGCCGCGCCTCCTGTGTCAGCAGAGGTTTCACGTGAAACGGATCGTCAACCACCCCGAATCGAATCCATTCTCTCTCTCGGCTAACGCGGCCGGCCGTCTGCATCGGCTGATGTTTCACGTGAAACGCGTGAGGGCGGCAACGTCGATCGCCTCGACTACAGTGGAGGGAGTCCTCGACACGACAGGAGCTTCAGGTGCCGGAATCGGAGAACGCGACCTCTCCCGCACCCTTCTCGATCGACGACAGCCCCATCGCCAGAGAACTCGCCAATCTCACGTCAAGGCGGAAGGCTCTTGCCGAAGTGCAGCTGGAGTTCGACGGGAAGACCCGTGTCATCACGATCTCCAACCAGAAGGGTGGCGTGGGGAAGACCACGACCACCGTGAATCTCGCGGCGGGGTTGGCATCCGTCGGAGCCCGGGTGCTGGTCATCGACCTGGACCCGCAGGGCAACGCTTCGACCGCCCTCGGAGTGCCCCACAGCGCTGATGTGCCCAGCATCTACGACGTCCTCATCGAAGAGGAGCCGCTCGCGGATGTGATCCAGGTGAGCCCGGAGTCGCCGAACCTGCTGTGTGCACCCAGCACCATCCACCTCGCCGGCGCGGAGATCGAACTCGTCTCGCGAGTGGCACGCGAGCACCGCCTGCGGACCGCGCTCGAGGGGTACCTCGCCGAGAACCACGTCGATTTCGTCTTCATCGACTGCCCCCCGTCGCTGGGGCTCCTGACCATCAACGCATTCGCCGCGGCGGAAGAGGTGCTCATCCCGATCCAGTGCGAGTACTACGCACTCGAAGGGCTCAGCCAGCTGTTGGGCAGCGTGTCGATGATCCAGAAGCATTTGAACACGCGACTTCATCTCTCCACCATTCTTCTGACGATGTATGACGGCCGAACACGTCTCGCTCAGCAGGTCGCCGATGAGGTGCGCACGCACTTCCCGAAGCAGGTGCTCACCACTGTCATCCCGCGATCGGTGCGGGTGTCTGAAGCGCCGAGCTTCGGACAGACCGTGATCGCCTATGACGGACAATCGGCCGGGGCTGTCGCGTATCGAGAAGCCGCCGTGGAGATCGTCACCCGCGGACAACAACACACAGCGAACGAAGGGGCCCTCTGATGGCCAAGCGCACTGGACTCGGCCGAGGTATCGGCGCCCTTATCCCCACCGCGGACAGCTCTGAATCACGTCCTGTGGATGTCTTCTTCCCTGGTGCGCCGGCGAAAACGGCCGACGCGGATTCTGCTGACACTCCCGCGGCTTCCGTCTCACCCGATTCGGTTGACGCTGAGCTCGTCTCGATTCCCGGGACCCGGCTCATCGAGGTCAACCCGCACGACATCGTTCCGAATCCACGCCAGCCGCGCACCAACTTCGATGCCGACGACCTCGCAGAGCTCGTGCACAGCGTGGGTGAGTTCGGCGTGCTGCAGCCTGTCGTCGTCCGCCGCAACGAGACCGGAGAGTACGAGCTGATCATGGGTGAGCGGCGGACCCGCGCAGCCCGTGAAGCCGGGCTCACGGCTATCCCTGCCATCCTCCGTGAGACCGAGGACGAGCACCTGCTACGCGACGCGCTGTTGGAGAACCTGCATCGCTCTCAGCTCAACCCGCTCGAAGAGGCGTCGGCCTACCAGCAGCTCCTCGACGACTTCGGGATCACGCAGGAGGAGTTGGCGACCCGCATCGGTCGGTCACGTCCGCAGATCAGCAACACGATTCGTCTGCTGAAGCTCCCAATGCCGGTGCAGCAGCGCGTGGCAGCCGGGGTCCTGAGCGCAGGTCACGCTCGTGCGATTCTGTCCCTCGACGACGCTGACGCGATGCAGCGCTTGGCGGACAAGATCGTCAACGAGGATCTGTCGGTGCGGGCCGCGGAGGCGGCCGCGAAGACGATCAGCAAGCGGGTGCTCCCGCTGCCGAAGGCAGGCGGGCGCCGTGCTCACCTCGATGAGGTCGCCGACCGCCTAGGGGACCGGCTGAACACCAAGGTCAAGATCAACCTCTCTGCACGAAAAGGGCAGATCATCGTGGATTTCGCGACGATCCAGGACCTCAACCGGATCCTCGCGGAGATCGGTGAGACAGAGTACGGATCACACTGATCCACAGGAGCGTGTGAACTCGCGCTCACTCATCTGAACCGCGCGTACCCTTGTTGAGTGACCGATTCGTCCCCCACTCCTCGCCGCGCCAGTCTCGAACTGCTGCGCGCCGAGGCGTCCGACGAACTCTCGGTCCTCGTTGAGGAACGACTGCGCGATGGTGAGGATCCGTGGGACTTCATGGAGGATCTTCCGACGGTCGATGAGCTGGTCGTCTTGACCCTCCGCGCCGAGAACATCGCCGCCGATGGTGGCAAGAAGCCGACCGAGGCCCGTAACTACCGGGTCTTACGGCAGATCGCTCTGGACTTCCCCGATCTGAGCGTCGCCGTCTGGCGTCTGCTGGGGAGCGAACCCCATCGCGTCTGGGATCTGTCGGCCCGCGCGTCCTGACGAGCCCCGAATCCCACATTTTGCGCCCGATCACGTCGATCGGAGCGTTTTCTCAGACCGTCTGAGAGCAGCGAACGACGTGTTCGTGGCGGCCATAAGTTGCCGTTTGATGCGGAGGATCGTTCCTGACGAACGAGAATGACCCGATTCGAGGGCGGAATCCGGTCTATCAGGCCGTGCGAAGGTCGTCGGATCACCAGCCCACCGATGTTCCACGTGAAACATCATCCGAAACACGAAAGGCCCGGCGATCTGTGATCGCCAGGCCCTTCATGAGGAAGTTCGGATCAGCCGATGTACGGCGCGAGATCCTGCTCGAGAGCGAACTTCGGCTTCGCACCGATGATCGTCTTCTCAACCTGGCCCTTGTTGAAGACCTTCATCGCCGGGATCGACGTGATCTGGTACTCCATCGCAAGCTGGGGGTTCTCGTCGACGTTGAGCTTGAGGACCGTGATCTTGTCGGCGTGCTCGGTCTGGATCTCATCGAGGATCGGTCCGACCTGACGGCAGGGACCACACCACGCGGCCCAGAAGTCCACCAGGACGGGGCCTTCGGCGTTGATGACGTCCTGCTGCCAGGTGCTTTCACTCGTGGCCTTGGCGGTCATATGTCTGTCTCCTTTGGAATCGACACCGTGGTGTCCGTGGGGGAAAACGCGGCGGATGCCGGAATTGTTCCGCCGTCAGGCGGCGTCCGCGTCCGCGTCAGGGAGGTCGTCGATGATCGCGGCGTCGACAGCCGGCGCGCCGGCGTCACCTCGGGCCGCGAGGTAGTGCTCGAGGTCGAGAGCGGCAACGGTGCCGCTGCCGGCGGCCGTGACCGCCTGACGGTAGGTCGGGTCGATCACATCACCGGCCGCGAAGACACCGGGGACCGAGGTCCTCGAGGTGCGGCCGTCGACCCACACCGTGCCGTGTTCGGTGAGTTCGAGGACGTTGTGGACGAGGTGCGTGCGGGGGTCGTATCCGATGGCGACGAAGACGCCTTCGAGCTGCAGTTCACGCTCGCTTCCGTCGACGGTGTCGCGCAGTCGGACGCCGGTCACGGCGTCTTCGCCGAGGATGTCGATGACTTCGCTGTTCCAGACGAACTCGATCTTCTCGTTGGCGAGTGCCCGGTCCTGCATGATCTTCGAGGCGCGGAGCTCATCACGACGGTGGATGACGTACACCTTCGACGCGAACTTGGTGAGGAAGGTCGCCTCCTCCATGGCCGAGTCACCGCCGCCGACGACGGCGATGGTGCGCTCACGGAAGAAGAACCCGTCGCAGGTCGCGCAGTAGGAGACGCCTCGTCCGGACAGGCGGGATTCGCCCTCGATGCCGATTTTGCGGGGCGCGGAGCCGGTCGCGTAGACGACGGCCTCAGCCTCGTGGGTGACACCACTGCCCAGGGTGACGGTCTTGATGTCGCCCGAGAAGTCGACCGCTGTGACGTCGTCGTAGACGACCTCGGTGCCGAACTTCTCGGCCTGCTCCTGCATCTTCGCCATCAGGTCGGGGCCCATAATGCCCTCGGGGAAGCCGGGGAAGTTCTCGACCTCGGTCGTGTTCATCAGCTCGCCGCCGACCTCGACGGAGCTCGCGATCAGCAGGGGGGAGAGGTTCGCACGCGCCGCGTAGATCGCCGCGGTGAAACCCGCGGGGCCCGAGCCGATGATGATGACCTTGCGCACGTGGAATTCCCTTCTTCGCTGAGACGTGAGAGCCGCCTCGGCACGTTCAACCCATGCTAGTCGCGGGGCATTCCCGCGGCTCGGCGATGGCACACCTCTTCTTGAGGACTCAGGTTGGTGTCAGCGGCCGGGGAGGAATCGGCGAAGCGTCGCGCCCGCTGCGCGCAACTCAGGAGCTCGGAAGAGGGCGAGGAAGGCGACGTAGACCAGGAGGCTGACTCCGCCGATGAACGCGGCGGCGAAGAAGGCGACGAACCGGTCGGCCAGCATCCACCCGCCTGTGCCGCCGAAGACCACGAACACGCCGATGCCGGCCGCGGCCGCGGGAATGCCGGCGGCGACGAACCGGAGGATGCTGCGGGCGGCGCCACCCAGACCGAGCGGACCGATCTTGCGTCGGAGGAGAGTGAGCGCGAGACCGAACTGCACCACATTGGCGACCGACTGACCGAGAGCGACCGCGACCGCGAGCCACATCAGCGGAAGGACGCCGAGGTCGTTCAGGAGGCCGGCAGCGAGTGCGCTGAGGGTGACGAGGACCGCCTGCACGAGCGTGTAGAAGAACGGGGTGCGCGTGTCGCCGAGGGCGTAGAACGTGCGTTGGATGCCGAACTGGAACGACAGCGGGAGGAGCGCGATCAGGTACGCGGCCAGGACCAACCCGAACTGTATGGCTTCTTCGGTATCGCCCGTGAAGATCCGAGAGAGCGGGATGATCGCCGCGAGCATCGCGGCGAGGATACCGACCATGAACAGACCCACGGTGCGGGTGAGTGAGCCGAGGTCGGCGGTCACGGCATCCGTTCGCCCGGCGGCGACGTGCTCGCTGAGCTTCGTGTAATACGGGGTGCCGAGCGAGATCACGATCACCGAGAACGGCAGCATGAACAGCAGCCAGGCGTACTGCAGGGTGGCGTTGGCGGCGGCGGGGCCCGATGCCGCACTGACGATGTTCGCTTGGACAGCGCCGGCGATCTGGCCGGCGACCACCATGAGGAACGTCCAGCCCGCCAGCCTGCCCACATCGCGCAGTCCGATACCGCGCCACCGGAAGTCCGGGCGGACATGGAGGCCGGCGCGCCGCCAGAACAGGAACAGGATGCCGGCCTGCACGACGATCCCGAGTGTCGCCGTGCCACCCATGAGGGCGATCATCACGGGCGTCCACCCCGTGGCATCCTCGTACGTCCCGAAGAGCACGATGAAGACGCCGAACCCGAGGATGGACACCACGTTGTTCACGATCGGCGACCAGGCGTACGGACCGAAGATGCGGCGCGCGTTCAGGATCTCGCCGACGAGGGCGTACAGCCCGTAGAACAGCAGCTGCGGCAGGCACCAGTAAGCGAGTGCGAGGGTCAGCGCCTTCGCCTGCGGGTTGTCGAACTGCCCGACGTAGATCTCCACCAGGACGGGAGCTGCGATCATCGCGATCGCCGTCGCCGCGGCGAGGACGACGACACCGAGGGTCAGCAGCTTCGACACGTATGCGCTGCCGCGGTCCTCGTGGTTCTTCACCGCCCTCACGATCTGCGGAACGATGACACCCGCGAGCAGGCCCGAGGAGATCAGGGTGAACATCGTGTTGGGCATCTGGTTCGCCGCGCCGAAGGCATCCGCTGCCTCGGCGCCGACGAGTCCGACCGCCGCCGTGAGGACGATGTTGCGGAGGAGGCCGGTGATCCGCGAGGCGAGGGTCCCGGCGGCGACGTTCGCGCTCGCCTTACCGAGACCGGCCATCGGACCTCACCTCGCCCCGGCGGTGACGACGGACGGTGCGGACGATGCCGAGCACGAGCAGCGCGGTGACCAGAACGCTCAGGGCGACCATCGTCGGCGTCTCCCACTCCGCTTCGACCGAGACGGCGTACGTCTGACCGTCACCGAGGTTGCGGCCGTTCGGGGTGCGCAGCTGCAGGTCGATCGAGGACACGCCGCTGCCGATGAGGGCTTCGACGGGGACTTCCACGCGCGAGGTCTGCTCCGCGCCGATGACGACAGTCGTGGACTCCTGCACGACCAGGCGCGCGTCGTTCGGCACCACCGTCAGGGTCACCGTCGCCGGCCACGGCAGGTCGTTGCGCACCGTGAAGGGGAGCGTCGCGTTGGAGCCGTACAGGGAGATGTCCTGTCCCGGGACGAGAGCGACGCCGTCGGACCAGGCGTCGACACGCCGCTGGTGGGCGGTCGCGGCATCCGTCCATTCCTCGGGAGAGCTCAGCCAGGCGTTTCCGAGCAGCTGCAGCTGCGTGGCGCGTTCGTTCGAGAGCAGCAGGGCGGGGTCGTCGAGGACGGTGGCGATGTGCTCGAGATCGGCCGCGGCGTCGAGGTATCCGGTCAGTGCGGCCACACGCTCGGGGTCGGCGGGGACGCTTTCCAGGGACACCGGGGTCGGATCCGTCGCGAGGAGCGCGTCGAGATCCACGGCGAAGCGCGAGGGAAGCCCTGCGACAGCGAGGATCGCGTCTCTGAGAGCCTCGGCGGAGCGACCATCGACGCGGTCGACCGTCACGAGCAGCGCGCCGGAGTGTGCCGAGAGCATCGCGTGCGCCGTGAGCGCGGCCAGCTGCGCCGACCGGTCGACGGGCGCGGACGTCTCGCTCGCCTCCTGCAGGGCGGCGGACATCTCGGCGTCGTAGACGAGGAGTGAAGCGTCGTCCGCCGTCGCGCGCGCGACGGCGGATTCGGTGGTGACGACCGAGTCGGGCACGACGACGGTCGCGGCGCCACCGAGGGTGGCGGCAACCTCGGCGCCCGCGGTGCCCGTCGCCGGCCAGTACAGGTCGTCATGGGTCGCGCCGATGTCGAGCAGCTCATCCACCGTCGGCAGGGTGACTGACGGCGCGGGGGTGGGGCTCTGTTCACCGGATGCCGCGACGGTGAAATCCGCCGGGTCGAGGTACGGCGCGAACGAGGTCATCTGCAGGGGCGTGGTGACGCCGGCACCGACCTGGGTGGCGAGGTCCGCATCGCCGAACTGCAGCGCGAAGCGGTCGTTGGGGAGCGCGAGAAGGCGATCGAGCCAATCCACGGCATCGTCCGGGGCGGAGGATCCGAGCGCGCGGATGGAGGCGGCGATGGCGGGGTCGACCGCGAGGATCGCGGAGGTGCCGCTCACCGCGTCGAGCTGCGCGCTGAGGGACCCATCGGGTCCGGTCAAGTCGGACAGCGTGCCCGCACCGATGAGCCCTGTGGTGAGGGCGCCGGCGGTGATCGGGACGATGACTCCGACGCCGGCGGTGCCGGCGGCTTGCGGAGACACCAGGACGGACTCCGCGACGTGCTCCTGCTCGCCGGACCGGTAGGTCGCCCGGATCGGATAGACCCCTGCGGCCAGGTCGTCGGTTCCCGTGTCGGTGTCCTCGATGGCGAGGGTGAGGGCGGTCTCGGCCTGTGAGGCGACGGGATCGATGTCGGATGCCGCGATCTCGACGAACGATCCTGGCGCGACGCCCGTGTCGAGCCACGTGTCGAGCGCGGCTTCCGTGCTCAGCCGGCGGACGCCTCGTTCGAGGGTCACCTCGCCCGCCTCGAGATCCTCGTCGCCGGCGTTGGCGGCGTTCAGGGTGATCACGACCTGCTCGCCCGGGGTCACGATGCCCTGGTTGCCGGGTGCCATCGTGAGCGCGACCTCGCCGGTGTCGTCGGTGGTCGTCGCGGCGCCGGCGGGCAGCGGTGCGAGCAGCCCGAGGGTCGCGGCGACGGCCGCCGCGGAGACT
>NZ_JBHWTD010000074.1:0-20958 GCF_043427715.1 Microbacterium sp. | reverse complement strand
CTGTGGCACCCGCGGCCGCCACCGGCGAATCCGTCACGCTCCGCCGCGGTCTTCCGCGTCAGGCGGGCGGCGACGGCTGGCCGCCGGCCGGCACCGTCTCGGTCGCCCCGGTCGTCGCGCCGGCCCCGGGCCCCGCGCCGGCCCCCGCCGATGTGGCACCGGCCGCTGCGAGCACGGCCGAGCCTTCCGCTCCGAGCGCCGCGCCCTCCGCTCCGAGCACCGCGGCACCCGCCGCGGTGGCGGTCCAAGCCGGTCCCCGTGAACCGCTCTCCGAGCGCCGCCTCGCCCACGCGGGCGTCGCGCGGCGCCCGGCACCGACGCCCGAGCCTGAGCGCATCGGGCCGTTCACGAAGCTGCAGTGGGCCGGCATCGTCGTCGTCGGCGGCGCGGGTCTGCTGTACGCGGCCGCGATGGCGGTCTTCGCGGTCCGCTGGCTGCTGAGCCTCGAGCCGATGCAGGACTTCCTGACCACCTACCCGGGCGAGTACCACCTGCCCGAAGGTGCTCCGGTGGGCTTCCCGGCGTGGCTGGGCTGGCAGCACTTCTTCAACGTGTTCCTGATGGTGCTCATCATCAAGACCGGGTTGCAGGTGCGCAACGACAAGCGGCCGAGCGTCTTCTGGTCCTCCAAGAAGGACCGCAAGCGCAAGATGAGCCTCTCGCTGTGGCTGCACCAGTCGCTCGATGTGCTGTGGCTGGTCAACGGCGCCGTCTTCGTCGTGCTCCTGTTCGTCACGGGGCAGTGGATGCGCATCATCCCGACCTCGTGGGAGGTGTTCCCCAACGCCCTCTCTGCCGCCCTCCAGTACGTCTCGCTGGACTGGCCGACGGAGAACGGCTGGGTGAACTACAACTCGCTGCAGCAGATCGCGTACTTCACGACGGTGTTCATCGCCGCGCCGGTCGCTGCGATCACCGGGTACCGGATGAGCGCGATGTGGCCGAAGAACGCGAAGAAGCTCAACGAGCTCTACCCGGTCGAGTGGGCCCGCAAGGTGCACTTCCCGACGATGCTCTACTTCGTCGTGTTCATCGCGATCCACGTGGCACTGGTCTTCGCGACCGGAGCGCTCCGCAACCTGAACCACATGTACGCGGCGCAGGGCTCGGTCGACGGCGTGCAGTACGCCGACAACTGGACCGGCTTCTGGATGTTCGTGCTGTCCATGGCGGTCGTCGTCGGCGCGTTCATCGCGGCGCGGCCCCTCGTGGTGGCACCCATCGCCCGACTGTTCGGCAACGTCAGCGGTCGCTGACCGGCGGCATCCGACAGACAGAAAGTCGACGGCGCGGCATCCGAGTCGGGATGCCGCGCCGTCGAGTCTTGCGATCGTGCATCAGCGCACGAAGCGGACCTCCGTCAGCGTCTCGCCGAGGAAAGGTTCGGTGTGGGTCGCGCCGTCGAGGGTGAACCCGTTGCGGGTGTAGAAGCGGTGGGCGCGGGGGTTGTCCTCGGCGACCCAGAGGTACAGCTCGCTGCCCGGCTCGACGACGGAGTCGAACAGGCGCTGGCCGATGCCGGTGCCGTGCCACGCGTCGAGCAGGTAGATGAAGTACAGCTCGCGGAGGCGGGGAGGTTCGCGGTCGCGGGCGGGGCCGGAGCCGGCGAAGCCCACGATCTCACCGTCGACGAGCGCGGCGACCATGTGGAACTCGGGCCCCTGCTGAGCCCAGTGCGTCCACAGTTCGGCGAGGCGCTTGGGCGAGACGTTCTCGAGCGCGGCCTTGCTGATCAGGTGATCGTAGGTCTCGTGCCAGCACGTGGCGTGGACGCGCCCGAGGGCTTCGGCATCCACATCGCGAACGGGACGGACGACGATGTCGGTCTGGAGTTCGGGTTCCATGGCCAGACTCTACGCACGGCCTGCGGGATCGTGAAATCGGTACGGATGCCGTCGTCGCGACGCCCGGAGCACTGTCGACGTCCGACAACGGATTCGCCGCCCGGTGGTGAAGTGCTACTAGGCTCGCGGCTCGTGAACGTGTGGTGGCGAACCCTTCTGACCCTGATGCGTGCGCGGGTGCTGTACCGCCGCCGCGGCCCCCTCTCGCCTGACACGGTGGGGCGGATCCGTCTACGGACCTTGCCCACGGACATCGACCTGCTCGGCCACATGAACAACGGCCGCTACGCGTCGCTGTTCGACCTCGGTCGGTTCGACCTGCTGACCCGCACCGGCATCTGGCAGACGATGGGCGAGCGCGGCTGGTACGGCGTCGTCGCGAGCGAGACGATCACGTTTCGCAAGTCCCTGCAGCTGTGGCAGCGTTTCACGGTCGAGACCCGGATCATCGGTCACGACGACAAGTCGGTCTTCCAGATGCACCGTGCCGTCGTCGACGGCGAGATCTACGCCGAGATGATCCTGCGGATCCGGTTCCTCCGGAAGGCCGGCGGCATCGTGCCGCTGGAGGAGCTGTTCGACGCGCTTCACCGGCCCGACACCCTTCCCGAGATCCCGCAGTGGATCCACGACTGGGCCGCGGCATCCGCTCTTCCCTCGACCCGTGCCGAGGCGCCGAGCATCTGGCCCTGAGCGTGTCCCGCCCGGGGGTGATCGGGCGGACATAGGCTGTCGCCATGTCGGACCGCACCGCGCCACAAGCGCCCTCCGCCGACCTCGCCGAGCGGGCCATCGCGCTCGCGGAGCGCTGGGTCGCCGAATCCGCCGAGGTCGCCGTCGACCCCGCCGCCGAGCGGCTGGCGGGGGTGCTGAAAGACCCGAACGGGCTGCCGTTCACCCTCGGCTTCGTCGACGGGGTGATGCGACCGGAGTCGCTGACGGCAGCGGCATCCAATCTGCAGCGGGTCGCGCCGCTCGCGCCGGGCTTCCTGCCCTGGTACCTGCGCACTGCCGTGCACGCCGGGGGCACGATCGCGCCCTACCTTCCGGCGCCCACGGTACCGATCGCGCGACGTGTGCTGCGGGAGATGGTCGGCCACCTCATCGTCGACGCGCGGCCCGAGAAGCTCGGCCCCGCACTCGAGCGGCTGCGAGAATCCGGCGCGCGGCTCAACCTCAACCTGCTGGGCGAGGCGGTCCTCGGCGAGCACGAGGCGCTGCGGCGTCTCCACGGCATTCACGACCTCGTGCGCCGCGACGACGTCGACTACGTGTCGGTGAAGGTCTCGGCGATCGCGAGCCACCTGTCGATGTGGGCCTTCGACGAGATCGTCGACCGCGTCGTCGAGCGGCTTCGGCCGCTGTACCTGTCCGCCGCGGAGGACGCCACCTTCCTCAACCTCGACATGGAGGAATACCGCGACCTCGACCTCACGATCGCCGTGTTCACGCGCGTGCTCGACGATCCGCGGCTGCGGGACCTCGAAGCCGGCATCGTGCTCCAGGCGTACCTGCCCGACGCGCTGCCGGCGCTCCGCCGCCTGACCGCGTGGGCGCACGACCGGGTCGCCGCGGGTGGCGCCCGCATCAAGGTGCGCCTGGTCAAGGGCGACAACCTGGCGATGGAGCACGTCGACGCGGTCATGCACGACTGGACCCCCGCGCCCTATCCCACCAAGCTCGACACCGACGCGAACTACGTCCGCTGCCTCGACGAGGCCCTCCACCCCGAGAACACCGCCGCCGTCCGCATCGGCGTCGCCGGTCACAACCTCTTCCACATCGCCTATGCGTGGGAGCTCGCGGGGGAGCGGGGCGTCCGGGACGACATCGAGGTCGAGATGCTCCTCGGCATGGCCCAGGGCCAGGTGCAGGCCGTCGCGCGCGAGGTCGGCCACGTGCTGCTCTACGTGCCCGTCGTCCGGCCCGACGAATTCGACGTCGCGATCAGCTATCTGGTTCGCCGCCTCGAGGAGAACGCGTCGAGCGAGAACTTCCTCTCCGCGGCCTTCGATCTCGCCTTCGACCGATCGATGTTTGTGCGCGAGCGCGACCGGTTCACCGCCTCCGTCGCCCGCGCCGCCGACCGGGATCTCGAGACCGGTCCTCGCCGCAGGCAAGACCGCAGCGCTCCTGCGGCTGACGTGGACGACGCCGTGCTGACCAGGCCAGACCCGGTGGACGCCGGCGGACTGACCGCCGCGGTCCTCGGCATCGCCCGAGGTGCCGATGGAGGATTCGATCCGGACGCCACGCAGCAGGCGCTCCCGGAGGGTCGCCCGCCGCTGTTCGACGGCGAGGCGTTCGTCGAGACCGCCGTCTTCTCGTCCCGCGAATCGGCGGGGGCGGGCGCCCCCGGGTTCCGCAACACCGCTGACACCGACCCCGCGCTCCCCGCCAACCGGGACTGGGCGCGTGCCATCCTGCGCCGCGTGCCCGACTCGCAGGCGGGTGAGACGACCCTCGCCGCAGCACGGGTGGACGACGCGGCGGACGTGGATGCCGTGGTCGAGACCGTCCACCGCGCCGCCGATGCGTGGGGCTCGATGCCCGCCGCCGAACGTGCCGCGGTGCTGCGGAGGGCGGCGCGCACCCTCGAAGCCCGCCGGGCCGAACTCATCGAGGTCGCGGCATCCGAGACCGGGAAGCCGCTCGCCGAGGCCGACGTCGAGGTCAGCGAAGCCGTCGACTTCGCCCGCTACTACGCATCGACGGCGCTCGAGCTCGACAGCGTCAGCGGGGCGGTCTTCGTCCCCGACCGGGTGACCGTCGTGACGCCACCGTGGAACTTCCCCGTCGCCATCCCCGCGGGAGGCGTGCTCGCCGCGCTCGCCGCAGGCTCCGGCGTCGTCTTCAAACCGGCCCCGCAGGCGCGGCGGTGCGCCGCGGTCGTCGCCGAAGCGCTTTGGGAAGCGCTCGCCGACGCCGGGGTGGGGCGCGAGATCCTCGCGTTGGTCGACCTCGACGAGGGCGAGCTCGGACGCCGCCTCATCTCCCATGAGGGCGTCGACCGGGTGATTCTCACGGGATCCTTCGAGACGGCGGCCCTGTTCCGCTCGTGGCGGCCCGATCTCGCCCTGCAGGCAGAGACGAGCGGCAAGAACGCCATGATCGTCATGCCCTCCGCCGACCTCGACCTCGCGGCATCCGATGTCGTCCGGTCGGCGTTCGGGCATGCCGGTCAGAAGTGCTCCGCCGCCTCGCTCGTGATCCTCGTCGGCCCCGTCGCCCGGTCGAAGCGGTTCGCCCGTCAGCTGGTGGATGCCGCGACCTCCCTGCGGGTGGGGTCGCCGTCCGATCCGCTCACCGAGGTCGGGCCGCTTGTCGAGCCGCCCTCCGGGAAGCTCCGCTGGGCCCTCACAACGCTCGCTGAGGGGGAGGAGTGGCTCGTGGAGCCGCGCGAGCTGGACGAACCAGGGCTGGAGGGGCGGCTGTGGACCCCCGGCATCCGCACCGGTGTCCGTCCCGGATCGCGGGTGCACACCGAGGAGTTCTTCGGCCCGGTCCTCGGGATCATGCGCGCCCGTTCGCTGGCGCACGCGATCGAGCTGCAGAACGCCGTCGCCTACGGTCTCACCGCTGGCCTCTACACGCAGAGTCCCGACGACCTTGCGCTCTGGCTCGACCGCGTCGAGGCCGGCAACCTCTACGTGAACCGGGGGATCACCGGCGCGATCGTGCAGCGTCAGCCGTTCGGTGGATGGAAGCGATCCTCGGTGGGCGGCGGCGCGAAGGCCGGTGGCCCCAACCATCTGTTGGGGCTCGGGTCGTGGCGTCCGAGCGCCGGGGCCGGGCATTCCTCGACGCTGCACCTGAAGGGTCTCGACTCCTCGATCACCGCCGTCATCGAGGCCGCGCAGCCGTCGCTCGGCTTCGACGCGTTCGAGTGGCTGCGCCGCGCCGCGCTCTCCGACGCCATCGCGTGGGACCGCGCTTACGGCAAGGTGGCGGACGTCTCCCAGCTGGGCGTCGAGCGGAACCTCTTCCGGTACCGCCCGGCATCCGTGGAGATCCGTGCGACAGCGGATGCCACGCGGCAGACGCTCCTGCGCGTGATCATCGCCGCCGTGCGAGCCCGGTCGTCGTTCACCGTGAGCGTGCCCACCGGGCTGCCGGGAGCGGTGCGGGAGATCCTGACCTCGCTGGACGTGTCGGTCTTCATCGAGACCGACGAAGAGTGGATCGCCCGTATGGCGGCCGTCCCGACGGTCACGTCGCCAGGTGAGGCGGTGCCGCCCCGAGCGAACCGGGTGCGCCTGGTCGGTCCGCCGGCCTCGACGGGCGGGGTGCGCGCAACGCTCGCCACCGCGACAGCGGGGGATCCCGACCTCGCCGTGTACGCCGACGAGGTCACTCAGGCGGGGCGGATCGAGCTGCTCCCCTTCTTGCGGGAGCAGTCCATCACCGTCACTGCTCACCGGTTCGGCAACCCCGACCCCTGGAGTGAGGACGTCATCTGAGGCGCCGGAAGGAAAACAATTTATCTTTCTGGTGCATAAACCTTGGGACGGCCACCATGAGAGCAGCGCTGCTGGGGAGCGCGCTGCGGACCACTCGTTCCAGCTCGGCTGAGCCGACGAGTCTGCGCACGAGACACACCGGGGGGCGTGTCGCCAGGAGACCGAGGATCCCGATCCTCGGTCTCCTCGCATGTGTGCTCAGTACCGAGGATCCCGATCCTCGGTCTCCTCGCATGTGCGCTCAGTCCTGCGGCGGGGCGGAGGCCGTGTCGTCGATCGGCGCCATGAAGCCGTTCACGAGCGCGCGCACGGCGAGACCGAGGAGGGTCCACTGGCCCGTCGGCATCCCGTCGGAGCCGTCGAGGTCGTAGGTCGGGTGCTCGAGCCCCTCCAGCGCGCGGATCGCGAAGCCCTCGGCGATCGCGGCGAGCGCTTCGGAGAAGTCCTCCATGGTGACCCCGTCGCGCATGCGCATGCCGTACGCCGTCATGAGGCGGCCGTACAGGTCGGAGAAGGCCTCGACCGATTCGTGGTGGCGGGCGTGGCTGGCCTCGGTGAGTTCGGGCCAGGTGTCGGCCGTCGTCCGCAGGGCCAGCGCGATGAGGAAGGACTGCGCGTCGAGGAGGTCGGTCGGGTCCGACATGTCGAGGTTCGCGGTGCGCACGTGCGCGAGCGCGGCGGCGCAGATGACCTCGTCGCCGGAGGCGCCCGAGGCGATGAGGTCGGCGATGGCCGCCTGCATGGTGTCGGCGGGGCCGATGACCCGCATCCGCATCATCGCGACGGCGAGATCGCGGTGGTAGTCGGCCTGGTCGGCCCACAGTCGGTACGCCGCGCCCGTCGTGAGCCCGGCCCGTCGGAGCACCTCCTGCAGTCGGATGTGCTGGACGCCTGCGCTCATGCCGCGCTCCAGCAGCATCTGCATGCCGGTGCGCAGCAGCAGAGTGCGTGTCTGTTCCCCCGTGCGACGACTCATGCCCTGCATCCTGTCATCCGTTGCCCGGTTCCGGCGTCGTTTCGGGGCGCCTCTGGCATGATGAGAACCGGCGTGCCCGGGTCGTCGGCTTCCGCACAGCTCCCGCCTGGCCCCTGGACAGCGTCCGCCGCCCTGTCTCTCCGAGGAGCGATCATGTCCGTGCCGGATGACTCCGCCTCGCCGACCCGGATCATGCAGCCGCGCCACTATATGATGTGCCGTCCCGAGCACTTCACGGTGAGCTACCGCATCAACCCGTGGATGGAGCCCGCCGTCCCCACCGACACCGCGAAGGCGGTCGCGCAGTGGCAGGAGCTCTACGACACTTACGTCTCGCTCGGTCACCGGGTCGACCTGATCGAACCCGTCCCCGGCCTGCCGACATGGTCTACACCGCGAACGGCGGCTTCGTGATCGACGGTCGCGCGCTCGGCGTGCGGTTCCGCGTCGACGAGCGGAGGGGTGAGGAACGCCCGTTCATGGACTGGTTCGCGGCGAACGGATTCGAGGTGATCGAGCCCGCCGAGGTGCAGGAAGGGGAGGGTGACTTCCTCCTCGTCGGCGACATCATCCTCGCCGGCACCGGCTTCCGGTCGGTCGGCGACAGTCACCGCGAGCTCGCCGACGTCTTCGCCCGGGAGGTCGTCTCGCTGCGGCTTATCGACCCGCGCTTCTATCACCTGGACACCGCGATCACGGTGCTCGACCCGGTGGAGGGCCCGGGCGGCGTCGCGCGGGCCAACATCGCCTACCTGCCGTCGGCGTTCGACGAACCCTCGCGCCGTGTGCTCGCCGAGCGTTACCCCGAGGCGATCCTCGTCTCCGATGAGGACGGCGCCGTGTTCGGACTGAACGCCGCGAGCGACGGCCGCCACGTCTTCATCTCCCCGCGCGCCACCGGCTTCTCCCGGCAGCTGGCCGAGCGCGGCTACACGCCCGTCCCCGTCGACCTGTCGGAGCTCCTGCTCGGCGGCGGCGGGATCAAGTGCTGCACGCTCGAACTGCGAGGAGGACGATCATGACCGACAGCGCCACCGCCGAGATCATCGAGGCAGAAGAGGCATCCGTCGCCCACAACTACCATCCGCTCCCGGTCGTCGTCTCCCGCGGTGACGGCTCGTGGGTGACCGATGTGGAGGGTCGCCGCTACCTCGACCTGCTGTCGGCCTACTCTGCGCTGAACTTCGGGCACCGGCATCCCGCCCTCGTCGCCGCCGCGACCGAGCAGCTGGGCCGGCTCACCCTCACCAGCCGCGCGTTCCACAACGACAAGCTCGGCGCGTTCGCCTCGGCCCTCGCCGAGCTCTCCGGCAAGGACATGGTGCTGCCCATGAACACGGGTGCCGAGGCTGTCGAGACCGGCATCAAGGTCGCGCGCGCGTGGGCGTACCGCGTGAAGGGCGTCGAGGCGGATGCCGCGAACATCATCGTTGCCGCGGGAAACTTCCACGGCCGCACCACGACGATCGTCGGATTCAGCGACGACCCGCAGGCGCGCGACGGCTTCGGTCCCTACGCGGGTGGGTTCCGGACCGTGCCCTACGGTGACGCGGACGCGCTCGCCGCGGCGATCGACGAGAACACCGCCGCCGTGCTGATCGAGCCCATCCAGGGCGAGGCGGGCGTCGTGATCCCGCCCGAGGGCTACCTCCGTGCGGTTCGCGAAGCGTGCACCGCGAACAACGTGCTGTTCATCGCCGACGAGATCCAGTCCGGGCTCGGCCGGGTCGGCACGACCTTCGCGTGCGAGCGGGAGGGCGTCGTCCCCGACCTGTACCTCCTCGGCAAGGCCCTCGGCGGCGGCATCGTGCCGCTGTCGGCAGTCGTCGGCGATCGTGACGTACTCGGGGTCATCCACCCCGGCGAGCATGGCTCCACTTTCGGTGGCAATCCGCTCGCCGCCGCGATCGGTCTCACCGTCGTCGAGATGCTCGCCTCGGGCGAGTTCCAGACCCGGGCGACCGCGCTCGGGGAGCACCTCCGCGGCCGCCTCGACGCGCTCGTCGGGTCGGGAGTCACCCGGGTGCGCGTCGCCGGCCTCTGGGCGGGGGTCGACATCGATCCCGCCGTGGGCACGGGGCGGGAGATCGCCGAGAAGCTGCTCGGCCGCGGCGTCCTCGTGAAGGACACCCACGGGCAGACCATCCGGCTCGCACCGCCGCTCGTGATCCGCGCCACTGAGATCGACTGGGCGATCGAGCAGCTCACGATCGTCCTCGGCGACTGAGACGCGGCATCCGTCGGCCTGTGTGCCGACGCGACGGAGCGCGTGCGCTGTCAAGAGGAGCTTCGGAAACACTCCGGCAACAGGGCCCCGGCTAGGCTCATCGCATGGGTGACCTCTTCGACGGATACGGCTCTACACTGGCGCCGCGGAAGACCCCGTCCGGGGTGCCGGCCTTTGACGAGATGTTCGCCGAGCCGGCCCACGCCGGAGCGGCCGCGCAGTCGCGTTCGTCGTACCGCGAGCTCTATCAGGCGCTCGCGCAGATGACGCAGGAGGAGCTCCGCGGGCGCACCGAGTCGCTCGCCAGCAGCTACCTCGCGCAGGGTGTCACGTTCGACTTCGCGGGCGAGGAGCGGCCGTTTCCGCTCGACGCCGTTCCGCGGGTCATCGCCTACGACGAGTGGTCGCGGGTGGAGAAGGGTGTGCAGCAGCGCGTCCGCGCGCTCGAAGCGTTCCTCGATGACGCATACGGACACCAGCACGTCGTGCGCGACGGGGTCCTGCCGGCGAAGCTCATCGCCTCGTCGCAGTACTTCTACCGCCAGGCCGCCGGCATCCGCTCCGCCAACGGCGTGCGCATCCAGGTCGCCGGCATCGACCTGATCCGCGACGAGCACGGCGAGATGCGCGTGCTCGAGGACAACGTCCGCGTACCCTCCGGCGTCAGCTACGTCATCAGCAACCGCCGCGTCATGGCGCAGACCCTGCCCGAGCTGTTCGTCTCGATGCGGGTCCGCCCCGTCGGCGACTACCCGAACAAGCTCCTCCAGGCCCTGCGCGCCTCCGCCCCGCCCGGAGTCGACGACCCGAACGTCGTCGTCCTCACCCCCGGCGTCTACAACTCGGCGTACTTCGAGCACACCCTGCTCGCCCGCCTCATGGGCGTCGAGCTCGTCGAAGGCCGCGACCTGGTCTGCCAGGGCGGCAAGGTGTTCATGCGGACCACACGCGGCCCGCGCCGGGTCGACGTGATCTACCGACGCGTCGACGACGACTTCCTCGACCCGCTGCAGTTCCGGGCCGACTCGATGCTCGGGGCCCCCGGTCTCATGCTCGCCGCGCGCCTGGGCAACGTCACGATCGCCAACGCGGTCGGCAACGGCGTCGCCGACGACAAGCTGCTGTACACGTACGTGCCCGACCTCATCCGCTACTACCTGGCGGAGGAGCCGATCCTCAAGAACGTCGACACCTGGCGCCTCGAGGACCCGGGTGCGCTGGAAGAGGTGCTCGACCGCCTCGATGAGCTCGTCGTGAAACCCGTCGACGGCTCCGGCGGGAAGGGCCTCGTCGTCGGCCCCGACGCGAGCCGTGCCGAACTCGACGCGCTGCGCACGAAGCTCCTCGCCGACCCGCGCGGCTGGATCGCGCAGCCGGTCGTCATGCTCTCCACGATCCCGACGCTCGTCGAAGACGGCATGCGTCCCCGCCACGCCGACCTCCGCCCCTTCGCCGTGAACAACGGCGACGAGGTGTGGGTCCTCCCCGGCGGGCTCACCCGGGTGGCCCTTCCCGAAGGTCAGCTGGTCGTGAACTCCAGCCAGGGCGGCGGGTCGAAGGACACCTGGATCGTTGGCGGCGAGGCGCCCTCGCGGGGCGAGTACGGCGGCACGCATCCGTCGCTGGCGGGACTGGTCGCAGAACAGGCGACGCCGACGTCCGCGATCCCGATCATCTACGACGCGCAGGACGAGCCCGCCCACTCCCCGCAGGACCGGCCGCGCAGCACCCAGGAGCAGCAGGAGCAGCAGCAGCAGGGACGCGACGGGGGTGAGTCCGCATGCTGAGTCGCATCGCCGAGTCGCTGTTCTGGATCGGCCGTTACATCGAGCGCTCCGACGGCACCGCCCGCATCCTCGACGTGCACCTGCAGCTGCTGCTGGAGGACCCGTGGATCGATGAGGACACCGCCTGCCGGTCGCTGATGGGCGTGATGGGTACGGCGCCGCGCAGCACCAACGGTCCCGTCACCCGCGCCGATGTGCTGACGCACCTGGCCGTCGACCGCTCGAACCCGTCCTCGATCGCCTACTCGCTGCAGGCGGCGCGCGAGAACGCCCGACGCGCGCGGGAGATCGTCTCGACCGAGCTCTGGGAGACGCTGAACACCACCTACTCCCGGATGCCGCGGCGGCTCAACGACGAGAAGGTGCACGAGTTCTTCCAGTGGGTCCGCGAGCGCGCCGCGCTCGCCGTGGGCATCACCGACAACTCGACGAGCCACGACGAGTCCTGGCAGTTCTTCACCCTCGGCCGCGCCATCGAGCGCACCGACATGACGGCGCGCATGCTCGCGACGAGGTCGCTCACCGAGGCATCGGGGCCGTCGTGGACGACGATCCTCCGCTCCTGCGGCGCGTACGAGGCGTACTTGCGCACCTACCGCGGCATGCCCAGCTCGCAGAACGCGGCGGAGTTCCTGCTGCTCGACCGACTGTTCCCGCGCTCGATCATCCACTCCATCCAGACGGCGGAGCGCTGCATGAGCGCGATCGACCCGGTCGCCGACCGTGTCGGTCACTCGAACACCGTGCTGCGTGCGCTCGGCCGCATCCGCAATGAACTCGAGTACCGACCGATCGAGGAGGTGCTCGCCGAACTGCCCGAGCACATGCAGAGCGTGCAGTCGGTGACGCGGGAGGCCTCCGAAGCCATCCGCGGCCGGTTCTTCCCCACGCACGCCGAACCGAGCTGGATCGGAGAGACCTCATGAAGCGGCTCCGCATCGAACACACCACCGGGTTCGACTACCCCGGCAACGTGGGGGCGTCTTACAACGAGGCGCGGATGCTGCCGACGACGAGCGACAGCCAGTTCGTGCTCAGCTCGCAGCTCGACATCGAGCCGTCGACCGCCGTGAACTACTACGTCGACTACTTCGGTACGAGGGTCGCGACGTTCGACGTCCTCGCTCCGCATTCGGCGCTCCAGATCACCGCGCGCTCGCTCGTCGAGGTGCGCGCCCGGCCGCTGACCCACCCCGACACGTCGTGGGACGCTCTCGCGCGCGACGCGCAGCGCTCCATCGCGACGGTCGAGATGCTCGGCCAGACCGCACGCACCGCCCCGCACGAAGAGGTCGCCTCGATGGCGGCGGCGATCGCCTCGCAGCACGACAACCCCTCGCACGCCGCCCTCGCGATCGCGACCGCGGTGGGGGAGGCCGTCGAGTACGTGCCCGGGGTGACCGAGGTGCACTCCACGGCCGCCGACGCGTGGACCGAGCGCAAGGGCGTCTGCCAGGACATGGCGCACATCGCCCTCGGCGCCCTGCGCTCCGTGGGCATCCCGGCCCGGTACGTCTCGGGCTATCTGCACCCGAATCCGACCGCCGAGGTGGGAGTCCCGGTCGTCGGCGAATCTCACGCGTGGATCGAGTGGTACGCCGGGTCGTGGCACGGGTTCGACCCCACCAACGACGCCGAGATCGGCGATCGCCACGTCACCGTCGGCCGCGGGCGCGACTACAACGACGTGCCGCCGCTGCGCGGCGTGTACGCCGGTCCGTTCAAGAGCAAGCTCGCCGTGCAGGTGCTGATCACGCGCGAAGCGTGACCGCCGGCCCGGTTCAGGCGGGACTGTCGTCGGGGTCGAGCGTCTTGAGCATGTCCTCCTCGACGGCGTTGTCCGCGTCGAGCTGAGACTCGGTGTTCTCATCGCCGCCGGCGGGGTTGTCCTGCTCGGGGGTGGCGTCGTGTCGATCGGTCATGACGAGCACGCTACGCGGGCCTTGGCGCGGCATCCGCCCTCTTGACAGGCGGCATCCGATCGTCGTCAGCTCCGGCTGCGGGATCCCGCCTCATCGGGCACGCGGATCGGGGTGGTCCCGGCGACCTCGTCGCTGAACTCCTCCGGCGCGACGACCGTGATCGGCCGGGTCTCGGCGATCGTGAGGGCGAAGCGCCGGTTCTCGTGGCGACGCAGGCGTCCCGAGACGATGAGCCAGGTCAGGCCGATGCCGAAGGCGAGCAGGGCCGCGCCGGCGCCGACGAGGATCGCGGCGCGGGGGCCGAAGGCGTCGGCGGCCCAGCCGATGATCGGCGCGCCGAACGGGGTTCCTCCCATGAGGATCGCCATGTACAGCGCGAGCACCCGGCCGCGGAGGGTCGGTTCGGTCGTCGTCTGCACGTAGCCGTTCGCGGTCGTGAGGATCGTGACGGTCGAGAACCCGATGAACACGAGGGTGACGGCGTACAGCCCGTACAGCGGCATGACGGCGGACAGGACGGATGCCGCGGCGAACAGCCCGAGGCCGATGATCACGACCCGCAGCCGCGCCCGATCGCGCCGCGCGGCCAGCAGGGCGCCCGCGAGCGAGCCGATCGCGAGGATCGAGCTGAGGATGCCGTATCCGTCGGCCTCCTGGCCGAACTCGAGCGCCATCGTCGACGCCAGGATCGGGAAGTTCATGCCGAACGCGCCGAGCAGGAACACCATGATGAAGATGACGACGAGGTCGGGGCGCCCCTTCACGTAGCGGAGGCCGTCGGCCATCTTCGCGGCGCTGCGCATCTTCGGGCGCGGGGTGAGTTCGTCCACCCGGATGAGGGCGAGCGCGATGAGCATCGCGAGGAACGTGGCGCCGTTGAGCAGGAACACCCAGCCGGTGCCGACGGCGACGATCACGAAGCCGGCGACGGCGGGACCGATCATGCGCGCCGTGTTGAAGGATGCCGCGTTCAAGGCGACCGCGTTCGACGCGTTCTCGTGGGCGACGAGGTCGGAGACGAACGCCTGACGGGCGGGGTTGTCGAAGGCGGAGACGACGCCGAGGCCGAAGGCGAACGCGTACATCGTGAGGAGGTTCATCGACCCCGTCAGCAGCAGCGCGCCGATCACGATGCCGAGGCCCATCAGGAGTCCCTGCGTCACGAACAGCAGGCGGCGTCGGTCGAAGCGGTCGGCGACCCACCCTGTCAGCCCGACGAGCAGCAGCGGCGGCGCGAACTGCAGGGCCATCGTGATGCCCATGGCGGTCGCGTCGTTGTCGGTCAGCTGGGTGAGCACGACCCAGCTGAGGGCGGTCGCCTGCATCCAGGCGCCGATGTTGGAGACGAGGGCGCCGATGAACCAGACGCGGTAGTTGAAGACGGAGAACGAGCGGAACATCGCCGGTTGCGTACGGGTCATCGGGCGGCGACCTCCTGCATGATCGCGGCGGCGTCGGCGAGGGTGGCCCGCTGGCGGACGGTGAGCTCGGCGAAGGCGGCCTCGAGCCACGAGTCCCGGCGGCGGATCGTCTCGATGACGACGTCGCGGCCGGCGCCGGTGAGGTCGATGTTGACCTTGCGGCGGTCGGCTTCGTCGGGCGTCCGCGTCAGGTAGCCGATCTCCTCGAGCCCGTTCACGGTGCGGTTCATCGAGGGGGCGGAGACGCGCTCGCGGTCGGCGAGTTCGCCGAGGGTGTGCGGGCCGTGCACCTTGAGGGCGGCGAGGACGGCGAACTGCGCGTCGCTCATCGTGTCGACGGCGCGCTGGGAGCGGAGCCTGCGGGCCAACCGGAAGGTGGCCATGCGGAAATCGGATGCCGCGTGTGCGAGGTCATCCGATTCGGAGGTGCGAGGGGGGGTCGAAGAGGTGCTCATCAGTTTCGTTAGCTTAGCTCATTAGTCTGGCTAAACGCTCGTAGCGCGTGAGCATCACGACTCCGTGCCCCATAGGATTCCCTTCATGCCCGAGTTCATCGATGCACACGGCATCGCGATCGTCTACGACGTCCATCCCGCCGCCGGCACCCCTCGCGGGGTCGTCCAGCTCCTCCACGGGGTGGGGGAGCACGCAGGACGCTACGCCGCGGTCATCGAGGCGCTCGTCGCCGACGGCTTCACCGTGTACGCCGACGACCACCGGGGGCACGGGCGCACCGGCATCCGTCAGCACGGCGAAGATCGCGCGAAGCTCGGCAAACTCGGCCCGGGCGGACTGCGCGCGGCGGTCGCCGCCTGTCGGCAGTTCACCGGAATCATCCGCGCCGCGCACCCCGGTCTGCCGCTGGTGCTCCTCGGCCACTCGTGGGGGTCGTTCCTCGCGCAGATGCTCGTCGACGACGACCCCGCCGCCTACGACGCCGTGGTGCTGTCGGGATCGGCGCTGCGGTGGCCGGGCGACCTCAATGCCGCCCCCCTGAACGCGAGATGGGCGGGGCCGGATGCCACGGGCGTCGAATGGCTCTCCAACGACCCGGCCGTCGGGCAGGCGTTCCTCGACGACCCGCTCACGACGACCGTGCCGCTTCTGAAGCTCTTCGGTCCGCTCGACGCGGCGCGGCTGTTCGGCAAGCCCCGCCGTGACCTGGGTGTGCGGCTGCCGGTGCTGCTGATGGTGGGAGGCGACGACCCGGTCGGTGGTCCGCGGAGCGTCCACCGGCTCGCAGACGCGTACCGCACCCGCTCGGGCCTGACCGATGTGACGACGCTCGTCTACCCCGGCGCGCGCCACGAGATCTTCAACGATCACTGCGCCCCCGAGGTGCGCGCCGACCTGCTCGCCTGGCTCGACGCCCGCATCGGGCGTCGCGACTGACGGGGGAGAATGGTCAACATGCACGGCGAGTACAAGGTCCCAGGCGGCAAGCTGGTCGTGGTCGATCTCGAGGTGGCCGACGGCCGCATCGCGGATTTCCACTTGGCCGGCGACTTCTTCCTCGAACCCGATGACGCCCTCGCCGACATCGATGCGGCCGTCACCGGGCTGCCCGTCGAGGCCGACGTCGCGACGATCGCGGCCGCAGTGCGCGCGGCGCTCCCCGCCGGCGCGCAGCTGCTGGGCTTCACACCCGAAGCGGTCGGCACCGCCGTACGGCGCGCGCTCATCGTCGCGCCCGGGTGGACCGAGTTCGACTGGGAGATCATCCACGAGAAGGCGGTTTCGCCGGCGATGAACCTCGCCCTCGACGAGGTGCTCACCACGCGGGTCGGCGACGGTCGCCGCACCCCCACCCTCCGCATCTGGGAGTGGGACGCGTCGGCGGTCGTGATCGGGTCGTTCCAGTCGCTGCGCAACGAGGTCGACCCCGAGGGAGCCGCCCGCCACGGCTTCGATGTCGTGCGCCGGATCTCCGGCGGCGGGGCGATGCTCATGGCCGCGGGGTCGATCATCACGTACTCGCTGTACGTCCCCGCCGAACTCGTCGCCGGCATGACGTTCGCCGACTCCTACGCGTTCCTCGACGACTGGGTGCTGCACGCGCTGCGCGCCGTCGGGATCGAGGCCACCTATCAGCCCCTCAACGACATCGCCTCGCCGAAGGGGAAGATCGGCGGTGCTGCACAGAAGCGTCTCGCCAACGGGGGAGTGCTCCACCACGCGACCCTCAGCTACGACATGGACGGCCAGGTGCTGACCGAGGTCCTTCGCATCGGGCGCGAGAAGCTGTCGGACAAGGGCACGACCTCGGCCGCGAAGCGCGTCGACCCCCTCCGGAGCCAGACGGGCATGCCCCGCGCCGAGATCATCGAGCGGATGAAGGAGACCTTCACCTCTCTCTACGGCGCGAAGCCGGGCGTGATCAGCGCAGAGGAGTACGCCGAGGCGGAGGCGCTGGTCGCGTCGAAGTTCGCGACGGACGCCTGGCTGCAGCGCGTTCCGTGACCGTCGAGATCCACCAGGGCGACAACCTCGAGGTCGCGCGGCGGCTGCCGGACGCGTCGTTCACGCTCGTCTACCTCGATCCGCCGTTCAACACCGGCCGGACGCAGGAGCGGGCCATCGAGTCGGCGACGCGCGTCGCGTCCACAACTCCTCAAGATTCGCACGCCCCGACCGGCGCACCCGCGGAATTCCGCGGGGAGGGCGACGACGGCGGCACGGATATGAGGAGTTCTGCACCGGCAGCGCCGTTGCCGCCGCTCGTCCCCGACCCGGGCGCACCGGTGAAGGGCGGCTTCCGCGGGTCCTCGTACGCCCGCACGCGCGGCGCGCTGCGGCTGTACGACGACCGGTTCGACGACTACTGGGGGTTCCTCGAGCCGCGGCTGCGGGAGGCCTGGCGGCTGCTCGCCGACGACGGCACTCTCTACCTGCACCTCGACTACCGCGAGGCGCACTACGCGAAGGTCATGCTCGACGCGGTGTTCGGCCGCGACTGCTTCCTCAACGAGCTCATCTGGGCGTACGACTACGGCGCGAAGAGCCGCAAGCGCTGGCCCAGCAAGCACGACACGATCCTCGTGTACGTGAAGGACCCGGCCGGGTACTTCTTCGACTCCGAGGCGGTCGACCGCGAGCCGTACATGGCGCCGGGGCTCGTCACGCCCGAGAAGGCCGCCCGCGGAAAGCTCCCCACCGACGTCTGGTGGCACACGATCGTCCCGACCTCCGGCAGGGAGAAGACCGGCTACCCGACGCAGAAGCCCGAGGGCATCCTCCGCCGCATCGTGCAGGCGTCCTCCCGGCCGGGAGACCGCGTGCTCGACCTGTTCGCGGGCTCGGGCACGACCGGTGCCGTCGCCGACGCGCTCGGCCGCGACGCGGTCCTCGTCGATCACAGCCCGGAGGCGCTCGCCGTGATGCAGAAGCGGATCCCGGCCGCGAGCGTCGTCGGCTGAGCGCGCTACGCCCGCAGGAGGTCTGCGTCGACATCCGGCCCCCCTGTTTCGGGACCTGGCCGCTCCGCGCCCGAGGTCCTCGTGTGCGCCCATCGTGCCATGGGAGCGGGTGGGCGCGCGAGAGTCGCCGCCGCCCGGTCTACTCCTGGGCGAGGAACGCGAGCAGGGCCTCGTTGACCTCATCGCCGTGGGTCCAGAGGAGCCCATGGGGTGCGCCCTCGATCTCGACGTATGTGGCATCCGGCAGCAGATCGCGGAATCGCCGCGCCGTCGCGTCGATCGGGAGGACGTTGTCGGCGGTCCCGTGGACGATGAGCGACGGCACCGTGATCTCGGGGATGTCACCGCGGAAATCGGTGGACCAGGTGAGTGGCGCGGCCGCGATCGCGGCGTTGCCGGCCTGGTTCGCGACGGCCACCGATGCGTCGACCGCCTCCTGCGAGATGCGCGACCCGAGCAGGTCGTCCAGGTTGTAGAAGTCGCGGAAGAACCCGGTGAGGAAGGCGTAGCGGTCGTCGCGAACGGCCTGTGCGGTGCCGTCGAAGAACGCCTGGTCGCCGGCGCCGTCAGGGTTGTCGTCGGTGATGAGGAGGTATGGCTCGAGCGAGCCGAGGAAGGCGGCCTTCGCGATGCGGGAGCTGCCGTACCGCGACAGGTAGCGGGCGATCTCGCCGGTTCCCATCGAGAACCCGACGAGGACGGTGTCGGTCAGGTCGAGCTCCTCGAGGAGGGAGTGCAGATCGGCCGCGAAGGTGTCGTAGTCGTAGCCGGATGCCGTTTTGGTCGACGCGCCGAAACCGCGGCGGTCGTACGCGATGACGCGGTAGCCGGCGTCGAGCAGGGCTGCCTGCTGCTTGCCCCAGGACTCGCCGTTGAGGGGGAAGCCGTGGATGAGGACGACCGCCTGCCCGTCGCTCGGGCCCTGGTCGGTGTAGAAGAGTTCGACGTCGACCGAGTTCTCGGTCGCCACGGTGATGTACGCCACGGTGCGGCTCCTTCCGGCCGGGACGATCCCGGCGTCGTGTCCGACGCTACGGCGCTGTGCGGCTGCGCTCCACGGGTTGACGCGGTCGTCGACCGATGTTCACCGGCGCGTCCCGGTACCGTGGCCGTATGGCCGAGATCGATCTCAACGCGGACCTGGGGGAGACGGTCGACGGCGTTCCGACGGCTGACGATGAGGCGATGTTCGCCGTCGTCTCCAGCGCATCGGTCGCGTGCGGCGGACACGCCGGGGATGCCGCGTCGATGCGCTCCGCGGTCACCCGTGCGAGGGCTGCGGGCGTCGCGGTCGGCGCGCATCCGTCCTTCCTCGACCGGGCCGGCTTCGGTCGCACGGCGCTCGCCGTCGCGCCGGAGCTGCTCCGCGAGCAGGTGCGTGATCAGATCAGCGCGCTCGCCGAGGCCGGCGCCGACCTCCGCTACGTCAAACCCCACGGCGCGCTCTACCACGTCGTGTCCGCCGACGCGGAGGCCGCGGCGGCGGTCGCTGAGGCGGTCGCCGACGTCGCGCGCGCCCTCGGGCGCACGCTGCCCGTCCTCGGCCTCCCCGGGGAGATCGTGCGAGCAGCGGATGCCGCCGGTCTCCCGTTCGTCCATGAGGCGTTCCTCGACCGCGGCTACCTCCCCTCCGGTGGGCTCGTGCCCCGCTCCCAGCCCGGCGCACTGCTCGATGACCCGGTGGTGGTGGCGGAGCGCGCCGTCCGTCTCGCCACCGAGGGGATCGTCGAGGCGGTCGACGGGTCGCTGATCGCGGCGGACGCGGCATCCCTCTGTGTCCACGGCGATTCGCCCGGCGCCGTCGAGATGGCTCGGGCGGTGCGGGCGGCCCTCGACGCCGCGGGGGTCGTCGTGCGCGCGCCGTGGTGATCCGCCCGTTCGGCGAGCACGCGCTGCTGGCCGACGTCGACTCCCTCGGCGAGGTGCTCGACCTGCACCGGAGCCTGCGCGCGACGCGCCCCTCAGGCGTGGTCGATCTCGTCCCCGCAGCGCGAACCGTGCTCGTCCGCGTCGACCCGCGGGCGCTTTCGCTCGCGGCGGCTCGCGCCTGGGTCGAAGGAGCGGATGCCGCGCCTCTCGCAGCCGAGGTGGCCGCGGCGGAGACGGTCGACGTGCCGATCGTCTACGACGGGGAAGACCTGCGCGACGTGGCATCCGCTCTCGCCGTCTCGGTCGATGCCCTCGTCGCTCAGCATTCCGGGGCGAGCTGGACGGTGGCGTTCACCGGGTTCGCGCCCGGGTTCGGGTACCTCGTCAGCGACGACTGGCCGTACGACGTGCCCCGGCTGGAGAGCCCTCGCACACGGGTGCCGGCGGGATCGGTGGGACTCGCGGGCGAGTTCAGCGGCGCGTACCCGCGCGACACACCCGGCGGCTGGCAGCTGATCGGGACCACGACCGCCACCCTGTTCGACCCTGCGGCGGCGCGCTCGTCTCTGCTGCGTCCGGGAGACCTCGTCCGGTTCCGGCCGGCGCGCGCGAGCGTGGCGACAGGGGACCCGGCCGCGCGGCTCGGAGAGGTGGAGGGGCGGAGCTCGGGTGGCCAGGCCCGGCACGAGGAGCAGCGCTCCCTCGCCGATGCGTCGCCGGACGCCGCTCTCACGGTCCTCGCCGCCGGCCCGCTCACCACGGTCCAGGATCTCGGGCGCCCGGGTCACCTCGCGGAAGGGGTCGCGATCTCCGGCGCCGCCGACCGCGGGTCCCTCCGCATCGCGAACCGCCTGGTCGGCAACGATGAGGGTGCGGCCGCGCTGGAGATCACGCTCGGCGGGTTCCGCGCCACCGCGCACCGTGACCTGTGGATCGCCGTCACCGGCGCGTGGGGACCGCTGCGCATCGCCGGCCGGGCCGTCGACCCGTTCCGCGCCCACCTGTGGCCCGCGGGCACCGACCTCGAGGTCAGAAT
>NZ_JBHWTD010000073.1:0-27249 GCF_043427715.1 Microbacterium sp. | reverse complement strand
CCTCAGTGATGGAAAGGAGGGGGTGGATGCCACGTGGCATCCACCCCCTCCTTTCGCGTCCGACGGCACTCAGCCGCGGAGCGCGGCGATGACGCCGTCGCTGAAACCGGGCCAGACCTCGGCAGCCCAGGGGCCGAACGGGCGGTCGGTGAGGGCGACGACGGCGGCGCCGAGGTCGGGGTCCACCCACAGGAAGGAGCCGGCCTGACCGAAGTGGCCGAAGGTGCGAGGGGAGTTCGTGCCGCCGGTCCAGTGCGGCGACTTCTGCCCGCGGATCTCGAACCCGAGCCCCCAGTCGTTCGGCGATTGCGTGCCGAAGCCCGGGAGCACGCCGCGCAGACCCGGGAAGGCGACGGAGGTCGCGCGCGCGAGGGTGTCGGTGTGCAGGAGCCGGGGCTGCTGGAGCTCAGCGGTGAACCGTGCCAGATCCGCCGCGGTGGACGTGCCGCCCGCGGCGGGGGAGTCCCCGATTCCGGTGCCGGTCATTCCGAGGGGCGTGAAGACGGCCTCGCGGGCGTAGTCGGCGAACGCGATGCCGGTCTCGGCTTCCAGGAGCTCGCCCAGTACCTCGAAGCCGGCGTTCGAGTACAGCCGCCGCGCGCCGGGCTCGGCGCGCACCTCGCGGGTGGAGAAGTCGTAGCCGGCGGTGTGCGCCAGCAGGTGCGCCACCGTCGCCCCTTCGGGCCCGGCAGGCTGATCGAGGGACAGCGCGCCCTCCTCGACGGCCAGCAGGAGGGCGTAGGCGCTCAGCGGCTTGGTGACCGACGCCAGCCGGTAGGCGCGGTCCTGGTCGCCCGCGGTGGCGCGGACGGTCCCGTCGGCGGTGACGACGGCGATCGACGCGCTGTCGACGGGCCACTGCGACGCGGCGGTCGCGGCGTCGGTGAGGGACGGCATCAGTCGAAGATGCCGTCGAGGATGCCGCCGATCATGAGGCCGCCGAGCAAGCCGCCGACCATGTCGCCGCCGCCCACGCCGCCACGGCGACCGCCGTACCCGCCGCCGTAGCCGCCGTTGTTCCAGTCGTTCGGTCGCGAGGAGTCGATGTCACGCTGAGCGAGCTCGAGGGCCTGCCCTGCCAGCTCGCCGGCGCGGCGAGCGAGGTTCATCGCCCGCTCGCGGTCGTCCTCGGCGATCGGGCCGGCGAACGCCATCAGATCGGCGCGGATGCGCTCGGCCTCGGCGAGACGGGTGCGGGCGTCGGCGCCGATCCAGCCGCGGTGACCCGAGATGACGCTGCGGGCGACGCCGATCTGGCGGTCGGCGTCGTCGATGGCGTGGCGCACGTGGGATTCGGCGGGGATCGGGCGCTCGGCGCGAGCGCGTGCCTTCGCGACGGCCGCGTCGAGGGCGGCGTTGGCCGTCCGCAGACGGCTGAGCTCGGTGAACGGGTCGGGCTTCGCCCCGGCGGGTGTCAGCGACCGCAGCGCCGACTCGAGCTCGGCGGCAGCGGCACCGACCTCGGGGTTCGAGCGCATCGGCTGGGCGACGACGAGGTCATCGCGCGAGTCTTCGACGATCGCGCTGAGGGTGGACTCCGCCCGCAGCGCCTCGATCTCGAAGGTGTCCACGGCGTCCACCAGCGTCGCGGCGCGCCGTGACGCCTCGATCGCGGTCTCCAGCGCCAGGTTCGCCTGCTCGCGTTGTCCGCCGTCGCGGCGCCGCTCCGAGACGCCCGCGCTGTGCTCGGCGAAGTCGAGCAGCTGAGCGGCCTCGGCCGCGTTGCCCAGCACGTTGCTCATCGCGGCATCCGAGTACCGGGTCGACAGGCGCTCGAGGGTCGCATTCAGCGCGGGAAGGCGGTCGCGCATCCGCGCGACGTCACGGCGGATGCCGTCGATGATCTCGGGGGCCCGGCGGGCGCGGGCGATCGCCTCGGCGAGCGACTCGGTGCGGTCGTCGAGGAGGTCTTCGGCCCATTCGCACAGCTGCACGATCCGGGCGTTGCGGGTGCGCAGCTCTTCGGGGGTGTCGGGGATCTCATCGAAGTTGAGCTGGTTGAGGTGGAAGGCCTCGCCCATGTGCTGGCGGACGGCGGTCAGTGCTTCGCGCAGCTCCTTGGTCGCGTCACGACCCAATTCGATCTCGGCGTAGGCGAGCTCGTCGTCGGTGACCCGGATGCGCTCGTCTGCGGAGACGAGCGCCGCACCCGCCTTCCGACTCAGTTCGGCGTCCTGCGCCTCGACCTCTGCGCTCTCGCGCTTTCGCTTGCCCCAGAAACCGGCCATGGGCCGATCTTACGTGCCCGCGCGGCCACGCGGCCGTCCAGCACTCTCGTAGGTCACAGCCAGATAACATGGCGGAGTATGTCTGCGCGTTCTGCGCTCCGGCTCCCGTCGACACCGTGCGTCGGGGGGACCTGACAGATGGAGATCCTCCGTGGCCAACCCACTCGAGAAACTGCTTCGCGCCGGCGAAGGACGCATCCTGCGGCGTCTGCAGCAGGTCGTCAAGGCCGTCGGCGCCCTGGAAGAGGACTACGCGCACCTCACCGATGAGGAACTGCGCGGCGAGACCGCTGAGCTGCGTGCGCGCTACGAGGCGGGGGAAAGCCTCGACAAGCTCATGCCCGAAGCGTTCGCCGCCGTCCGTGAGGCGGCCAAGCGGACCCTCGGCCAGCGTCCCTACGACGTCCAGGTGATGGGCGGCGCCGCTCTCCACCTCGGCAACATCGCCGAGATGAAGACCGGTGAGGGAAAGACCCTGACCGCCGCGCTGCCGGCGTACTTGAACGCGATCGCCGGCAAGGGCGTCCACGTCATCACGGTCAACGACTTCCTCGCCTCCTACCAGGCCGAGCTCATGGGCCGCGTCTACCGCGCGCTCGGCATGACGACGGGAACCGTCGTGGCCGGACAGACCCCGGATGTCCGCCGCGAGCAGTACGAAGCCGACATCACCTACGGCACCAACAACGAGTTCGGCTTCGACTACCTTCGCGACAACATGGCGTGGCGCAAGGACGACCTCGTCCAGCGCGGTCACTTCTTCTGCATCGTCGACGAGGTCGACTCGATCCTCATCGACGAGGCCCGCACCCCGCTCATCATCTCCGGTCCCTCCTCGGGCGAGGCGAACCGCTGGTTCGTCGAGTTCGCGAAGATCGCGCGCACCCTCGAGGCCGGTGTGGACTATGAGGTCGACGAGAAGAAGCGGACGGTGGGCGTACTGGAGCCCGGCATCGAGAAGGTCGAGGACTACCTCGGCATCGACAACCTGTACGAGTCGGCCAACACCCCGCTCATCTCGTTCCTCAACAACTCGATCAAGGCTCTCGCGCTGTTCAAGCGCGACACCGACTACGTCGTCATGAACGGCGAGGTCATGATCGTCGACGAGCACACCGGCCGCATCCTCGTCGGACGCCGCTACAACGAGGGCATCCACCAGGCGATCGAGGCCAAGGAGGGTGTCCCGGTCAAGGCCGAGAACCAGACGCTCGCCACCGTCACCCTGCAGAACTACTTCCGTCTCTACGAGAAGCTCGCCGGCATGACCGGTACCGCCGAGACCGAAGCGGCCGAGTTCATGTCGACCTACAAGCTCGGCGTCGTCCCGATCCCCACCAACCGGCCGATGATCCGCAAGGACCAGTCCGACCTCGTCTACAAGAACGAGCAGGCGAAGTTCGCGCAGGTCGTCGAGGACATCGCCGAGCGTCACGCCGCCGGGCAGCCGGTGCTCGTGGGCACGGTGAGCGTCGAGAAGAGCGAGTACCTGTCCCGACTGCTCTCGAAGAAGGGCGTCAAGCACGAGGTCCTCAACGCGAAGAACCACGCTCGCGAAGCGGAGATCGTCGCGCGCGCGGGTCGCTTCGGAGCCGTGACCGTCGCCACGAACATGGCCGGCCGCGGTACCGACATCATGCTCGGCGGCAACGCCGAGTTCCTCGCGGTCCAGGAGATGAAGGCGAAGGGTCTCGACCCCGTCGAGACGCCGGAAGAGTACGAAGCCGCCTGGGATGAGGCGTACGCCGCCGTCAAGGCGAGCGTCGAAGAGGAGGCCGCGAAGGTCGTCGAAGCCGGCGGTCTGTACGTCCTCGGCACCGAGCGTCACGAATCGCGCCGCATCGACAACCAGCTCCGCGGCCGCTCCGGCCGTCAGGGCGACCCGGGCGAGAGCCGGTTCTACCTCTCGCTCACCGACGACCTGATGCGGCTGTTCCAGTCCGGCGCCGCCGAGGCCATCCTCGCGCGGACGAACTTCCCCGACGACGTCGCGATCGAATCGTCCATGGTGACCCGCGCGATCCGCAGCGCGCAGGGGCAGGTCGAATCCCGCAACGCCGAGATCCGCAAGAACGTCCTCAAGTACGACGACGTCCTCAACCGCCAGCGTGAGGCGATCTATGCCGACCGCCGTCACATGCTCGAGGGCGACGACCTCAGCGAGCGCGTCGAGCACTTCCTCGAGGACGCGATCGGCGCGATCATCGATGACCACACCAGCACCGGCCACAACGAGAGCTGGGACTTCGACGCGCTGTGGGCCGAGCTGAAGACGCTCTACCCCGTCAGCGTGACGATCGACGAGGTCGTCGCCGAAAGCGGCGCGAAGGGCAAGGTCACCCCGGAGCTCCTCAAGCGCGAGCTGCTCTCCGACGCGAAGATCGCGTACGCGGCCCGCGAGGAGAAGCTCGGTTCGCCCGCGATGCGCGAGCTCGAGCGCCGCGTCATCCTGCAGGTGCTCGACCGCCGCTGGCGCGATCACCTGTACGAGATGGATTACCTCAAGGACGGCATCGGCCTGCGCGCGATGGCTCAGCGCGACCCGCTGATCGAGTACCAGCGCGAGGGCTACCAGATGTTCCAGGCCATGATGGGGCAGATCAAGGAGGAGTCGGTCGGCTTCCTCTTCAACCTCGAGGTCGAGGTGCGTCAGCAGGACGGCGGCGACATCGACGCCCAGGTCGAGGCCAAGGGCCTGAACGCCCCCACGATCGACGCTCAGAAGCTGCAGTACACGGCCTCCAACGACGCCGGCGAGGTCGAGGTCCGCAACGACCGCGGCCAGGTGCAGCAGGCGGCCACGAGCAAGGTCCGCCAGGCGCAGGCCGAAGCGGAGACGGTCAGGCCCGCCGAGGGCGCCCGCGGCGCGTTCGGTCAGCGCACCGACGCCCCCGAGCCGGCGCCGCAGAACCGCGCCCAGCGTCGCGCGGGCGGCAAGAAGAAGTAGTCCGCTCCGGCGGCCGGTGCCTTCTCAGGCCAGCGGCCGCCGGTGGGACCGGGGCGGCGGCGATATCCTGATCGGATGACCCCTCGCATCCTCGATCAGTCGTCCAAGCTCAAAGACGTCCTCTACGAGATCCGCGGGGCCGCACTGGTCGAGGCCGATCGGCTGCAGGACGAGGGCCACACGATCCTGAAGCTGAACACGGGCAATCCCGCGGTCTTCGGATTCGAGGCGCCGTTCCAGATCGTCCGCGACATGATCGAGGCCATCCCGCAGGCGCACGGCTACTCGGACTCCCGGGGCATCATGTCGGCGCGGCGCGCCATCGTGTCGCGGTACGAGCAGGTGTCCGGCTTCCCGAAGTTCGACCCCGATGACGTGTACCTCGGCAACGGCGTCTCCGAACTGATCACCATGACGATGCAGGCGCTGTTGAACGAGGGTGACGAGGTCCTGATCCCCGCGCCGGACTACCCGTTGTGGACCGCGATGACGAGCCTCGCCGGGGGAACCCCGGTGCACTACCGGACCGACAACGAGGCCGGCTGGCAGCCCGACCTCGAGGACATCCGCGCCAAAGTCACCGACCGCACCAAGGCGATCGTCGTGATCAACCCGAACAACCCGACCGGCGCGGTGTACACGCGCGAGGTCCTGGAGGGGATCGTCGAGATCGCCCGCGAGCACGATCTGCTGCTGCTCTCCGACGAGATCTACGATCGGATCCTGTTCGACGAGGCCGAGCACATCCCGCTCGCGACGCTCGCTCCCGACCTCCTCTGCCTCACGTACAACGGGCTGTCGAAGACCTACCGCGTCGCCGGCTACCGCTCGGGGTGGATGGTCATCACGGGCCCCAAGCGTCACGCGGCGGGCTTCCTCGAAGGCATCCAGCTTCTCGCCTCCACGCGGCTGTGCCCGAACGTCCCGGCGCAGTTCGCGGTGCAGGCGGCGCTGTCGGGGGTGCAGTCCATCGACGCGCTCATCGCGCCGACGGGCCGCCTCCACGAGCAGCGGGATGCCGCGTGGGAGGGCCTCACGGCCATTCCCGGCGTCTCCTGCGCGAAGCCGCAGGGTGCGCTCTACGCGTTCCCGCGTCTGGATCCGAACGTGTACGAGATCCATGACGACGCGAAGTTCGTGTACGACTTCCTCGTCGCCGAGCACGTGCTCCTCGTGCAGGGGACGGGGTTCAACTGGCCGACGCCGGATCACTTCCGGATCGTGACGCTCCCCGAAGCACGCGTGCTCACCGAGGCGATCGAGCGGCTCGGGAACTTCCTGTCGTCCTACCGGCAGTGACGCCAGGCGCGGGAGCGGTCAGAGCAACGCGACCGAGTTGGCCCGCCAGCGCCCGTCCCAGCCTTCGAAGCGCATCGCAACCGCGCGCGTGCGTGCGGGACCGGAAACGATGACGACCGCCTCGACGACGCCGTCGGCCGGTTCGCACAGTCGCTCGCTGAGGATCGTGTGCGCAGGTCGGACAGCGGCGACGCCGCGGGCGCTGCGTGCGCGTGCGGAGAGGTTCGCCCGGGTCACCAGCGCGCGGTACGCATCCTCCCCGAGCCACCGGGCGAGCTGATCCACGTCCCGGACGCCGGCGAGCACCTCGAGTACGCCGATCGTGAGGTTCTTCACGAGGGGAGAGACATCGGGCAGCTCACGCGCTGAGGTGCGCTGCGGGGCGAAGTACTCCGCCACATCGAGCGCGCTGCCCGATCGGGGCGTGGTGATCGGGTCTGTTGCGGGGTGTGCCATGTCGGTTCCTCTCCTCGACAGGGATGTGGGCTTTCGCAAGTCGACCGAGTACAGCACAGCCCCGCGCGAGCGCGGATGAGAATCCTCCAACATGTGGAGAACCACCGTGGGGCCGGTCGCGGCCGCCTGGGGAGAAACGGTTCGCGAGGAAGAGGCTGTGCTCTACGGTCGGCGCGTGCGCTGGGATCGATTCTTCGAAGACCTCGAGGACCAGCTCGACTCCGAGTGGGAGGCCGAGCGGGCCGCCCTCGACACGGAAGCCGAACGGCTGCGGATGGCTCGTCTGACCATCCACGAGCGCATGACGGCGCTCGCGCGCGGGACGGAGACGCCGGTGACCGTGGATCTGCTCGGCGACCTCTCGGAGACCGGTGTCGTCGCGGGCGTCGGACCGGACTGGATCGCGTTGGACGCGCCGTCGGCCCCGCACCACGGCGCGGTCCTCATCCCCCTCTCCGCCCTCGTGTCGGTGGCGCTTCCTCACGCGGAGGTCCTTCGCAGCGCCCGGGGCGCGACCCCGGGGCGCCTCCAGGAGCGCATGACGTTCGGCTTCGTGCTCCGCGACGTGGTGCGCCGGCGCGTGGCCGTCACCGTCGTGACAACGGGCGGTCGCGCCTTCGTGGGGACGGCCGACCGCGCGGCATCCGATCATCTGGACGTGGCGCTGCATGACCGAGACGCGCCGCGACGGGCCGACCTGGTGACGGGGCACCGCATCATCCCGTTCTCCGCGATCGCGGCGGTCAGGCTCGATGCGCCGATCGCGGTGGTGTGAGAGCGGAGTGCCTCAGCGCCCCTGGCGCTTCTTGTACGGCTTCGGCTGGCCCTTCACGATGGGCGCGCGGCCCTTCCCCTTCGCAGCTTTCGCTTTGCCGCCGGCCGGCTTCGGCGGGGCGGCAGGCGGCTCGGGTGCCTCGGCGATGAGCCGGGGCGCGTCCTTCGCCAATGCGGCACCGGCAGGGGTGAGGGTGGTCGGCTTGTCACGGTTGACCAGCGGGTGTCCGACTTCCTCCTCGAGCTTGTCGAGCGAGGTGTAGAGCGACGCCAGCGGGATGCCGAGGGCGATCGCCGCACGCGGGAAGTGCAGGTGCTCGGCGATCGCGACGAATCGCTGCAAGTGGGTGACGTTCACGGTGGCCTCTTTCGGTCTCCAGTCTGCCGGAGGAGGGGCCGCCGCCCGGGACCCACGCCGACGGGGCGCGGCGGGCTCAGTCTGCGTGCCGGGACCCCCGCCCCCAGAGCTCGGGGAAGCTCGCGGCGTTCGACTCGCGCCAGAGCGCGTGGCGGCGCGCCTCCTCTGCCTGGTCGTCGAGGTAATCCTGGACACTCAGCGGCTCGATCCGCCACACGCCGGGGGAACCCACTTTCGCCCCGCGCAGACGGCCGTCCAGGACGAGAGCGACGATCTCGTCGACCTCGAGCTGCAGCATCTCGGCGACCTGTGCCGGGGTGAGCATGCGCGAGTTCGGGTTGTCGGGCATGACGCCATTATGGGTGCCCGCACGGGTCTCCGGCCGAGGCCGCTCCGGGCTGTGGATAATCGACGTCGGCCGATGCCCCGCTCGGTCACCATGTCGTCATGACCGCTCCAGAGACCGTTCGCCCCGCGCCCCGTGCGTTCTGGGCTGACGCACGTTTCCTGCTGGGTATCGCACTGGTGATCGCTTCCGTCGCGGGCGTGTGGCTGGTCGTCTCAGCCGCGCGCCAGACCGAACCGGTCTTCGCGGCTGCGCGGACGCTCGTGCCGGGTGAGACCGTGGCGGCGGACGACCTCCAGGTCGTCGATGTGGCGCTCGGCATCACCGGCGACGCGTACGCGTCCCCGGCGACCCTCACCCCCGGCGCGGTCGCGACGCGCACGGTCGAGGAGGGCGAGCTCGTGCCGCGCACGGCGATCGCCGACGCGGAGGCGGCGACCACGACGACCGTCGTCGTCCGGACAGCGGGGGACGTCTCGTCCGCGGTGTCCGCCGGCAGCGTCGTCGAGGTGTGGGCCGCCCCCGAGGAGGAGCGAGGGTCGTTCGGAACCCCGAAGATCCTCGTCCCGTCGGCGACCGTGGTCAGCGTCACCCGCGATGACGCGGTCGTGTCGGGGGAGCAGGTCTCCCTGGAGATCGTCATTCCGCGCGCCGACGTGGCGGCGACACTGACCGCACTCGGCGACGGTTCGGGCCTGTCGGTCGTGCCGGTGAGCGGCGGGTCGCGATGAAGGCCGTGATCGCGCTCGACGGCCGTGCCGGCGAGGAGCTCGCGGCCCGGCTGCGGGACGTCGACGTCGATGTCCGCGGAGTGGTCCCCGCGGGACGACCGGCCGAGGCGGCTCACGATGCGCTGTCCAGCCCGGAAGCGGCGGAGCTGCTTGCCGAGCTCTCCCGTGCGGACCTGCTGCTCGTCGCGTGCCGGGCCGACATCGTGACGAGTGAGCTCGTCGGGGCCTGCGATCGATGGGGCGTCCGGATCATCCCCCTGTGTGCGAGCGGATCCGAACGGCGCTTCGCCTCGTCGCTCGGTCTCGTGCCCCGCGCGATCGACGATGCCGTCGAGGACGTGCTGGCGTCGGGTGTGGCGCAGCTTCCGGCTCCGCGCGAGCGGGGGCGGGTGCTGGCCGTATGGGGCGCGCACGGGGCTCCGGGGCGCACCACACTGGCGATCGAGGTCGCATGCGCGCTCGCGGCGAGTGGTCGGCGCGCGGCACTCGTCGACGCGGACACCCATGCTCCCTCCGTTGCGCTCGCCACCGGGCTCGCGGACGAGGGTCCCGGTTTCGCCGCCGCGTGCCGGCAGGCGGAGCGAGGCGCGCTCTCGGTCACGGAGCTGAACCGCATCAGCGTGGACCTCGGCGATGTCGACGTGCTCACGGGCCTGAACCGGCCGGGCCGCTGGCCCGAGCTCAGTGCGAGCCGCGTGATCGCCGCCCTCGATGCCTGCCGGGAGTGGGCCGATGACGTCGTCGTCGACGTCGCGGCGCCGTTGGAGGCCGACGAGGAGATCGTCAGCGACCTCGTCGACGGCCCGCGCCGCAATGCGGCCACTCGGGCGACCCTGGAAGCCGCGGACCACATCCTCGCCGTGGTGGCCGCCGACCCGGTGGGCGTGGCGCGCTTCGTGCGAACGTGGCCCGACCTCCGTGCGGCCGTCGGGGCGACGCCGGTGCGGGTGGTGGTGAACAAGACCCGGGCGGGGGCGCTCGGGATCGATGCGCGGGGGCAGATCCGCCGGACGCTCGAGCGGTACGCCGGAATCCGGGAGGTCTCCTTCGTCCCGTGGGATGCCAAGGGGACGGATGCCGCGATGCTCGCCGCACGCCCGGTCGCCCACATCGCACCCCGATCGGCGATCGCCGCCGCAGCCAGACGGCTGGTCGACGAAGCCCTCACCGACGCGCCCGCCACCGGAGTCGATCCCGGCCGCGCGGTCCGCCGTCGCCGCCTCGCCCGGACGGCGTAGAGTCCTCACCTGACCCGGACCGGGGATCGGCTGTGCCGCCGCATGCTGCGCCCTAGGGTGGAAGCGTGTCAACGCTCAGCGATCTCGTCTATGCCCAGGGGCGTTCCACCGCCGCCGACGTCGAATGGCTCCACCGACTGGCCGGCGACGGCCAGCTGCTCGCGGATCTCGCCTTCGCCGACATCGTGATCTGGGTGCCGACCGCCGACGACTCGTTCATCGCGGTGTCGCACACCCGCCCCGGTGGCGCGGCCACGCTGTTCTACCGGGACATCGTCGGCGACCTCGTCCGCCCGCAGTGGCGCACCCAGGTGAAGGATGCGTTCACGCAGGCGCGGATGGTCGATTCTGCATCGCCGGACTGGTTCGAGGAGACGCCCACCCGCGTGCGGGCCGTCCCCATCGTCCGCGAGCGGGGGACCGACGGTCAGGCGCCGACGGTCATCGGCGTGCTCACCCGTCACACCAACCTCGGCGAGGCGCGCACGCCTTCGCGTCAGCAGATCACCTTCAACGACTGTGCCGACGACCTGTTCGGCATGGTCGCCTCAGCCGACTTCCCCGACCTCACCGCCCCCACGTCGCCCCGCCGCGGGGCTCCGCGCGCGTCGGACGGGCTCATCCGCCTCGACGTCGACGGGATCACCACGTTCGCGAGCCCCAACGCGCTGTCGGCGTTCAACCGCCTCGGGTTCGACGATGAGCTCGAAGGGGAGGCGCTGATTGAAGTGGCGACGGCGATCCTGCCGGCATCCCGTCAGTTCGACGAATCGCTGCCGATCGTGATGGCCGGCCGTGCACCGTGGCGCGCGGACCTCGAGGCGCGCGGGGTCACCGTGTCGCTTCGGACGATCCCGCTGCGCGAGAACGGCAACCGCATCGGCGCCATCGTGCTGTGCCGCGACGTCAGTGAGATCCGGCACCAGGAGCAGGAGCTCATCACGAAGGATGCGACGATCCGCGAGATCCACCATCGCGTGAAGAACAACCTGCAGACCGTCGCCTCACTCCTGCGCATCCAGGCCCGCCGCACGCACTCCGACGAGGCTCGCGACGCCCTCACCCAGGCGATGCGACGGGTGTCTGCGATCGCCGTCGTGCACGACACGCTCTCCGAGGGACTCACGCAGAGCGTCGACTTCGACGACGTCTTCGACCGCGTCCTGAAGCTCGTCGCCGAGGTCGCCGCGGCCCCGAGCACGCGCGCGCGGACCCTGAAGACCGGCGCCTTCGGGACCCTCCCCAGCGAGTACGCGACGCCGCTGGCACTCGCGCTCACCGAACTCGTCACCAACGCCGTCGAGCACGGCCTCGCCGACAAGGAAGGCGAGGTCGAGATCCTCGCCGAGCGCGATGAGGAACGGCTCGAGGTTCGGGTGCGGGACACCGGCGTGGGCCTGCCCGAGGGGCAGGTCGGCCGAGGTCTCGGCACCCAGATCGTCCGTACCCTCATCCAGGGTGAACTCAGTGGGACGATCGACTGGCACACGCTGATGGGCAGCGGAACCGAAGTGACGATCGAGATCCCGATGCGCTACATCGAGCGAGGGAAGGGGTGACGCGTCAGGACGCGCGACGGGCGCGAGCGGCGCGGCGCTTGAGCGCACGTCGCTCGTCCTCGGAGAGGCCGCCCCAGACGCCCGAGTCCTGACCGGTCTCGAGGGCGTACTGCAGGCACAGTTCGGTGACGGTGCACCGGGCGCAGACGGTCTTCGCCTTTTCGATCTGGTCGACGGCGGGCCCGGTGTTCCCCACGGGGAAGAACAGTTCGGGGTCGACGGTCAGGCAGGCGGCTTTGTCGCGCCAATCCATAGCGGTGCTCCTTGTAAGGGGATCAGAGTCGGGATGCGACGCCGGGCGACGTCGACTAACCTGAGGTGGTGTGCGAGCGAATGCTCGCCCCACGCCGCTGTGGGAGCACACTTGCTCTTCTATAGTCCCATGCCCCGGCATGTGAATCAAGGGTTAACAAATCATTTCGGTGATTTGACGCGCCTTCGGTGCGACATCGCCGCAGAATAGGAGCAGCGATGCGCACGAGCGCCGTCGAACGAGGTGCCGCGACGTGGCTCGCGATCGAAGCGATCGGGGTGCTCGCGCTCTCGTCCTGGGAGTTCTTCGCGCTGGTGTCGGGGGACACCGCAGCCGTGTCGAGCTCGATCGCGCTGCTCGTGCTCACCCTTCTGGCGGCCTTCGCCGTCGGGGCGTTCGCGGTCGTGGTGTGGCGGGGCGGATCGTGGGGGCGGTCGGGTGGCATCGTCGTGCAGCTGCTCGTCCTCGCTGTCGCCGGTGGCACGCTGACGGGTCCGGATGCCGATCCGTCGGTGGCGGCGATGATCGCGGCCCCCGCGGCCGTCGGGCTCGTCCTGCTCATCGCGGCATCCCGCGTCGCCGGCGCGCGTGTCCGGGCGGAGACGCCCGACGAGCCGGCCGAAGGCTCGGCGGCCTGACCGGGTCAGGCGCCCAGCAGGGTGCGTACGCGGGCGACGTGACCGGTCGCCTTCACGTTGTAGAGCGCGTGCGCGAGGACACCGTCTTCGTCGATGACGAACGTCGAACGGATGACGCCCTCCACGACCTTGCCGTAATTCATCTTCTCGCCCCACGCGCCGTACGCCTCGTGGACCGCGTGGTCCGGGTCGCTCAACAGGTCGTAGGTCAATGCGTCGCGCTCGCGGAACTGGCGGAGCTTCGCCGGCTCGTCGCGGGAGACGCCGATGACGGTGTAGCCGGCTGCCTGCAGGGGAGCGAGGCTGTCGCGGAAGTCGCAGGCTTCAGTGGTGCAGCCCGGCGTCATCGCGGCCGGGTAGAAGAACGCGATGACCTTCTGACCGCGCAGATCCTGGAGCGAGACGGTGGCCTCGTCCTGGTCGGTGAGGGTGAAGTCGGGTGCGGGCTGTCCGGGCTCGAGGCGAGGCATTCCCCCAGTCTACGTGCGGGTCGTTCCCGCGAACGTCGACAGCAGCCGCTGCAGCGAGTCGAGCCGGGCGGCCGCGCGATCGCCGAGGCGGCCTTCGGCGACGGCTTCCGCGATGGCGCAGTCGGGAGCGTCGGGGAGGTGCGTGCACCCGCGTGGGCACTCTTCCGCGGCGTCGGCGAGGTCGGTGTAGGCGCGGAGGATGTTGGCGGGATCGACGTGGCCCAAGCCGAAGGAACGGACGCCGGGGGTGTCGATCACCCATCCCTTGCCGGTTGCCCCGTCGTAGCGCAGTGACACCGCGGAGCTGGAGGTGTGGCGTCCACGTCCGGTGACCTCGTTCACGTGGCCCGTCGCGCGCAGGGCGTGCGGGACGAGCGCGTTGACCAGGGTCGACTTGCCGACTCCGGAGTGGCCGACGAAGACGGTCGCGTGCCCGACGAGTCTCTCGCCGATGGCCTCCACCGGCATGTCGTCTCGTCCGCTCGTGAACACCTCGAGATCGTCGAGGCCTTCGAAGTGCGAGAGGAAGGCGGTCGGGTCGGCGATGTCGGTCTTGGTGACCACGAGGAGGGGACGGATGCCGGCATCCAGGGCGGCGATCAGGTACCGGTCGACGAGGCGCGGACGCGGCTCGGGGTCCGCGGCCGCGACGACGATGAGCATCTGGTCGGCGTTGGCCACGATGATCCGCTCCACCTGATCGGTGTCGTCGGCGCTGCGGCGCAGCAGCGACGTGCGGTCCTGGATGCCGACGATGCGCGCGAGCGTGCCGTCATCGCCGGAGGTGTCACCGACGACGCGGGCGAGGTCACCGTTGACGATCGGCTGTTTGCGCAGCTCTCGGGCGCGGGTGGCGAGGATCTGGCGCTCCTCGGGCCCGTCTTCGTCGATGAGCACGGTGTACCGGCCGCGGTCGACGCCCAGGACGCGCGCGATCCGCGCGTCGGCATGGGCCGGACGACGTTTGGTGCGAGGACGATTCGCCTTCGGATTGGGGCGCACCCGAAAGGACGCCTCGTCGTAGTCGAGGACGTCGTCATCGTCGTCGCCGAGCCAGCTCACGCGAGCATGTCCGCCCACAGTCGGGGGAACTCCGGCATGGTCTTCGCCGTCGTGCCGATGTCGTCGATCTCGACTCCGGGGACGCGGAGACCGATGACCGCGCCGGCCGTGGCGATGCGGTGATCGTGGTGCGCGCGCCAGGGACCGCCGTGCAGCTCGCGCGGGATGATGCGGATGCCGTCCTCGAGCTCCTCCGCTTCGCCGCCGAGTGCCCGGAGGTTCTCGATCAGGGCGGAGATGCGGTCGGTCTCGTGACCGCGGATGTGGCCGATGCCGTGGAAGGAGGTGGGGCTGTCTGCGAACGCCGCGAGGGCGAACAGGGTGGGCGTCAGCTCACTGGCCGCAGACAGGTCGAGGTCGACGCCGACGATCCGCTCTCCGGCGCTCACGGTGAGCGCCCCGCCGCGACGGTGGGCGCGGGCGCCCATCACCGGGAGGATGTCGAGCAGGAGAGCACCGGGCTGCGTGGAGTGCGCAGGCCACCCGGGGACGCTCACGGTGCCGCCGGTGAGGACCGCCGCAGCCAGGAAGGGGGCGGCGTTCGAGAGGTCGGGCTCGATCGCGATGTCCTTGCCGCGGATGGGGCCGGCCGGGACGAGCCACTCGTGCGGGTGGGGATGCTCGACGTGGACGCCGCGACGGGCGAGTGCCTCCACCGTCATCTCGATGTGTGGGAGGCTCGGCAGTCGCTCGCCCTCGTGGAGAAGACGGAGTCCGACGTCGAAACGGGCTGCGGCGAGGAGCAAGCCGGAGACGAACTGACTCGACTGACTGGCGTCGATCGTGACCTCACCGCCGCGCACGTGACCGTGGCCGCGCACGTCGAAGGGGAGCGACCAGGTGCCGGCGTCATCGATGTCTGCACCCACTTCACGGAGGGCCTGGATCATCGCGCCCATCGGCCGGTGCAGGGCCGTGGGGTGTGCTGTCACGTGGACGTCGCCGACGGCGAGTCCGGCGATCGGGGCGACGAAGCGCATGACGGTGCCGGCCTGGCCGCAGTCGACCGTCGTGTTCCCGGCGAATCCCGCCGGCGGCGTGATCTCGAGATCCGGGCCGAACGGACTGTCGCCGGGCACCTCATCCACGGTCACCCCCAGCGCGCGCAGGGCCTCGATCATGCGCGCCGAGTCGTCGGAGTGCAGCGGTGCGGACAGGAGGCTGGGGCCGTCCGCCAGAGCAGCCAGCACGAGCTCGCGGTTGGTCAGCGACTTGGAGCCGGGCACCGCCACCGTCGCCTCGACGGGGCGGCTCGGCGTCGGGGCCGGCCAGGTCGCGGCGGAGGTGGTGGGGGAATACGCGTCGGCGGTCATCGGTTCCAGCCTACTGACACCGCAACCGGCGAGCCGAAGGAGAGGGATGTTCGCGACGATCGATGCTCCCGTTCTGGGCGGGGACTCCGACGTAGACTTTGCGGCGATGAACGATTCTGCGGCTGACGACCCGCGTACCCAGTTCGAGGAGCAGGCCCTGCCCTTCATGGACCCGCTCTACGCTGCGGCGATGCGGATGACCCGCAACCCCGCGGACGCGGCTGACCTCGTGCAGGAGACCTTCGTCAAGGCGTTCTCCGCATGGAGCTCGTTCACCCAGGGCACGAACCTGAAAGCGTGGCTCTACCGCATCCTGACGAACACGTACATCAACACGTATCGCAAGAAGCAGCGCGAGCCGTATCAGGGCACTATCGACGAGCTCGAAGATTGGCAGCTCGGCGGCGCGGAGTCGACGACGGCGTCGTCGGCGCGGTCGGCCGAGGCCGAAGCCATCGACCACATGCCGGCATCCGTCGTCAAAGTCGCCCTGCAGGCGCTGCCCGAGGACTTCCGGTTGGCCGTCTACCTCGCCGACGTCGAGGGATTCGCCTACCAGGAGATTGCCGACATCATGAAAACCCCGATCGGCACGGTCATGAGCCGCCTGCACCGTGGCAGGCGGCAGCTGCGTGACTCGCTGTCCGACTACGCCAGAGAGCGCGGGATCGACGTTCCCGCCACAAGGAGTGCGAAATGACCGACTGCGGTTGCGACAAAGCCCGGAAGGACCTCGAGGAGTACCTCCGCAACGAGGTGTGCCGGACCGAGCACACGGACATCACCGAGCACCTGGAGAACTGCGCGGCGTGCCGTGACGAGGCGCTGGTGGCGACGACCCTGACGGCCGTGGTGGCGCGAGCGTGCAAGGAGACGGCGCCCGAGGAGCTCCGCGACCAGGTGCTCGCCCGACTCCGCGCAGAGCAGGCCATCCACCACTGACGCCGCTCGCGCGTCAGCGCAGAGGCTTGGCCGCGCTGAACACCGACACCGCGGCAGGCTGCACGTCGATGCGCAGGGGCAGCAGCCCCATCGGCTCGCCGTCGGCGTAGCCGGTCACTCCCGGCGCGCGCAGGGTGACCGACCTCACACGGTAGGTCGAGACCTCCGGCTCACCCGTGTGCGTGCCCGCATACACCTTCCGCAGCAGCGCGAGCAGGCGCAACCGCCCCGCTGAGCGGACGAGCGTGACATCGAGCAGGCCGTCGTCGGGCGTGGCATCCGGGCAGATCGGGATGCCGCCGCCGTAGGAGCGGGTGTTGCCCACCGCCGCGACGAGCAGGTCCTCGCGCACGTGGTGCACCGTGCCGTCGGGGCGGGTGAGGTCGATGTCGAAGGGTACGGTGCGCAGGGCGAGGAATTCGATCAGGATCGCGACGGAGTAGCGGAGCGGCCCCCGGGGCCAGCGCATTCGATTGGCGCGGTCGTTCACCCGTGAGTCGAACCCGCTCGCGAGGACCGTGGCGAAGAAGGCCTGCCGCCCTCCGGCGTCGGTCGCGCGGGCCAGGTCGAGCGACCGGGGACGCCCGCGGAGCACCGCGGCGGCTGCGGCCTCGGCGTCGAGCTCGTGGAGTCCGACGGTGCGGGCGAGGTCGTTGCCGGTCCCCGTGGGGATGAGACCGAGCGGCACGTTGCTACCGCGCAGTTCGGCAAGGGCGAGCCCCGCCGTGCCGTCGCCCCCGGCGAGCATGATCGCGTCGGGCGAGAGGGCTGCCAGACGTCGCACCGCTTCCGCCGTCCCCTCCGCGTCAGCGGGGGAGACCACGTTCACGGTCGCGCCGGCGTCACGGAGCAGGCCCGCCACGCGCGGCGCCACCGATCGTGCGGATCCGGCACGCGCCGCCGGATTGACGATGACGCCGGCGCGCACTGGATCGCTCGTCAGAAGTGCAGCGCTTGCTCGACGATCGCCGCCTGCTCGCGGGCGTGGACCTTCGGCGAACCGGTCGCCGTGGAGGCCGCCGCGGCACGCGAGATCCGCTTGATCGTGCGCCCGTGCAGGTGCTTGACGACCTCGAGCGCGATGAACGGCCACGCGCCCTGGTTCTCCGGCTCCTCCTGGACCCAGTAGAGCTCTGCGTTCGGGTAGCTGTCGAGGACGGCGTTGAGCTCATCGACCGGAGCCGGGTAGTACTGCTCCATACGCACCAGCGCGACGCGCTCGTTCGGGTTCTTCTCGAGCTCTGCGACGAGGTCCCAATGGATCTTGCCGGAGTGCAGCAGCACGCGGGTCACCGCGTCGCGATCGAGCGACCGGCGGTCGTCGATGACGGGCTCGAACTTGCCCTCGAGGAAGTCCTCGACGGGGCTCGTCGCGCTGCGAAGGCGGAGCATCGCCTTGGGCGTGAAGACCACGAGGGGTCGGCGCGGGCGCGCGTACGCCTGGCGGCGCAGCAGGTGGAAGTACGACGCGGGCGTCGACGGACGCGCGACGGTCATGTTGTCCTGAGCGCACATCTGCAGGTAGCGCTCGATGCGGGCGGAGGAGTGGTCCGGTCCCTGACCCTCGTAGCCGTGCGGCAGCAGCAGGACGACACTCGACTGCTGGCCCCACTTCTGGTCGGCGGAGGAGATGAACTCGTCGATGACCGACTGGGCGCCGTTGGCGAAGTCGCCGAACTGCGCCTCCCACAGCGTCAGCGTGTCGGCCCGCTCGACCGAGTAGCCGTACTCGAACGCCATCGCCGCGTACTCCGAGAGCAGCGAGTCGTAGACGTAGAAGCGGCCCTGGTTCTCGCCCAGGTTCGCCAGTGGCAGCCACTCCTGGCCGTTCGCGCGGTCGTGCAGCACGGAGTGACGTTGCACGAACGTGCCGCGTCGGACGTCCTGTCCGGCGAGGCGGACGTTCGAGCCCTCGGCGAGGATGGAGCCGAAGGCGAGCAGCTCGCCGAAGCCCCAGTCGATCTTGCCGTTGCGGCTCATGTCGTGACGCTTCTCCAGCAGCTGCTGGAGCTTGGTGTGCACCGTGAACCCCTCGGGCTTGTTGATGAACGCGTCACCGATGCGCTCGATCACCTCGCGGGAGACACCCGTGGACTCGGGCTCGCCGGCGACCACCGTCTCGGGCGCCTCGGGGGCGACGATCGGGGAGGTGCCGGTCTCGGCCGCGTGGGTCTCGGCGAAGGCGATCTCGAGGCGGTTCTGGAAGTCCTGCTTGGCCTTCTCGTACTCTTCCTCGGTGATGTCGCCACGACCGACGAGCGCCTCGGTGTAGAGCTTGCGCACCGAGCGCTTGGCCTCGATGAGGTTCGTCATCAGCGGCTGCGTCATCGAGGGGTCGTCGCCCTCGTTGTGACCACGACGGCGGTAGCAGACGAGGTCGATCACCACGTCGCGCTGGAACTCCTGTCGGTACCGGAAGGCGAGTTCGGCGACGTGGACGACCGCTTCGGGGTCATCGCCGTTGACGTGGAAGATCGGCGCCTGGATCGTCTTGGCGACGTCGGTCGCGTAAATCGACGAGCGCGCGTCGAGGGGGAGGGTCGTGAACCCGAGCTGGTTGTTGACCACGACGTGCACGGTGCCGCCGGTGCGGTAGCCGCGCAGGCGGGACATCTGCAGCGTCTCCATGACGACACCCTGGCCGGCGAAGGCGGCGTCGCCGTGGACCAGGATCGGCAGCCATGAGTACGTGCCGACGGGAAGGCGGTCCTGCTTGGCGCGGACGATGCCCTCGAGTACGCCGTCGACGGTCTCGAGGTGCGAGGGGTTGGCCGCCAGGTAGACGGGGAGCTCTTCGCCGCCGTCGGCGACGAAGGTTCCCTCGGTGCCCAGGTGGTACTTCACATCGCCCGAGCCGCTCTTCGAACCGATCGCGACCGAGCCCTCGAACTCGCGGAAGATCTGGCTGTAGGTCTTGCCGGCGACGTTGGTGAGGACGTTGAGGCGACCGCGGTGGGCCATCGCGATGGCGGCGCCGTCGAGGCCTTCCGCCGCGGCGCCCTGCAGGATCTGGTCGAGCAGCGGGACGAGCGACTCGCCGCCCTCGAGGCTGAAGCGCTTCTGGCCGACGTACTTGGTCTGCAGGAAGGTCTCGAAGGCCTCGGCCTCGTTGAGCTTGCCGAGCACGCGGAGCTGCTCGTCGTGGCTGGGCTTCTGATATTTGACCTCGAGGTTCGCCTGGAACCAGGCGCGCTGCTCGGGGTCCTGGATGTGCATGTACTCGATGCCGACGGTGCGGCAGTAGGAGTCGCGGAGGATGCCGAGGATGTCGCGCAGCTTCATCGTGCGCTTGCCGCCGAAGCCGTTGGTGACGAACTCGCGGTCGAGGTCCCAGAAGGTCAGCCCGTGGTTCTCGATCTCGAGGTCGGGGTGCGTGCGCTGGACGTACTCGAGCGGGTCGATGTCGGCCATCATGTGGCCGCGGACGCGGAAGGAGTTGATGAGCTCCTGCACGCGGGCGGTCTTGTCGACGCGCTCGGCGATGTCGACCTTGATGTCGCTGTTCCACAGGATCGGCTTGTAGGGGATCCGCAGCGCCGCGAAGATGTCCTCGTAGAAGCCGTCCTGTCCGATCAGCAGCTGGTGCACGATCTTCAGGAACTCGCCCGATCCGGCGCCCTGGATGACCCGGTGGTCGTAGGTGCTGGTGAGCGTGATGGTCTTGCCGATGCCGAGCTCGGCGAGCGCCTTGGGGCTCGCGCCCTGGAACTCGGCCGGGTAGTCGAGGGCGCCGGCGCCGATGATGCAGCCCTGGCCCTTCATCAGGCGAGGCACGGAGTGCACGGTGCCGATGCCGCCCGGGTTGGTGAGCGACACCGTGGTGCCCTGGAAGTCGGCGGCGGTGAGCTTGTTGCCGCGGGCGCGGCGGACGAGGTCCTCGTAGGCGGCGAGGTACTCGCTGAAGGTGAGGGACTCGGCGCGCTTGATGCTCGGAACCATGAGCGCGCGGGTGCCGTCGGGCTTGGGGAGGTCGATCGCGATGCCGAGGTTGATGTGCGCGGGGGCGACGACCGACGGCTTGCCGTCGACCTCTGCGTAGAACACGTTCTGCGAGGGGAAGGCCTTGAGCGCCTGGATGAGCGCCCACCCGATGATGTGGGTGAAGCTGACCTTGCCTCCGCGGGTGCGGGACATGTGGTTGTTGATGACGATGCGGTTGTCGATCATCAGCTTCGCCGGGACGGTGCGGACACTGGTCGCGGTGGGGACCGTCAGCGACTCGTCCATGTTGGCGGCGAGGGTCTTGGGGAGGCCTCGCAGCGGGGTGACCTTGTCCTCACGGGCGGCCTCTTCGGACGCGGGAGCGGCCTTGGGAGGCTGGGCCGGGACCGGCTGCGGCGCGGCGGGACGCGTGGTGGTCCGGGCGATCGGCTGGCCGTTCGTGTCGGCCGACGGCGCTGCGGCGGCAGGAGCCGAGGCAGCGGCTGCGGCGGGTGCCGGGGTGGATGCCGTGGGGGCCTCGGCGGATGCCGCGGGGGCCTCAGCTGCAGGCGTCGGTGCGGAACCCTCCGGCGTGTACGCCTCGAGGATCGGCCACCATTCCTTGTCGACGGAGTTCTTGTCTCGGCTGTACTGCTCGTACAGCTCGGCGACGAGCCATTCGTTGGCGCCGAATTCCCCGTCGCTCGTAGTTCCCACGCCGGTCGCCTGACTGGACACGGATCCGCCTGCTTTCATCGTTGAGATCGGGATGTGCGGCGCCCGCACGGCGATACGCACAGACACCTAGGGTATCCCAGGTTCTCCCGCCGGGACGGCCTCCGTCCCTCCAGAATGCGTTGCGCCGGACGGGTCGCGGAGCGCGTGTCGGCCCCGCCCTCCGAGCCGCTCGGTACCGTGGGCGCATGCACTTCTCCGACGAACGGCCCGCAGTCGACCTCACCTACTCCGACGTGTTCCTCGTGCCCCGCCGGTCGGGGATCACCAGCAGGCTCGATGTGGATCTCTCGCCGCAGGACGGGACGAGTGCGACCGTCCCCCTGGTGGCATCCAACATGAACTCGGTGACGGGACCCCGGCTCGCGGCCGCTCTCGCCCGCCGCGGCGGACTCGCCGTGCTGCCGCAGGACATGCCGTTGCAGGACGTCGACGAGGCGATCCGCTGGGTGAAGGCGCAGCCGGTGGTGTGGGACACCCCGATCGTGCTTCCGCCCGACGCGCTCGTCTCCGACGCCGCGGCGCTGCTTCCGCCCGCGCCGGGTCACGGGATCGTCGTCGCCGACGGCGGAGCCCACATCGACGCGGACGACATCGTGGGTGTGATCCCCGCCGAACGACTCGGTACGGCGCTTCCCGATGCCCGACTTGGCGATCTCGTCCGCGGACGGGCGGTGTCGCTCGATGCCGATGACGTCGACTCGCCGCGCACCGCGTTCGACGTGCTGACCGCCGCGGAGGCGGAGATCGCGACAGTCCTCCATCACGGCCACCTCGTCGGCACGCTCTCCCCGCGAACGGCGCTCCGCGGCTCGCTCTACCGTCCTGCGCTCGACGCGGACGGGCGACTGATCGTCGCCGCGGCCGTCGGCATCAACGGCGACGTCGCGGCGAAAGCGCGCGCCCTCGCCGCCGCCGGTGTCGACGTCCTCGTCGTCGACACCGCGCACGGGCACCAGGAGAGCATGATCGCGGCACTGCGCACCGTCTCCGCGCTGGGGCTCGGACTGCCCGTCGTCGCGGGCAACGTCGTCACGGCGGAGGGGGTGGCCGACCTCGTCGAGGCGGGGGCCACGATCTTGAAGGTCGGCGTGGGGCCCGGCGCGATGTGCACCACCCGCATGATGACCGCCGTCGGTCGGCCGCAGTTCTCGGCCGTGCTCGAGACGGCCGAGGCCGCTCGCGCGGTCGGTGCGCACGTGTGGGCCGACGGAGGCGTGCGCTACCCGCGCGACGTCGCGCTCGCGCTCGCCGCCGGCGCGGCATCCGTCATGATCGGCTCGTGGTTCGCGGGCACGATCGAAGCACCCGGAGAGCTGCGCACCGACGCCGACGGGCGGATCTACAAGGAATCGTGGGGGATGGCCTCCACGAAGGCCGTGCAGGGAAGGTTCGGGCGCCTCGACGCGTACGAGCGGGCGCGCAAGGAGCTGTTCGCGGAGGGGATCTCGTCCTCGCGGATCTACCTCGACCCGCTGCGCCCCAGCGTCGAGGACCTCCTCGACATGATCACCTCGGGGGTCCGCTCCTCGTTCACGTACGCGGGTGCGGCGAGCGTGCCCGAGTTCCACGAGCGCGCGACGGTGGGCCTGCAGTCGGCGGCCGGGTATGAAGAGGGCAAGGCGCTGCCGGTCAGCTGGTGAGCGGATGCCGCGAGCCCGCGCCTGCGCTGGGCACTCACCCGCGCGTGTGCGGGCGCGGGTGCCGTAGAATCGAGCACACAATGGACGACCCTCCCAGTAGACCCTCGCCCCACCGACCCTTCTTCCCCCTGATCGGGGGTGACGTGTGATGGATTACGTCATGTTGGGCGTGGGGCTCCTGCTGACGATCGGCACAGGTCTGTTCGTGGCGAGCGAGTTCGCCCTCGTCAATCTCGACCGTGCCGACCTCGAGGCCCGCCAGGCTGCCGGCGAGACGAGACTCGCGCTGACCATCAACGCGCTGCGGATCACGTCGACGCACCTTTCCAGCGCGCAGCTCGGCATCACGCTGACGACGCTGCTGACCGGATACACGATGGAGCCGGCGCTCTCGAATCTGATGAGCCCGCTGTTCACCGCGTGGGGCCTGCCGGAAGAGGCATCCCGGCCCATCGCGACGGTCGTCGCGATGACGGTCGCGACGATCTTCTCGATGATCATCGGCGAGCTCGTGCCGAAGAACTTCGCGCTCGCTGTTCCGCGGCAGACCGCGAAGCTCGTCATCGGGTTCCAGACCGTCTTCACGACCGTCTTCCGTCCCGCCATCGTGCTGCTCAACGGCAGCGCCAACGCCGTTCTGCGGGCCATGGGCATCGAGCCCAAGGAGGAGCTCTCCGGAGCCCGCACCGCAGAGGAGCTCTCCAGCCTCGTCCGCCGATCGGCGAGCGCTGGCCTCCTCGAAGAGGACACCGCCTCGCTCCTCGACCGCACCCTCACCTTCTCCCGCCTCACGACGGCCGATGTGATGACCCCGCGTCCGAGCGTCCACGCCCTCGCCGCCGACGACAGCGTCGAGGATGTCATCCAGCTCGCCCGCCGCACGGGGCACAGCCGGTTCCCGGTGTACGGCGACTCGATGGACGACATCACCGGCATCGTGCACCTCAAGCAGGCCGTCTCGGTGCCCCGCGAGCGTCGCGCCGACGTGCCCGCTGCGGCGATCGCCGAAGAGCCGCTCCGCGTGCCCGAAGCCGTGCACCTCGACGGCCTCATGTCGGAGCTGCGTTCGCGCGGGTACCAGATGGCGGTCGTCGTCGATGAGTACGGCGGCACGGCAGGTGTGGTGACCCTGGAGGACCTGGTCGAGGAGATCGTCGGCGAGGTGCTCGACGAGCACGACCGGTCCCGCGCGGGCGTCGTCCGCGCGGCGGGATCGATCCTCTTCCCCGGAGATCTCCGCCCCGACGAGGTGCTCGATCGCACCGGCATCCGCGTGCCCGAGGGCGACGTGTACGACACGGTGGGCGGATTCATCATGGCGTCGCTCGAGCGGATCCCCACCGTCGGCGACGCGATCGAGGTGGAGGACGGCATCATCACCGTGCAGCGCATGGACGGCCGTCGCGTCGACCGCGTCAAGTTCATCCCCACGGCGGTGCCGGCGGGGTCCGCGGCCGAAGGAGGTGATCGCCGATGAACGATTGGGCCGGAATCGCCTGGCTGCTCGTCCTGCTGATCGCCAACGCCTTCTTCGTCGCGGCGGAGTTCGCCGTCATCTCGGCACGTCGCTCCCAGATCGAGCCGCTCGCCGAGAAGGGCTCGCGCGGCGCCAAAACGGCGCTGTGGGCGATGGAGCACGCCACGCTCATGCTGGCCACCTGCCAGTTGGGCATCACGATCTGCTCGCTCCTCATCCTGAACGTGTCGGAGCCGGCGATTCACCACCTCCTCGCCGTCCCGCTGGAGGCGCTCGGCATCCCGTATGCCGTCGTCGACGTCGTCGCGTTCGTCATCGCGCTGCTGCTCGTCTCGTACCTGCACGTCGTCTTCGGCGAGATGGTCCCCAAGAACCTCGCGTTCTCGGTTCCCGACCGCGCCGTGCTGCTGCTCGCGCCGCCGCTGGTGTGGGTGTCGCGCGTGTTCCACCCCGTGATCGTCGCGCTCAACTGGGTCGCGAACCACGTGCTGCGGCTGTTCCGCGTCGAGCCGAAGGACGAGGCGTCCTCGACCTTCACGCTCGAGGAGGTCGCCACGATCGTCAACCAGTCGCGCATCGAGGGCGTGCTCGATGACGCATCGGGCGCGGTCGCTGCGGCGGTGGAGTTCACCGACAAGAAGGCCAAGGACGTCGCTGTGCCGCTGAGCGAGCTGGTGACCCTGCCGGAGACGACGACGCCCGACGAGATCGAGCGTGCGGTCGCGCGTCACGGATTCTCGCGGTACGTCATCGTCGATGATGAGGGCGCACCGGTCGGCTACGTGCACCTGAAGGACGTGCTCCGTGCGGTCGAGGGGCCCGACGCCGCCTCGACGGTCGCGCAGCCGATCAAGCCGAAGCGCATCCACCACATGCTGCCGATCAGCGAGATGACCGACCTCGAGGATGCGCTGGCGCTCATGCGTCGCTCCAGCCGCCACCTCGCCCAGGTGCGCGACGCCGCAGGGGAGACCACTGCCGTGCTGTTCCTGGAGGACATCATCGAGGAGCTCGTCGGCGAGGTGCACGACGCCACCCGCCGGATCTGACCGAGATACGACACGACGCCCGCCCCGATGCGCATCGGGGCGGGCGTCGTCGTCGTTCTCAGAGGCGGCGGGGGCGGGCCCGGTCGTACTGCGGCGGCCACACCGACGCCACGGCATCCGCGTCCTCCAGCTCGAAGGCGGCACGCAGCCCCAGGTGCGGGTCGCGCAGCCATTCGCGGCCGATCATGACCGCGTCGGCGAGACCGTCGTGCAGGATCTGCTCGGCCTGCGGACCGTTGGAGATCTCGCCGACCGCGGTGACGAGCAGGCCGGTGCGCTCGCGCACGGTGGCGGCGAAGGGGACCTGATAGCCGGGTCCGGTGGTGATGCGCTGGTGGGCCACGAGGCCCCCGGTGGAGATGTCGATGACGCGGACGCCGCGCTCGGCGACCCAGGAGGCGACCGTCGCGGTCTCCTCGACGCCCCAGCCGCCGTCGGCCCAGTCGGTGGCGGAGAAGCGCACCGCGGCGATGCGCGACGGCGCCGCCGCACGGACCGCGTCGACCACGCGCAGCAGGAACCGGGCGCGGTTCTCGAGCGATCCGCCGTACTCGTCGGTGCGCAGGTTCGACAGCGGCGAGAGGAACTGGTGGAGGAGGTAGCCGTGTGCGGCGTGGATCTCGAGCACCTCGAACCCGGCCTCGTCGGCCCGGCGAGCCGCCGATCCGAAGGCCTCGACGATCTCGTCGATGCGCTCGGCGGTCACCGCGACCGGCTCGGCGTAGCCGTCGAACGCGATCGCCGACGGGGCCTCGGTGATCCAGCCTCCGCGGTCGACCGGCACGGACCCCCGCTCTCCGCTGAGCGGGCTCGAGGTCGAGGCCTTCCGTCCGGCGTGGGCCAGCTGGATGCCCGCGGCCGCCCCTCGCGCGTGGATCGCGGCGACGATCGGCGCCCAGGCGTCCCGCTGTGCGTCGTTCCAGAGGCCCGTGTCGTCGGGGCTGATGCGTCCTTCGGGGACGACGGCGGTCGCCTCGGCGATGACCAGGCCCGCCCCACCCGAGGCGAACTGGGCCAGATGCACGTGATGCCAGTCGTTCGGCATCCCCTCGGTCGCCGAGTACTGGCACATGGGAGACACCCACAGCCGGTTCCGGACGGTCAGATCGTCGATCTGCAGGGGCGTGAAGAGCTGGGTCATGCGGAACTCCGTCGCAGTAGGGTGACGCCATGACGGCGCGAGGATGGACCAGGGCGGATGTGGCCGCCGTTCTTCGGGAGCCAACGGCCTCCGACGACAAGTATTCCCGGGGAGTGGTCGGTGTGCGCACCGGCTCGGCCGCCTATCCGGGTGCGGCCGTCCTCGGGGTGGAGGCCGCATGGCGCACCGGGGTCGGCATGGTCCGGTACGTCGGCGACACCCGCGCCGAAGACCTCGTGCTCGCCCGCCGCCCCGAGACGGTGACGGCGGTCGGTCGCGTGCAGGCGTGGTTGATCGGCTCGGGAACGGATGCCGCGTCCCGCAGCGCCGAGGAGACCGCCGCCCTGGGGGCGCTGCTGGCCGGGGACATCCCCGTCGTGGTCGACGCGGGCGCGCTGGACCTGGCGCCCGCGGCATCCGTCCCGCTCATCGTCACTCCCCACGACCGCGAGCACGCCCGGCTGCGAGAGGCCCTCGGACTGGCTCCCGACGACGCCGACGCGGTGGCCGAGACGGCCGCGGCCCTCGGCGGCGTCGTGGTCCGCAAGGGCGCCACGACCCTCGTCGCCGACCCGTCGGGCGAGGTCATCGCCCTCGACGCGCCGACCTCGTGGCTCGCGACGGCGGGGACGGGTGACGTGCTCGCGGGCATCATCGGCGCGCTCGCCG
>NZ_JBHWTD010000072.1:0-4629 GCF_043427715.1 Microbacterium sp. | reverse complement strand
TCGGCGAGCATCCTGTCGGCCTGACCGAGCTTGCGGACGACCTGCTCCGGGGTGTGACGCTTCCTGCTGTTCGTCATGATCTGACCAGTCTCCCTGCCCGCAGCCGCGGGCGACAGGACGACTCTCAGAACCACCGGACCTACGAAACGGGGTCAGCCCATCGGGGCACTGCCGGCTATGGTTGCCCCCTTTTGAAGATGAGGCTCGGGACGCTACGGTTCACATAGCATCCATAAAGGTTGCAGGGATATGGGGGGGAAACATGAACAAGGCAAGAAAGAGCATTCTTGGCATGGGGGTGGCGGTCTCGCTCGCAGCGGGTGCCCTCTTTGTCGCTCCGAGCACGGCTATGGCCGCGTCTGAGTTCGGTTCGGACACTCCGATCACGTGTCCGACAAATCGCCCGGCTGGATATGTTGAGTCGATCGCGAAGGGCCGAGTGAACCACAGGGCAGGCGTGACCACGCTCGGCTCGTGGAACAACGGGTCCGCCTACGTGAAGCGCACATCGTGGGTCGGTTCGAGGAACATCCCGGGCTGGCGAACCTGGATCACCGGCACCGGCGGTGACATCTCCAACGGCTACGCTGGATGCAGTAGTTGAGTCGACGCAGGAATCTCCTGATCGGCGCGGTGACTCTGTCAGTGCTGTCGGCTGGACTGGCAGGCTGCACAAGCGCAGCACCGCCCGACAACGACGCTGCTGAGGAAGCACCGTCCTTTGAGGCAGAAGCCGCCGCCCTCGCGGAATCGTTGGGCATCGAGTCGCCTCCAGACGTGAAGCAGGTCCGGGCGATCTCACTCGCGGAGTGGGGCCCCACGATGATCCAGTGCCTCAAAGACTCTGGATGGAACGCGACCGCTACCGATGATGGACAAGGCATTGTCTACCCAACTGTCACTGAGCCCGGCAGGACGGAGTCCCTCAACATCGCGATATATACATGCGAGGTTCAGTATCCCGTCGAGCGGAAGTACGTCACGCCGTTGTCAGACGCTCAGCTCGAGAAGCTCTATGTCTATCGATCGACAGACTTGATCGATTGCCTCGAGGCGGAAGGGTATGACATCGAGGCGGACGTCCCCAGCATGTCCGTCTTCATCGAGTCAGAGGGAGCCTGGTCCCCGTATGAGGGAATCACGCTCACCCCGGACGCTGTGGCCGAGATTAATGAGGCTTGTCCTCAAATCCCCGACGACATCTGGAACTGACTGCGGCGGTCGGTGGTCGCGAAATCTGCTAGTTCGTTTGGCCGAACGAACATAACCGCAGGCACGTCAAGGTACCCGCAGCTCGCGTATGGGTTCTCGGCGGCTGGCGGTGACCGCAGGGACAAGCGCTGCGGCAGTTGCGGCTACGAACGCGAGAAGGCCCAGCGCCACCGTGAACTTTGCCCCCGGAAGCGGATCGCCCAGAGCGAGGGATGCACCAGTCGCAACGAGGATGCCAAAGGCGATGCCAACGGCGGCAAGGATTCCGGTCTGAGCAACAAGAAGCGCGACTATGTAGCTACGGGTAGCTCCGAGGGCACGACGTCGCCCAAAATCTTTGCGGCGCATGATGACGAGGCCGTAAAGAATGGCGGCAACAAGCACGGTCGTGATCCCAAGCAGCCCAAGCACCAGCGTGCGCGACGAACTACCGAGCTGAGACTGGATCAGCGCGCGCAGCTGAGCGAGCGTCTCGCTCGTCTGCACGGTGATCATCGTGGGGTCCTCTACTGCAAGGACGGACACGACGGCGTCGGCGAGAGGTGCGACTAGCTCAGGGCTCTCGGCGATTACGACGACGATATTCACTACTGCGGGGCGATCATCGGTGGTGGGGATCAGAGCGAGCGGCTCGAACTTCTCGAGGTAATCCGGAACATTGATGCGGCCACCGATGGTGGCCGTGACGCCGTTTGTAAGCGTCACAGACCCGCCGACATCGGCCAGCCCTAACTGATCGAGGGCGGTCTGGGAGGCATACGCGGTGGATTCGCCGTACAACGGGTTCGCGACGCCCAGCTGATCGAGATCATCGGAATAGATATACCGAACGGGGACGCGGGTGCCGTCCGGAATCAGTGTGTTGGTCGCGTCGACGGCAGAGGAGAACGCGGCCGCCCACTCAATGCCTTCAATGTTCGCCATCCGAGCAAGTACTGCGCTCGTCACGCCAGCGGCATCGTCTGCCCTTATCTCGATCACGCGAGTCCCCGCATCATCGATCGAGGAAAGGACGTCCTGTTCGGCAGCAACCGTGCGTCCGGTCGTCATCATGACAGAGAGGATCATCCCAGCGACCACCAGGATTGCGAGCATCGACGCGACTGGTTGCGAACGGGCAGACGCCGCAGCCTCGACCAACAGCGATCTCACAAAAAGATCTCCTCATCACATGCCCCCGCAACCTCAGGAGAGTGGGTAACGATTACCACCGTTCCTCCGTCGGCGGCGTGGGCGCGCATCGCGTCGACTACAACGAGCGTGGTCGACGGGTCGAGGTTCCCCGTGGGTTCGTCAGCGAGAAGGATGGCGGGCGTGCCCAGCAAGGCCCGACATAATGCAATTCGTTGTGCTTGACCGCCCGAGACCTGTCCGGGCTTGCGGTCTGCGGGGACGTCTACACCGAACCGTTCCAGTAGGCGGAGTGCGTCTGGTTCAACGTCGTGACGGTTCTCACCCCGATAAAGGGCGGTCTCGGTAACGTTGTCGAGGACCGTGCGGCTGCTATCGAGTGCTGCATCCTGAAACACAAACCCAAACTGACGCGCACGCAAGTGTGCCCGCACGGCATCTCGCTCTCCGCTAACCACATGCCCATCAACAAGGATCTCGCCCTTGCTAGGGCGCAGCATCAGCCCTAGTAAATACAACAGGGTGGACTTCCCGCGGCCCGAGGGCCCAGTCAGCGCCGTCATCGACCCGGCTGCGAATTGGGCCGACCATCCCTCCAGCACGGGGACGCCTGCTGTGTACCCAAAGGCAACTTCGCGCGCTTCCAACACTGTGGCACTCATGACGTGGCCCCGGCCGGAACGCGCACGCTCACTCCGGCATCCACGCCCTCTACTACCGACATACCGCGTGCCGCCGAGATGACCTTCACCGGTATCCGTTCTCCCGACACGGCGACGACCGCGAGCTGCCCGTCCGCCCCCGACACGATTGCTGAGGACGGCACCACCAGCCCCGAGACGGTTTCCACCGTCACGATCCTTGACGACAGCGGCACCTGCCCGCCAGTAGCTGGTACCTGATCGCACTGGTCCCCGCAGATACTCGCGTCGCCTTCACCTGACAAAGACACAGTGACTGTTCCCGATGCTTCATCCCTGGACTGGTCGCCGGCGAACGCCACCCAGCGGTCTCCTTCGGGCGATGTGATCTCGACGCGTGTTCCTGCCGGAATCATTGATGCCTGCACATCGGTGACAGGAAGCACGAATTTCGGCGACGATGGCAAGCCCGCAAGCACCGCTTCGCCGCCCGCCAGCGATGCTCCGCGGAATACGAGCTCGTTATCGACCACCACCCGTGAGGGCAACTTCGGGACAAAAATCACGTCCCCTGCCGCCACGACTCCCGTCTGCGGTGCTCCGAGACTTTTCTGCCATGCGCGTACCGCGGCCGCGGTCGCTGAGCCCGCAACCCGATTAACCTCGCCGCGGTAGAACCCGAGATCAGAGAGAAGTTGCTTCACTTGCCGCACGTCTTCGCCTGTCACACCCTCGCCAACGTCACGGAATGCCGGGACGGAGCCCTCCGCCGCGACTACGGGCCGCAAATCGACCGAGTACAGCAGATCTCCCTGTGACACTTGTGCTCCTGGCTCCACCGCGACCTGCGTCACCACGCCAGCGGCACGATTCGCTCCCACCAGCGCGGTATCCCACTCAGCAACCGTGCTCAACTGAAGGCTTGCCCCAACCTCACCAGATACCACCTCGACCGACGTAAAGGCGCGCGCTTCCAACGGGTCTGCCGGGGGTCTCGTCACTTCCAGCGAAGCCCAAATGACACCGCAACCAAGCGCGACCCCAGCCCCAAACATCCCGACGCCGACGAGTACCGTCCGTCGATTGAATCTTGTCACCGCACGTACTCTCCCCACGAGCGTTGACGCTCCGTAGTTAACGTCAGCCTCTTAGCCCTCGATGTTCCCGCCACTTCTGCATCGTATTGCCGTCTCTGCCGCACATTCGTGTACGAGCCGGGCGGCGGTGTCGCATATGGATGCTGTCCGGCTACCGGGCTCCGCTCGGTTGACAAGAGTTGCGCGGCCCTCCTTGGAAAGGCTGCAGAGGGTGCCGTTCGAGCGCACGAAAGCGTGCGGGTCGAACTGCGGCCGCGGCCGACCGAGAAGAGGGCGCCCGTTCTGTCCGACCGGCCCGACATAAGGCCGATTATCGGCAACGGTGGAAAGTGGCTTACTACTCTCACATCAGTCCGACAGTGGAGGTGGGTTCTGGACCTCGGCGGTCTGTCCGACAGCATCCATGTGTGGGCCGCCCCCTTCATTCGGTCCGGACGGTCTGTGAGTCGTCGATTTCGATGTGATGGGTGCACTGCCGAGCGTACTCGGCCGGGGGTAGGTAGCCGAGCGATGAGTGCCGGCGGTGATGGTTGTACTCGTCCTTCCAA
>NZ_JBHWTD010000071.1:0-40405 GCF_043427715.1 Microbacterium sp. | reverse complement strand
ACCCAGAGTCGGCGCGAACTCGATCGCAGAACGACCCGCGATCAGCCCTCGAACCGCGCCCGCCCGCGTCGCCCACGGAATCTTCCTCGACACAACGAACCTCCTCGACGAGGTGTTGCGCTAGGACTCTGAAACCGCCGCGCGCGAAGCGACAAGAGGTGCCACCTGAAGCGGGGCTCAGGCCTCGCGGGCGCCGCGACCCCAGCGGAACGCCGACACCGTCGGGTCGCCCGCGATCCAGAAGCGCCACGGGAACGCGGCGGTCCCGGCGACCCCCGCGACGCCGACCCGCGGACCGGATGCCACCTCGGCGAGCGGCCGCGAACGCACGAACAGCCGCGCCGAAGCCCCCGCCTGCACCTCACCGGTCACCGCGTCGATGCCGTCGTGCAGCGGATGCCGCAGCCCCACCGCATCGCCGAACCGGCCGGGGCCGCGTGCGAGGTCGCGGGCCGACCGCGCCGCGGGGCGGCGCGCGTGCGCGGCATCCGCTCCCTCGATCACCTCGCCGGCACGGAGCAGGATACCGCCGGCGACGCCCTCGGGCCCGCTCACCACATTGACGCACGAGTGGATGCCGTGGCTCAGGTAGACGTAGAGGTGTCCGGGCTCGCCCCACATCGTGGCGTTGCGCGCGGTGCGGCCCATCCGCGCGTGCGAACCGGGGTCGGGCGCCTCGCCGGTGCCCTGCCCGTGGTACGCCTCGACCTCGGTGAGCCGCACCGCGACGACACCACCGGCCGTCTCGACGCGAAGCACGCCGCCGAGCAGCCGCGGCGCGACGTCGGCCGGCAGTCCGAGCAGGTCGTCCCGCGTGACCGGGCGCAGCCCCGCCGGCCGGTCGAACCCGCTCACAGCGAGGGCGCCCGCCGGCACCACGACAGACTGATCTCGCACGAGCGCGGAGTGGGAGGAAGTGCCAGCAGGCAACTCCTAATCGTTGAAGCGAGTGTCGGGCTCCTCGATGCCATCTGATCTGTCCGCCTCTGCTGCACGAACCGCCTGCTGGTACTGCTCCTCCGCGGGGAGGTCGGCGAACGGTGTCGCGTACGGGTCCGGAGGCGTCGTGTTGAGCTTGTTAATGATTTCTTGTCGGTCAAGACCCCAGAGTTGCTGCGCGGGACCAGACAACGCGAAGCGTGGCGAAGGCTTACTGTCACCACCAAGGATTGTTTCTCCTTGCCCGGCGATTCCGTCTTCGAAGGGCAGAACGGACGAGGGCAGAATGGGCGCCCACTCTTCGAACGTGGCGTAGTCCACAAGCGGCAGAAGGTAAGTGCCGCCCACCTCGAAGCGCACCGCATCCGGCTCGACGAGGGGGATTGCCTTGTCTACGTCCCCGTTCGTCCAGACGTACGCGTTGTACGACATCGTGAAGGATTCGGGCGGCGCCTCGTAGGTATCGGGATGCCACAGCGTCTCGAGCACGTCGAATGTCACAAGCTGAACGGCGTATCCCTCCCCAGATTCTCTTTCGTCCAGCGATACAGCTTCCCGTGATTGCGCCTTTTCAGTCACCTTGGCAACCACGACGGCGTCAACATAGGTGACCCAGTCCGTCAATGACTCGGCAGGAAGGACCGCGAGTCCTTCGCCCATCATGACGCGAACCTCATCATCAGAGGCAGTGGTGCACCCCGAGAGGACCACAACGGCCGCGGACATCTGTAGTACCACTTTCCCAACGCGGCTCTTCATGTCTGCACTCCTCACTGTCTGCACTAGTAGGTCGCGTTGATTTGCGCCACGTTGTTCGAGCCGAGCGTGTAGCGATCGGCGTTAAACGGCGTGTGCATGCATCCGAGCCTGGGATCTGAGTTGCTGACGACCGGGTCTGCACTACCGCCATGGAGAAGGCCCACGGCGTGCCCGGTCTCATGACAAGCGAGAGAACGCCGATGATACCCAGAGGAAGTGGTGATGCGGACATAACCCTGATCACAGGCGTAAAAATCGCTGTCGACCGCATCGTTGCACCAATACATGCCAACGTACGGAGAGGAGAGCGCCCCCATCTGATAAATGATGTCTGTCTCTCCGGAGCCGCTGTACACCGGCGTATTGGGATAGGACACAGATATGGAGGAAATTGGGTCGTAGCTATTGTCGAGCGAGTCCCGGATTCGACCCTCGAGGTAGGCAGAGACGGAGCTTTGCATGTACACGCTGATGGCGCCGTTATCCGTCTGGCAGACGATGCTGGAGGTGGCAAGCGTCTGATTCTCGCAGTAGACGCGATTGTAATTCGCCGTAGGGGTGAGATTATCCGGGTCAGCTGCTTGCGCCGGAGTTGCAACTGCGACGAGAAGGAGCGTCACGGCCGCGATCACGGTAGTGCGTGACAATCTGCGCTTCATCTTTCCTCCTGGCCACCTTGTGGGGCTCACATTGGCGGCAGATCGCACAGTTTCGCAAGGAAAGGAAGATTACGACTCGGTCTCGATCCGAGGCGTCTCGTCGCGTCAAGCGCGCTTCTCGCGTCGACCGCGAGGGAGCGGTGCCGTCGCCGCCGCAGTAGTGAATTCGGGGCGCGGAGGATCGACGCTCGAGTGCGGCCGAGGATGGTGGTCGAACCCGCTCACAGCGAGGGCGCCCGCCGGCACCACGACAGGTCGAAGCCCGACACGGCGACGACCTCGGCCCCGTCGGCGAGCGCGACGACCCGGGTCTCCACGCGTTCGGGCAGGGGCAGCAGATAGCCGTCGTACGGGTTCGAGACCGCGTCGGGGGCGACGACTAGTGCGGCGTACCGGCCACTCGGCGAGACGCACGACTGCAACAGCGTGTCGGTGACGGCGATCGTGGCAAGAGGTGTCGCCTCGCCGTCGGCGTCAACACGGGCGACCGTCGTGTCGAGCGCGTCGAGACCGTCGAACGGCGTGAGGGCGCGCAGCGTCTCGCCGCCCGGGAGCGCGAGGAGCGAGCCGATCTGCCCGAGCGACTCGTCGGTCGCGGCCAGTGCGGTCTCGTCGGCCGTCGCGAGATCGACGACGGCCGGCCCTTCGACGCGTTCGATGTAGGCCGAGGTGCCCGCGATGTCGTCGATGCCGATCGCGTTGCCGAGTGCGACCGAATCGCCGCCGTCGGGCGCGATGAGACTGAGCGCGCCGTCGAACGTGAGCATGAGGATGCTGTCGGTCGCCGGCACGAACCGCCAGTCCTCGACGCGCGCGTCGCCCGCGGAGCGTTCGACGGGCACCGGCGCGGCATCCGGGTCGGCGGTGGAACCGGTGAAGAGCAGGCTCTCGCGACCCTGGTCGGCCGAGATGTCGGCGTCCGTGAACGTGTAGCCGATCGTGTTGCCCGCCTCGGCGCTCTGCAGGTTCGTGACCGTGCCCTCGCCGGGGAGCGCAAACTCCTCGGAGCTGGAACCATCGAGCCGGGTCACGATGAGGTGCGAGACCTCGTCCTCGATCGTCGAGACGATCAGCCGCGCGGCCGTCGCCCGGAAGTCCTCGATGTGCGGGTGCTCGAACACTGGCACCGCGTCGCCGGCGAGGTCGACGCGGAAGATCGTGTCGGTCTCGTCGCCCCGCTGCAGCACGAACCCGTGCAGCGCCGGCGTCGTGAAGGTCTGCTCGATCGAGGCATCCGGTCCCCCGCCGACACCGCGCACGCCCTCGATCCGCACCGTGTACTCGGTGTCGTCCCACAGCGGCAGCGCGAACCGCAGGCCGACACTCCGGCCCGAGGTGTCGACGGTGAAGTCGGTCGCCGGGCTCACGGTCACTTGCGACGGGTCGACCTCGGCGAGCGACTGCGTCGTCGTGAAGATGATGCGCGAGCCTGCGGATGCCACCGACGCGGCCGGGTCCGACTCGACCGACGTGACCCGCGGGCCCTGCACCGTCGTGAGTACGCCCGTGACCACGGCGACGACGGCGAACACGCCGATGACCGCGAGTGTGCGGAGGACGAACGCGCGCGAGAGTCGGGCCCGACGCCGATCCGCGCGGCGGGGCGCGTCAGAACTCATACGGGTCCTCGGGCTCGTCGACGACCTCGACGGATGCCGCGTCGACGCGCAGCTGCCCGTTCACGTCGCGGATCGTGCCGCGCACCGTCACCCAGTCGCCGTCGGCGGGGACGTCGTCCGCCGCGATGGGGAGGCTGGCGGGCTGCGCGTCGATGACGCAGTGCGTGATGACGAGCCGGGTCAGGTCGAAACCGTCGGAGCCTGGCGAGACGAACCCGGTGAGTGCGATCTCGGTGCCGTCGAACGCCTGCGGGTCGGTTGCCGTCGCGAACACGCTCGCCCAATCGCCGACCCCGAACGCGTCGGTGTCGCCCATCACCGCGAGGGCGACGGCGTCGGCGCCCTGGAACAGCGGCGGCGAGCCGGTGTCGCGCTGCATCGCGAGCTCCGCCGACAGCGTCGCCGGCGGCACGACGAGCATCGCGCCCGCCACCGACGCGGCGAGGACGCCGCCGACGACGCTCGCCGCCGTGCCGGCGAGCTCGCGACGCGGCATCCGCTCGTCGTCATGGTCGGCGTGGTCGTGCGCGTCGCCGTGGTCATGGCCATGGTCGGCGGCGTCGCCGAGGCGCAGGGTGCAGCTGAGCACCGCGCCGACGAGGGCGACGACGGCCATCGACACCGCGAACCAGGCCGAGTCCGGGTTGATGTAGAGCCCGAGGCGGCCGGTCAGCGCGAGCGCGACCGTGACGGCGGCGATGATCGCGGCGAGGCCGACGCCGAGCAGGCGGAACCAGATCGTGTCACGCAAGGAGGTTCACCACCCCTCCGATCGCGGCGGCGAAGAGGATCACGGTGACGACGAGCACGACGAGCACGCGGGTGCGGAACGTGGTGCGCAGGAGCGCGAGCATCTTCACGTCGACGAGCGGGCCGACGAGCAGGAACGCGACGATCGCGCCGGGGGTGAACGTCGACGCGAACGACAGCGCGAAGAACGAGTCGACGTTCGAGCAGATCGCGACGACGATCGCGAGCAGGATCATCGCGGCGATCGACAGCGCCGGGTTCGATCCGATCGCGAGCAGCACGTCGCGCGGGATGACGACCTGCACGAGCCCGGCGATCGCCGAGCCGATGATGAGCGCCGGCATGACGGCGCGGAGCTCGACGACGAACTGCGCGAGACTGCGCCGCCAGCGGTCACCGGACGCCTGCTGCTCGACGAGGCACGCGTCGCGGAAGCGGTCGGTGAGGAGGGAGTCGGGATCAGGGTGCCGGCTGTACAGCCACCCGATCACGTTGGCGATGAGGTAGCCGCCGAGCAGTCGCGCAACGAGCACGCCGTCGTCGAAGCCGAACGCCTGGTGCGTCGTGATGATGACGATCGGGTTCACGATCGGCGCCGCGATCAGGAACGTCAGCGTCTCGGACACCGCGAAGCCGCGCATCATGAGGCCGCGCGCGAAGGGCACGTTGCCGCATTCGCACACCGGGATCAGCATGCCGAGAAGCGACAGGACGGCGCGGCGACCCCACGGGTTCTGCGGCATCCACCGTTCGATGACGCCCGGCGGCACCCACACCTGCACGACGATCGACAGCAGCACCCCGAGGATCACGAACGGCAACGACTCGATGAGCACGCTGAGCGAGAGCGTGAGCCCGTCCTGCGCCCGGGTGGGGAGTTCTGGCGCCGGGCTCCACAGCGCGAGGCCGAGGAGCACCGCGACGACCACGATGCCCGCGCCGAGCACGATCGCGCTCCGCGCCCCCGGTGTCGAGGGCGGGCGGGATGCCGCCATGGCGACAGGCCGTGACGTGCGGTCCGTCACGGGGTCAGGCGTCGGCTCGCGCGGAGGTGGCAGCCGTGCAGTCGGCACAGGTGCCGAAGATGTCGACGACGTGCTCGGCCTGCGTGAACCCGTGCGCTGCGGCGGTGCGCTGCGCCCAAGTCTCGACCTCTGTCGCCTGGATCTCGACGGCCTTGCCGCACACCCGGCAGATGAGGTGGTGGTGGTGGCCGGTGCTGGCGCATGCCCGGTAGATCGCTTCGCCGTCGGGAGACTGCAGCTGGTCGGCTTCGCCGGTCGCGGCGAGGTTCGCCAGGGCCCGGTAGACGGTGGCTAGCCCGATGCCGGTGTTCTCGCCGCGCAGCTCCGCGTGGAGGTCTTGCGCACTCACGAATCCGGGGGCGCCCGCAAGCGCCGAGCGCACGCGCTCGCGCTGCCACGTGTTGCGCTGGACCATGCCCGGGATTCTACCCGTGGGCGCTGACGGAGGGCTGGGTGCGGGGCGCGGCATTCGCTCGCACGACCCGACCGCGTCGGGCGCCGACGATGCGGCAGACAAGATAGATCGCGAACGAGATGGTCGTGATGTAGGGGCTCACCGGCAGGGTGCCGGCGACGGCGAGCAGGATGCCGCCGACCGCCGAGACCACGCCGAAGGCAGCGGCCAGCAACGGCACGGCGACCGGACCGGTCGCGACCCGCACCGCCGCGGCGGCGGGGGTGACCAGGAGCGCCATGACCAGCAGAGCGCCGAGGATGTGCACCGCGACGGCGACCGTGAGTCCGAGCAGCAGCATGAAGCCGAGCGAGATCCCGAGGGTCGGGACGCCTCTTGCGGCAGCGGACTGCGGGTCGAGCGAGTCGAAGCGCAGCGGCCGCCAGATGAGCAGCAGCGCGACCAGCACGAACGCCGCGATGACGATGAGCCAGGTCAGCTGACCCGACTGCACCGACACGATCTGGCCGGTCAGCAGGCTGAACCGGTTGGCGCTGCGCCCGTCGTAGAGGGCGAGGAACAGGATGCCGAGGCCGAGGCCGAACGGCATCATCACCCCGATGACGGAGTTGCGGTCGCGCGCACGCGCGCCGAGCCACCCGATGAGCGCAGCGGCGATGATCGACCCGACGATCGACCCGGTGACGACGTCGGCCCCGATGAGGAGAGCGGCGGCGGCTCCGGCGAAGGAGAGCTCGCTGATGCCGTGCACCGCGAACGCCATGTCGCGCTGGAGCACGAAGACCCCGATGAGTCCGCCGACGAGCCCCAGGATCGCCCCGGCCCAGACCGAGTTCTGCACGAGCGCGAGGATCTCGCCGTAGACGGGCAGGCCGCCGAACATGGCGTCGCCGATGTCGTCCCAGTTCATGCGTGGCCCTCGTGGTGGTGGTGTGAGGCCTCGGCATCCGGAGCTCCCACGACGACGAGTCGGTCGCCGGCACGGAGCACGAAGACCGGGGCTCCGTAGAGGTCGGTGAGGACGGGCGAGGTCAGCACGTCCTTGGGCTTGCCGAGGGTGAAGCGTCCGTTCGCGATGTACAGGATGCGGTCGACTTTGCCGAGCAACGGGTTGATGTCGTGCGTCACGAGCAGGACGGCTGCGCCGCTGCGACGGTGCCCGTCGATGAGGCGGACGACGGCCTGCTGGTTGGCGAGGTCGAGGCTCGTGAGCGGCTCGTCGCACAGCAGCAGCCGCGGGTCGTCGGCGAGGGCCTGCCCGACGCGCAGACGCTGTTGCTCGCCGCCGGAGAGGATGCCGACGGGACGGTCGGCGAATTCCTGCGCGCCGACGGCGGCGACCAGTTCGTCGACGCGTTCGCGGTCCCGCCGACGCGGGATCGGCAGGCCGAAGCGATGCCCGCTGACGCCGAGGGCGACGAGATCGCGGCCGCGGAGGGAGGTGTCGCGTGGGAGTGGGCGGGTCTGCGGCAGGTAGCCGATCGTGCGGTTGCCGGGCCGACGGACGGGCGTGCCGTCAACGGAGACGGTGCCTTCGCTGAGGTCCTCGAGGCCGAGGATCGCTCGCAGCAGGGTCGTCTTGCCCGAGCCGCTGGGTCCGAGGACGGCGATGAGCTCGCCGGGTTCGACGGCGAGGTCGAGCCCGGACCACAGTTCGCGGCCGTCACGCCGAAGGGCAGCGCCGCGGATCTCGAGGATCGGCGGCGCGATGCGCGGGGATGCCGAGTCGCTCACCGGGTCAGCGTACCGGCGAGCGCGTCGATGTTCTCCTGCATCCACGCGACGTAGTCGAGCCCCTCGGGCAGCAGTTCGGTGACCTCGACGACAGGGATGCCCTGCTTCTCCGCGAGCGAGACGATCTCCTTCGTCTCCGCGCCGCCCGTCTGGGCGTTGGTGACGACGGCGCGGATGCTGCCCGACTCGAGGATGCCGCGGGCGTCCAGCAGCGTCGCGGGGGCGACATCCTGCCCCTCCTCGACGGCCTCGCTGAACGCCGTCGGCGTCGCGTCGACGAGTCCGGCAGCGGCGGCGAGGTACACGGGGACGGGCTCGGTGACGAAGATCTTCTCGCCCTCGTGGTCCGCGGCGATCTGCGCGAGCGATGCTTCGAGCCCCTGGATGCCGGCCACGAGTTCTGCGGCGTTCGCCTTGTACGTCTCGGCGTTTCCGGCGTCGAGCTCGCCGAGCTCGTGCGCGATGTCCTCGATCAGGTGAGCGATCGTGTGTGGGTCGTACCAGACGTGCTCATTGAAGCCCTCGATGTGCTCGTGGTCCCCGTGGTCGTGGTCGTCTTCGGCGTGCTCGTCGTCTGCGTGCTCGTCGTCTGCGTGGCCGTCGTTCTCGGGGTAGTCGTGCGAGTACTCGACGGCGGTGAGCACGGTGGCATCCGTCCCGCTCGCGTCAATCAGCGCGTCGATGAAGGCGTCGTAGCCTCCGCCGTTCTCGAGGATGAGGTCGGCGTCTGCGACCGTGAGCTGGTCACGCGCGGACGCCTCGTACGAGTGCGGGTCCTGCGAGAGCGAATCGATGATCGAGACGACCTCGACGCTCTCCCCGCCGATCGCCGCGGCGAGCGAGCCGTAAACGCTGGTCGATGCGACGACCGTGAGCGCGCGATCATCCTCGCCCACAGGCGTCGCGCAACCCGCGAGGGCGACGGCGGCTGCGCCGAGGACGGCGATGGAGACGGGCACGCGGGAGGTCATGCTCCCAGCCTACGCGCTGTTGATAATCGTTATCAACTCGGCGATGAGCGTCGGTCCTGGCGGCGCCCCGTCTCTAACTCCTCAAGAACGCACGGGACGGCGCGCCCCACCCCCGGAATTCAGTACCTCGCCGTCCGCGCCGCGCGCGGATGTGAGGAGTTAGCGCACGCGACTGCTCGGCACCCCACGTCGACGTCATTCCGCGAGCGCGGCGAGCTCGGCGATCACGCGGGGGTCGGCGAGCACGCGGAAATGGCCTCCGCTATCGAGCTGCACATTCTTCCGGGCGCCGGGCAGCTCGCTCCCCTCAGGGATGTGGGGGTCGAACCGTCCGTAGACCGAGACGATGCGCGCGTTGACGTCGAGGGCATTCCCGAGCGCCCGGATCGTGGCGCTGCGTGGCGAGAACACCCGCAGCGAGGGCAGCACCATGAGTCGTCCGTACGTCGACCCCCCGAACGGCGTCGCCACCGCGAGCATGCTGTCGATCCTGCCCGCCTCGACGTCGAGCGCCATCGCCCGCTTACCGACGAGTCCGCCCTTACTGTGCGCCAGCAGGACGCATCCGCGCAGGTCGTGCTCCTCGAGGTAGGCGGTGACATGGGATGCCGCGTCGTCGACGGGCCGCAGGTTGTGGCGGAGCACCGGGAGAACATGCACCGGGTGACCCCGGCCGTGCACGGCGACGATCAGCGGCTGCATGAACTGCCACGTCTCGTAGACGCCGGGCAGGATCACGATCGGCGCACGGTCGCCGCTCAGGAACGACCGCGGATCGACACGGTTGACGAGAGCGCGTGCCTGCCAGAGCAGCGCGTACGCGTAGTCGCGCACCCACCACGCGCCGATGCGGAGAGGCGAGGTCATCCCGTGTCACCCGCAGACGGACGTGAGGCCATGAAGGCCTCGATCGCGGCCGCGACCGCCCGAGGTGCGCGGTGCTGCACGACGTGGCGGCTGCGGGGGACCTCGACGAGGAGGGCGTCCCGCGCGGCATCCCGGAGCCGGCGGCACCACTCCACACCCGCGATCGGATCGCGCTGGCCCCGCAGCACGAGCAGCGCGCGTGTGAGCGATCGCGCTCGGTCCTCGATCGAATAGGTGAGCATGTGGCGCAGCTGCGCCGCGTACCAGCGCAGACCGCAGCGGATGTAGTCGCTGAACACGAGCCAGTTGACAGCGGGAGACTCCCCGACCGAGTCGACGGCGAGCGCGCGTGCCTGTGCGAGGGGCGTCCGATGTCGATCGTCGGCGACCGGCCCCATCGCGATCACGTGCGAGACGAGGTCGGGGCGCTGCGCGGCGAGCTCGATGACCCACTGGCTGCCCATGGAGTGACCCACGACCACGACCTCGCGTAGACTCATCCGATCGAGAAGCGCTGCAAGCCCGCGGGCCATCGCGGCGACGTCGAGGTCGTCGCTCGGTCGCGGCAGGCCGCCGAACCCGGGGAGGTCGACGGACACCACTTCGCCGCCCAGCGCGAGCTGGGCGTGCAGCCGGCGCAGGTAGCGATGCGAGATACCGATCCCGTGCACGAGGACGTACGTCCGCGACGCGGACGGTGCGGCTGAGTGGATGATCCGGAACGCGAGCCCTTCGACCGTCAGCTCGCGGGTGACGTGACCATCCTCCATGCTCTGAGCGTGCACGTCGCACCCAGAGCGCGCGACGGGGTTGCGCTCGCACGCGGCATCCGACAGTCGGCTCAGTCGAGCAGCAGCGCAGGTTCCTCGAGGACGGATGCCACGTCGGCGATGAACCGGCTGATGCCGTCGCCGTCGATCACGCGGTGGTCGAACGAACCCGACACCGTCGTCACGTAACGGGGACGCACCTCACCGTCGACGACCCACGGCTTCTGCCGGATCGTGCCCATCGCGATGATGCCCGACTCCCCCGGATTGATGATCGGGGTACCGGCATCCATTCCGAAGACACCGATGTTCGTGATCGTGAATGTGCCGCCCTGCTGATCGGCGGGAGTCGTCTTGCCGTCGCGCGCGGTGACGGTGAGCTTCTCGAGCGCCTTCGCGAGGCCGCGCATGTTCAGGTCCTGCGCGTCCTTGATGTTGGGGACGAGCAGGCCGCGGGGCGTCGCGGCGGCGATGCCGAGGTTCACGTAGTGCCGCATCCGGATCTCGGCGCCGTTCTCGGTCTCGACCCACGCCGCGTTGATCATCGGCGTCCGGCGCAGCGCCCAGATGACGGCGCGCGAGAAGATCAGCAGCGGCGAGATCTTCACGTCGGCGAAGTCGGGCGAGGCCTTCAGCCGCTTGACGAGCTCCATCGTGCGGGTGGCGTCGACATCGGTCCACACCGACACGTGCGGCGCGGTGTACGCGCTCGAGGTCATCGCGTTCGCGGTCGCCTTGCGCACGCCCTTGACGGTGATCGCCTCTTCGCGCGCGTCCGCGTCGCCCTCGCGGGGCGCGGTGGTTCCGGCGGGGGTGGATGCCGCGGCATCCGTTCCCACGGGGATCGAGAGCTCCCGCTCCGCGGGCAGATCCGGGGTCGCGATGTTGCGGAAGACGGAGGCCTGTTCGGCGTGACGGATGACGTCGTCACGGGTCACCTCTCCGGCCGCCCCTGACGGAGCCACGTCGGACAGGTCGACGCCCAGGTCGCGGGCGAGCTTGCGGATCGGCGGCTTCGCGACGACGCCGACGGCCCGGGTGACGGGCTTCTCGGCGGGCTTGCGGCGGCGGGAGGTGACCTCGCCGCCGGTGCCGTAGCCGACGAGCACGGCGCCACCGGCATCCGCGTGCTCGGCGGGCTTCTCGCCGTGCTCGGACTGGCCGATGTCGCTGTCGGGCTCGCCCTCGCCGCCGGTGATCGTGATGATCGCGGTGCCGACGTCGACGGTCGCGCCCTCCTCGACGAGGATCTCGCCGACGGTGCCGGTGAACGGGGAAGGCAGCTCGACGAGCGACTTGGCCGTCTCGATCTCGACGAGCACGTCGTTGACGTTCACGGTGTCGCCCGGCGCGACGCGCCACTGCACGATCTCGGCCTCGGTGAGGCCTTCGCCGACGTCCGGAAGGTGGAAGGTCTGCGTGCTCATCGGTGCACTCCTGTCAGTAGGCGAGGGCGCGGTCGACGGCCTCGAGGATGCGGTCGGCATCGGGCAGGTACTGCCCCTCGAGCTTGGCGGGCGGGAACGGCACGTCGAAGCCCGACACGCGCAGCACGGGCGCCTCGAGCGCGTAGAACGCCCGCTCCATGACGGTCGCGGCGACCTCGGAGCCGACCGACACGTTGCCGGGCGCCTCCTGCGCGTAGACCATCCGTCCGGTGCGGCGCACCGACTCGATGATCGGGGCGTAGTCGATGGGCGAAAGCGACCGGATGTCGATGACCTCGCACGACGTGCCCTCGCCCTCGGCGAGCGCGGCGGCCTGAAGCAGGGTCGTCACCATCGCCCCGTGGCCCACGAGGGTCACGTCGGTGCCGCGGCGGACGATGCGCGACGCGTGCAGCGGCAGAGCGCGCTCGGCGAGGTCGACCTCGCCCTTCATCCAGTACTTCGCCTTCGGCTCGAGGAAGATGACCGGGTCGGGCGAGGCGATGGCATCCTGAATCATCCAGTACGCGTCGTTGGGGGTCGACGGCGACACGACGCGCAGGCCCGGCGTGTGCGCGAAGTAGGCCTCGGGGCTCTCCTGGTGATGCTCGACCGCGCCGATGTGACCGCCGTAGGGGATGCGGATCACAACGGGGAAGGATGCCGCACCCTCATGGCGATTGGTGAGCTTGGCCAGCTGCGTCGTGATCTGGTCGAAGGCCGGGAAGACGAAGCCGTCGAACTGGATCTCGACGACGGGGCGGAACCCTGCCATGGTCAGGCCGATCGCGGTGCCGACGATGCCCGACTCGGCGAGCGGGGTGTCGAGCACCCGCCGCGAGCCGAACTCGGCGTGCAGGCCCTCGGTCACGCGGAACACGCCACCGAGCGGGCCGATGTCCTCGCCCATCAGCAGGACGTGGTCGTCCGCGGCCATCGCGGCGCGGAGCCCGGCGTTCAGGGCCTTCGCGAACGGGAGGTTCTGGATGTCGCTCACGCGGTGCCCTCCTCGAACGAGGCCTCGTAGTCGGCGAGCCAGCGCTGCTGCTCAGCCACCAGCGGGTGGGCGTCGCCGTAGACGTGGTCGAACATGATGCCCGTCGGGAGGTCACCGAGCGCGTTCGTGCGGACGCGCACGTCGTCCGCGTACGCGGCGGCCGCGGCATCCACCTCATCGAAGAAGGCAGCGGACGCGCCACGGCCTTCGAGGTAGGCGCGCATGCGGGCGATCGGGTCGCGCCGCGCCCACGACTGCTCCTCGTCGCTGGTCCGATACTTCGTGGGGTCGTCGCTCGTGGTGTGCGCGCCCATCCGGTAGGTGAGCGCCTCGATGGCGCGGGGGCCGCCGCCGGCGCGCGCCTCATCGAGGGCGGCCTTGCTGACCGCGTAGCTGGCGAGCACGTCGTTGCCGTCGACACGGACCGACGGGATGCCGTACCCCTCGCTGCGCCGGACGAGCGGGACGCGCGACTGCGTCGTGACCGGCACGGAGATCGCCCAGTGGTTGTTCTGGAGGAAGAACACCTGCGGGGTCTGGTAGCTCGCGGCGAACACCATCGCCTCATGCACATCGCCCTGGCTGGAGGCGCCGTCGCCGTAGTAGACCATGACGGCCTCGTCGGTGTCGGGGTTTCCCGTGCCGGTGCGGCCGTCGAACACGAGCCCCATCCCGAGGCCCGTCGCGTGCAGCGTCTGGGCGCCGAGGACGAGCGTGTAGATGTGGGTGTTCTGGTGCTCCGCGGGGTTCCATCCGCCGTGGGTGAGCCCGCGCATCAGCCGGATGATGTCGATCGGGTCGACGCCGCGCGTGGTCGCGACCACGTGCTCGCGGTACGAGGGGAACACGTGATCGTGCGCCCGGGCGGCCCGGACGGAGCCGACCTGCGCGGCCTCCTGACCGAGCGACGGCGGCCACAGCGCGAGCTGGCCCTGCCGCTGCAGGTTGGTCGCCTGACGGTCGAACGCCCGCACGACGACCATGTCGCGGTAGAACGTCTCCACGTCGGCGTCGGTGAGCGCGTCGATGAGCGGGAGATAGCGTTCGGCGGTCGGGGACGGTGCGTACGTCCCGTCTGCCGCGAGCACGCGCACGACGTCGGAAGCTTCGGCCGGAGCCTCGAACGAGGGGGTCACCCTGTCCACGCTAGCCCTCGAGATATGACCGGATCTGCATGAGGTCGACAACGGATGCCGCGATTCGCCGTGCGTCTGCGACAACCGATACGCGCGGCGGCTGTCGCCCTGCGTCGCTATGCCGTTCTCGGTCACCAGCATCGGCACGCCGCCGGTGGCCTTCCACGTGTGGCGCAGCGCGTGGCCGAGCGCCTCGGGGTAGTACTCCCACCCGGCGAGCGCGCGCTCGACGCTCGTCATCGCGATCTGGCTCGTCGACCGCGTCGGCCGCAAGCCGATCCTGTTGACCGGGTCGGTGCTCATGACCGTCTCGCTCGCGACGATGGCGCTCGCGTTCGCGTTCGCGGTGGAGGTCGACGGCGAGCCGAGCCTGCCCGGCGCGTGGGGTCCGGTGGCCCTCGTCGCGGCGAATCTCTTCGTGGTCGGCTTCGGCGCGTCGTGGGGCCCGCTCGTCTGGGTGCTCCTCGGCGAGATCTTCCCGAGCCGCATCCGCGGCAAGGCGCTCGGCGTCGCCGCCGGCGCGCAGTGGATCGCCAACTTCCTCATCACGGTGTCGTTCCCGGTGATGTCGACCTGGTCGCTGCCGATCACCTACGGCATGTACGCGCTCTTCGCGGCCCTGTCCTTCGTGTACGTCGCCTGGCGGGTGCCGGAGACGAAGGGCATGGAGCTCGAGCAGACCGAGACCCTCTTCACCCGCGACAAGCGGGGGCGCTGAGCCCCGGCATCCGCTTCGCCGGAGCTGCCCAGCGCGAGCGCGGCCCTCAGGACCCACAGACCCCGCCCCGCGCGGCACCCGCCCCGGCTTCGGGTGGCAGTTCGGGCCGCAACCTGCGAGCCAGAGCGACGCGAAGTGACCCGCGAAGCTGAAGGCCCACGAAGCCGACCCACGAGCGAGACCCCAGGACCACAGGCCACGCTCCGCACCCCGCCCCGCGGGGCCCGCTCAGGACAGGACGGATGCCGCGGCGCGGACGACCAGGTCGAGTGACTCCTCTTCGCCGACGCTGATCCGCACGCCGTCGCCCGCGAAGGGGCGCACGACGAGGTTCGCGGCGTCGAACACCGCCGCGATCTCGAGCGACCGGTCACCGGCGGGGAGCCAGACGAAGTTGCCCTGCGCGGTGGGGACGTCCCACCCCGCCTCGCGCAGCCGCGCGACCAGACGGTCACGACGCTCGGCGACCGCGGCGACGCGCTCGAGGAGTTCGGCTTCGGCGTCGAGGCTCGCAAGCGCAGCCGCCTCGGCCTGCGCCGTCACCGACAGCGGGATGCCGGCGCTGCGGGCGACATCGAGGATCCGCGGGTGACCGACGGCGTACCCGATCCGGAGACCTGCGAGACCGTATGCCTTCGAGAACGTGCGCAGCAGCACGACGTTGTCGTGACCGGCGGCGACCACCGTCGCGCCGTCGACCGCTCCCTCGGCGGTGACGAACTCGGCGTACGCCTCGTCGAGGACGATCAGCACGTCACTCGGCACGGCTGCGACGAACGCGTCGAACGCCGCCTGAGTGACGACGGCACCGGTCGGGTTGTTCGGGGTGCAGACGAAGATCGCGCGGGTGCGGTCGGTCACAGCCGCCGCCATCGCGGGAAGGTCGTTCGCCGCATCGGCCGTGAGCGGGACCATGACCGCGGTCGCGCCGGTGACGGTCACGATGCCGGGATACGCCTCGAATGAGCGCCACGGCAGCACGATCTCGTCGCCGACCGTCGCGGCCGCCTGGGCCAGCTGGTACAGGATCGACACCGAGCCGGCGGCGACGTGGATGTGATCGGATGCCACCCCGTACCGCTCCGCGAGCCGGTCGCGCAGCCGCCCGGCGAGCGCATCCGGGTACCGGTTGAATGCGGTCGCCTGCTGCACGGCTTCGACGACGCCCGGGAGCGGGTCGAAGGGATTTTCGTTGCTGGAGAGCTTGAAGGACCGCGCACCTGCCTGCTTGCCCTGCTTGTACGAGGGGAGAGCGGCGATCTCGGGACGAACGCGTACGGGGATATCGGTCACGCTCCGAGTTTACGAACCCGCGCGGCCGCGTTCCGCCAGACCGCACCTGCCGCAACCCCCTCCCGCCGGTGCACCCGCGCGTGGGAGACTTCCGCCATGCGCTTTCTCGTCCGTGTCGTGATCAACGCCTTCGCGATCTGGGTCGTCAGCCTCATCGAGCCGCTCCGCGTCGAGGTGACCCCGTTCGCCCCCGGCGAGACCCTGCAGTTCGTGCTGACGCTCGCGGCCGTCGCCGCGGTGTTCGCGATCGTCAACACCGTGATCGGCACAGTCCTGAAGATCGTCGCGTTTCCGCTCTACATCCTCACGCTCGGCCTCATCTCCCTGATCATCAACGGGTTCCTGTTCTGGCTGACGGGTTGGTTCACGCAGTGGTGGGGCTGGGGTCTGACCGTCGAGAGCTTCTGGCTGGGTGTCATCGCGGCGCTGATCATCTCGCTCATCAACTGGCTCTTCGGCATCGTCCTGCGACCCGCGCGCAAACGCTGACTGGGCGCCCTCATCGGCGCGGCTCCCCGTCGGCGGCATCGAAGACGAACACGTCGACGGATGCCGCGCCGTCGAACTCCGCGATGCGCTCGCGGACCGCGTCCATGCGGGGGTCGCTCGAGGCGTCGAGCATCTCGGCGGTGTCGGCGTAGTGCGAGAGGAAGTGCGCTTCCCCCTTCACGTCCGCCAAAGACGGCAGGGGGTCGGCGGTCCGCTCCGCGACGAAACTCCCCGGCGCTCCGATCGTGGCATCGTGGCCTCCCGCGGCGAGTGCCGACACCGGATCGTCGGTGTGCCGCAGGTCGACGTGCAGCGTCCCGGCACCCAGGTCCGCCTGCACCGGGTTCCCGATCCCGATGAACGTCGTCACGTCGTAATCGCCTTCGAGGGCGAGGTGGGATGCCGCCATCGCCCCCTGCGAGTGCCCGCTGAGCAGCAGCGGGTCTCCCGGCTTCGCGCCCGCCTGACGGAGCGCCGCGCGCACGGCGGCGAGCGAATCGGCATCCCTCCCGCGATACAGGTTCAGGTTGGAGTCGAGGTCGAAGACGTCGGCGGAGTCGCTCTTCATCGTGCGGGTGCCCGTCACGTACACCGCGAAGCGGCGAGCGCCACCGGCCATCGTGTATCTCTCGACCCGGATGCCGCCGGGCCCACCGGCCGGCACCCTCGACACCACGTCCCGCACACCCCTCGGCGACGTCCCCGCGCGTGACTCGATGAGCGTCAGCCGAGGTTCGGGCGCCGTCCGCAGCGGCGGCGGGCTCGATACCGCACCCAGGTTCGCGTGACGGACGAGACCCAGAAGCGGGAGGACCACCTGCGCCCCGGCCAACCCGATCGATCCGAACGGCACGGCGCCCCACAGCGCCTGGCTCTTGATCTCGGCGTGCGGATCGGGCCTGACGGCGAGCATCGCCGACGCGAGCGGCTGCGACCAGTCGGTCGCCTCCGCCACCCGCTCGATCCGCGTCGACAGGCGGCGGACCACCGCCTCGTCCCCCGCCGCCCGCGCCGCCTCGCGTCGCGCGGTCAGCTCCACCACCTCGTACGCGGATGCCACGACCCGAAGCGACTGCGCGATGTCGGCCGCGCGATCGACGAGGGTTGCCATCCGCTGTTCGAGGTGCCGCACCCGCCACACGGCAGCGGATCCACTCGCCTGTGCCGCAGCGTCGGAGACATAAGTGCGCGCCCGCATCGCGTCGCCTCCGATGTCCTCGAACGCCGCGGCCGCGTGGCGGAGCGTCTCGGTGTCGACGGCGACGATCCGCCCGCTCCGCAGCTCGAGGTCGTCGCTCACCAGCGGCCATTCCCGCCGTAGAGGAGCCTCGTGCGCTCCGCCCCCAGCTCCCCCGCCGCCTCCTCGACGAGCGCCATGATCTCGACGAGGTCGCCGATCCACCGGTCGACGGCCGCGTGATAGAGGTCAGCGGCGCGCGACTGCCAGTCGGTCGCCCGCGCGATCACGAGCGCCGATGCGTGCAGCTGCAGCACCTCGCGGTCGGCGGCACCCAGCGACGCGAGCGCCGACTCGATCGCGCGGGCGGCCGCCGCGTTCTCCGCAGCGATCGTGTCGAAGGGCATCGTCATGACGCCACCCTGCCCCGTGGCATCCTTCCCCCGATGCCGAGGCCGTGGACGGTGAACATCGACCGTGATGCCCGGCCTGTGCAGAAGACCCGCGGGTCACCACAATGGAGGGGTGCCTGCCTCCACTGACGCCTTCCGCGTCGTGTTCGTATGCACGGGCAACATCTGCCGCTCGCCCATGGCGGAGGTCGTGTTCCGCTGGTTCGCCGATCAGGCGGGGCTCGGCGAGCGGGTGATCTCCACGAGCGCCGGCACCGGCGACTGGCACGTCGGCGAGCGCGCCGACTCGCGCACCCTCGACGCGCTGCACCGCCACGGCTACGACGGCTCGCGTCACCGCGCCCGGCAGTTCGTCCTCGACGACTTCGACCGCAACGACCTCGTCATCGCCCTCGACCGCTCGCATGAGCGCGCGCTGTCGGAGTGGTCGCGGACGGGGGCGGATGCCGACAAGCTCGCGCTGCTGCTCTCCTTCGACGCCCGCAGCGAAGGCGTACTCGACGTGCCCGACCCGTACTACGGCGGCCCCGAGATGTTCGACGAGGTGCTCGGTATGATCGAGAGCGCATGCCGGGCGCTCTTCCGGCAGCTCGAACCCGCGATTCGCCCCTGAGGCCACCGTCTGCCCCGGGCCCGCACCCCCCGAACGGAGCCCCCGTGACCTCCCTGCCCTCCCAGTCCCTGAGCCCCCTCGACGGACGGTATGCCGCCGCCGTCGCCCCGCTGGCCGAGTACCTCTCCGAGGCAGGACTCAACCGTGCCCGCGTCGAGGTCGAGGTGGAGTGGATCATCGCGCTCACCGACCGCGGCCTGTTCGGGGCGTCAGCACTGACCGACGAGCAGAAGGCGTCGCTGCGCGAGCTGTACCTGCAGTTCGGCCCGGCCGAGATCGAGTGGCTCGCGGCGAAGGAGGCCGTCACCCGGCACGACGTGAAGGCCATCGAATACCTGGTGCGTGACCGCCTGTCGACGCTGGGCCTCGACGCCATCGCCGAGCTCACGCACTTCGCGTGCACCAGCGAGGACATCAACTCGGCGTCCTACGCCCTCACGGTCCAGCGCGCAGTCGTGAACGTCTGGCTCCCGAAGCTCAACGCCGTCATCGACGCACTGGCTGCCCTCGCTGACGAGCACCGGGATGCCGTGATGCTCTCCCGCACGCACGGCCAGCCGGCCACGCCGTCGACGATGGGCAAGGAGCTCGCGGTCTTCGCGTGGCGCCTGCAGCGCGTCGCGGCGCAGATCGCGGGCGGCGAGTACCTCGCGAAGTTCTCCGGCGCGACCGGCACCTGGTCGGCGCACCTGTCCGCAGAGCCGGACCTCGACTGGCCGACGCTCTCGCGGGAGTTCATCGAGGGTCTCGGGATCGGCTTCAACGTCCTGACCACGCAGATCGAGTCGCACGACTGGCAGGTGGAGCTGTACGACCGCGTGCGTCACGCCGGCGGCATCCTGCACAACCTCGCGACCGACGTGTGGACCTACATCTCGATGGGCTTCTTCGCGCAGATCCCCGTCGCCGGGGCGACCGGCTCGTCGACGATGCCGCACAAGATCAACCCGATCCGGTTCGAGAACGCCGAGGCGAACCTCGAGATCGCCGGCGGTCTGTTCACGACGCTCGCACAGACCCTCGTCACTTCGCGTCAGCAGCGCGACCTCACCGACTCGACGACGCAGCGCAACATCGGCGTCGCCTTCGGCCACTCGCTGCTCGCCCTCGACAACCTGCAGCGCGGCCTCACCGAGATCTCTCTCTCGCGCGACGTGCTGCTGGCCGACCTCGACGCGAACTGGGAGGTCCTCGCCGAGGCGATCCAGACCGTCGTCCGCGCCGAGATCGTCGCCGGCCGCTCGCAGATCACCGACCCCTACGCGCTGCTGAAGGACCTCACCCGCGGGCGTCGCGTCGGAGCGCCGGAGCTCGCCGAGTTCGTTGAGGGCCTCGACATCGGCGACGCCGCCAAGCACCGCCTGCTCGCGCTGACGCCCGCGACCTACGCGGGCTTGGCCGACCGCCTGGTGGACGAGCTCGGCTGACCCCGGTCAGCGAGTCGCGCGGCGCGGGCCACGTTCGCCGCCGCGCGGCATCCGCTCGCCCAGCGTCCAGCGCCCAGCGCTGAGCTGCTGCTCAGCGCGCGGCACTCCCCGCGTCAGTGACCGAGCGGGCGGGAGGGCGGCTCGTCGCCCGACGCGTCGCGCGAGCCTGGCGCCCCGTCTTCGGGCTCCGGGTCGAGGAGCAGACCGCGCGTGACGGGCGTGTTCATCTTCGCGGGGTCGATCGCCAGCAGCGAGAGCGCGATGATCACGAGGGTCGCGATGAAGGTGACCCCGGCGACGATGGCGGCGACGACCCAGGCGCGGGCATGCGGGTGCATGTCCCCGGCGGGGACGACCCGCGGCTCCTGCAGGATGCCCATCGACACGAGGGTCACGACGCCGGCGAAGGCGGCGGCGATCAGGGCGAGCGTGATCAGCTGCACCGGGCGCATCAGGTCGCGACGGGTCGGGTTCTTCTCGCTCATGCGTGGCCTCCGGGGGCGTCGGCGGGGTCGACGATGACCGCGGGGGCGGGACGCGGCGAGAACGCCGCGATCCCGAGGTAGACGGCGACGACGGCGGCGTACACGCCGAACAGGCCGACGCCGATCGTGATGCCGGTGAGGGAGAACCAGCGGTCCGCCTCAGGGATGAAGTAGTCGAGCTGATAGGTGGGGTTGGTCAGCACGAGAGAGACACCGAGGACGATCGTGAGGGCGCCGATGAAGATCGACTCGCGTGCGTCGACGTCCCCGGTTCGACGGGCGAGGATCCCGAGGACGAGCTCGGTGATGCCGAAGACGAACGCCCAGACCGCGACGAGGATGAAGAAGTACTCGGTGGTGCGCAGCTCGGGGAACGCCGACAGCATGCCCGCGAGCACCATCATCGCGCCGAGCACGGCCGCCGGCCACCGCTTCGCGGCCGGGAAGACCAACCACACCGCGAGGAAGAAGACGAGTCCCGTCGCGATCGCGAAGCCGCTGAACACCGACAGGCCCACCGCTGCCGAGTGATCGATCGAGAACGTGATCATCACTGCGGCGAGGGCCGCGAACAGGGCGCGCGCCATCTGCAGGTGTCGCACGTCGAAGGTGCGGGAGGCGGCGTCGGTCACAGTGGATCTCTCAAGAGACAGAGGGGTGGTCATGACCAGTTTAGTTCGTGGATCCTGAGCGGCTTCCGTCATGACCGGATGCCGGGTTGACTGGGCTCATGCCCCGCTCCTCGCGCTCCGTGCTCGCCGCGTCCGTCGCGCTCTTCGCGCTGATGGCGGCGGGCTGCGCAACGGCGGATCCCACGGCATCCCCTTCCCCGACGGAGACCGTCACGCCGAAACCCACCCCGACACCCACCCCGACTCCGACGCCGACGCCCACTCCGACGCCGACACCCGTGCCGAAGACCCCGCGCACCGTCGTGACCGGCCTCGACGCACCGTGGTCGATGGCCATCGCCGACGCCTCGGTGTTCGTCAGCGAGCGCGACACCGCGCGGATCGTCGAGGTGACCGGCGACGACGAGGTGCACGAGGTCGGCACGGTCGAGGGCGTCATCCACAGCGATGAGGGCGGTCTGCTCGGGCTTGCGACCGACGGCGGCACCCGGCTGTTCGTCTATTCGACCGCCGCAGACGGGAACCGGGTGCAGCGCTACGACCTCTCCGGCGCCCCGGGCCGCTACCGGCTCGGCGAGCCGACGACGGTGATCGACGGGATGCCGGCGGGCACCCACCACAACGGCGGGCGCATCGCGTTCGGTCCTGACGGAATGCTCTACATCGCCAACGGCGACACCAGCGACGAGCCCGCGTCGCAGAACCCCGACTCGCTCGCGGGCAAGATCCTGCGCATCGAGCCCGACGGCGGCATCCCGTCGGACAATCCCGACCCCTCCTCGCCCGTCTACAGCCTCGGCCACCGGAACGTGCAGGGCTTCGCGTGGGCGGAGGACGGCACGATGTTCGCGAGCGAGTTCGGCCGCAACTACCGCGACGAGCTCAACATCATCGAGCCGGGCGGCAACTACGGCTGGCCGTACGTCGAGGGCACCGGCGGCACCGGTGACGGGTTCATCGACCCGGTGCAGACCTGGTCGACGGATGCCGCGAGCCCAAGCGGCATCGCGATCGTGAACGGGACCATCGTGATCGCCAACCTCCGCGGCGAGGTGCTCCGCGCGGTGCCCGTCGCCGACCCGTCGACATCGTCCGTCCTCGCGGAAGGATACGGACGCCTCCGCGACGTCGCCGCGGGCCCCGACGGCACACTCTGGGTGCTGACGAACAACACCGACGGCCGCGGCTGGGCCCGCGAGGGCGACGACCGGATCGTCAGCCTGTCGGTGCCGCGTTCCTGACGAGCTCGCGGAGCTTCGCCTCGACGGCATCCGTCACCTCGAGCACCGCGAACGAGACGGGCCACATCGGGCCGTCGTCGAGCTGCGCGGGCTCGTCGAAGCTGACGGTGCCGTAGCGGGTGTTGAACTTGGATGCCGGCTGGTAGAAGACGACGACCTTGCCGTCTTCGTTCGCGTAGGCCGGGAAACCGTAGAACGTCTTCGGACGCAGGTGCGGCGCTTCTTCGAGCACGATGACGTGGACGCGCTGTCCGATCGCACGGTCGCCGCCCTCGAGCTTCTCGATCGCGGCGAGGCACGCCTCGTTCTCTTTCGCGAGCTTCGCGGCGCCCTTGAGCCCCTTCATCGCCTTGAGCTCTTCGGCGCGCTGCTTCATGGCGGCCTTCTCGTCCTCAGTGAAGCCCGCGCCGTCGCTGCTCTTGCCTGCCATGGTCTGCCTTTCGTGTGTCAGCTCTGCTGGGTGCGGAGGAGGAGCGGCGCGAGGTCGTCCATGCGGACGAGTGTGCCACGGCGGTCAGAGTCCGCGGCAGCTGCGTCCGCAGGGGTGGGTCGGGCCGGCCGGCCGTCCGTCGACCGCGAGCAGGAAGCTGTCCCCTCGGATACAGTCGGAGCAGTTCTGAGACGTATGAGGACCGATGGGAACGGAAAGTTCGGCGAGCGCGCATGACGCGTTCGCGGAGGATCTGCAGCGACTGCGGATCTCTGCGGGAAACCTCTCGTATTCGGCGATAGCGGAGCGGGTGGCGGCTGCCCGCGAAGCGCGCGGCGTGAGCGCGTCGGCGGCGCGCGTGGCCCGGTCGACCGTGTATGACGCGTTCCAACCGGGGCGCCGCCGAGTCGACGCCGACCTCATCGCAGAGATCGCGCTCGCACTGGGCCAGAGTGACGCAGAGGCCGCCGTGTGGCGCGCTCGCTCACTCGAGCGGCACCTCGTCGAACGACGCGAGCCCACCTCGAGCGCGCCGGATCCGCTCGTCCCCCGGCTGCGCGCCGCGCTCATCGTCACGATCATGGCCGCAGCCGTGTTCATGAATCTCTTCGGCGGCACGATCGCTGTGAAGCTGCAGCTCCCCCTCTTCCTCGACATGGCGGGCACGGCCCTCGTGGCCTTCGTCTTCGGACCCTGGTATGCCGTCGCGGTCGCCGTCGCGACGAACACGCTCGGCGCGATCACCTCGAGCCCCGAGACGATCGTGTTCGCACTCGTCAACGTCGTCGGCGCGCTCGTCTGGGGCTACGGCATGCAGAGATTCGGTCGGACATGGGGCCGACTGCTCCTGCTGACCGTGGCCGTCGCACTCGCCTGCACCCTCGTCAGCGTGCCGTTGAACGTCCTCATGTACAGCGGGATGGGGCACGCGAGCAACGCCTACGTGGTCGCCATGGAGGCCGCCGCCGGCATCGTCCCCGCCGTCTTCTCCGTCGGGTTCCTCGTGTCGATCGTCGACAAGATCATCGCCACACTGGTCGCCGTGATCCTCGCGGGGTGGGTCGCGCGTCTGGAGCTCGTCCCCCGCGCGCCATGGCGCGCAGCGCCTCGCCGCTGAGGCTGGCGAGCGCGCGGCGCGTCGGCTACTCGGCGAGGAACTCGAGCGCGGCTTCCCGGAACGCGCGGGAGCCGGGAGCGTTGAAGTGGTGCCGATCGGGGATCTCGACGAAGCGCCCGCGCGGGGCCGCGGCGGCGAGCGCCTTGGAACCCTCGATGATGCCGTCCTTCGAACCCGTGGCGAACAGCACCGGCTGCGGCGGCGCCGTGGTCGGGTCGGGGTCGGCGGTGCCCGAGGCGCGCATGCCGCCGGCGATCGCGAGGAGCGCGCCGAGGTCGTTGCCGGGCACCCGCTCGGTGAGGGTGATGTAGTTCTGGGTCACGGCATCCGTCACGGCAATCCCCTCCTCGACGTAGGCGCGGGCCTGATCGAGGTCGAGGCGCCCCAGCGGCACGCCGTCGGGAACTCCGCCGAGCACGACCCGTTCGATGCGGGTCTCGAAGTCGCGGGCGACCTCCCAGCCGACCCGGGCGCCCAGCGAGTAGCCGATGTAGAAAGCACGATCGACGAGGTAGGTGTCGAGCACCGCCTCGACATCGGTCGCGAGGGTGCGCAGCTCGTAGGCGGCTGCGTCGTGCGGCTTGTCGCTCTGACCGTGTCCGCGCTGGTCGATCGCGAGCACGCGGTACCCGGCGCGGGTGAGGTCGCGCACCCAGCCCGTGTTCACCCAGTTGTCGCGCGCGTTCGACGCGAACCCGTGCACGAGCAGGACCGTGGTGCCGTCCTCGGGACCCCACTCATAGGTCGCGACGCGGTAGCCGTCGCCGACCATCACGAAGCGCGGATCGGGGACCTCGGTGAGCGCGGGGAAGGGAGTCGACATGCCCTGATTCTGGCACCGGCACGGTCGACTGCCGCGCCCAGGCCGATCGGCGCGGCTGACGTGAGTCGGGTCAGCGATCCCGCACGCGCGTGCGCTCGGGCCGTCGCGGCCGCAGCGCCCGCCGGACGCGCGAGGAGGTCTGCGGCAGCCGTACCGGCTGCGTGACGATCGCCTCGACGTTCATCGAGCCGTCGACCGGACCGACGAGAGCGATCGGGGTCGTGGGGGTGACTTCCATCGGTGCGCTCGGCATCGTGGCCAGGCGCCGATGCGCGCGCAGGTAGGCGGGAACGAGGATGACGGCTGCGCACACCCACGCGAGCGGGTTCGACCACGCGACGCCGACGAAGCCCATGATGCCGCCGAGCACGATCGCGGCGCCCGCACGGGCGAACAGTTCGACGATGCCGGTGACGGTCGGGATCACGGTGCTGCCGAGCCCCTGCAGGGCGCCGCGGGTGACGAAGAGCACACTGAGCGCGGTATAGCTGACGCCGTTGATGATGAGCATGCTCACGGCCATGCTGACGACGTCGGGTGCTGCATCGCCGACGAAGACGCGGACCAGTGGACCACCGAGGGCCACCATCAGGACGCCGAGGACGACGGCGCCGCCGACCGCGATGTAGAGCGCCTGCACGACGCCGCGACGGATGCGGTCGGGGCGACCGGCACCGTAGTTCTGCGCGACGTACATCGAGACGGCGAGCGACATCGACTGCAGGAGCGCCACGGCGAGCCCGTCGACGCGCGATGCCGCGGTGTACGCGGCCACTGCCTCGGCGCCGAGCGAGTTCAGCCGAACCTGCACGATCAGCGCGCCGATGGCGATGATCGACGCCTGGAAGCCCATCGGCAGCCCGAGACGGAGGTGCTCGGTCACGTCCGCGCGTGTGATGCGCCAGTCGTCGCGGTGCAGGTGCAGCTCGGGGATGCGGCGGCGAACGAACTCGAGGCACAGCAGCACCGACACCGCTTGCGCGATGACGGTTGCAAGGGCGGCGCCGGCGACGCCGAAGCCGAGCCAGGCGACGGCCGCGATCACGAGGATGACGTTCAGCACGCACGAGACCACGAGGAAGATCAGCGGGGTGCGGGAGTCGCCGATTGCGCGGATCACCGCGGAGAGGAAGTTGAAGAACATCAGCGCACCGGCGCCGAGGAAGCTGATGACCGTGAACTGCGTGGCGTCGGCGAGGAGCTCCGGCGGCGTCTGCAGCAGGATCAACGCGGGCTCGGAGAGGAAGGGCGCCCCGGCGGTGAGCATCACGCTCGTGATGCCGCTGAGGATCGCTCCGGTCGCGACCGAGCGGCGGACCGCGGCGTAATCACGGGCGCCGAAAGCCTGAGCGGTCGGGATCGCGAACCCGGAGGTCAGGCCCCATGCGAAGCCGAGGAGCAGGAACAGCAGACCCCCGGTCGCACCGACGGCGGCGAGTGCGTCGACACCGAGGAGACGCCCCACGACGATCGTGTCGGCGACGTGGTACATCTGCTGCACCACGTTGCCGATCATGAGCGGCACGGTGAACAGAAGGATGACGCGCCAGGGGCGGCCCGTGGTCAGGGAGGTGGCCATTCGTACTTTCGGGATGGGATTTCGAATCGATTCGAGACCCTAGTTTAGCGGCCGCTCCCCTGATCGGTCACTGAGCAACCCGACGGATTTCCCGCGGCGTTCTTTCGCGGAGATCGACAAAGGGGGCGTCGCATCCGCGACGCCCCCTTCAGTCCAACGTGTATCAGCGACTCCCTGAGCGCTGCCGAAGCCAAAGCCCTCGCCAGCGGCAACCCGCTTCTGCTGGAACGGTCCATCGCTATCAACGAGTCCTCCCGGCTGGAACGCCTCGAGCGCGCCTGGCAACGCAACCGCTCCACCCTCGACGGCACCATCCGCAACGCCGACCAACGCCTCGGAATCCTCAACGCGAACCTCGCCGCCTACGCCGCAGCTGCGCCTCGCGTGCGCGACCTCGCCGGCGACAATTTCCGCATCTCGATCTACGGACGCCACTGCGACAAGCGCGTCGACGCCGCCGCCGCCCTGATCCGGTGGGCCGGATCAGCCGGCATCCACTACGCCCGCCCCGGCTACGACACCACCAAGGGAATCATCGGTGAGATCTCCGGCTTCCCCATCACCGCGCGCACCCGCACCGACCTCGGCACCGTCTTTGTCGAGTTCGGGCTTGAAGGTATCCCCGCCGCCACCGTGAAGGTCGACCGCAAGAAACTCACCGACCCCGAAGACATCGGCGCGATCCGGATGCTCGAGCACCGCATCGCCAACCTCCCCTCGCTCATCGAACACACCGAGCAGCAGATCGCCGCCGAAACCCACGCCCACGCCGAAGCCGTCCGCTCTCTGAGCGCCCCGTTCAAGCACGGCGAAGCCCTCCAGGAAGCCCGAACCAACCTTGAACGCATCGACGCGCAGCTGCGCGCCATGACCGAGCCCAAGGAGCCCCAGCCCGAGAACACACCGACCGATGATCCCGCGCCCATCACCAAGCCCCGGATCATCCACACCGGCCCGGACGCGATCCCTGCAACAGACACCCGCGGAATGTCCCGATGACTCCCGCCCGCACCCTCCTGAGCGCAACCCGTTCCTGCCGCTCCAGCATGACCGGACGGTCGCGGCGCGCTAGCCCTCCGGGGCCGACTGGCGTCGCCTTGCAGGTTGCGCGCCACTCCCTCGAACCGGTCTAGCTCCGCTTACCAGGAACGGGTTCACACATCAGGAGGGGTCATGAGCATCACCGTCTACACCAAGCCGAACTGCATGCAGTGCCAAATGACCTATCGCGCCCTCGACAGCCCGCACCTCGAATACGAGGTGGTCGACATCACCGAGGTGCCCGCCGCCCTCGAATACGTCACCGAGGAACTCGGCTACCGGCAAGCCCCCGTCGTCGTGGTCGATGACGACGATCACTGGTCGGGTTTCCAGCCCGACCAGATCAAGCGGCTCACCAAACGGGCGATATTGCCATCCGATGCAACGCGCGAAGCGCGATCGCCCGCGCGGTAGAGCCTGAGCTCAAGAAGGATGTCGAGGGGGCCGGGGGTCTCTGCGCCACTCTTGATCACCCAGAGTACTTCATTTGCATCAATGTTGTATTGGATGCATCATGAGGATGTGCTTGAAGTTGATCCATCGTCTGCGCAGCGGCTCGTCTCCGCGCGGAATGTCATTCATCTTGACCCTGAGGGAGCCGTGCTCGACGGGATGTTGAATGGGTGGCGAGCCCAGCAGATTGCTCGCTTCTTGAAGGCTCCGACGATTGCGGCGAGAGAGCGGCTCGTGCGCCGGTTCGTGGACTTCACGGGTATGTACCCGTGGCAATGGACGCCGGCGGAGGCGGAGGCGTGGATCAGTGAGCTGCGCTCGGGCGTGAAGCCGTTGCGGCTATCGACGCTGCGTGGATACGAGATCGACATCAAGATGTTCTGCGAGTACATCACTGATCCTCGATATCCCTGGCTGTCCGAGTGTGAAGCGCGTTTTGGCGCTGCACCCAGACAGGTGTTCCATGAGGACAACTCGATTGTGCATGTCAGCGAGTACGAGGGCGATGCCGCGCGGCGACCGTTGACATTCGACGAAGTCCAGGCGCTGTTCGATGCGGCCGACGGGCTCGCCGCACGGATCCTGTCGCGACGGCGAAAGGGTGCGGTTCAGGCCGTGCGGGACGCCGCGCTTCTCAAGTGCGTCTATGCGTTCGGGTTGCGAAGACGTGAGGCGGTCATGCTTGATCTCGTGGATCTCCGCCGCAACGCGAAGCTGCCGCACCTAGACCGATTCGGTGCACTGTCGGTGCGCCATGGCAAAGCGAGCCGCGGGGGCCCGTCGAAGCGGCGCACGGTGCTCACCGTTCCGGAGATGGGCTGGATCGCGGAGACGCTGGCGCACTACCTCGATGAGGTTCGGCCGGCGTTGTCGTCATCGTCGAGTTCGTCGCCTGCTCTGTGGGTGACCGAACGGGGCACGAGGCTGAGCAGGCGTGCGGCGAACGAAGCGTTCTGTACAGCTCGTGATGCCGCGGGGATCGACTCTTCGTTGGATCTGCATTCGTTGCGGCACTCGTACGTGACGCACCTGGTGGAGTTCGACTACCCGGAGCGGTTCATTCAGGAGCAGGTGGGGCACTCGTTTTCCTCGACGACCGCGATCTACGTCGGCGTCTCTAACGAGTACCGGAACCGGCTGCTCACCCAAGCTATTCACACCCGCTACGGCGCCGACTTCGAGGAGGCAGCACGGTGAAAGAGATGGACTACGTCTGGCATCTGCGAGCGAAGATGGCGGAGCGTGGAATGTTCGCCACGACGGACCTGCAGCCGCTGCTCGCTGAGCGTGGTGTCGCGCTCTCCCGGGAGCAGACCTACCGGCTGGTGACGGGTCAGCCGCAGCGCCTGAGCATGGTTACGCTGATCGCGCTGTGCGACATCCTTGAGTGCACACCCAACGACCTCATCGAACCCCGCATCGTCGAGGCGTCCGCCAGGAAGGCTTCCGGGGAAGTCATCCCGCGGAAGAGCCGAGTATCCGCCCGCCGAACGACGATCAATCGGCCCGGGCATTCGAAATGACCGTGGTGCCGGAGCATCCTTGCTCCGAGTGCGGAAGCCGCGCCCCGCGGGTGAAACGACTCCCCGACGGTGGAGGGCTCTGCCGACCGTGCTACAACGTCAGCCGACGTATGGAGTGCTCGCGCTGTGGTCGCATCCGTGCGCCCAGCGCTCGAGCCGAGGACGGCGCACCACTCTGCGGGCACTGCGCGCGCCCTAAGCGGGCGTGTGCGGGATGCGGCCGTGTCGATCACGTCACCGCCATCGTGGACGGTCAGGATCTCTGCCAGCGCTGCTACTCCGCACCGGTCAGAGCGTGCGGACAATGCGGACGGGAGCGACGCGTCGCAACCCGCCACCAGAATGGCGTAGCAGATCTGTGCCACAGCTGCTACCGCACCCCCATCGCCGAGTGCGCCATCTGCGGTGAGAAGCGCGCGGTTCATACGACCTGGCCCCTCGGGTCTATATGCGGCGTGTGCTATCGACGCGAGCTCCGCCACCCCGACGGCTGCGGGTCTTGTGGGCAGGTGAAAGCGCTCATCGGTCGCGATGACCGAGGGGAGCGCGTTTGCGGGCCGTGTGCAGGGTCGACGCGCGACTACGTCTGTGCCACGTGTGGCGCCCCGGGTGAGCAGCACTTCGAGAACACCTGCATCCGCTGCTCCGTCGTTCGAGCCGCTGGCGACCTCCTCGCGTCCGCGACGGGGGTGATCCCCGGGCGTTTGGCCGGGCTCCCGGAAGCGCTCGTTTATCGAGGTTGCGTGGACTCGACCATGAGATGGCTGCTCAAGCCCACCCCGAGAGCTCTGCTCCGAGCGATCGGGTCGGAAGAGTCGATCACGCATGCGCGCGTTGACGCGTGTCCGCCTGGGCAGGCGCGACATCATCTCCGTGCGCTCCTGGTCGACGTCGGCGTTCTCCCGGTACGAGATGAGCAGACTGAGCGGCTCGAAACATGGGTCGACGAGTACCTGATCCAGCTTCCTTCACACCATGCCGCCGAGATCACTCCCTATGCACAATGGAAGGTGCTGCGGACTGTGCGGCGGCGGGCAGGACGCCGCCGTACCACGGTCGGTGTCGCAGATTCCGCGCGTGAACGGATCCGCGCGGCCGCGCGACTCCTGCAGCACGTCGAGCAAGAAGGGGCGGGCTTCTCCGCGCTGACACAGGAGGTCCTAGACCGGTGGGTCGGCGGCAACGCAGCCCGCACCGGCGACATCGCACCGTTCATCTCGTGGCTCAGGTCCACCGGCCAGTATCCGGGACTCCGCGTCGAGCGCGGACAGCAGGCCAGGCCGAGCGAGGTCAGCGGGGAGGACGAGCATCACGCTCTGGTCCGCACGTTTATCGCCGGGTCGGACGACACGGTGAGCCTCGCGACCAGGGTTGCCGCGCTGCTCGTGCTCCTTTACGGAGCTCGAACCGACCGCATCCACCGGCTCACCACTGTCGACACCAGTACAGCCGGAGGACGAACGTATCTCGCGCTATCGACAGAACCCATCGAGATCCCGAACTCGGTCGCTCAACTCTTCGCGCAGCTCGTGAAAGAAGCTGAGCAGAATCCGGGGGCGACTCGGCGAGCCGGTGAGGGATCGTATCTATTCCCATCTCCCCGACGACACCACGAGCCGATCCATCCCACGACCCTCGGACGGTGGATAGCGCGGGCCGGGGTCAGCCCGCGGATCGCCCGGAACTACGCCATGCTCGCCCTCGCTAGCGACCTCCCCGCCGCTATCGTGGCCGTTCAGATGGGAATCACGCCGCAGACAGCGAGCCGATGGTCGCAGTTCTCGCAACGCGACAATTCCGAGTTCGTCGCCGCGAGAGCAGATTTCCTCCCCCGCTGAGGGCACATCGGAGTGGGTTCAGGCAGCCGCGGCCCGAGAACTCCAAGCCGAGTCAATTCCTTCCAGGACGCTAACAATCAGGGACGCAGTGCGGCGCTGGGTCAAGTGTCCAGGGGGTGTCTCGTCTCGACGTCCCGCATGCGTCCGGCTAGAAGCGCGACGATGGCGAGCAGCGTCGGCGCGACGCCGGCCACGATGAAGATGGCTGGTATCGGCACGATCAGCGATAGGGGCCCGGCGATGGCGATCGAGACGGGCATGAACGCGATGGAGACGAAGAAGTCGAGACTGGCGACACGGCCGATCATTTCGGGTGGCACGAGGCGTTGAAGCAGTGTGCCCCAGATCACCACGCCGGCTCCTGTGGCAGCTCCGACCGCGAACAGTGTGGCGAGCATCACTATTAGGTTGTTGGCGAGGCCGATGAGCACGAGCGGGAGGGTTCCGCCGCCCCAGAGGCCGATCATCAGTGTCAGGTATCGCCGGGGCAGTTTGAGTGACGACACGATGAGCGATCCGATGGCGCCTCCGATTCCGTAGGCGGCGAGTAGTAGTCCGAACGTTGCTTCGGCGTCGTCGAATCGGTCGCGGGTGAGGAAGGGGAGAAGTACCTCGATTGGGCCCTGGATGATGAGCGCGAGGGATGATCCGAAGATCAGGGTCCATAGCAGCCAGCGGGTGCGGGCGACGTAGCGGACCCCGGCTTTGAGGTCGCCCCACACGCTCGTGCGTTGCTGCGACTGTTCCGGTTCGGTGGTTTCCTCCCGGCGGCTGAGGAACAGTGTGATGACGAACGCGACTGCGTAGGACGCGGCGACGATGACCGCTCCGATGGCGGGGAAGAACGCCCCGACGATGATCCCTCCGAGGGCGGGTCCGAGGCCCTGCCCCATCGAGGGCCGGAGAGCCCCTTCGAGCCCGTTTGCGGCGAGCAGTTGTTCGGGCGGTAGTACTTGGGGGAGGTAGGCGCTGTAGGCCGGGTAGAAGAACGCACTACCCGCGCCCATGGCGAACGAGGCGAGCCCGACATGCCACAACTCGATCGCGCCCGTGAGGGACAGCACCGCGACGGCGGCCATGACCGCCGCGGTGAGTCCCTGCACGGTGATGATGATCCGCCGCTTCGAGAAGCGATCGGCTACCACCCCGCCGAGGACCGAGAAAGCGAAGAGGCCGAGGCTGAGCCCGGTAGCGACGGCTGACAGGGCAAGGGGGCTGTCGTCGAGTGCGAGCACCTGAAACACCATGACGATGGCCCACATGCCGGTGCCGAAGACTTCGATACCGACGGCCGCGAACAGCAGCCGGTAGTCGCGGGTAGCGAGAGGGCGCAGCGCCCGCAGCCGGTCGGGAGTCTCGCGGGTCATACGAGCGCCTCGCTTTCGGTCGTAGCTTCCAGTTGCAGTGCCGGCCAGCCTTCGACGTCGCGGAGAAGCTGCCGGTCGTGGGTGGATACGACAACAGCCGCTTGGGTGGCGTTGAGCGCGTCGGTCAGTTCGTCGACGAGCGCGATCGATAGGTGGTTGGTCGGTTCGTCGAGCAAGAGCACGTGCGGCTTGGTGGCGAGCACCAGGGCCAGCTCGAGGCGCCGTTGCTGGCCCATCGACAGCTCACCTATCCGCTTGCTCGATTCGCGGGCGCGCAGGAGCCCGAGCTGCGAGAGACCGACTGCCTCACGCGATGGAACGAGCGCGTCGACGTGGGCTGCGTAGAACTCGCTCGCGCGACGATCCAGCGGCAGCTCCGACTCTTGGCGCAGAAAAGCGAGCCGCACGTTCTGCGGGCGACGAACGGTGCCGGTGTCCGGGCGGAGGTCTCCCGCTGCGACGCTCAGCAGTGTGGACTTGCCGGCCCCGTTGGGTCCGGTCACTACGAGACGCCCGCGGTGTGACAGAGAGAACGCCGCCGGGCGCGTAAGCCTGCCGGTCACGGTCACGTCCTCCACGCTCAACAGCACCGCTCCGGTTCGGGTCGCAAGCTCCGGGAAGCGAAACACTTGCGGCGGCTCGGGAACAGTCACCGCGTGCGCTTCGAGTTGCTCCTGCCGGCGATGCACGCTCTGCACGAGCCCGCCCGCGCGCGTGGCCCGTCCGTGCTTGTTGGTTCCCTTCTCTGGTCGCCACCCCGAGACGAGTCGGTTCTGCGCCGAGCTGAGACTGTCCTGCAGCCGCGCGAGCTCGGTCTGCTGTCGCTCGAATTCGTGCTCCCACCGTTCGCGCTCGGCGCGCCGGCCCTCGCGGTAGCCGGCATAACCGTTGCCGTACACGCGCACCCGGTCATCCGGGGTCGGGTCGAGGTCCACGATCGTCTCCGCGACGTCGGAGAGCAGCGCGCGATCATGGGTGACGACGACCACGCCGCCGTTTCGCGACCGCAGTTGCGTGGTCAGAAACTCGAGGCCGCTTCGATCGAGGTGATTTGTGGGTTCGTCGAGGAGCAGGAAATCGTCGTCGGCGCCGAGCAAGCACGCCAGACGGACTCGATAGCGCTGCCCGACGGAGAGGTCGTCCAGGCGTCGGGATGGCTCCGTTTCGGCGTCGAGTGCTTCCAACGCGATCTGCACCCGCCGTTCGGCATCCCACGCATCGAGGACTTCGGCGTGTTCCAATGCGGCGGCGTATCGTTCTTCGGCGCCGGGGACGCCTGCGGCGAGTGACACCGCGGCCGAATCGAGGGCCGCAACGGCGGCGAGCGGCTGCGCGATCGCTTCCGCGACCGCCTGGCCCACTGTGCGGTTGCCGCCGGTCGGCATCTCTTGTTCGGCTATGCCGACCGTCCCGAGTCGCTGCACTACTCCGCTGTCCGGGGTGAGAGCGCCGCTGAGGACGTGCAGGAGCGTCGACTTCCCCCGGCCGTTCTCGCCCACGATCGCTACTCGCGAGGTGGCCGTGACCGTGAGGTCGACGTGGCTGAGGACGGGGGTGGCTCCGCGCGTTACGGAGACGTCGGAGGCGATGAGCTGCGCGCGATGGCGCGCTGGTAGAGGGGTGTTGAGGGAGAGCATTCGTATCCTTCGGAAACGACGCACCGCACGGCTATGAAGCGTGCGAGGGTGCGCAAGGTGACGGCGACCCGTGCAGGGTCGAGAACGAGCGGCCGCCGCAGGCTCGGATGACTCAACGAGCGCGGTAGGCCTTACTCAGCCGTCACAGGAAGTACAAATGCACATTCCGAGTGTATCGAACGACGTGATCAGAGCAACCACCGAAGAGACTCCGCCTGGAGTTTGTGGCTCTCGTCAGCGGGACGCGCCTGCCCGGAGATCTCCGCAACAGAGGAGAGGTACAAGCCCACCACACTCGGCGGACGACGATCTGCTAGCTGTTGCTGGCCAGGAGGTTGTTGACACTTCTTGGGGCTGGCGGCGCAGCCAGGTAAGGTGAGCGGTATGTCGAGCCCTGAATCGGACACTCAGGGGCTTTCGGTCACGCCGTCAGCCCCTCACCTCCGCTGAGCCCTTAGCTCTCTGTTGCCCAGTGCTGCGCGCAGCACGGCATCCGGGTGCCCTCTGGGCGCTGACCGTGGTGACGAGACGTTCTCTTGTTCGTACTCTCGCTTCGGAGCTATCTCGATGCCTTTCGCTCTCTATCTTCTTGCCCTGGTGGTCTTCGCCATGGGTACTTCCGAATTCATGCTCGCCGGCCTCGTGCCCGACATCTCCACATACTTCAGCGTTTCCGTGGGGACCGCTGGTCTCCTGACATCGGCGTTCGCCGCAGGGATGGTGATCGGTGCACCGGCGATGGCCGCGCTCACTCGTCACCTCCCCGTGAAGGCGACACTCCTGGGTTGCGCGATCGTATTCGCGCTATCCCACGTCGTCGGGGCACTTACGCCGGATTTCACGGTTCTGTTCATCACGCGCGTGATCGCGGCGATCGTGAATGCAGGCTTCCTGGCGGTCGCTTTGGGTGCGGCGACGAGACTCGTAGCACCCGATGCCAAAGGGCGGGCCGTGGCGGTTCTGCTGGCGGGTACCACCGTCGCCACCGTCGCCGGCGTCCCCGCCGGTGCACTGCTTGGAACGGCACTCGGCTGGCAGTCGACGTTCTGGGCGATCGCTCTTCTCTGCGTCCCCGCTGCGATCGGCATTGCCGCGGGCTTCAACACTCAAGTTCACGACTCGTCAAGGGAGGAGTCGTCCTCGACCTCGCTGCGTGTGGAACTGGCGCAGCTGTCCTCCCCGCGCCTCGTTCTAACGATGCTGCTCGCTGCCCTGGTGAATGCCGGCACCTTCGCCACGCTCACCTATCTCGCGCCGATCGTTACGGACACCGCCGGCCTGAGCCAGTGGTGGGTACCGCTGGCCCTTGTGCTCTTCGGCGTCGGCTCCTTCATCGGCGTCACCGTTGCGGGACGACTCTCGGATGCCCGACCCAGGATCGTCATCGTCGGTGGTGGCAGCGTTCTGGTGCTCGGGTGGGTCGCGCTGGCCCTCTTTGCAACGAACCCCGTTGCCCTGCTCGGGCTCGTATTCACTCAGGGTGTGGTGGGGTTCGCCGTCGGGAGCACGCTGATCACACGAGTGCTCTATGCCGCGGCGAGTGCACCCACCATGGCAGGGTCATACGCGACAGCGGCACTCAACGTTGGCGCGGCCGCCGGTCCCGTGCTCGCCTCCGCCGCACTCAGCGTCATGCCGGGCGCGCTCGGACCCGTTTGGGTAGCCGCGCTCGCGACCACCACGGCACTGCTGCTCGCAGTTCCGCTTATTCGGCTGATTGCACCCGTCGAGAGCGAGGTGGTCAAGTGACGCACGCAAATTCGCCACTGACGGTCGAAGGTCGTCGTCGACTCGTCGCGCGCTGTCGGACTCGACCTATTTCTCATGTTGCCGCAGAGATGGGGATCTCCCGCGCGACCGCCTCGAAATGGGTCAACAGATACAAACGATTCGGGAAGCTCGGTCTACAGGACCGCTCGTCGTCGCCGATCCGTCAACCATCTGCAACGCCTGGCCGCCTCGTGGAGCAGATCGAGTCAATGCGACGAGAACAGAAATGGCCAGCGTCCCGTATCGCATTCGAGCTCGAGCAAGCAGGAACACCGGTCAGTCGTCGCACCATCACCCGGCTCCTCGCGCAGCTGGGCCTGAACCAGCGCAAGTATATTGACCCCAACGGCGAGTTGAATCGGGAACCGCAACGCATCACCACCAAACGTCCCGGCCACATGGTGCACCTGGACGTGAAGAAGGTCGGTCGTATCCCTGAATCGGCCTGACTTTCGTTCCGTTCTTCAAGCAAGGATGGAACTCGATGAACAGGAAGTACTCGCCGGAGATGCGTGAGCGGGCGCTGCGGATGCTCGCGGAGGCGCGGCCGGAGCACCCGACGATGATGAGCGCGGTGCGTCACGTGGCAGGGCTGCTCGGGATGAGCCCGGAGACGTTGCGGCTGTGGCAGCGCCGGTATGAGGTCGACGCCGGTATGAAGCCCGGACTCACCACTGACGCGGCGGCGGAGATCAAGCGACTGCAGAAGGAGAACGCCGAGCTGCGCAAGGCGAACGAGATCCTCAAGGCTGCGAGCGTGTTTTTCGCGAAGGAGCTCGACCGCCCCTGACCGAGATGATCCGGTTCATCAACGAACACAGGGATCGTTTCGGGGTCGAGCTCATCTGCCGCGTCCTCCGACCGGCAGTCCAGGGCTTCCTCACCGCCCGCGGCTACCGCGCCGCGGTCGGCCGGGCGCCGTCGGCTCGGCAGCTGCGAGACGACCTCCTGATCCCGGAGGTCGCCCGCCTGCATGCGGAGAACTACGGCGTCTATGGGCGCCGGAAGATGCACGCCCTGATGCGCCGGCAAGGGTGGGACATCGGCCGCGACCAGACCGAACGCCTCATGCGCCTCGCTGGGGTTCGTGGCGTCAAGAAGTCCAAGCGCGTGTTCACGACGAAGACCGATCGGACGCTGTCGCTGCCGACCGATCTCGTCAACCGACGGTTCACTGCCGACGCTCCGAGACGGTTGTGGGTGTGCGACGTGACCTACGTCGCGACGTGGTCAGGGTTCGCGTACGTCGCGTTCGTCACCGACGTCTACTCCCGCCGCATCGTCGGCTGGAACGTCGCCGCCACCCTAAAGGCCGAGGCCCTGCCGCTGCAGGCGCTGGACATGGCCGCCTGGGGAGCCGGCGGCGACCTCACTGGGCTGACCCACCACTCGGACCACGGCTCGAACTACATGGCGATGGTCTACACCGACCGCGTCGTCGAGCTCGGCGCCGTCCCCTCCACGGGGACCGTGGGCGACTCGTTCGATAACGCGATGGCGGAGGCGGTGAACAACCTCTACAAGACCGAGCTGATCCGCCAGCGCGGGCCCTGGCGGACGGTCGAGCAGGTCGAGCTCGCGACCCTCGAATGGGTTTGGTGGTGGAACAACCAGCGGCTCCACGGAGAGCTCGACATGCGCACTCCGATCGAGGTCGAGGACGCGCACTACGCTGACCTGGAATCAGCCCAACCGGCACCTGCCGGACAAGCAATCCGATAGGAACGAAAGTCAGGCCGATTCACCCTGATGGCGGCGGGTGGCGTGTGCACGGCAAAGGCAGCGAGAAAGCCAAAGCTGTCGCACGTCAGAAGACCCGGGGTACGAAGACTGGGTACGTCTACCTGCATTCGGCCATCGACGGGCACACCCGACTCGCGTACACCGAAGCGTTGCCGGACGAGAAAGCCGCCACTGCCGTCGCGTTCCTCGGACGTGCAAGAGCTTGGTTCGCCAAGCACGGCATCGCCGGGATCGAGCGGGTCGTGACCGACAACGGTTCCTGCTACCGATCCGCAGCTTTCCACGACGCAGTCGGGAACAGTCGACACCAGCGCATCACGCCATACACGCCTCGACACAACGGCAAAGTCGAGCGCTACAACCGGATCCTCGCCGAAGAGTTTCTTTACGCGCGCATCTGGCGCTCAGAAGCCGAACGCGCTGCCGCGCTCGAAGTGTGGAACCGGCACTACAACTATCACCGTCCCCACGGCGCTCACGACGGGCAACCGCCCGCCTCTGCGACACCGACGCGAGTCAGCAACGTCATGGCCTCATACAGCTAGCTGTCGCTCAAAGGCATGAGCGGATCGACGCGTGCTTGCGAATAGCGCAACCTTCAATATTGCTTCTCCGCCAGTCCCCTGAGCCTGTCCACCCCCCTCGGTAAAGTGGACCCTGACCACGACGGAAGGCAAAGACATGAGCGGCTCATGGCGAACCAACGACACCGTCGCCTACGACAAGATGCAGGAGCGGCACACCATGCTCACGCACCTGCTGGTCAACACCGCGCGCTCCACCACTGACCCGGACAACGCCGCCAGCATCCGTGCCGAAATGATCCGCTGGAAAGACGACACCCTCGCCGTCGACGGGTACGACCGGCAGTCGATCGACACCCACGCCGCTCTCATCGAATCGCGCATCCAGGAACTGTCTGCACAGGCGATCTGATGCTCGGCGACCCCCTCACTCCCGCTGAGCTCCAGCGCATCTTCGACGAGGACATCCGGCCCTACTACTTCCCGGACAACCTGGCACCCCAAGCCGAACCCACCATCGTCCTCGTCGGCGGCCAACCAGGCGCAGGCAAATCGCAAGCGACCTCCCGCATCGCCCGCGACTACCCCGGAATCGTCCCCCTCTCAGGAGACAACCTCCGCGCCTTCCACCCCGAATATGCGCAGCTCGTCCGCGATCGGCCCTTCGACGCCGGCCCGATCCTCTCCCAAGCCACCGCGGCCTGGGTCAAGAACGCGATCGACTACGCACGAGAGCATCGCCACTCCCTCCAACTCGAGGGCACCTTCCACACCCCCTCGCTCACCCTCGCGACCGCCCGCAACTTCCGCGACACCGGATTCCGCACCGAGATCGTCGCACTCGCCACCGCACGCCGCGACAGCCTCATCGCCGCCGCCGGCCGCTACTTCACCGACCACCAGGCCGGGGGAGAACCCCGCTGGACCACACTCGACCAACACGACCGAGGCTGGAACGGAACCCGCAATCTGCTCGAGCAGATCACCCCAGACGCACCCCTGAACCGGGTCAAAATCGTCACACGCAGCGGTGAGCTCTACGACGCTCCCATCCAGGACTACGACCAAGACACCGCCCTCGAAGCCCTCACCCAAGGCCGCACCGTCGCCGCCACGAACCGCGGCGCCGCCGCCTGGCTCGCCGAGCTCCGCGCGTTCACCCAGTACGCCCAAGCGTCCAACCAGATCACGCCGGCCACCGCACCCCTACTCACGGAAATGCACCGCATCGCGCTCAGCGAGGTCGTGCCGTCCATGCAGCTACCCGCGAACTCCGAAGCCGCCCCCCGACTGGTGCAACGCCTCAACGACACCATGACGATGATCGAAAAGACCGCCGCGCCCAAACGCGTCGACGACTACTGAAGCGCCCTGGGTCTGATGGAGACTCGCGCTATTTGATTCCCCCAAAAGGCCATTGAATGGCTTCCCCCGCGGGTTATGGTGACACATCACCGCTTGGAGGCGCTAGTGGATAGTCAGGAAGCACACGATTCGTCCGCGCAGCTCGCGGAGCTAGCTCACTCAGCGCGCGACGCTGCGCTCGCTTCAGTATTAGCCGCAGCAGAGGTCGACCGCGCACTCAATCGCGCCGTCGAATCTGGGATGACAATCGACGCAGTCTCAGTGACGCTCGGAGTTACGCGCGAGGTCGCCGACCTGCTAGTGACAGGCCGGGCCCACTTTCGAGACGTGACCGGATCGTCCTTCGCGCCCGACGAACTGCGAAGGATCAAATTGCGCGAGCGCGCGTCCTTCGAAGCACATCACGTCCCGAACCGCCCCCCGGACAGCTAGGCCACGAACGGTTGCACGATTGTCCCCCTTGTCGGTACGGTCGCGGGCAGGGGGCATCAAATGGGGGTGGGCCGCCCCCTTCATTCGGTCCGGACGGTCTGTGAGTCGTCGATTTCGATGTGATGGGTGCACTGCCGAGCGTACTCGGCCGGGGGTAGGTAGCCGAGCGATGAGTGCCGGCGGTGATGGTTGTACTCGTCCTTCCAA
>NZ_JBHWTD010000070.1:0-37921 GCF_043427715.1 Microbacterium sp. | reverse complement strand
GAAACATCAATAGTGTTTCGGCGGCCATAGCGTGAGGGAAACGCCCGGTCACATTCCGAACCCGGAAGCTAAGCCTCACAGCGCCGATGGTACTGCAGGGGGGACCCTGTGGGAGAGTAGGACACCGCCGGACTTCTTTCGAAGAGAAGCCACCCCAACGCTGGGGTGGCTTCTCTGCGTTAACGCCTCCCTCCGAGTGATTCTCGACGAGGCCGAGCTGGGTGCTGCCGGGGTCGATGACGAATGGCACGCGTGTGCCCTAGGCCTGCGGCACCGGTGGGTGCAGTCGAGGGCGGCCGAGGGCGGACGGAGGCCTTGTCGTCCACCGGCGAGTAGCGTGGGGAGGTGTCCGTCTCTCTCCATGATTCCGCGGTCTGCGTCATCGCCCCGCGACCGTCCGAGAAGGCTGCATGAGTCCGCGAGCGCGAGTCGCGCTGCGCGAGCGGAGCGTGCTGGTGAGATGGTGGCGGCTCTGGCGGACGCGGCATCCCGAGACCTTCCGCGAGAAGGTCCGATACAAGATGCTGCGCGATCGTCGACCCATCGTCGTGACCTTCGCCGATAAGGTCGCGGTACGTGACCACGTCGCCGCGATCGTCGGGGCGCAGTACCTCCCATTCGTCCATGCGGTCGTCGAATCGGGAGGCGATCTCGAGGGGCGGGAGCTCCCCGAGGAGTTCGTGATGAAGCCCAGCCATGGGAGCGGGACAGCGGTGATCGTCTCCCATCGAGCGCCGGCGGAGGCTCGACTGCCGACGGACGGGAATTGGGTCTACCGCCATGTGCGACCGGAGCGCGCACCGGTCTCGCAGCTGGTCGCGATCGCCGACGACTGGATGTCGCAGCTCTATGGGCAGGGACCCAACCGGGAGTGGGTCTACGGCCGCGTTCCCCGTCGTGTGATCGTCGAAGAGCTGTTGACGGATGGCGACGGCCGCATCCCCGATGATTTCAAGTTCTTCGTCTTCCACGGCCGGTGTCGTTACGTGCAAGTCGATCGCGGGCGGTTCGGGACTCGCACTCAAGACTTCTTCCGGCCGGACTGGACCCACCTTCCGTTGAGCGGAGGGCCACCCTGGGCACCCGTTCCGCTCCCGCGCCCCGCCGCACTCGACGAGATGATCTCGATCGCCGAGAAGCTCGCTGCGGGCACCGACTTCGTGCGTGTGGATCTCTACGACCTGGGCGAACGGGTCGTGTTCGGCGAGCTCACCAGCTTTCCCGCCGGCGGTGACAGCCCGTTCGATCCGGAGGAGTTCAACGCCGAGTTCGGGTCGTGGTGGACCGTGCCCCGGCGGTATCGATGACGGGGCGCGAACGCTGGCTCGTCGCCGCGACGGAGCTCGCGGGCGTGACGGCCTACACGGGCGGGATCGGAAGTCATTACGCCGCGCTGCTCCCGGCTCTGCAGCGCTCTGGCGCGGACGTCGACCTGGTTCTCTTCTCGGACAGCGATCAGGTCGGAGACCCGGAAGATGACGCCATCCGGCTCCGACGCTACGTGCGCACCGACGGGATGTCCCGCACTGCCGCGCTGGGCCGGTGCGCGCGGACCGTGCGGGAGGTCTTCGGCGAGCGGCGCTACGCCCGCGTCTTCGTGCCCGAGTGGCGCGCGCTGGGGTCCGCGCTCCCTTCCCGCGCTCCGCTCCTCACGAATCTGGCGACGGGGATGCGGCTGGTCCAAGAGGTGTCAGGTCTAGAACTGGGCGATCTGCCGCAGGACACTCGCCTGACAGCCGCCGTGCAGATGTCGCTGGAGGAGCGGCAGATCAGGCGCTCCGCCGGGCTGATCGCCATCTCGTCCGCGATGCAGGCGCGGGTCAGCGCGATGTTCGGACCCCTTCCGCCGGCGCGCGTCGTGCGCAATTGCGTCGACATCGCCGCCATCAGTGCGGCCGGCGTCGACGCGGACCTGCCGTCCGGGTGGCCACCGCGCAACAGACCGACGAGTCCGATCGTGCTCTTCCTCGGGCGCGCCGAGCGACGCAAAGGCGTGGTCGACGCGATCTCGGCATTCGGGAGGCTCTGGCAACGGCTCCCCTCCACTCAGCTCGTGCTCGCCGGCGCGGGAGGGGATGCGCGCTTCGAGCCCACACGCGCGGAGCTCCTCTCACTGCTCCCCGAGGACGCACGCCGGAACGTCACCTGGCTCGGCCACGTCCGTGGTCCCGAGCTGTCCGCGGCGATCGCGGCCTCCGATGTCGCGATGACTCCCTCGCGCTGGGAGGGCTTCGGGAACGTGGCGCTCGAAGTGAAGGCGATCGGCACCCCGCTTGTGGCTACGAGCGGCAGCGGGTTCGACGACTTCTGCGCGGACGGCGTGGACTGCCTCCTCGTTCCGCCAGCGGACCCGGCGGCTCTCGCCGACGCGCTCTGGCGTGCGGTGAGCGACCCCGCGGCATCGAGGTCGCGGGCAGACGTTGCCCTCCGGCAGGTGCAGGAGTACGCCCCAGACCCGGTGGCGGCGGACCTCCGCCGTGCAGCGGACGAGCTGCTCGGCCCCGCGACGGAGGACTGACCTCCGCGCGGCTCGGCCATGGTCCCGATCAGGCTGGCCGCCAGCCCCCGCTGTCGTGGACGACGGCTCCCGCCTCCTCGAATCGCTCGAGCCACCCCGTCATCGGCCACTGTCCCCACCGACGTGCGAATCGTGCACCGTTGCGGAGGATGTCGTCGAGGTGCTGCCAGGGCGGGGACTGTGTCGGGTGATGCTGATGATAGGCGTGGGCGCCGCCGACCCACATCAGGGGGATGCCGCGGTCGCGGAGGGCGAAGGCGAAGTCGGTGTCTTCGCCGCCGTAGCCCTCGTAGCCCTCGTCGAAGTCCGGTGCGCTGCGCCATCCCGCAGCGGAGGTGGCGAAGGACAGGGACCAGAAGAGGGGATACTCGGAAGGAGCTGCCGGCACCGTTGCACCGTCGGCGGGCGACGGTCGCGCGGGGTGCGGCGCGGTGAGTGCCTCGAGCGCAGCGGAATCGACCACATCGACTCCCTCTGCGAGATAGGTGACCGGGCCGCAGAGGATCGCGTTCGGGTGGCTCTCCGCCGCGGTTCGGTAGCGCTCCATGAGGTGCGGCCCGGGCAGGCAGTCCGCGTCGAGGAAGATCAGGAGATCAGCGCCCTCTGCGATCGCGCGCGCGGCGCCGGCGTTGCGCGCGGCGGCTAGCCGGAGACCGTCCTGCCCGGGTGCCACCCGGTGAACGATCTCGGCATCGAGGGGAGGCGGCTCGTCATCCCCGATCCAGACGATGATCCGGAGAAGGTTCGGGAGGCCGCCGAGCGACTCCTGCTGGCGCCGCAGATGTGACAGGCGGCCGAGCGAGCTGAGCGTGATCACGGCGGTGAGCGGCCGATCGCCGCGCGTCACCGTCGGACCGCCGTCTCGGAGATCGCGTTGGCGGCTCGCACCGCCGCTCCGCGGATGCCCCACCGGGACCAGTCCGGGTGCAGGGACCGAGTCGACTCCATGACCTCGGGCCACTCTTCCGCCGTCGGCCACGCATCGCTGACCGTCGCGAGGCCTTCGCGACGGAGAATCCCTGCGGTCTCCTCCTGCTCGCCGAATGGCCGAGTCTGCGGGATGACGATCGCGCGGGCCTGCGCCGCGGCCAGGTCGGCGACGGAGTTCTGGCCGGCCCAGGCGACGACGATCTCGGCACGCGCCAGCGCGTCCCACGGGTCGGGTGTCCAGGAATCCCCGCCGAGCACGCGCCAGCGCCGCCCCGTGGCCCTCGCCGCGAGATCGATCTCGCGATCGGTGACCGTCGTGCCGCCCGCTCCGCCCAGCAGCAGCACCGACCCGTCGTGCTGGCTCGAGGGAGGCCGCCCGTCGAATCGACTGATGCCTCCCGTGTAGACCACCTTCCGTCGATGGGCGCGGAGATGCTCCGGCTCGAGCAGATCTTCCGCCCACGGCGCGACGATCGTCGTCGCGGCATCGAACGCGAGGCGGTGGGGGCGGTCGTCCCGCCGCCCGGGTTGGGTCACGGCGACGGTGGGCACGCCGAGCAGGCGGACGAGCACCGTGACTTCTGCGGACACATCCACGACGAAGGCATCTACCGGGGTAGCGGCGAGGGAACCGGCGACCAGCGCGAGTCGGTCTCGGTGGCCGCGGTGACCCAGCGGTGCCCAGTGGAGCATCCCGCCGACCGTCGGATCGCCCAGGCGGGGATCGCCTCCGTCGTGATCGTCGTCTCGCGGCAGGTGGGTCCAGCGACAGTGCGCGGGGAGATCGGCCGGTGCCTCGAGCGAGCTGAAGCACTCGATGTCGGCGTCGAGATGGGGAGCGATCGCGAGGAGTCGGGTGAGATGTCCGCGGCCGTGGTGGTGGACGTACCAGCCGATGCGCTGCCTCATGCGGTGAGCTCCGTCGGACCGCCGCGAAGTCCGGTGAAGATCTCCTCGAGCGCCGCGATGCGAGATTGCAGCGAGAACCGCTCCGCGGCGGCTCGTCGTATCGCTGCCCGCTCCTCCCGCCGGGGAGCATCCGTGAGCACCGCGGCGGCGCGTCGGGTCATCGCGCCGACATCGGCAGCAGGGACCAGGTGCATCCCCACGGCCGCCGCCGCGATCTCGGGAACGCCGCCGACAGCGAAGCCGACCACCGGACTGCCGCACAGCAGCGACTCCGGTCCCACCAGGCCGAATGGTTCCTGCCAGGCGGGCGTCGTGAGCGTGAGCGCGCTGTGACCCACGAGCGCCGCGAGCGCATCGGGTGCGAGCGGTCCGGCGTAGGCGATCCCGTGCCCGAGGCGGGGGAACAGCTGCGTCTCGGCATAGTGCGCGTCCCCGACTCGGCCGGCAACGACGAGTCGGCGGCCGAGTCTGCGAGCGACGTCGACGGCGAGGTGAGGTGCCTTCTCGGGAACGATCCTGCCGAACCACACCAGATCGTCGCCGCCCGGTCCGAGCGGCCACGCCTCCGGGTCGACCCCGTTCGGGAGGGTCGTGGACGGGACGCCGGCGCCCTGCCATTGCACCTTCGTGTGTGCGCTGACCGAGAGGAAGACAGACCCTGCCCCGCGAGCGGCGCGGTGGGCGTCCACGAAAGCGGTGTCGACGGGCGTGTGGAGGGTGGTGACCATCGGGATCCCGAGGGTCGGCGCGCGATGCAGCGGCAGCGGGTGCAGACAGTGATTGGAGATCACGTCGTACCTCTGACGATCCGCCGCCACTTTGTCGAGGGCACGTGAGAGAGCCGCGGCGTTCAGAGTGTCGTACGTCTCCGGCCAGGTCGTGTCCGTCTGCTCGGCGCGGTCGCCCCATTGCAGAGACGGCAGAGTGAATGCGTCATCCTCGCCGAGGAAGTCGGATCCGTCGGGTGCGATGAAGGTGACATCGTGGCCGCGAGAGCGCAACGCGTCGACCTCGCTCCAGACGGCTGCCTCCAAGCCGCCGGCGTGCGGGCGTCGGATCGGAAACCGCAGCGGTGCGATGACGACGATGCGGAGCGGACGGCGCGCCCTCACCGGGCGCGCTCCTGAATGAGTCGTCGGTAGAGACGAGCGTGGTGGGCCACCGCAGCGGCATCCGTGTTCGCGCGCTCCGCGCGACGACGCGCGATGAGCGAGGCGCGTGCGGCCGAACCGGGGCGCGGCGATGCGGCGAGCAGGTGCTGCAGTGCGACCGCGAGAGAGTCGCCATCGCCGGGGATGAACCCCTGCACCGAGCCGTCGACGTGCTGGTCGTCGAAGAATCCCACGCGGGGGGCCGCGACAGCGACGCCCAGATCCCAGCACAGCTCGAGCCACCCGGAATGCGTGCCGTGACGGTACGGCAGGATGCAGACGTCGAGCTCGCTGAGCGCGTGGTGGAGGGCATTGTCGTCGAGCCGGGCGTGCGTCGTCACGGAGACGCCCGGGACGTCGTGGCAGATGCGCAGCACCTCGTCGCGCGCCGTCTCGTCGCGCACTCGGTCGTGGAGCAGAACGCGTGCCTCGACGGGGACGCCCGCGCCCCGAATCCGCTGCGTCGCGTCGACGATCGCGCGTGCCGTCGCCGGCCCGTCGACGTTGGGCCGCAGGTCCTTCAGGTGGGTTCCGATCAGAGGGGCGTCGTGCGCGGGTCGGGGCACGACGGCGTCGGGTGGTAGCACCGAGGGATGCGGGACGACCTCCGCCTCGCGGTGCCACCTGTCGCGGACGACCCGTGCCGCCGCGACTGTCAGGGTGAGGACGGCATCGGCGCGGGGGATGATCTCATCGAGTTGCCGCACGTACGCGCTGCTGTCGGACAGCTGAGGATGGTCGAGGTCGTGAAGGGTGAACACGACCTGCCAGCCGACGGCATGTGCGGCGTCGATGCACGCGACGAGATGAGCGGGGGAGAAGGACTCCGTGCCGAAATGGATGTGGAGGAGCTGCGCCTCGGCGCGGTTCGCGGCGATCCAGCCGGGGTCGAGGGCCGGCGGCGGCCACCATACGCCAGAGGGTGCGCCCGGCACCGGAGGGTCGGGCAGAACGTGCACGGAGGGGTCCGCGGTGACGGCGCGGACGTATGGGTGCCCAGCGGGCACGGCCACGACGGAGACGGCGGAGCTCTCCCTGGCGTCTCGCCGTCGACCGCTCTGCGCGGACGTCGTCATCGCTCCCAATCGAACCCACTCTCTGCGTGGCGACGGATGCCGCCGCGACGAAGGTACGGCCGATGGGTGACCGTCTCCGGGGGGCTTGACCGCGTGTGCGTGTGGAGATAACGATGAGCCGGGTGACAGCTCAGCTTCCCCTTCTCCTCGTCGTCGGCCCGAGCGGGCACGGGGTCGTCCAGTACGGTGCGGACGTCGCTTCGGCACTCATCGCCGACGGCGCCGCCCGCGTCGAGGTCGCAGCCGATCCGACCGCAGGTCGCGCCGCCGTCGAGCGCGAGCGGTCGGTCCACGTGCACGTCACCGATCGGATCTTTGGAGACTCGCCCGAGGCTGCCGCTGCCGTCATCGAGGAGTGGGCAGCCCTTTGCCGCCTGACGATCACCGTTCACGACGTCCCGCAGCCGTCGGACGGGAAGATGTTCGCGCGCCGGGTGGCCGCCTACCACCGGATGGCGTCCGCCGCGGAGGCGACGGCGCTCAACAGTGCTCACGAGCAGCACCTGTGGCGCGAGCACATCGGCACGGCGTCGCTGCCGGCGGTGATCCCGCTGGGGGCCCGCATCGCTCAGGCGCCGGGGTTGGGGCCGGATGCCGCGGCATCCGTCGCCGATCTCGTCGTCCTGCTGGCGGGTTTCGTCTACCCGGGAAAGGGGCATCGCCCGGCGATCACCGCAGCCGCCGCGGCCGCGGCACATCTGCGCGCCGGCGGCGGGGACGTGGGTCATGTCGTCGTGCGTGCGATCGGTGCGCCGTCGCGAGGACATGAATCCGACGTCGACGCGCTCCGTGCCGACGCGGAGGCACTGGGGGTCGAACTTGAGGTGACCGGGTTCTTGGCGGATGACGCGTTCGCGCAGGCGTTGCAGGCTCCCGGCATCCCGCTGGCAGCGCACGAGCACGTGTCCGCGTCTCGTTCGATGCTCGACTGGGTGGAGGTCGGGCGTCGCCCGCTCGTGGTCGACTCCCGTTACGCGCGGGAGATGGCCGAGCTGAGGCCGGGCACCCTGAGCCTCTACGGCCCGGCGGCCCTCCCGGCGGCGCTCGCCGACGCGTGGCTCACGCCCTCGCGCACCTGGCAGGAAGCGGGCACCGCGCTGGCGCCGACCTTGAGAGATGCGGCCGCCGCGTACGCGGCGTGGTGGCAGGCGCCGTGACGGGGCCCAGCGGCATCCCGCTTCCCGGCAATCGTTGGGATCTCCTCGACGGACGCGCGCCGGCCGAGCAGCCGGACGTGACCGTGGTGATCGCCCACTACGAGCAGCCGAGACAGCTCGCCCTGACCCTCGCCGCGCTCCGGTCGGGGACGCACCCCGCGGCTCGCCTGCAGATCATCGTGACCGACGACGGGTCGACCGTGTCGCCCGATGTGCCGCACGGAGTGGAGCTCGTCCGCCAGCGTGATGAGGGCTTCCGACTCGCGGCGGCTCGGAACCGCGGGGCCGCGCACGCACGCGGCGACGTCATCGTCTTCCTCGACGCCGACACCGTGCCCGAACCCCACTTCATCTCCGAGATCGTCCGTCTTCCGGCTCTGGCTCCCGATGTGGTGGCGGTCGGCCGTCGCCGCCATGCCGATCTCGCGGCTGTCGGACCGAGCGAAGACATCCGCGTCGCCGCCGAGAGGCGGATGCTGCCCGAGCCGGGGTGGCTCTCTGACGCGTACCGCGGCTCGCGCAACCTGCTCGACGCGGATGATCGCAGCTACCGGTTCGTCATCGGCGCAGCCGTCGCGTGCTCCCGCCGCTTCTTCGAGGAGGTCGGCGGGTTCGACGAATCGTTCGATTCCTACGGTGGTGAGGACTGGGAATGGGCATATCGCGCCTGGCTCGCGGGGGCCGTGCTCGCCCATGTCCCCACCGCGGTCGCCTGGCACGACGGGCCGGATGCGTCTGAGCGGGGAGAATCCCGCATGACGAAGAACGCGGAGACGCTGCGCCTCGCCGATCGCATCCCCGTGCCGGGCTCGCGCCCGCGCGGCATCCGGTCGGCGGCCGCGGACATCGTCGTCACCGCGCCCGTCGGCGCGTCGGAGGCCGCGTCGTTCGTGAGCGTCGATTCGGCCGTGGCAGCCGTCCCGGGATCCGAGGAGGCAGACCTCGACGCCGTCCTCGCCGGCTCGGGGCGCTTCGACCGGGTGCGCATCCGGATCGAGCTCCTCCGGCCGCTGCGGGTCCGGGGGGCAGGGCTCGCGGAGGTGGTCGAGCGCGTGGCTTCCGAAGGTCTCAGGCAGGTCGTCGTCACATCCGACGAGGTACCGGTGCTCCGCGTCGTCTCGGTACGCGCCGAGCGCAGGCACCGTCGATGGGGTCGAGACGACCTGTTCCCGGATGCCGTCGAGTCTGTGCCCGGCGTGGAGGCTCTGCAGAACGAGGTCGACGTCGAGGGCTACCTCGGAGGGTGGTGGTGACGAGGCGAGCGGGTGCCGGCGCCCGTCACGCCGGGTCGGGCCGGAAGCGCCGAAGACGCAGGCTGTTGGTGACCACGAAGACCGACGACAGCGCCATCGCGGCGGCCGCGACGAGAGGGTTCAGGAGACCTGCCATCGCGACGGGAATGGCAGCGACGTTGTAGGCGAAGGCCCAGAACAGGTTTCCCTTGATGATGGCGAGCGTTCGGCGCGCCAACCGGATCGAGTCGGCGACCAGGAGAAGGTCGCCTGAGACGATCGTGATGTCGCTCGCCGCGATCGCGGCATCCGTCCCGCTGCCCATCGCGAGACCCAGATCGGCGGCCGCGAGGGCCGCCGCATCGTTCACGCCGTCGCCGACGACGGCAACGACACGGCCCTCCGCCTGAAGCGATCGGACGACCTCGAGCTTTCCCGCCGGAGTCACCTCGGCGCGCACGTCCTCGATGCCGACCTCGGCGGCGACACGTGCCGCCGTCTGCGCATTGTCCCCGGTGAGCAGAACCGGAGTGAGCCCGAGGCGTCGCAACCGCCTGATCGCCTCAGCACTGGAGGGCTTCACCGTGTCGGCGACCGCGATGGCGCCGAGATAGGCGCCATCGCGGGCGACGCCCACCACCGTCGCCGAGGCGGCCAGGTCGTTCGCGTCCGCGGCATCCGCGGGGCTGATCGAGATCGCCCACTGCTCGCGCAGCCACGCGAGGCGACCGGCGATGACGACGGAGCCGTCGACGATGCCGTGCACCCCCGATCCTGCCGTCGACGAGAAGTCCGCGAGCGCCGCCGTGCCGCCACTCGCGGCGACGATGGCGCGGGCGACGGGATGCTCGGAGCCGGCTTCGACAGCCGCTGCAGTGTCGAGCAGCTGCTCTCGGGTGACGCCCTCAGCGGGCACGACCTCGGTGACGGCCATCTTCCCGCTGGTGACCGTGCCGGTCTTGTCGAGGACGACCGTGTCGACGGCGCGGGTGTGCTCGAGCACCTGCGGTCCCCGGATGAGCACGCCCATCTGCGATCCCCGTCCGGTGCCGACCAGGAGTGCGGTCGGCGTCGCGAGGCCGAGGGCGCAGGGGCAGGCGATGATGAGTGTCGCGACCGCCGCGGTGAAGGCCACCTCGAGTGCGCCGCCTGTCAGCAGCCAGCCGGAAAAGGCGACCAGCGCCAGACCGATGACCACCGGGACGAAGATCGCCGAAACCCGGTCGGCGAGGCGCTGGACCTCAGCCTTTCCGGTCTGCGCTTCCTCCATGAGCCGACCCATGCGGGAGAGTTCGGTGTCGGCGCCGACGCGGGTGATCTCGACGATGAGGCGTCCGCCGACGTTGACCGTCGCGCCGACGACGCGCGAATCGGGTGCGACCTCGACCGGAACGGATTCGCCGGTCAGCATGCTCGCATCCACCGCCGAGGTGCCCTCACGCACGAGACCGTCGGATGGGATCTTCTCGCCGGGGCGCACGACGACGACATCGCCCACCGCGAGCTCGTCGACGGGGATCCGCCGCTCGACGCCGTCGACGAGCACGGTCGCGTCCTTTGCGCCCATCTCGAGGAGGGTGCGGAGCGCCTCGCTCGAGCTCTTCTTCGCGCGTGCCTCGGCGTACCTGCCGGCCAGCAGGAAGACGGTCACGAGGGCGGCGACCTCGAGATAGATCTCGTGTCCGCCGGAACCGGGCGTGCCGAAGAGGGTGAAGGACATGGTCATCCCGACCATCCCCGCACCGCCGAAGAACAGGGCGTAGAGCGACCACCCGAATGCCGCCACGACGCCGAGGCTGATGAGCGTGTCCATGGTGGCCGCGCCGTGACGCGCGTTGACGGCGGCAGCCCGGTGGAACGGCCAAGCACCCCAGACGGCGATCGGCGTCGTCAGCGCGAGGGCGACCCACTGCCAGTAATCGAACTGGAAGGCGGGCACCATCGAGAGGACCGCCACCGGGATCGCGAGGAGCAGGCTGATGAGGAGTCGTCGCCTAAGCGCTCCGATGCCGTCATCGGTGACGACCTTCTCCGCCGGCGGCGGCGGGACGCTGGCGTGGTACCCGGCGGCCTCCACCGCGGCGATGAGGTCGTCGGGGGAGACGTCGGAGCCGTGCACGCGGGCCTTCTCGGTGGCGTAGTTGACCGTGGCCTCCACGCCGGGAAGCTTGTTCAGCTTGCGTTCGATCCGGGACGCGCACGAGGCGCACGTCATCCCGGTGATGTCCAGCTCGACGTCGGTGGTGCTCATCTCAGGCGTGCGCCACCTCATAGCCGGCCTCGGTGACGGCGGCATCGACCGCGGCCGACTCGAGGGGAGTCGTGCTGTGGATCGTCACGCGTGACAGTCCACCTTTGTTGAGGTCGACCGCGACCTTGGCGACGCCATCGATCTCGGAGATCTCCTCGACCACGCTGGAGACGCAGTGCCCGCAGGTCATGCCGGCGACGAGGACTTCCTGCGACACCGTGCCTTCGGGCGGCGTGGCGTCAGCGGCATCCGTGGGACGTCCGAAGGGGAGGGGCTCGATCATGGTGACTCCTTTGCTCATGAGCGGACAAGACGCGCGATCGCGTCGTTCGCTTCGCGGATCTTCTCGGCGGCGACGGGGCCGCCTTCGGCACTGGCCTCGGCGACGCAGTGACGGAGATGGTCTCCCAGCAGCGACAGGGCGACAGTCTCCAGCGCCTTCGTGGCTGCGGAGACCTGGGTCAGGATGTCGATGCAGTACTTGTCTTCGTCGACCATTCGCGCGATGCCGCGCACCTGACCCTCCACGCGGCGCAGCCGCTTCTGGAGGTCGTCTTTACTGCTGCCGTAGCCGTTCACCCCTCCAGGATACCCCCGAGGGGTATGGCGAGGGCCGCTTCAAGCGGGAGAGCAGGTGAGGCTTGCCTATCTGCGAAATGCCCGGTCGAGAAAGAAAAATCTTGGGACTTAGGCTGTCCAACCCCGGGGGTGGCAGATCTACAGTGAGGGCACACGACGACCACAGGAGGCCATCATGAGCATCACCCTCGACGATCTTCCCCGTGTGTCCGAGTGCTCCGCACTCGGCTGCTCGTACAACGACCACTCGCACTGCCATGCGGCGGCGGTCACGATCGGCGGCGCGGTCGGCGACGCCGAATGCGCGACGTTCATCCCCCTCGGCACCAAGGGCGGGCTCGACAAGGTGGTCAGCCATGTTGGCGCCTGCCAGCGGGCCGAGTGCGTCCACAACGCGTCGCTCGAGTGCACCGCGTCGGCTGTGCGTGTCGGTCCCGGTGCTGAGTCGGCGGACTGCCTCACCTACGAGCACGCCTGACCCGATCCGTCAGACCGGCACTGATGGCCGCTCACCTCAGGTGAGCGGCCATCTCTCGGCCTTCCAGTCCGCCGTCAGCTCGGCCTCCACACTGGCCTGGGACTTCGTCTGCAGGAAGGTGCACAGCGCGGAGACCATCGTCAGCTCGGTCGCCAGTTCGAGGGTCTGCTGCGCGTTCATGGTCAGGTCGGCTTCGCGCGCTTCGAAGGTGATGCCCCAGTGCACCGAGCCGGCGGGCTCAGGCTGGATGTACGTGAGGGTCAGGCGGTCGAGCAGATTCAGTGCGATCAATCCGGTGTCGGCACCGTCGGTGCCGTCCTGGGGAACGACCTTCACCCGTGAGCTGATGGAGTACCCGAACCCGGCGAACTCCTCGAGCCAGAGCTCGAGCTCTTCTTTGCTGTGGAAGGGCATGCGCGGTCCTGCTCGCCGTGTGTGGGAGGGCCGCAGCAGACGCTGCGTGTGCCCATTATGCGCTCGCGAGAAGCCCGCCGTCGAGCACCGCTTTCGAGGGATGTGTCAACCCCTCAACGCCGCCCGAGCCGCTGACTAGGGTGGGCCGGTGGGGAGGTGTCTCATGATCCGTCGCAGGCGCGTCGCCGGCGTGGCATCCGGTGCGCTCGTGCTCGCCCTGGCGGGGTGTGCAAGCATCCCGGCGGATGTCGACGGCACCTTCGACCGGGTATCCGCCGGTGGTGTGCTGCGCATCGGGGTGACGGCGAACCCGCCCTGGACGGACACGGTCGACGGTGAGCCGAGCGGCTCGGAGGTCGCGCTGATCGAGGACTTCGCCGAGCGCCACGACGCCGATCTGCGCTGGACGGAGGGGGCGGAGCGCGTGCTCGCAGAGGCCCTTCGCAGCGGCGAGCTCGACGTCGCCATCGGCGGTTTCACCGACTCTGCACCGTGGACCGCGGAAGCCGCATTCACGGACGTGTACGTCGAGGCGGTGGGCCCCACCGGCAGGATGGAGGGGCACGTGATGCTGACTCGCCTCGGTGAGAACCGCTTCCTCGTCGAACTCGAGGAGTTCTTGCGCGCGGAGGTCGGACCGTGAACCGGGGCGCGCTGCGCGAGAACCTCCCTCACGCCCAGCAGGCCGCGCTGCGGCGCGCGGTCCGGTTGGAGTGGGGGACCCTGGCGTTCCTCGCCGTCGCGATCCCCGCCGTGGGAATCGTGACCGGCGGATCGCAGGCGATGCGTGCCGCGTGGGTGGAGGACATGCTGTCGCTCGCGCCCCCGCTGGCCTTCCTGATCGCCGTCCGGGTCATGGCCAAGCCCGCCTCCGCGCGCTATCCATATGGCTTCTTCCGGTCGGTCGGAGTGGCGCATCTCGTCGCGGGCGTCGCGCTGCTGGCGATGGGCGCGTACCTCCTCGTCGAATCGGCGCTGGCGCTGGTGCTGGGTGAGCGGCCGCCCATCGGCTCGGTCGTCCTGTTCGGCCAGAGTGTCTGGCTCGGCTGGCTGATGATGCTCGTGATGGCGCTCACCATCCCTCTGCCGATCTACTTCGGACACCAGAAGATGAAGCTCGCGCGCCAGCTGCACAACAAGGTGCTGTACGCCGACGCCGACATGAACAAGGCCGACTGGATGACCGCTGTCGGATCGATCGTGGGCGTCGCGGGGATCGGGGTCGGTCTCTGGTGGGCGGATGCCGCGGCGGCGATCTTCATCTCCGGCAGCATCCTGTGGGACGGCGTCAAGAACACGCGCGGCTCGATCGCCGACCTGATGGACGCGCGCGCCTCGACCTTCGACGACGACGACGAGCATCACCCCGACATCGACAAGGTGCACGACTACTTGCACTCGCTCCGCTGGGTGACCGGGGTCCGCACTCGGACACGCGATCAGGGGCAGTTCTTCCACGTGGAGGCGTTCGTCACCGCCCGGCGGGGCCGCCTGCCGGCGCTCGCCGAACTGGCGCGGGCGCAGGAGGAGGTCCGGGCCATCGACTGGAAGATCCACGATGTCGTGATCGTGCCCGTCACGGACTTTCCCGACAACACCGAGGACCGCGCGGGGCGGAGTTAGACCCTGGGCGGGGCTGGCAAGGTCATCCACATCGCCGGTCCATTCCGATGCGGTCATGCACGCCCCCGTAACGTGGCCCTCAGCGTTCGGCGTCTGCCGTCTGGCTCACCGATCCGCCGGCGCATCGTCTCGGGTCATAACCCGAAGCGGGTGCATCATCGCCTCCACCGTCCTCGAGTCCCGGCTCGGCCCCGTCCGTCAGACCTACTCCGGCACCGCGGAGTTCCCGCCCATGGCGAAGGCGTACACCGACGTCTCCCGCGTCGTGAAGGAGACAGGTCTTCTCACCCGCACCCCGTGGTTCTACGCCCTCGTCGGCACCGCGCTCCTGCTCGCTCTCGGCGGCATCGTCACCGGCTTCATCCTCCTCGGTGACAGCTGGTTCCAGCTACTCATGGCCGGCGCCCTCGGTATCGTCCTCACCCAGGTCGCGTTCGTCGCCCACGAGGCCGCCCATCGCGCGGTGCTGAAGTCAGGTCCCGCGAACGACCGTCTCGCGCGGATCCTCGCCAACGGCGTCGTCGGCATCAGCTACGCCTGGTGGACCAACAAGCACACCCGCCATCACGCCAACCCCAACCGGGTCGATAAGGATCCGGACATCGAGATCGACACGATCTCCTTCCTCGACACGGATGCCGCGTCGGCACGCGGCCTGCGTCGGGCGATCACCAAGCGTCAGGGCTGGCTGTTCTTCCCGCTGCTCACCCTCGAGGGGCTCAACCTCCACTACCTGGGCATCACGTACCTCGTGACGGAGAAGGACGCGAAGTCTCGATGGCTCGAGCTCGGGCTCATCGCCGTGCGGCTCGCCGCGGTCGTCGTCCCCGTCTTCCTGCTCCTGCCCCTCGGCATGGCGTTCGCGTTCATGGGCGTGCAGCTCGCGGTCTTCGGCCTCTACATGGGTGCCGCGTTCGCGCCGAACCACAAGGGCATGCCGGTGATCGCGCCTGACGCGAAGCTCGACTTCTTCAGCAAGCAGGTGCGCACCTCGCGCAACATCCGCGGCGGCTGGTGGGCGACCTGGCTGATGGGCGGTCTGAACTACCAGATCGAGCACCACCTGTTCCCCAACATGCCGCGCCCGCACCTCGCCCGCGCCCGCGACATCGTGCGCGAGCAGTGCACGACCCTCAGCGTGCCCTACGCGGAGACGAGCCTCGGCCGGTCGTACGCGATCGTCATCGAGTACCTCAACCGCGTCGGTCTCGCGGCCCGCGATCCGTTCGACTGCCCCGTCGTCGCCGGCTACCGTCGCGGCTGACCGACGGCGCGCGGACCGACTGGCAGACTGAGAAGGACGCGTGGGTCCGCGCGTCACCGGATCCGATCACTGCCTTTCGAGGAGCTCGTGATGAGCGCGACACTACCTGCTTCGTCCATCGTGGTGATGGGGGTGTCGGCGGCGGGCAAGTCGACGATCGCGGCCGGGCTCGCGAACGCCCTGGGCTGTGACTTCGTCGACGCGGACGACCTTCACCCTGCGGCGAACGTCGCGAAGATGGCCGCGGGCGAAGCCCTCACCGACGATGACCGGTGGCCGTGGCTCGACACGGTGGGACGCCGACTCGCCGCCTCGCAGGATGGTGTCGTCATGGCGTGCTCGGCGCTGCGCCGGGCATACCGGGACCGCATCCGCCGTGAGGCTCCGGATGCCGTGTTCATCCATCTGACTGCGAGCGAAGAGCTGCTCGCCCGTCGCGCCGCTGCACGGACCGGTCACTTCATGCCCGCGTCGCTGCTGACATCGCAGCTCGCCCTTCTCGAGCACCTCGACGACGATGAGGTCGGTGTCGTCGTGGACGTGGATGCCGATGTCCCCACGATCGTGGGCGCCGCGCGCGACTGGGTCGTCCGGCATGCCGGCTGATCGCGGGACGCTCCGGTGACGGACCAGGCCCGGCGCCAGCCGGCGACGATCCACGACGTCGCGCAACTGGCCGGCGTCAACCCGTCGACCGTGTCCCGCGCGCTCGGCAAGCCGGGGCGGGTGAGTGCGGCGACCGCGGAGCGCGTGCGGGCGGCCGCGGCGCAGCTCGATTACCGCATCAATCCGATCGCGCGGGCGCTGCTGACCGGCCGCACCCGGACGCTGGGACTCGTCGTCGCCGACGTCACCAACCCGGCGGTGTTCGGCATCGTCCGTGGCGCCGAGCGGGTGGCGCGGGAGCATGACTACACGCTGGTCATCGCGGAGTCGCAGGGCGACCCCGATGCGGAGGCGGCCACGACGGAGCGGCTTCTCCTCAGTGTTGACGGGCTGATCCTCGCCACCACCCGAATGGACCCCGAGCGCATCCATTCCCTCGCAGAGCGCAAACCCGTCGTGCTGGTGAACCGCAGCCTCGATGGGGTCGACGCGGTGCTGCCCGACATCGCGTGCGGCGTGGATCAGTTGGTCGAGCACCTCGCCGGACTCGGCCATCGCGACGTGCTCTACCTTGCCGGAGCGGCGGGATCCTGGATCAGCCATGCCCGCGCGGAGGCGCTCGGAGCTGCCGCCGCCCGCCGGGGCCTGACTTTGCGGATGTCGGGTCCGAACGAACCCACGATCGACGCCGGGCGAGCGCGGGCGCGCGAGGCCCTCGCATCGGGCGTCACCGCGGTGATCGGGTTCAACGACCTGCTGGCGATCGGCCTGCTGCAAGCTGCCGCCTCCGAAGGCAGGAAGGTGCCGGCCGAGCTGAGTGTGGCGGGATTCGACGACATCTTCGGCAGCGAGTTCATCGTGCCCTCGCTCACCACGGTGCGCACGCCCTTCACCGAGGTGGGGGCGGCGGCGACCGCCGTGCTCCTCGCAGGGGTGGAGGGCGCCCACGCGCACAGGGCTGACGACGGCGGAGAGCTGATCACCGAGCTCGTCGTGAGGAACTCCACCGGCCCGCGCGGGTGAGGTGGGTCGGAGACCTCTTCCGCGTCATCCGGTCGGGTGTTATCGTGCTTTGAGTTACGGATCCGTAACCGGAACGGGCCACAACCCCACCCCAGCACCACGGAGGTGCCGTCGACGATGACAGCCCCCACTCGCACACCTGAGCGCTATGCCGACCTCGTCGACGAGCTGCACCGCCGCCGCGCGGAGGTCGCCGAAGGCGGACCGGCACGCGCCCGCGAACGTCACGTCGCTCGGGGAAAGCTGCTCGCGCGGGACCGCGTCGACGCACTGCTCGACGTCGGCAGCCCCTTCCTCGAGGTCGGCGCGCTCGCCGGGGACGGGCTCTACGACGACGACTGCCCCGCCGGCGGCGTGGTCGCCGGCGTCGGGCTCATCGAAGACCGGCATGTCATGGTGGTCGCCAACGATGCCACCGTGAAGGGCGGCACGTACTATCCGATCACGGTGAAGAAGCACCTCCGTGCGCAGGAGATCGCGGCGGAGAACCGGCTGCCGTGCGTCTACCTCGTCGACTCCGGCGGCGCCTTCCTGCCGATGCAGGACGAGGTCTTCCCCGACCGTGACCATTTCGGACGCATCTTCTACAACCAGGCCCGGATGTCGCGGGACGGCATCCCGCAGATCGCGGCGGTGCTGGGTTCGAGCACCGCGGGCGGTGCGTATGTGCCGGCGATGAGCGATGAGACCGTGATCGTGCGCAACCAGGGCACGATCTTCCTCGGCGGGCCTCCGCTCGTGAAGGCCGCGACCGGTGAGATCGTCTCTGCCGAGGACCTCGGCGGAGGGGAGGTGCACACCCGCGTCTCGGGGGTCACCGACCACCTCGCGGAGAACGACGAGCACGCGCTCGAGATCGTGCGGTGCATCGTGGCTACCCTGCCGCCCTCGCCGCCGCTCCGTGAGGAGCCCGCGCCCGCCGTGGCACCCGCAGCACCGACGGAGACCCTCGTCGACATCGTGCCGGTCGAACTCACCACTCCGTACGACGCGCGCGAGATCATCGACCGACTCGTCGATGCCGGTACGTTCGCAGAGTTCAAGCGCGAGTACGGCGAGACGCTCGTCACGGGCTTCGCCCGCCTGCACGGACACCGCGTGGGGGTCATCGCCAACAACGGCGTGCTGTTCTCGGAGTCGGCCCTCAAGGGCGCGCACTTCATCCAGCTGTGCGACCAGCGCGGCATCCCGCTGCTGTTCCTGCAGAACATCACCGGCTTCATGGTGGGACGCGAGTACGAGTCGGGCGGCATCGCCAAGCACGGCGCGAAGATGGTGAACGCGGTCGCGTGCGCGTCGGTGCCGAAGCTCACGGTCGTCGTCGGCGGGTCGTTCGGCGCGGGAACGTACTCCATGTGCGGGCGGGCGTACTCCCCGCGGTTCCTGTGGCTGTGGCCCGGGGCACGGGTGTCGGTGATGGGCGGGCCGCAGGCGGCATCCGTCCTCTCCACCGTGCGACGCGAGCAGATCGAGGCGCGCGGCGAGGAGTGGTCGGCCGAAGCCGAGGCCGCCTTCCAAGCGCCGATCCGCGAACAGTACGACCGGCAGGGGAGCCCGTACTACTCCACCGCGCGGCTCTGGGACGACGGGATCCTCGACCCCGCCGAGACCCGGGACACCCTCGGCATGGCCCTGGACATCTGCCAGCGCGCCCCCCTCGACACGCCGGGCTACGGCGTCTTCCGGATGTAAGCCGTATGGACTTTCCGACCGCCATGTTCTCCACCGTCCTCATCGCCAACCGCGGCGAGATCGCCTGCCGCATCATCCGCACGCTGCGACGCCGCGGCATCCGCTCGGTCGCCGTCTACAGTGACGCGGATGCCGGTGCCCGCCACGTCGCGCTCGCCGACACCGCCGTGCGGCTCGGGCCCGCGCCCGCAGCGGAGAGCTACCTCGACATCGACGCCGTCCTCGCCGCGGCCCGGGCCACCGGGGCCGAGGCGATCCACCCGGGGTACGGGTTCCTCGCGGAGAACACCGCGTTCGCCGCCGCGTGCGAGGCCGCGGGCATCGTCTTCATCGGGCCGTCGGCGGAGGCGATCCGCACGATGGGCGACAAGATCACCGCGAAGCACGCCGTCGAAGCCCGCGGGGTGCCCACCGTGCCCGGCGTCGCCCGGGCGGGCATGACAGACGATGAGCTCATCGCCGCGGCATCCGGCGTCGGGTATCCGCTGCTCATCAAGCCGTCCGCCGGGGGCGGCGGCAAGGGCATGCACGTCGTGACGGATGCCGCGGGCCTGCCCGCCGCGCTCGCCGCCGCCCGCCGGGAGGCGGCCGCGAGCTTCGGGGACGACACGCTCTTCCTCGAGCGCTACCTGCAGAACCCGCGGCACATCGAGGTGCAGGTGCTCGCCGATGCGCACGGCGCCGTCGTGCACCTCGGCGAGCGGGAGTGCTCGCTGCAGCGCCGCCACCAGAAGGTCATCGAGGAGGCGCCCTCGCCGCTGCTCGACGCGGACACCCGCGCCCGCATCGGCGCGGCGGCGTGCGAGACAGCCCGCAGCGTCGACTACCGCGGGGCCGGCACGGTGGAGTTCATCGTGGCGGGCGACCGGCCCGATGAGTTCTTCTTCATGGAGATGAACACGCGCCTGCAGGTCGAGCACCCGGTCACCGAGGCGATCACCGGCATCGACCTCGTCGACGCGCAGCTGCGCATCGCGGCGGGAGAGCCGCTGGGGCTCGACCAGGACGACGTGCAGCTGCGGGGTCACAGCATCGAGGCGCGGGTGTACGCGGAGGATCCGGCGGCGGGGTTTCTGCCGACCGGCGGACGGGTGTCGCGGGTGCGGCACCCGGAAGGCCCTGGCATCCGTGTCGACACGGCGCTCGCCGACGGCCTCGACGTCTCGGTGGATTACGACCCCATGCTCGCGAAGGTGATCGCGACCGCGCCCACCCGTGAGGAGGCGCGGCGACGGCTCGTCGCAGCCCTCGGTGACATGGCCGTGCTCGGGTTCGAGACGAACCTGGCGTTCCTTCAGGGGCTGCTGGATCTTCCCGCCGTCGTCCGAGGCGACCTCGACACCGGACTGATCGGGCGCGAGCTCGACGCGCTGACCGGCACCGTGGCAGACCCGGATGACCTCACCCGCGCGGCGCTGCTCATCGATGCCGCGCTGCCGCGGAGTGCCGACCCGTGGCGCCGACGCGACGGGTGGCGGCTCGGGCCGCCCGCGCCTCGCCGGTATGAGCTGGATCACGCGGGGGAGCGGCGCCGAGTCGATGTCCACGGCTCGGGTGACGCCCTGACGGTCGACGGCCGCCCCGCCGCCGTGGCCGCGCACGAGGACGGGCGCATCGCGCTGCGGATCGACGGGCGGATGATGACGGTCGACGCCGACGTGAGCCCGGATCGGGTCCTCATCGCCGGCGGCGGCCGATCGGTCGAGGTCCGGCGGGTGCCCGCCGATCACGGCGCTGGTGGGGCGAGTGTCGCGGTGCCCGAGCTCGTCTCGCCGATGCCGGGAGTCGTCGTCCACGTGCACGCCGCCGAGGGTGACGTCGTCGCCCCGGGCGATCCCATCGTCGTCGTCGAAGCCATGAAGATGGAGCATGTGGTGCGTGCCGATCTCGCCGGCACGGTCGCGTTGCGGGTCGTGGTCGGCGACAGCGTCGCGCGCGGGCAGACCCTGGCCGTCATCGACCCGGCATCCGAGGAGGAGACCGAATGACCGACATGCCCTCACGTCGCATCGTGCAACGCGGCCTCTACTTCGATGAGTTGGAAGAGGGCGCGGTGTACGTCCACAGCCCTGGTCGGACGGTGACCGAGGCCGACAACGTGCTGTTCACGACGCTCACGATGAACACCCAGTCGTTGCACCTGGATGCCGCGTGGGCGGAGCAGACCGAGTTCGGCGAGCGGCTCGTGAACAGCATGTTCACGCTGTCGACGATGGTCGGGCTCTCGGTCGCGCAGCTCACGCAGGGCACGATCGTCGCGAATCTCGGGTTCTCGGATGTGGCCTTTCCCGCGCCGGTGCGTCACGGCGACACGTTGTACGCCGAGACCCTCATCGCCGGCAAGCGACTCTCCTCGTCGCGGTCGGGGCAGGGGATCGTCGAGTTCGCGCACACCCTGCGCAATCAGCACGGCACGGTCGTCGCGACCGCGAGGCGTTCGACGCTCATGCGATGCGCGCCCGCTGACCCGGCTCCCGGGGGCGCGTCGTGATCGCCGGGCCCGCCCTCCTGTTCTGTCCCGCCGACCGTCCCGACCGCTACGGCAAGGCGGCGGCGGCCGCCGACAGCGTCATCCTCGACCTCGAAGACGCCGTCGCGCCGGGCGACAAAGCCGCCGCCCGCACCCACCTGGCCGGTGCCGACCTCGACCCCGATCGCACGATCGTGCGGATCAACCCGGCGGCGACCGTCGAGTTCGCCCTCGACCTCGATGCGCTGCGCGCGAGCCCGTTCCGCACCGTCATGCTCGCCAAGGCCGAGGATTCCGACGCGCTCGACGCGCTCGGGGAGTACCGCGTGATCGCGCTCTGCGAGACGCCGGGCGGGGTGGAGAACGCGGGCGCCGTGGCGCGGCATCCGTCGGTCATCGGACTCATGTGGGGCGCGGAAGATCTGGTGGCGGGCATCGGTGGGCGGTCGAGCCGGTTCGACGACGGCCGGTATCGGGACGTCGCACGCTATGCGCGGTCGCGGGTTCTGATGGCCGCCGCTGCCGCCGGCAAGGATGCGATCGACGCCGTCCACCTCGACATCGCCGACATCGAAGGACTCGCCTTCGAGGCGACGGATGCCGCGGCGTCGGGGTTCGCGGCGACGGCGTGCATCCATCCCTCGCAGGTCGGGACGATCCGCCAGGCGTACGCGCCGGCGGAGGCGGACGTCGAGTGGGCGGAGGCCGTGCTGGCGGAGGCGGTCGGGCAGCCCGGGGTGTTCCGCTTCCGCGGTCGGATGATCGACGAGCCCGTGCTGCGGCAGGCGCGGCGGACCCTGGCCGCGCGATGACCGACGAGGCGCCCATGACGTGGCGCGCGACGCAGAAGGCCAACCGTCGCGCCGAGCTCATGGCCGCCGCCGCCCGGCTGTTCGCCGAGCGGGGCTTCGGTGCCGTGTCGACGGCGGACCTCGGCGACGCCGTCGGGATGAGCGGGCCTGCCCTCTACCGGCACTTCGCGAGCAAGGAGGCGCTGCTGTGCGCACTGCTGCTCGACGCGAGCGGACGTCTGCTCGACGGGGGTCGGGCGCTGACTGCGACGATCGGCGATCCGCAGCGGGCGATCACGGCGCTGATCGACTTCCATCTCGACTTCGCCACGACCGACGCCGATGTCATCCGGGTGCAGGACCGTGAGCTCGGCAACCTTCCCGCCGACGTCAACCAGCAGGTGCGCCGGCTGCAGCGCGAATACGTGCAGGAGTGGGATCGTCCCTTCGCGGCGCTCCGCCCGGACCTCACTCCCGGTCAGCGGCAGACGAGACTGTTGGCCACCTTCGGCCTGTTGAATTCGACCCCGCACTCCGCCGCGCCGAGCGCCGGCGACACGAGGGGGATCCTCGCCGGCATGGCGGAGCGAGCGCTTCTGGGCGATTGACGGGGACCACCGGAAACGTCCCGATGGTGTTTCGGTGCGTCCCCGGTTTCGGTGGGGTTTTCGGTGCGCCGGATGCCGGTGTGTCGGAGGGCTGAGGGCGCGCGCTGAACGGTCACCGAAAACCATCGTTTTCGGTGGTAGCCCGGGCACGACATCAACAGCGAAGTCGAGGATGATTGAGTCGTGGAGATTGAGCTGCTTTATATCGCCGGTTGCCCCAGCTGGGTTGAGGCTGGCCGTCGTGTTTCTGAGGCGCTACGAGAAACAGGCCACGACGAATCAGAGGTTCACTACCGACTCATCCGGACGGAGGAGGACGCGGGCGCAGTCTCGTTCGCGGGCTCCCCCACGATCACCCTGGATGGCAACGATCTCTTTCCGGGGTCGGGGCGAAGCAATGACCTCGCCTGCCGTATTTACAGCACCCCTGCTGGGCTGGCCGGGATGCCAACGGTTGAACAGATACGAGAGGCGCTCTCCGCTCATGGCGACTGACGAGGACGTTGCGTGCACGTGCTGCGGGCGACATCTGCCACGCAAGAAGCTGCACGCACTCGGAGACGATCGCGCTTTCATCTGTCGACGATGCGGCTGGTGGGTGGCTCTGCGCCTACATCGCGACCGCCCGCCTGCCTAAGCGTGAACTCACTCAACGGCTGCCCACGGCGATCGCGCCGATGTAGAGGGCGAGTTGATGGGTGTCCCACCACCGCACAACGGATCTCACTCGGTGCTCTCATCCCCGGCGCGGATCATGAAAACTGCTCCGGTGATCGCTGCGGCGAAGATTACGATGTCGGCGATGTTGCCGATGAACCAGTTTCCGTAGGCGAGGAAGTCCACGACGTGACCACGGGCGAATCCGGGGTCCCGGAAAAGGCGGTCGCCTGCGTGTGAGGCGGAAGCGCCGCCGAGCGCGCCGATGACGATCGCCCATCTCACGCGTTGCACTCGGAACGCGAACACGATCGCTGTGACCGTGGCGGCGACAGCGAGCAGCGCGAACACCCAGGTGAAGCCTTCCCCGAAGGAGAATGCCGCTCCGGGGTTATAGGCGAGCTGCAAACCCAGCAGGTCACCGATCAGCGGGATGCGCTCACGGTCGGTGAGGGTCGCTTCGGCCCACACCTTGGTTCCCTGATCGATCAGCACGACGACCACGGCGATCAAGAGCGCTCCACCAGTGAGCTGCCGCCGCCGGGTCGACGACAGCTTGCGCGCAGCGGGCGGATGAGCCTCTGACTGGGAGGAGGTCATGCGAGCACCTCGATCAGACGGACGATGACCCCAGATTCGATCAGGATGAACAGGCCCAGGCCGATGAACACGGCCGGTACGAGCCAGTGCTCGACGCGCTCCAGCCCCTCGGTAACAGCCTTGTTGGTGCCGATCAGCCGGCCGGCCGCGCACCAGACCGCGACGAGGATCAGGAATACGACGATCATGATCGCGACGTCGCTGGGGGCGCTGGTGCGGAAGATCGGCGTGTAGAGGGAGATGTTGTCGGCCCCGTTGGCGATCGTGATCCCTGCGACGCCCCATAGTCCGACCGCGGTGATCTTGGAGTCGTCATCATCGTCATCGCTGTTACGGCGCAGGCCGCGAATGAGCGTCCAGATGCCGATGCCGAGCGGGATCAGACCCAGGAAACCGACCCATTCGTCCGGAACGATGGTGAGACCGAGAGCGGCGATCACGCTGATCACGACGAGGGTGATGAACCCGAGATACTGGCCCGCGACGATCTGCCACGGCCGGGGCTTCCCTCGACTGGAAGCCAGGAACAGCACGGTGAGCACGACAATGTCGTCGATGTTGGTTGCCGCGAACAGGCCGATCGCTGAACCGATAGTTGCGAGCATCAGCTTTCCAGTCGTGGCGTGCGGGTGCGTGCGGCGCGCAGACCGTTGAGGATCACGATGACCTCCGCGACCTCGTGGACCAGGACGACGGCCGCGAGCCCCAGGACGCCGAAGAGCGCGAGCGGGAGCAGTGCAGTGATGATCAGCAGCGACAGGATGATGTTCTGGTTGATGATCCGTCGACCGCGGCGGGCGTGATCGAACGCTCGCGGGATGAGGCGCAGATCATGGCCGGTGAAGGCCACGTCGGCGGATTCGATTGCCGCGTCGGAGCCGGTGGCGCCCATCGCGATACCGATGTCTGCGCCAGCGAGGGCCGGTGCGTCGTTGATTCCGTCGCCGATCATCGCGACCGGCCCCGCCTTTGACAGCTCGCCGATCGCGGTTGCCTTATCCTCGGGACGCAGTTCCGCGCGCACGTTGCTGATCCCGGCCTGCGCGGCCAGTGCACGAGCGGTGCGGGCGTTGTCTCCGGTGAGCATCGTCACGCCGACGCCTTGGTTGGTGAGCGTCCGGACTACCTCGGGGACTTCAGGGCGCAGTTCGTCGCGGACGCCGATCGCGGCGACGGGGGTTCCGTCGCGGTGGACGATCACGACGGTCATGCCCTGCTCCTCCAACTCCGCGACCTGCTTCCCGAGGTCGCCCGCGTCCAGCCAGCGAGGACTGCCGACGGTGATTCTCGATCCGCCGACAGTGCCGTCGATGCCGTGCCCGGCCTGCTCGGTCACATCTGCAGCTGCCGGTGTGCCCGGGGCCGCGGCGGTGATCGCAGAGGCAAGGGGATGCGTGCTGTGCTGCTCCAGTGCGGCCGCCCAGGCCAGCGCCTGTGTCTCGGTCACGCCGTTCGCAGTGAGCACCGCGGTGACCGCAGGTTCGTTGCGGGTGAGGGTGCCGGTCTTGTCGACCGCGACGTGGCGGACCGTGCCGAAGCGCTCGAAGACGGCGCCGGACTTGATGATCACGCCGAACTTGCTTGCTGCGCCGATCGCGGCGACGACCGTCAGCGGCACCGAGATCGCCAGCGCACACGGAGAAGCGGCGACCAGCACGACAAGCGCGCGGGTGATCCACACCTCTGGATCGCCCAGCAGCGACCCGATGATCGCGACGAGCGCTGCGAGGATCAGAACGCCGGGTACGAGCGGGCGGGCGATCCTGTCCGCGAGACGTGCACGCTCGCCCTTCTCGGTCTGCGCCTTCTCGACCAGCTCCACGATCGTGGTGAGCGAGTTGTCGGTGCCCGCAGCGGTCGTTTCGACCTCCAGCGCGCCGGCGCTGTTGATCGCACCGGCCGACACCGCATCGCCGGGCTCGACCTCGACGGGGATCGACTCCCCGGTGATCGCCGAGGTGTCCAGGCTGGAGCGGCCAGAACGGACGATCCCGTCGGTTGCGATCCGCTCGCCGGGACGGACCACCATGACCTGGCCGACCGTCAGCTCTCTCGCGGGCACCTGCGCAGAGACGCCGTTCTGCAGCACGGTCGCTGTCTCCGGCACGAGCTTCAGCAGCGCCCTCAGCCCGCCCCGGGCACGGTCCATCGCCTTGTCCTCGAGCGCCTCAGCAATCGAGTACAAGAACGCCAGAGCCGCAGCCTTCTCCACGTAGCCGAGGATGACCGCGCCGATCGCGCTGATCGTCATCAGCAGCCCGATACCGAGCTTGCCCTTGAACAGTTTCCGGATCGCGCCGGGCGTGAACGTCGACGCACCGAGGAGCAGACCGGCCCAGAACAACACCAGCGCCGGGATCTCGAGGCCGGACCATTCAAGGATCAGACCGGCCAGGAATGCGACACCGGAGAAGACCGGCACCATGATCCCACGGTCCCTCCACCAGGGCCGCACAACCTCTTCGGTCTCATCCTCCGCCGCAGTGGCAGGCTGGGCAGGCTCATGCTCGCAGCCACACGCCGCGCTCACGCGTCCGCCCCCGTCCCACAGCAGCCAGCCACCGTGCACGCAGAGTCCACGCACGGCGCGTGCTCATCGACCGCCAGCGTCACGTCCACGAGCGCGACGAGCGCAGCCGTAAGATGCGGGTCGGCGATCTCGTAACGAGTCTGGCGACCCTCCGGCTCGGCAACGACAATCCCGCAGTCACGCAGGCAGGTGAGATGGTTCGACACGTTCGAACGCGTCAGCTCCAGCTCACGAGAGAGCACAGCCGGGTAGCTCGGTCCACCGAGCAGAGACATTAGGATTCGGGAACGCGTGGGATCGGCCATGGCCCGGCCGAGCCGGTTCATGACATCGAGGCGTGAGGAAATAGTCAGCACACACTGAACTATACAGTGATTGATGACCTATTGGAACGGCTTCACCCCAGGCGACATCTCTGGGGCCTGGGTGTAAGTACATCCGGCTCACACCCCACCGAATACGCCTACCGAAACCCGCTTACGGCGCACGTTTCTGGCATTCGATCTGGTGTGCCTTCACTCACCGCGCCGCAAACGATCGTTTTTGACACCACGTGGTGAGGCTCGCTTCCAGCGTCATCACACTCCGACAAGGGCAGATTGAGAGCAGCTACTCGTTGGGGCATCCTCGCAGGGCTGTCTCATCGAACGTCGGGGCGGGACGGGCCTGCGCCTCTTCTGGGGTTTCAGCGATTCCATTGCTCGAAATGTCGTCGATGAGCCAGTTCATCTCGAGGATTTCGTTGCGCTGTGCCGCGCTGATTTCGGCGGCGAGTTCGCAGACGCGAACGTCCTGGATCTGTGCACGTTCGGAGCGGGTGATGGCGAGGGAGTGGTGGGGGATCATCGCGTTCATCCAGGCGGTGTCGTCCACGGTGATCTGACTGCGGTCAAGCGCGACTCCGCCGGCGAGCAGCAGGACGCTAACTGTGGCGACGGCGATGTTCGCTTTGACGCTCTTGTACATGTTGAGCATCCACGCCAGCATCACCAACCCCATCGCACCGCCCATGGTCAGGGCCATGAAGACGCGGCTTTCGCTGAAGCGGATGTGGCTCCACTCCCAGGAGCCGACGAACATCACCCAGTACATGACAACCATCCCGGTGAGGATCATCGCCCCGAATCGGAGATACATTTTCCAGGGCTTGGAATGACCCTGCTGGCTGTGATCGTCGGTCGCTGCGCTTTGGTCGTTCTGCTTGGGATCGGGGTGGTCGTTCGCGGTCATGACGTCTCCTGTTCGGATGGGAGGGGGTGCGGCGACGGTGACGGGGCGGGCGATTGCGGCATCGACCGTCCCGTCAGCGACCGCCAATGGCGGGTAGTGCTCGCAGGAGGACTGCGAACCTGGGCCGCTTTAGAGAGCGGCGAGAAGGTCGGTGCATGCCTCCTCGCAGCGGCGGCAGGATTCGGCGCACACGCGGCAGTGCTCATGCATGTCTGCGTGCTGTTCACACTCGGCGGCACAGGACGCGCAGGCGGTGCGGCAGGCTTCGAGCAGGGCGCGAACCGTTGCAACATCCGGTGCGGTTTGGCGGGAGAGCACTGCACCTGTGGCGGCGCAGATGTCTGCGCAGTCCGAGTTCTTCCGGATGCATGTAACGAGCTCCGCGACCATGTCTTCTCCGAGGCATGCGTCCGCGCAGGCGGTACATGCCTGGGCGCATTCGGCGCATGCCTCGATACAGCGCAGAAGGGCGTCCTGGGTTGCGGCGAAACCGACTTTCGGGTGGGTGGCGAGCATCTGATCTGCAACAGTCATGGCTGCTTTCCTTCCTTCGGGGGCCTTCCCCGACATGCGGTCACCCTAGAGCGGGGTCGAGGGTCGAGGTAGGGGGTTGAGGTCTGTCGATGAATGGCGGCCGTAAACCAGGTTCAATACGGCCAACGTTCACGGCGGCCGGTTGACGCAGCCTCGGCTCGCCCGGAAACGATCGTTACCGGTGCGACCGCGGTGGGAAGGCTGCTCAGATGCATGAAATGAGGTCCGCGCAAGCCTTCGCCCCTCGTCTGGCGATGTCCACTCGCCGTGCGCAAGAAGCAGTGGCCTCCTTGTGTGGTCCGCAGATGTCGCCACACGACAAGATCGCGGAAAGGCGCCGCCGCACCGTATTCCGTACCGCGGCCAGCTCGACGGTGGCCTGGCCGAGCATCACCGCAACTTCCCGGCACGCGTCGGCGGCCTGAATGACCGTAGCGTCCCACGCGCACAGGTCAGGCGATACACCCTCGGACTGCGCGTCGCGTGTATCGAGCTCTCGCGCCAGCTCCAGGTACACGGCAATGTGGGCTGCCCTCTGCGTAACGGTCATCCGGCCATCGAAGGCACGCAGTTGCAACGCATGCTCCAGGGCAGATGTTCGCTCTTCGCCAGGTGCTGCCTCCGAGCGGCGAACAGTTGTGCCCGCGGGCGGTCCGGGCGTGGGGTGGTTCAAACTGCGACCCCTCGTGCTCGGAGGAAGGGGGCAGGGTCAACCCGGACGCCGCCGATGTACACCTCGAAGTGGAGGTGGCAGCCGCTGGAGGCGCCGGTGCTGCCGATGTACGCAATAACTTGACCGGCGCGCACTCGTTGCCCGTAGTTGACGTTGTAGCCACCGTTGATGATGTGCGCGTACCCAGTGACCGTGCCGTCTGCGTGCTGGATCTTGATGTAGTTGCCCCATGCGCCGCTGTATCCAGCAAAGATGACGGTGCCGGGGTACGCGGCGTAGATCGGGGATCCGCAGCTGCTCGCGAAGTCAATCCCCCGGTGGCCGGCGCGGGTGCAGTAGCCGTTACGGCAGATGCTGCCGCGGGTTCCGAACCACGAGCTGATCCATCCGTGCGCCGGTCGAACCCACCCGGAGGACTGGACCTTCCCCCGCCGCCCCCGCTACTGGAGCTTTCGCCTCCGGCTCCGACGTTGTTTGGGGCTTGTCGGCGCCGTTCTTCCTCGCGGCGGCGTCGTTCTTCTTCGCGAGCGCGGGCAGCCGCTGCTTCCCGCACACGGCGGATGCGCGCCTCGCGCTCCCTGCGTCGAACTTCCACACCGGCCTGGTACTGGCTGATCGTGCGGGATGTTGTGTCTTGAAGGGCTGCGAGTTGAGCGTCGAGCACGTCACGGTACCCGTTCTGACTAGCTAGCGCGGCCAGGGCTGCCTGCGCCGCTGCTTGCGCCGTCTGCATCTTCTGTTCGGCTTCCGCCTCCCGGCGGTTACGTTCGTCGCGAGCTACCTGAGCTTGATCGCTGAGGTGGCGTGCGCTGTCGCGAGCGCCAGCAGCGTCGGCGTAGACCTCCCGGTTCGCGTCGACGAGACGGTCCATCGACCCCAACCGGGACAGCAGATCCTCTGCGGAACCGGCGGAGCCGGAAAAGAACAGGTCCAGGGTCGGATCGGTGTTCCCTGAGCGGTATTGGTCAGCCGCGAGGGCACCAAGCTTGGCCGCGGCAGCGTCGGCCCGGGCCGACTCGGCGTCGGCCTGTTGCTGGAGGGACTCGGCGCGCGCGACGGCGTCCTCGTAGGCCTCCAGAGCGAGGACATGTTCTTGGCCGAGCCGGTCGGCTTCGGCTTGCTTCGTGTCCACGTCCTGCTCGAGTGATCGGATCAGCCCTTGAATTCGGGTGACTTCGGCGCCCTTCGCGGCCTCGTTGTTCCGAGCCTCTTCGACGTCATCCCAGGTGGGGTATTCCGCGGCGAATGCTGACGGAGCGAGGCTGGCTCCGGTCGCGGCGAGGAAGACCCCGATCGCGCCGGCGCTGAGCGCGCGCCTCCGAGTGATTCCCCCACGTAGCGTGCGGGCCTCTTCCGCAGTGGGGCCGCAACCGCATGGGACGTCGTCAGTGACGCTCTGGATGTCCGTCATGGTCGGTCAGTTCGGTGAAGTCAACTGCTCGGAGACGGGTAGCGCGGTGAGCCCCGATTCCCCGGCGATAAGGATGTCGCCAGTGTCGGTAATCGCAACGGCCTGCGGGGTGGCTGGGGCAACGCCCACTTGCTCCCACGCCTGTGATCCTGCCTGCGCGACCCAGAGGGTGTTGCCGCTGCCAATCCCGACAATGCGTTGCCGGTCGGGGGACGTGTTGAGAAGTGCGATGAGTGGGGCACCGTCCCACGGGACGAAGCGGCCCCCGCCGTCGAGGCTCACCTGTAGTCCGTCGGGAGTGGATGCAATGAGGCGTTCATCTGCGTCGACGGTCAGGTTGAACGCCGGCAGGGCGCTGCCGGCGGGTGCCCATGTCTGGCCCTGGTCGGTGCTGGTGAGGATGTCGGGGTTGTCGGTCGTGATGCCGTACAGGGTGCCGCTAGGGCCGGCGGCGAGGACGTGGAAGTCCTTCTCGCCGGTGTAGGCGACGGGTTGCCAGGACTGCGCGGTGTCGGTGCTGCGGATGATGCCCAGGTGCGGGGCGCCGAGTTCGGGAGGAGTGTCGGGCCCGGGGTGACCGGAGGCGATCAGGGTGCCGTCGATCGAGGTCAGACCCATCGCATCGAACACGGGGCCGGCGACCGGGTCACCGAGCTGGCCGTCCTCGGTGGCGGTGTAGATGCCTTCGTGGGTGCCGATGAGGAACCCGTTTCCATCCGGGGCAGGCACGATGCTGTGCACGTGGGTGGTGGCCACAGGCGCTGGTGATGTCACTTCCGGTTCGGATGAGGCGCATCCGGCGAGGGTGAGAGCTCCGACCGCAATCGCGGTGACGGCGGCGAGGGAACGGCAACGGGTGAGCGTGCGGGATGAGGGCAGGGCGGAGTGAAGAGGGAGGTGTGTCATGGTGTTGGCCTTGCGCAGCGGGAATCGAGGAGTGGGACGGCGCGGGCGCCGCCCCACTCCTGCCGGTCACAGGCCGGCGAGGATGTCCTCCATCGCAGCGATCTCGGCGGTCTGGTCGTCGACGATCTTCTGCGCGAGGGCGGTCGCGTTCGGGTTCTGCCCGTTGTTGACTTCTTCCTGAGCCATCTCGATTGCACCGTTGTGGTGCTCGATCATCTGCTCCAGGAACAGCTTGGCCGCCTCGGTGCCGGTCGCCGCGTCGAGGGCTTGCATGTCCTCTTCGCTCATCATCCCTCCGCCGTGATCCATGCCATCCATGTCCGTGCCGGAGGTGTCGGCGCCCCACTCCTGCAGCCAGCCGTTGAGCGTGTCGATTTCGGGCTGCTGGGCGGCTTTGATGCCATCGGCGAGGTCAACAACCCGTGGGTCGATGTCGTCCTTGCTCAGCAACACGTCGGACATCTCGATGGCCTGCTGGTGGTGCGGGATCATCATCGTCGCGAACATGATGTCCGCGTCGTTCGCGTTCGCAGATGCGTCAGCGGTAGGGGCGGCGCTGCTGCTGGAGCCGCCGTGGTCCATCCCAGACATGCCACCCCCGGCGTTCCCGGTGTCGGAGCAGCCGGCGAGGATAAGGGCGGTGGTCAGGGCGAGCGCGGCAGTCGCCGCAGTACGGATCTTCATGAGGTTCTCCAAAAGTCGTCAATGAGGTTCCCGCCCAGCGGGCAGGGTGAGCCGTGCCTGCGCGGGGGCAGGCAGCGGCATCCTCAGGTGCGACTGATGCAGAGAACGATCAATGAGGGTGGAGGCACCGGTGCGAGGCAACCCGGCCACGACGAGACGGTCAGGGATCCGCGTTCGGGGTCGGTGGTCCGCCAATTCCCGGTAATGCGGGCGAGGATCAGCACGGTCACGAGCAGGGCGAGCACGCACGCCAACCACATCATGGTGTCGTGCCCACCGGCACAGTCACCGCACTCCCCCGCCGCCGGTTCCCCGACCGGAGCGGCGTCCTGAGCGTGGTGCGAGGCGGCAGGCGCAGTCGCAACGGTGTCGAGGTGACCGGTGCTGGTGGCGTGGCTGTTCAGGGAGTGCATCGCAAGCAGCCCCGCGACGATCCCCGCAGTGATCGCGATCGTCACGAGGAAGGTGCGGGTGAGCGTGCGCGTGCGTCCCATGGCATCCGCGAGCGTGATTAGCGACATGCTCCCCTCCTTCCTTCCCTACCGTCCAACGTAGTCCGCCTCTTTACTGGCGGCTGCTACAGGCGGCTGACCGTGTCGGGGGTGAGGTCCAGTCGGCGTAGAAGCTGCGCGTTCAGCGCGACAACGATCGTCGACAGAGACATCAGGATCGCACCGATCGACATCGGCAGCACGAACCCGATCGGCGCGAGGATGCCCGCGGCCAGCGGCACGGACAGCAGGTTGTATCCCGCCGCCCACCACAAGTTCTGCTTCATCTTCCGGTAGCTCGCTCGTGACAGCTCGATTACCGACAGCACCGAACGGGGGTCGTCGCTGGCGAGGATGACCCCCGCCGACGCGATCGCGACATCGGTGCCCGCGCCGATGGCGATACCGACGTCGGCTTGGGCGAGAGCGGGAGCGTCGTTGACGCCGTCACCGACCATCGCGACCTTCCGACCTTCGTCCTGCAGCGCCTTCACCTTCGAGGCCTTATCCTCGGGGCGCACCCCGGCGAAGTACCGGTCGATGCCGAGTTCCGCTGCGACGGACGCAGCGACGGCGTCGGCGTCCCCGGTGATCATGACCACCTGCACGTCCCGGTCGTGGAGGGCAGCCACTGCCGCTCGCGACTCGGACCGGACCTCGTCGGCCAGGCGTAGTGCACCAGCGACCTGCCCGTCGATGAGGACGTGGAGGATGATGGCACCTTCCTTGCGCCACTCATCCGCGGCCGGCAGCTCTGAGCCGCCTGCTTGTTCCAGCAGGTACGGTCCACCGACCTGCACGGCCCGTCCCCCCACCTGCGCACGCACCCCCACTGCGGGCGACGACGTGAAGTCGGTCGCGGCAGGTAGGCGCAGCTGCTTCTCTTTCGCGGCGTTCACAATCGCGCGGGCCAGCGGGTGCTCGGAGTCGGACTCTGCCGCTGCGGCGAGAGTGAGCAGCTCGTCCGGGGTGATGTCACCTGCGGGCTCGATCGCAGTAACAGCCGGGGTGCCCTTAGTGAGGGTGCCGGTCTTGTCGAACAGGACCGTGTCCACGGTGCGCATGCTTTCCAGCGCGAGTCGGTCCTTGATGAGCACACCGCCGCGGGCGGCCCGCTCGGTCGCGATAGACACCACGAGGGGAATCGCCAGACCCAGCGCGTGCGGGCACGCGATCACCAGCACAGTGATGGTGCGGATCACCGCATCGTCGGGCAACCCGACCAGAGTCCACACGATCGCGGTGATCACACCGGCGCCGAGGGCGAACCAGAACAACCACGCGGCCGCACGGTCCGCGATCCGCTGGGCGCGAGATGAGGAGTTCTGCGCATCGGTGACCAGCTTCTGGATCCCGGCGAGAGCAGTGTCCTCCCCCACTGCAGTGATCTCTACTCGCACGCCGGAGTCGGTCGCGACGGTCCCGGCAACGACCGTGTCGCCGTCGCTGCGGCGGACGGGACGAGATTCGCCGGTAATCATCGACTCGTCCATGCTCGCTGAGCCCTGAACGATCCGCCCGTCTGCGGGAACCCGCCCACCGGGGCGGACGACCACAACATCCCCGACTCGCAGGTCCGCCGGCGCGACGGTCACGGTGTTGTCCCCGTCGACCTTCTCCGCTTCATCGGGCAGGAGCGCGGCAAGGGAGTCCAGAGCGGACGTCGTCTGCGCGAGCGAACGCATTTCGATCCAATGCCCGAGCAGCATGATCACGATCAGCAGCGCGAGCTCCCACCAAAAATCGAGCTCGTGATCGAGGACCCCGAGGCTCGCACCCCAGGAAGCGAGGAACGCGACCGTGATCGCGAGGGCGATCAGCAGCATCATCCCGGGCGTGCGTGCCCGCAGCTCACTGACCGCGCCGGTCAGGAACGGGGTGCCACCCCACACGTACATGACCGTGCCCAGCACCGGAGAGACCCAGCCCACCCATGCCGCATCAGGAAGCTCGTACCCGATGAGCATCGCGAACATCATCGAGAACCCGACAACCGGAACCGCCAAGACCAGCATGATCCAGAACAGTCGACGGAAACTCGCCACATGGTCCCCGTGGCCGGCATGTCCGCCATGGTCGGCGTGACCGTGCCCGGAGTATCCCGCGGCGGGTGCCCGGTCGTCTTCGCTGTGCGGGTGGCCCATTGCCGCGTGATCGTGTTGGGCGGTGGCCGCTGGGGCGCGGTGGGCTTGGTGGTCGGAGTGGTTGTGGTGGTCGTGCTGGCTCATTGGAGCCTCCTTCGCTGGGTGCGCCGGTGCGGCGGTACGGGTCAGGCCGGTTGGGGCACGGGAACGGGGCTCGTGGGGGCGGATGCCGGGTCGGGTCGGAACCGGCGCAGCCGGAGGCTGTTGGTCACGACGAATACCGACGACAACGCCATCGCCGCTGCGGCGACGAGAGGATTGAGCAGGCCGGCCATCGCGATCGGGATAGCGGCGACGTTATACGCGAACGCCCAGAACAGGTTCCCCTTGATGGTGCCGAGAGTGCGGCGGGAGAGGCGGATCGCGTCGGCGACAACGGTGAGATCGCCGGAGACGATCGTGATGTCGCTGGCAGCGATCGCCGCGTCCGTGCCTCCGCCCATGGCCAGGCCGAGGTCGGCGGCGGCCAAAGCGGCGGCATCGTTAACGCCGTCACCGACCATCGCCACCACATGCCCGTCGTCCTGAAGTTGGCGGATCACATCGAGCTTTCCAGCGGGCGTGACCTCGGCGCGCACGTCGAGGATGCCGACCTCCGCGGCGATCCGTGCGGCGGTGGTGGTGTTGTCGCCGGTGAGCAGCACCGGGCGCAACCCGAGCGCCTGGAAGCGGGCGATCGCGGCGGCGCTGGTTGGCTTCACGGTATCGGCCACCCCAATCGCGCCGAGGTATTGCCCGTCGCGACCGACCGCGATCGCGGTACCGGTTCGGGCGAGAGCCCCCAGCTCGGCGGCGGCTTCGGCCGGCGGGTGGATGCCCCACTGCTCCGCCAGCCAGGACGCCCGGCCCGCAACGACGGCGGATCCGTCCACGAGCCCCTGGACGCCGAACCCGGCGTGCGACGCGAAGCTGTCTGCGTAGGCGCCCGTGGGGGCGGCAGCGGTGACGGCACGGGCGACCGGGTGCTCAGATCCTGCCTCGACCGCGGCGGCAACGCGCAACAGCTCGTCCCGGGTGACACCGGCGACGGGGCGGATGTCGGTGACGGTCATCTGACCGGTGGTGACTGTGCCGGTCTTGTCGAGCACGATGGTGTCGACGGTGCGGGTCTGCTCCAGCACTTGCGGTCCACGAATCAGAATGCCCAGCTGGGAGCCGCGGCCGGTTCCGACCAGCAACGCGGTGGGGGTGGCGAGCCCGAGCGCACAGGGGCACGCGATGATCAGGGTGGCGACCGCCGCGGTGAACGCCAGCTCGAGCGAGGCTCCGGCGATTGTCCAGCCGAGGAACGCGGCCACGGCCAGTCCGATGACGATGGGGACGAAGACGGCAGACACGCGGTCCGCGATGCGCTGCACCTTGGCCTTGCCGGTTTGGGCTTCCTCCATCAGCCGGCGCATCCGGGCAAGCTCTGTGTCCGCGCCGACCCGGGTGATTTCGACGATGAGGCGACCGCCGACGTTCACCGTCGCGCCGACCACACGGGACCCAGCCGTCACCTCGACGGGCACCGATTCTCCGGTGAGCATGCTCGCGTCAATCGCGGAGGAACCATCGATCACCAGCCCGTCCGAGGGAACCTTCTCCCCCGGTCGGACAAGCACGGTGTCTCCTACCGCAAGCTGCGCGACCGGCACCGTCCGTTCGGCACCGTCGACGAGCTGTGTGGCGTGCTTCGCGCCCATCTCCAGCAGAGCCCGCAGCGCCTCCGACGATGACTTCTTCGCGCGTGCTTCGGCGTACCGGCCGGCGAGGATGAAGACGGTGACCAGCGCCGCGACTTCCAGGTAGATCTCGTGGCCGCCGGCCTGCGGGGTGCCGATGAGGGTGAAGGTCATCGTCATCCCGGGCATGCCTGCCCCGCCGAAGAACAGTGCGTAGAGGGACCATCCGAACGCGGCGATCACGCCGACGCTAATGAGGGTGTCCATGGTCGCCGCGCCGTGACGGGCGTTGACCGCCGCGGCCCGGTGAAAGGGCCACGCCCCCCATACCGCGACCGGGGCGGTGAGGGTGAGCGCCAGCCACTGCCAGTACTCGAACTGCAACGCCGGGACCATCGACAGCACCGCGACCGGCAACGACAGTGAAGTGCTGATCAGCAGCCGGCGCCGCAGCGCCCCTACCTCGTCAGCCTCCGAGCTGCGCGCTTCCTCGGCGTGGTCATCGCTTGCCGGCGGTGCGGGTAGGGCTGCCTGGTAACCGGCGGATTCGACCGTGGCGATGAGGGTGGCGGGGTCGACGTCGTGCCCGCGAACACGTGCTTTTTCGGTGGCGTAGTTCACCGTCGCTTCCACACCGGGAAGCTTGTTCAGCTTGCGTTCGATCCGGGTGGCGCACGACGCGCACGTCATCCCGGAGATATCGAGCTCGACGTCGACCGTGCTCATGCGGGGCTACCTGCCAGGGTGTAGCCAGCCTCCTCGACCGCGGCCTTCACTGCGTCAGAGTCGATCGGCCCGGCGCTGTGAATAGTGACGCGCGACGTACCGCCGGCATTCAGGTCGACCGTGACGTTCTCCACACCGTCGAGGGCGGTCAGCTCCTCGGTGACGCTCAACACGCAGTGCGAGCACGTCATCCCGTCGACCAGGACGTCGTTCGTGACGGCGGCGGAGGTCGATGCGGGAGCGTCTGTCGTTGCCGATGTGGCGCAGCAGGCGCAGCCGGCGTTGGTGTCTTTCAGACCGAGGTCGATGCGGTCAGTCATGATGTGCTCCTCCAAATGGATTAGGTGTGATCAAGAACGGACGAGACGGGCAATGGCGTCGTTGGCCTCACGGATCTTCTCTGCAGCCACCTGGCCTCCTTCGGCGCTCGCTTCCGCGACGCAATGACTCAGGTGGTCTCCCAGCAGGGACAAAGCGACCGTTTCCAAGGCCTTCGTCGCAGCAGACACCTGCGTGAGGATGTCAATGCAGTATTTGTCTTCATCGACCATGCGCGCGATCCCGCGCACCTGGCCCTCGATCCGACGCAGACGCTTCTGCAGGTCGTCCTTGTTACCCTCATAACCGTTCACGTTTATACCGTACCCCCCTAGGGTATGTGCCGCAAGCAGTTCTGTCTTGTGCTGGAGAACGATCGTTGAACTGCGTTAGATCAGGGCGTCAGGTGCGCTGTCTGCGGCTGGCCCGGAGTCTTTCCTGGCTCTTCACGATTGAGGGTGTAGCGCGGGTCTGAATCCTCCGGCTTCGAGCAGCGACCGGGCGATGTAGTGGGTGAGGTTGCGGAAGCCGAGCGCTGAGCCGCGGAGGTGTTCGAGCCGCCCGTTGATCGCCTCCGTCGG
>NZ_JBHWTD010000069.1:0-14337 GCF_043427715.1 Microbacterium sp. | reverse complement strand
CACGGAAGCGATCAACGGCCGGCTCGAGCACCTCCGCGGCTCCGCCCTCGGATTCCGGAACCTCACCCACTACATCGCGAGGTCGCTACTCGAAGCCGGCGGCTTCAGACCCCACCTACACCCTTGATTCCGAAGAGCCCGGTTGACCCAACCATCAACGCGGTGGACGGTTTCGATGTCACCGGCAGCCAAAGGATCAACCGCCGATGCGGAACGGGGCCGCGCTGTCAGCCTTTTCGGTGTCGTGACGCGCTCGGGCGGCTGGTTCGGGTACCAGGTACAGGCCACCCGCGGTGTTGGCGACATGGACGAGTGCGCCAATCCATGCAGGGTTTAGTGCGAGACTACGCGATTCGTTGAACTCGGCTCGGACGTTGGTGTCAAACATGAATCTGCCCATGCTGCGACCTCCCGGTGGTCTGCGGTCCAATCGCGCTTCAGCGCCACGCTCCTCTCCCGACGAAGGGCGCACAAGGGGTGTTCCAGCTGCGCAGCGTGGGAAAGCTCACCTCCTGCCGGAACGTTGCCGCCGGACCCGCAAGCAGTGCTGCACCCGCCAAATCCCTCCGTAGCATGAGTCAGACGGCATCTCAGGACGGAAGGGTTCGACGCATGCGGCACCGACCACTCGCACTCATACTGACACCGCTCATTCTCCTCGGGTTCGTGTCGTGCACCGGGCAGTCAGCGGATCTGGAGGCTGGCGGGAGTGAGCTCGGCGAGGCTGACCTGAGCGCGTTCGCAGCGTGCGTGTCGGATGAGTTCCTCGGGGCTGACGGTGTTCACATCGGTGTGAACCTGGACTGGGGATCCGAGACTGTTGCCGACTACGCGGAGAAGCTTGGCCGGCAACCCGCGGATGTCGTTTCCTTCGTGCCGGTCCCGTGGTCGTCGGAAGAGCGTGACTGGGCGGTGCAGGCGGGTGCTCAGACGGCCGAAGCCGGCGCGGCGCACGTGCTGACGTTGGAGCCGCAGGACGGGCTGGGAGTGGTGGACGAGGCGCTCATCGAGGAGATCGTGGACCTGCTGCAAGAGATCACCCGACTGGGTGTCCCGGTTGTGGTGCGGTTCGCCCACGAAATGAATGGGTCCTGGTATGCGTGGGGGCAGCAGCCGGAGCTGTACGTCGAGACCTTCCGCAATGTGGCGACCGCGGTGCACGATCAGGTGCCGGGGGCGACGATGATGTGGGCCCCGAACTACGGGGGAGGCTACCCGTTCACGGGTGGCGCGTATGCAGCCATCCCGGGGAGTGCCGACGGACGAGTCCTGGACACCGATGACGATGGCGCCCTCTCGTCCGCCGACGATCCATACGCCCCGTATTACCCGGGCGATGAGTACGTGGACTGGGTGGGGATGTCCCTCTATCACTGGGGGTCGCGTCACCCATGGGGCGAGAACGAGATGCCCGAGCCGGGCAAGTTCGTCCAGCAGCTCCGCGGCGAATACAACGGGCTCGGCGGAGACGACACGGCCGTACCCGACTTCTACGCGGAGTACGGTGAGCGGCGGGGTAAACCGGTAGCGATCCCAGAGACTGCAGCCCTCGTCGTGGACCGCGGCGACACCCGCGCCCAGCGCCGCATTAAACAGGCCTGGGCGGAGCAGGTATTCGAACCCTCACTGCGCGAAGAGCTTCCGGCGCTGCGGATGATCAACTGGTTCGAGTGGGCGAAACACGAGCCCGAGGTCGACGACGTCGTCATCTGGTCGATGCTCGATGACACCGAGACAAGGGGCACCTACCAGGACTCCATGCCGGCATGGGCGTTGTTCGGCGACCGCACCTCCTGCTGAGGGCTGGACCAGACGACGCCTCGTCGACGGCGCCGCCCCACACCTAGCAGCGGTGCTCCTGGGTGTGGACGGTGAACGTGATTCCGAAGGCGGACCGTGTCCAGCGTGTGGCGACGGCACCGGCGCGACTTGTGCGGTGACCTGCCGTGTGCGCTCGTGCACCCGAGCATCGACCGCGGCGGCGTAGGACCCGTTCGTTCGTTCCCAAATCCGGCAGATCCGCTCACTTTCTGGCCGAGGATGACAGGAAATACCGACATCGCGCCGGTTCAGCCCATCGACGTCCCTACCGCCCGCTGCATAGCGGTCAGTAGCTTCCCGAAGCTGGCGTCGATGCCGATGAAGCAGTTCATCGGCTTCATGAATGGCGCGATCCCGCTCGAATCGCTGGAGCAGCTCATCGAGCTCAGCCACACCCCCGTAAACGCCTGATCTGAAGGGTGTGTCTGCCCGAGTCGGGCGTGAGGAACGGACTGGCGACACGTTGACTTGCCCCGCAACCGAAAGGTGATCGGTGGGCGCAGGGGCGGTTCGCTCCGACCGCGTCAGCGCGCATTCTCCGGAACGGGAGCGGTCGAGCCACGCACGATGAGGCTCGGTGGCAGCACCTCCCGGCGCGGCGGCTCACCGGCCTGCAGCCCCGCGAGTGCTGCGTACGCGCGTTCGCCGAGGAGGTGTCGCGGCTGCTCGACCGTCGTCAACGCCGGCCGCAGCCACGTCGCGAGCTGGGTGTCGTCGTAGCCCACGACGCTGAGGTGCTCGGGCACCCGCCTGCCGGAGTCGATGATCGCGCCCATCGCCTCCGCCGCGATCCGGTCGGTCGCGCAGAACACCGCCGTCACATCGAACCCGACGAGTTCCGCCACCGACCCGAGAATGAGCGGCGTGAGCCCCATCTCGGTCATCGTCTGCTCGTACGAGCTCGCCCGCTGGCGCGCGGCGACGCGTCCCGACCCGGCGACGTGCGCGATCCGCCGGTGACCGAGCCCCAGCAGATGATGCACCGCCATCCGGGCGCCCAGGCGGTCGTCGTTGCTCACCTGCGACGCCGAATCCGGCACCTCATCGGGCCGGCCGACGATGACGACCGGCGCGGCTGAGGCACGCACCGCCGCCGCCGGGATCTGACCCGTCACCGCGATGATCCCGTCGACGCCGAAGCCGCCGAGACGCTCCACACCCCTCGCGAGCAGGTCGCGGTCGCCGCGGCCGTCGACGAGTACGACTCCCACGCCGTGGCGGTCGGCGCTGGCCTCGATGCCGTGCACGACGTCGACTGCGTACCCGCGCAGGTCGCCGACGAGCACCCCCACCGATCCGCTCCGCCCGCGCACCAGCGACCGCGCCCACGGGTTCGAGCGGTACCCGAGCTCCCCGGCGACGGCCAGGATGCGTTCCCGCGTGGCATCCCCGACCCCCGCCTGCCCGCGGATCGCGAGAGAGACGAGCGACTTCGACACACCGGCGGCGTCGGCGACGTCGTAGAGCGTCGGGCGGCGGCGCGGTGAATCGGTCACCCCTCCGTCCTAGCAGGGCTGGAACGCTCCAGCGCCTTCCAGCTGGAGCGTTCCACAAGCGTTCACCGGCGGTCGACTGCCGCGTCACCCGCTCTCCCTAGCGTCGAACCACATCGCTCGACAGACAGGACCCGCCGTGCCCGACTCCGCTCTCACCGTCGCCCCTCACGCGCTCCTGCTCGACTTCGGCGGTGTCATCTTCCAGACGGCGAAGCGCCCGACCGGGCGCGACGATTTCGCCACCCGGATCGTCGAGCGCGCCGCCCGTGGCGGGTGGGAGATCGAACACGCTCGCGTCCGAGCCTCCCTCGACGCGGCGCTCACGGCGCTCCGGCATTGGAAGCACGCCTCGAGCCGCCGCCGGACGCCGCGGGAGATGACCCACCGCGAGATCGTCGCGGACTTCCTCGCCGCCGACCTGCCGGGCCCGGTGCACGCGCTCCTGGTCGCGGAGGCGGGGGAGGTGCTCGAGGAGATGAACACGACGCTCTCCGATCACGCGCTCCGCCCCGGCATCCGCGACGTCATCGCCGAGGCGACGGCCCGCGGCATCCGCTTGGGGATCGTCAGCAACGCCCATGCCGGACGCAGCCACCGCGCGATCCTCGCCGAGCACGGGCTCGACGCCGCCTTCGGCGTGCAGGTGTACAGCGACGAGGTGGGAATGCGCAAACCCCATCCCGGCATGATCGAGCTGGCAGCGACCGCGCTCGGGGTGACGCCCGCGCAGTGCTGGTACGTCGGCGACACGCAGGACCGCGACGTCGTCGCCGGGCGTCGCGCCGGCGTCGGCGGGATGATCCTCACGGCAAGCGGCCACACCGACAATCCGCCGTTCGCGGTCACGGAGACGGCGGATGCCGTGTTCCCCACGCCCGAGGGGCTGGCAGAGGTGCTGCGGTCGGCGGTGGCGCCTGCGTCGGCAGCACCCGCGGCGGCCACCGAGCCCGAGCCCACGGGGGCGCCCGTCCTGATGATCGACCACGGCGGCGTCATCTCCACCACGGTTCCGGATGCCGCGCTGCTGGACGCGTTCGCGTCGCACCTCGCCCGGCTGCTGAACGGACCCGACGAGCCCGTCGACCTCGCCCGCGCGCACCTGCTCATCGCGGAGGGGCGGGCCCGGCACGTCGAACGCAAGCGCGCGCAGCGGCAGAACCTCGCAGGCGGCGGCGCGAACCGCGAAGTCGGCGCCCTCGAGTTCTGGCGCGACCTGGTCGGCGCCGACCTCAGCGTGCGCGCTCGCGCCGTGCTGACCGCCGAAGCCGATGACCTGATGTTCCAGTACGGCCGCGCGAAGAGCCGCCGCACCCTCCGCACCGGCGTGGCGGAGCTGCTCGAGCACTGCCGCGCCGAGGGCGTCCGGGTCGTCGTGGTCTCGAACACGGTCAGCGGCCGCGCGGTGCGCGCCGAGTGCGCCGCGCACGGCATCGACCCGCTCATCGGGGCCTACGTCTGCTCCGACGAGAACGGCTACCGCAAGCCCGACCCGCGCATCGTCGAAGAAGCCCTGCGGATCACCGCCGCAGACCCCGCCCGGACCTGGTTCCTCGGCGACAAGCCACACAACGACGCCCTTGCGGCGCAGTCGATGGGCATCGCCCGTCGCGTCATCGTCCGCGGCGGCACGACCGACGACGACGCCATCGATGCGGCGGTCCGCTCCGGCGAGGTCACCGACGTGGTCTCCGAACCCGGCGACCTCATCGACCTGCTCGCCGCCCCCGCCCGCATCTGACCCGACCGCCTGGCCCGAACCCGTACCCGAAGACAGAGGACACCATGACCGACACCCGCCCCTACGAACGCACCGGAACGCTCCGCGGCATCGGCGCGCCCGGCGGAGAACTGACCACTCCGCAGAAGCTCATGATCTTCGTGCTGTCGATGGCCCTCTTCGGGCTGTCGAACATCATCCTGGAGATCATCCCCGATGTGACGCTCGGCCCCGTCGACATCTCGGTGTCGTACTTCGTCTTCGTCCCGCTGACGATGGTGGCCCTGTTCAGCCCGTTCTGGGCAGCGCTGGGTGCGCCGCTCGGCGAGATCATCTTCACCGACCTGCTCATGGGCGATTTCTCGGGTCTGGCGGAGGTGGAGGGCTTCATCCAGATGTTCCTCGCCCTGTACATCGCCGGCACGCTCATCCGCGACCCGCGCAGTCGCGGTCAGATCTGGCTTGGCGCCATCATGGTCGTCGTCATCGACAAGGTGCTGTCCGCCCTCGTCGACCTCACGAAGGTCTGGGTCGGTCTGGAGGATGCCGAATTCGTCGAGGGTCTGCCCGAGTCGATCCTCGCGATCGAAGGGATCGGTCTCGGCGTCGACCTGCTGGTGAGCGGCATCCTGTTCGGAGCCATCCCCGCCATGTGGCTGATCCCGGCCCTGCACGGCAAGATCGAGCCGCTGCTCGGCATCCGACCGCGCGTCAAGGGGGAGCCGATCCCGGGAGCGGCCCCCCGGGCCGGCTGGTTCGTGATCGCCGCGATCCTGCTGTCGATCGCCTCCTTCTTCTTCGCCTTCCTCGAGGCGTGGGACATCGCGATCGGAACGGTCGACACCGAGCTCCGCGACCAGTACGGCGACGGCTTCCTCTGGGTGAGCGTGGGCGCGATCCTCGTGCTGACCACCATCGCCATCGCGCTCTTCGCTGCACACCGTCGCCGGACCCGTCCGTGACCGACGAACCCATCATCCGGGTCGAGAACCTCTCGTTCCGCTACCCGGGCGCCACCGAGGACACGCTTCGCAACGTCTCGCTCTCGATCCACCGCGGCGACTTCGTCGCGGTGGTCGGGGGCAACGGGGCCGCCAAGACCACGCTCTGCAAGACGTTCAACGGGCTGATCCCGCACTACTGGGCGGGCGAGTTCGCGGGCTCGGTGCACGTCGACGGCGTCGACACCTACACCTCCAGCGTCGCCCACCTGTCCACCACTGTCGGGTACGTGTACCAGGACTTCCAGAACCAGCTGGTGCGTCCCACCGTTTCGGACGAGGTCGCTTTCGGCCCGCTGAACTTCGGCTGGGACGACCACGCCGAACGGGCGCAGGCGGCCCTGGGTGCGCTGGGGATCGGCGACCTCGGGGGTCGGTTCATCTGGCAGCTCTCTGGCGGCCAGGCGCACCTGACCGCGCTCGCCGGAGCCGTCGCCCTCGCCCCGGCCGTCATCATCGTCGACGAGCCGGTGGCCGAACTCGACCCCGCGCGTGCCGAGGAGATCTACGAGCGACTCACCTTCCTCAACCGCGAGCACGGCACGACCGTGATCACGATCGAGCACCACGCCGAGTTCATCGCCCGGTACGCCAAGACCGTGCTCCTCATGGCGCACGGCACTCCCGTCTGGCACCTGCCGGTCGAGGAGGCGCTGCTGCGTTCGGCGGAGCTCGAGGAGCACGGCATCCCCGCGCCGCAACCGGTCTCGGCGCTGCACCGCCTCGGCATCCGCTCCGCTCCGCGCACACCGGAGGAAGCGGCCGACGTGCTCCGAGCGCACGACGTGCACGTCGACGGGGCTGCGGTCGTCGCGGCCTCGGACAGACCCGCCGAGCGCATCGTCGCCCACGTCGAGGGCGTCTCGCACGGCTACCGCTCGGTGGGCGGCGGGATCACCCCCGTCCTCGAGGATCTCGATCTGACTCTGCACGAGGGCGACCGGGTCGCGCTCGTGGGCGGCAACGGCGCCGGCAAGTCCACGCTCATGAAGCTGCTCGCCGGCATCACCGTGGCACGGACGGGAGAGGTGACGGTCGAGGGGCGGAACACCCGAGCCGTCTCCGCGCGTCGCATGGCGGAGACGGTCGCGTATCTCCCGCAGCATCCCGAGACGATGTTCCTGCGCAGCAGTGTGCGCGAGGACGTCGCGCTGACCCCGCGCACACGGAAGACCCCCGACGCCGACCGCATCGTCGAGCAGGTGCTCGCGCGCGTGCGGCTGGAGGAGCTCGCCGACCGCGACGGGCGGATGCTCTCCGGCGGTCAGCAGCGCCGCGCGGCGCTCGCGATCGGGCTCGCGATGCGACCCCGTCTGCTGCTGCTCGACGAGCCGACCGCGAGCCTCGACGTGCGCAGCCGCGACGACGTCACGGCGATGCTCGCGGAGCTCGCCGACGCGATCTCCTGCGCCGTCGTCGCGACGCACGACATGCAGCTCGTCGCCGAATGGGCGAACCGCGTGATCGTCCTGGAAGGTGGCCGGGTGCGTGCCGATCTGACTCCGCGTGAGCTGTTCGCCCACCCCGAACTGGCGCAGACCCTCCGCCCGCCGCACATCACCCGATTGGGCACCCTGCTGGGGGTCGACCCGGTCCCGCTGTCGGTCGACGAGTTCGTCGCCGCCGTGTCGGTGCCGGTCCGGACGGCGGTCGCCTGATGGCTCGCGCGCACCACGACGTCCTGTCGGTTCAGTGGATCAAGCTGGAGCTCATCCGCACGGCGTATGCGACCCGCGGTGGACTGTTCGCCGCCATGGACCCCCGCGCCGTGGTGGTCTGGTACCTCGGCCTCGCGCTCGTGCCCTGGTTCACCCACAACGTGACCGTGCTCGCCGGGCTGTTCGTGCTCGGGGTGGTCTCCGTCGCCCTCGCCCGCGTCGGCCCGCTGATCCTCGGCCTGTTCGTGATCGGCGCGGGCTTCGAGATCCTCTACCTGTTCATCGCGGCGTGGCTCTTCGGCGGCAACCTCGACACCCTCATCGCCCTCGCGGTGCTGAACCTCAAACTCGGCGTCGTCGCCCTCGCGAGCATGGCGGCGTTCGTGTCGCTCGATCCCGAGAAGCTCTCCGACGCGCTGCTGGCGTTCCGCGCCCCGCAGATGCTCGCGTTCGGCGTCAGCTACGGCTACCGGATGCTGCCGATCCTCGTCGAGCAGCTCAGCGACGTCTTCGAGAGCTACCGCCTGCGCGTCGCGCCGCCGGAGCGGCCAGGGCTGCTGCGGTGGCGCAGCGGCATCCAATTCGTGCAGATGGCGGTGCTGTCGTTCTATCCGATCTTCCTCAACACCGCCCGGTCGGTGCGGACGACCGTCGAAGCGCTCGAGACGCGTGGCTTCACCCGATCGACGGATGCCGGGTCCTCCCGGCGCCTCCGCCTCGCCCGGCTGCGCATCACCCTGCGCGATGTCATCGTCCTCATCGTGACGGCCGTCGGGATCGTGACCGCGTTCTGCGTGGGGGAGATGTACCCGGTCTACCGCTGAGTCCGCTCACCGCAGGCCGCGCACTCGTCACGGCACCGACTCCACCGCGCCGACCCATACCCAGCAACGGTGCTCGCGGCCGGCGATCGTGACGACGATGCCGACGGCATCGGGTGTCCAGACCGGCGTCTCCTCCTCCGGACGCGCCCCGATCGTAGGGGAACCTGCGACGTCGTTGCTGACCTGGTGGCATCCGTCCTCCTAGACTCATGGCGTGGCAGAGACCGAATCCGAGGACGCACCCCGCTTCAGTCCTGTCATCGCGCTGCTCGGTGTGTCGGCCGCGTGGGAGGCGCAGCTCGCAGCGGAGCTCCGTACCCTCGGGATCTCGACCCGCAAGTTCGCCCTGCTCGGTCACATCGGCGCGGAGCCGGGCATCTCGTTCTCCGAGCTCGCCCGTCGCTCGCACATCACCGTGCAATCGGCGCATGCCGCCGTCCATACGCTCGTCAACGACGGCCTCGTCGCCGACGCCACCGCTCAAGCGGGTGCCGCGAGCGACCTCAGCGTCACGCTGAAGGGAGCGCGCGTGCTCCGGGAGGCGCGGGATCGGCTCGCGCAGCTCGACGCCTCCCTCGCCCAGGCCCTGCCCCGCGTCGCCGAATCGCTCGCCGGGATCCGCGCGGGAGTCATGGAGTGACGGTCCTTCGCACGGTGGCGCGGTGGCTGCTCGCAGGCGTGCTCGTCGGCGCGGGCGTCGGGCACCTCACGACGCTGCGGCGGGGCTTCCGGATCGCCGTCCCCGACTGGGCGACCCGGCTGCTGCGCACCGACAAGGACACGATCGTCGTCGTGTCGGGAGTCGTCGAGATCCTGCTGGGCGCCGCCCTGCTCCTGTTCCCGGGTGACCGGCGCCGAGTGGGCCTCGCGATCGCGGCGTTCTTCGTCGCGGTGCTGCCCGGCAACATCCACCAGTGGCGCACCGGACGCGACGCGCCCTTCCTCGACACCGATCGCCGCCGCTTCGTCCGGCTGTTCCTCCAGCCGGTCCTCGTCGCCTGGGCGGTGTGGGCGTCGCGCTGAGCGGCCGCCCAGCATGCTTCACCTAGCCTGAAGGGGTGTTCCGCACCCCCGCATCGCTGTATCGCGTCCTCGCCATCGCCGAGGCCTGCTCCTGGACCCTGCTGATCGCCGCGCTCATCATCCGCGCCGTCGGCGGCCCCGCCCTCGCCGTCTCCATCGGCGGTGGCATCCACGGATTCGTCTTCCTCTCGTACGGTGCGACCGCGATCCTCGTCGCCGTCCACAACCGCTGGCACCTCGGCACCGCGGCGCTCGCCGTCGCCTCCGCGGTCATCCCGTACGCGACCATCCCGGTCGAGATGTGGCTGCGCCGCAGCGGCCGCCTCGACGGCCGGTGGCGGCTGGAGGCGACCGACGATCCCCGCGACCACCGCCGCATCGACCGCCTGCTCCGCTGGTTCCTCCGCCACGCGACGCTGCTCATCGCGGTCCTCGTCGCCGCGATCGTCGCCCTCTACGTCGTTCTGCTCATCGTCGGGCCACCCGGCCGCTGACCTCCCGGGCGCTGATCTACCGGGGACCCGTGTCGGCCGTGAGGTGAAACAGCTGCACGATCGGTGGGGCTGGTGTCGTCTTCCGGGGCTCCCGAGACGACACGCGCACCAGAACTCGTGCGGTTGTATCGGCACGAGGCCGGATGCCGCGACTCAGCGGGTCGAGACCGTCACCGTGAACTTGCGGTCGCGCGCCACCTGACGGGTCGGGCCGACGAGCCGCTCGAGCACTGGCCGATACCGGAGCGCCGAGTTCCACACGCACCACAGCTCGCCGCCCGGGCGGAGGACTCGTGCCGCGTCGGCGAACAGGCGCGGCGCGAGCAGGTCGGTGACGGCCGCGCCGCTGTGGAACGGCGGGTTCAGGGCGATGAACGACACCGTTCCGTCCGGTAGTCGCGACAGGGCGTCGTCCCGAACGACCTCGACCCGGTCGGCGACCCCGTTCGCCGCCGCGGTCGCGCGCGCGGAGGCGACGGCGGCGGCTGACTGGTCCGACGCGTAGACGTGGGCCGACGGATGCCGCAGCGCCAGGTGCGCGGCGACCGCACCGGTGCCGCAGGCGAAGTCCACGAACGGATCCTCCGCCGAGCCACCGGAGGGGGCATGGGGGAGGTGCGCGAGCAGCAGGCGCGTCCCGATGTCGAGTCGGGCGCCGGCGAACGCACCGCCGAGGGCGCGCAGCTCGAGCCCGTCCTCACGGCCGGCGGCGGGCTCCGGGTCGCCGCCGCCGTGCGGCTCGCGCGCGACGAGCACGCGGGACTTCTGGCGGGCGTGCGTCACGTCGAGCCTGCCGAACACCTCCCGGAGCACGTCGTTCATCGCGAGCGTCATGTGCTTGAGACGTCCGCCGGCGAACACGACGACCTCGGGGTGGGCGTGCGCCGCAATGAGGCCGGCGATGTCGCGGAGCGCGTCGAGGGAACGCGGGAGTCGCAGCAGCACGACGCGCGCGCCGGTCAGCAGGGTCGCATCCAGCGGCATCGACCGGAAGGCGTCGGCAGCACCGAGCTCTGTCGCATTGCGTGCGAGGGCCTGCTCGCCGACGAGGGCATCCTGATGCACCCGGATGCCACGGGCTCCCGCATGCGACGCGCCCAGGGTGAGCGCCCCGTAGGCGTCGCCGATCACGACGACCTCGTCGGGACCGGTCGCAGCGAGGGCGACGGCCGCCTCGTCGAGGATCAGCCGATCGGCGGCGTCGACGGCCACGAGGCCGTCGCCCTCGGCATCCGGCCATCGGCGGAGCCGCCCGAACGGGAAAGGAGCGGCAGGCATGCCTTCCAGGGTATGGGTTCTCTGGGAACGACCCCACCCGCCTCGGCGCGCCCCCATACTCGGAGCATGAAGACTTTCGCGCGGTGGACGCTCGCAGGCGCCATGGTGTTCGCCGGACTCAGCCACCTGTTCTGGGCCCGCAAGGAGTTCCAGACTCAGGTGCCCGATCTCGTCACCGACGTGCTCCCGATCGACAAGGACGGTGTCGTCGTCGCGTCCGGCGCCGTCGAGATGATGCTCGGCGCCGCGCTCGTCGCCCTCCCGAAGGAGCGGCGCCGGGTCGGCGCGATCCTCGCGGCGTTCTTCATCGCGATCTTCCCGGGCAACATCGGCCAGGCGCTCGGCGAGAAGGAGGGCTTCCAGCTCGACAGCCCGCAGAAGCGCTGGGGTCGGCTGCTCTTCCAGCCGGTGCTCGTCGCCTGGGCGCTCTGGTCGACCTCGCCCGCCAAGCGCTGATCCGTGGCGCGCGTCAGGACGCCGCGGCCTCGACCGCTCGCACGCGCACGATGTTCGTCGACTCGTCGAGCTCGGCGATCTTCGGGTAGGCCTTCACGAAGTCCGAGAACGACCGGTGGCCGAGGCTCTTCTCGCTGAAGGAGGGGTCCATGCGCTTGAGCAGGTTCTTCACCGCCGACAGGTGCACCCATTCCTCGTCGGTGCGTTCGTGCTCGAGGCGAAGCGCGCGGGACAGCAGCTGCGCCGTCGGGTCGACCGCCTTGCGGCGGCGGCGGCCCGATGCCGGCGGAATCTCGGGGGCGGGCTCGGGGTCGGGCAGCGAGACGCCGGGAAGGGAGTCGTAGGCGTCGAACTGGTCGCATGCCGCGGCCAGTGACTTCGCGGTGGACCCCGCGACGCCGACCGCGACGACGAACCGGCCGAGGCGCTTGCATCGCTGCGCGAGCGGGACGTAGTCGCTGTCGCCGGCGACGATCACCACATGGGTGAGGTCTTCGAGCCGGAAGAGGTCTTCGACGGTGTCGACGGCGAGCCGGATGTCGGCGCCGTTCTTGGCGTAAGCCGCCGCGGGGAACAGCTGCACCAGGTCGACGGCGCGGGCGACGAGTTGCTCGCGGTAGAGGGCGTTCACCGGCGAGGACCAGTCGGCGTAAGCGCGGGTCAGCACCAGCGTGCCAAAGGATGCCGCGTAGTCCATGATCGCGCCGACGTCGATCGTCGCGGCGCCCAGGCGCTCGGCGATCTCCTTCTCATCGGGATCGGCGGCGATCCGCTGACGATCGCGCGAGTAGCTGTTCCGGCCGTGGACGCGGTCGTACCAGCTCATCACGATGTTGTCGAAGTCGAGGTAAACCGCGACGCGGGGGCTCTGGGGATCCGGCATCCCCCCAGTGTGTCAGCCTCGGGGGTAGACCACGCCGAGCTGCGCGCGGATGTCGTCGAGCGTTGCCATGATGGCCACGCTCTCCTCCATCGGGAGCAGCGCGCTGTCGGTGCGACCGGAGGCGATCAGCTCCTCTGCGTGGAGCGCCTGGAACTGCATGCCGCGACCGGAGATGTCGGAGCGGAACTCCTCGCGCACGGTGCCGTCGGGCGCGTGCACCCGGAAGGTGGTGGGCGTGTACCAGACCGCGTCGATCGAGATGCGTCCCTCGGTGCCGATGATGTGCGCCGTGTTCGGGCCCGCCGCGCGCGAGGAGGTGAGCAGCGACGCCACCGCGCCGGAGGCGTGGGTCAGCGAGATCGCCGCCTCGGTGTCGGCACCGGTCTCGCCGAGCCGCCCGACGGCGCGGACCTCCGTCGGTGCGCCGAGGATGTCCCACGCGAACGACACCGGGTAGATCCCGAGGTCGAGCAGTGCGCCGCCGCCGAGCTCGAGCGCGTTGAGGCGGTGGGTGGGGTCGTCGGAGATCTTCTGGGTGTGGTCGGCCGACAGGGCGCGGACCTCTCCGATCGCGCCGTCCGCGACGAGCTCGCGGATGCGGATCATGTGCGGCAGATACCGCGTCCACATCGCTTCCATCGCGAGCAGCCCTCGGCCTGCGGCGATGTCGCGGATCGCGACGGCTTCGTCGGCGTCGAGGGTGAGCGGCTTCTCGATGAGCACGTGCTTTCCGTGTTCAAGGGCCAGGATCGCGTTGGCACGGTGGTGGCTGTGGGGTGTCGCGATGTAGATGATGTCGACATCGGGGTCGGCGACGAGATGCTCGTACGATCCGTGCGCACGCGGGATGTCGAAGGATGCCGCGAAGTCCGCCGCCGCCTCCGCCCGCCGTGAGCCGACCGCGGTAACGGTCAGACCCGCCGTCCGCAGATCGCTCGTGAAGGCGTGGGCGATGCCGCCCGTCGCAAGGATTCCCCATCGCAGTCCGGCCATGGGGACGAGCCTAGCCCTGCCGTTCACGGAGGTCGTGCAGCCCCGTAGGCTCATGCCGTGGAACCCGATCCCGCTGCCGTCGCCGCCCTCGACCGCTTCCGTGCTCTGCTCCGACTGCCCACCGTCTCACGCGCCGACGAGGCGCTCACCGACTGGGCGCCGTTCGAGGCCTTCCGCGCCGAGGTGGAGCGCCTCTATCCGGCCACGCACCGGACGCTCGAGCGCGAGATCATCGCCGGTCATTCGCTCCTCTACCGGTGGCCGGGGTCGTCGAGCGCGGCGCCGACCGTCCTGATGGCGCACATCGACGTGGTCCCGGTCGTCGACGCCGAATGGACGCACCCGCCGTTCGGTGCCCAGATCGTCGGCGAGGGCGACGACGCGGCGGTCCACGCGCGCGGGGCGATCGACGACAAGGGGTCGCTCGTGGCGATCCTCGAGGCGATCGAGCAGCTCGCGGGGGAGGGCTTCACGCCCGTACACGACGTCTATCTGGCGTTCGGCCACAACGAGGAGACCGCTGGCAACGGCGCGCGCGCGATCGTCGCCGAGTTGCAGGCGCGCGGCGTGCGCCCGGCCCTCGTGCTCGACGAGGGAGGCGCCGTCGTCGACGGCGCCGTGCCCGGGGTCGCGGCACCCACCGCGATGATCGGCCTCGCCGAACGCGGTGTCATGACGGTGCAGCTGACCGCC
>NZ_JBHWTD010000068.1:0-41446 GCF_043427715.1 Microbacterium sp. | reverse complement strand
CCGTTCGGGAGCCTGCGCACACCGGCAAGCAACTCCGCGAGAGTGATGGAAGTGATCGCGACGTCGCCCGTCAAGGACACAAGCCACTCGACGACACGAGGCTCCGGAGAGGGCCGAAAGATCTCCGAGATGACGTTCGTGTCGAGGACGATCATTCGAAGTCCGCCGCCCTTGCGACATCATCGCGCGTCGGAACCGGCAACTCGTCGACCCCATCGACATGCCGTGCCACAGACAGAAGAGCCATGCCGATGTGCGGCCGTCGAGCGGCCTTCGTGAGGATGTCGCGGACCTCGGCCTCCATGGACCGCCCGTGCTCCTTCGCCTGCGATGCCAGCTGCTGCTTCACATGGTCATCGAGACCTCGGACGATGATGGATGACATCCGGGCCACCTCCTTCTGCTATCAACCATGATAGCGCAGCTAGCCTTCCGTCTGGCAGCGGTCTTCGACTGCAGGATCGATGAACTCTTCGATCCCCAAACCGAAGACCCTCATCCGAGTTGACACCCGGCATGCGGCCTAGGCGATGGCAAGGTTTAAGCGGAACGCGACTATACGTTGAAACGAAACTCCACCGGGTTACGTCACCGTTAGCGGTGTGCACAGCGGCGGTCGAACGCGGAAAGATGGAGAGCATGTGCGCCACCAATCTGTGGGCGATCAACGCCGCAGCTTTCACTTCGGAATTCCAGCGATTCACCGAGGACAGGCTGGGCGTGCCTCCCCTGCGAACCCCCATGCGCATAGCCTCCGGTCGAGTGCGGGGCTCGTCGGCGGTGTTCACACTGACCCGCCGGATGTGCGACTGCGACAGTCTCATCGGGCGTCGCAACGACCCACCCGTGCAAGAGGAGATCGACGCCGACGCGTGGCTCGGGTGGTTGCGCGAGATGCCGGACCACGTCACGAACGTCTCGCGCATCGCAGTACTCCGCGCGTGGAGCCCTGAGGACGACGATGTCGTGCCCTCCCACGCTCGAGGTGTCCGAGTGGGAGATCTCACCGAGGACGTGCTCCGCGACATCCGCGACGGCAGTCTGCTGACTATCGACTACCCGCGGATGGCCTGAGCCCAGGCCACTTCCAAACGCCGTTCAGTTGTTGAAGCGGAACTCCACGACGTCGCCATCCTGCATGACGTAGTCCTTGCCCTCGAGCCGGGCCTTGCCCTTCGCGCGTGCTTCCTGCACGGAACCGGTCGCCACGAGGTCCTCGAACGAGATGACCTCGGCCTTGATGAACCCCTTTTCGAAGTCGGTGTGGATCACACCGGCCGCCTGGGGGGCCTTCCATCCCTTGCCGATCGTCCATGCCCGGGACTCCTTGGGCCCTGCGGTCAGGTAGGTCTGCAGGCCCAGAGTGTCGAAGCCGATGCGGGCGAGCTGGTCGAGGCCGGACTCGTCCTGACCGGTGGAGGCGAGCAGCTCCGCAGCGTCCTCGGGGTCGAGGTCGATGAGCTCGGACTCGATCTTCGCGTCGAGGAAGACGGCCTGCGCGGGAGCGACGAGGGCCGCGAGCTCCGCCTTGCGGTCGGCATCGGTCAGCACGGTCTCGTCCACGTTGAAGACGAAGATGAAGGGTTTGGCGCTGAGGAGCCCGAGCTCGCGGATCGGAGCCAGGTCGATTCCCGATGCCGACAGCAGCTCACCGCGCTGCAGTGCCTCCTGGGCGGCCTTGGCAGTCTCGAGCACGATCGGGTCGAGCTTCTTGCCACGGACCTCCTTCTCATACCGGACGATCGCCTTCTCCAGCGTCTCGAGGTCGGCGAGCTGGAGCTCGGCGTTGATCGTCTCCATGTCGTTCTTCGGGTCGACCGCACCGTCGACGTGGACCACGTCGGAGTCGGCGAAGCCGCGCACGACCTGCGCGATGGCGTCGGCCTCACGGATGTTCGCGAGGAACTTGTTCCCGAGGCCTTCGCCCTCGCTCGCGCCGCGGACGATGCCGGCGATGTCGACGAACGACACCGTGGCGGGGAGGATCCGCTCCGAGCCGAAGATCTCCGCGAGCGTGTCCAGGCGCGGGTCGGGCAGATTCACGACCCCTACGTTCGGCTCGATCGTCGCGAACGGGTAGTTCGCCGCGAGCACGTCGTTCTTGGTCAGTGCGTTGAAGAGAGTCGACTTGCCGACGTTGGGCAGTCCTACGATTCCGATGGTGAGAGCCACGGGCATCCAGTCTACGTGGCGTCGTCCCTTTCCGACGCGGCGGAGCCTCGGCTCGGCGGCTCACGGCGCGCCTGTCCGCTGAGTTGGGGCGCAACGGCGAAGGTGAAGGCATGCCCCTCGATTTCACCGCCATCGACTTCGAGACGGCGAATTCTTCGAGTGCGTCCGCCTGCGCGGTGGGGCTCGCACGCGTCCGGGACGGTCGCGTGGTGGCATCCGAGGGCTGGCTCATTCGCCCGCCGGCCGGACACGACCGGTTCTTCGAGATCAATGTCGGGATCCACGGCATCCGTCCCGAAGACGTGGTCGATGCACCGACGTGGCAGGATCAGCTCCCCCGCCTCTGCGAATTCATCGGCGACGACGTCCTCGTCGCCCACAACGCCGGGTTCGACATGCGGGTCCTGCGGAGCGCGTGCGAGGCCACCGAACTCGTCGTCCCGCCGGCTCGCTACCTCTGCAGCGTGCAGGTGGCGCGCAAGAGCTACGAGCTCCCCTCGTACCGCTTGCCGATCGTCGCCGCGGCGGCAGGTCATCTCGACTTCGCGCACCACGATGCAGCCGCGGATGCCCTGGCGTGTGCGCACGTCATGATCGACGCCGCCCAGCGTGCCGGAGCGACAGACGTGGTCGAGCTCGCGATGCTCCTCGGCGTGCGGATTCCGCAGCTCCCGGTGCCCGACGCGGTGGCCGTCGCCCCCTGACTCCGTGCGTCGGAGGGCGCGTGTCGGAGGTCCACGACAGCATGGGGATCATGGATGCCGTCTCTGTCGCCGCACTGACCGTCGCCGCCCTGTTCGCAGGCCTGCTCGCGGGATGGTCCGCCGCGACCGCCCGCGCCGCGACGCGTCGAGAGCGCGCAGCTGCTCATCTCGCCGCCGTGGAAGCCGAGCGATCCGCGCTCAAGACCCAGCTCGATCAGCAGAGAGCGTTCCAGGTCGAGCTGGCTGCTCAGGCTCGGGCGGACGATGCCCGGCGCGAGGAGCGGGATCGCCGCGAGCAGCTGGTGCTGCGGGCGCTGTCGCCGGTGCAGGACTCCCTCGCTGCCATGCAGCAGAAGGTGGAGCGCCTCGAGCGCGAGCGGCACGAGCAGTATGGCTCGCTCGCCGAACAGCTGCGCCGCTCACACCAAGCCGAAGAGGCCCTCCGTGCCACGACGGAATCCCTCGCCGGCGCGCTCCGCTCGGGCAGCGCACGCGGCGTGTGGGGTGAGACCCAGCTGCGCCGGATCGTCGAGTCTGCGGGTCTGACACGCTTCGTCGACTTCGAGACGCAGTCCTCGGTGTCGAGCGACGCCGGAGCGGGCAGGCCCGACCTCATCGTGCGCCTCCCCGGCGACAAGGCGCTCGCCGTCGATGCGAAGGCTCCCCTCGACGCCTATCTGGAGGCAGCTGAGATCCCCGCGACCGCCGTCGGCGAGGAGGGAGCCCGTCGCAAGCGACTGCTGGAGCGTCACGTCAAAGCGGTCCGCGCCCACGTCGACGCGCTCGCGAAGAAGCAGTACTGGGCGGGGCTTCCGAGCAGCCCCGAGTTCGTCGTCTGCTTCATCCCGAGTGAATCCCTCCTCGCCGCCGCTCTCGAAGAAGACCCCGCCCTGCTGGAGTACGCCTTCGGCCGCCGGGTGGCGCTGGCCTCCCCCGTCAACCTGTGGGCGGTCCTCAAGACCGTGTCCTACACGTGGACCCAGCAGGATGTCTCCGACGAGGCGCGGAAGCTCTTCGACCTCGGCAACGAGCTCTACCACCGGCTCGGGTCGCTCGCCGCGCACGCCGACGACCTGCGCCGCGCGATCGAGCGGACCGTCGAGAGCTACAACAAGCTCGCCGGGTCGCTGGAGAGCCGAGTGCTCGTCAGCGCCCGCCGATTCCCGGGAATCGACGAGAGCAAATTGGATGCCACCGCTCCGCCGGCTGTCATCCACGCCTCGCCTCGACGGCTCACCGCACCGGAGTTCACGGAGGGCCACACGGATGGGGACGTGTCCGCTGAGCTCACGGCGGATTTGGGCGGCGTGCGCGGGCGCCTCTCGGAGGACTGACTCAGATGGGGAAGAAGTTCAACAGTGCGACGGTCCCGACCGTGACGCCGACGAAGGCGCCGATCATCCACCACGCGCTGATCTGGTGACCGGGGGGCATCCGGCGACGCAGGAGGACATCCGGCCGACGCGCAGGGTCGTTCTGGATGGCGATCTGCGCGGTGCTCAGCTTCTCAGCCACAGGCTGTGCGGTCACCACGGGGATCTGGCCGGTTCGCGTTGCGGGCAGGGGTCCCGAAAGCGAAAGCTGACCCGTACGGGGATCGCTGGAAGCTGCGGGCATGAGCACTCCTGACCTTTGTGAGGTGGCGCCCGTGAAAGCGGGCGCCGTCGCCCATTGTGCCAGAGGGATGCCCGAAGACCCCAGGACGACGCGTTATCGCGCGTCCCTTGTCACAGCCACTTCGACGTGAGATGCTCCGACGAAATCCGGCGGAGCGTGCCCGACGCGCCGCGCAGCACGACGCTCTCGGTGTAGACGTAGCCGCCCTCCCGGCGGACCCCCGCAACGAGCTCTCCGTTGGTCACGCCGGTCGCGACGAAGATCGTGTTGTTGCCGCGGACCAGGTCGTCGGCCTCGTACACGTGCCCGTCGAGGGAGAGGCCGGCGTCGATGCCGCGCTGCTTCTCATCGTCGTCCCGCGGCCACAGACGACCCTGGATGTGACCGCCGAGCGCCTTGATCGCGCACGCCGTGACGATGCCCTCAGGGCTGCCGCCGATCCCGACGCACATGTCCGTGCGGGCGTTATGCCGCGCGGCGTTGATACCGCCGGCGACGTCACCGTCGCTCATGAGCCGGGTGCCGGCGCCGGCCTCGCGGATCTCGTCGATCAGCTTCGCGTGGCGGGGCCGGTTCAGCACCGACACCACGATCTCGTCGACGGGCTTTCCGAGGGACTTCGCGAGTCGTCGGATGTTCTCACCGACGGGAAGACGGATGTCGACGACCCCGACACCGGCGGGGCCGGTGACGAGCTTGTCCATGTAGAACACGCTGGATGCGTCGAGCATGGCGCCGCGGTCGGACACCGCGAGCACGGAGAGCGCGTTGTTGCGTCCCTCGGCCGTCAGGGTCGTCCCGTCGATGGGGTCCACGGCGATGTCGCACTGCGGGCCGCGGCCGGTGCCGACCTTCTCGCCGTTGTAGAGCATCGGGGCGTTGTCCTTCTCGCCCTCGCCGATCACGATGGAGCCGTCGAAGTTCACCGTGGTGAGGAAGGCCCGCATCGCGTCGACGGCCGCCCCGTCGGCGAGCTCCTTCTTGCCCCGCCCGATGAACGGCACCGAACGGATCGCGGCCGCCTCGGTGGCGCGCACCAACTCGAGGGCCAGATTGCGATCGGGATGCAGGGGACTCATGTCGGCAGTCAGGCTCACCATGCCCTCAGCCTAGGACTCGCTCTCGCCGATCCCCGCCGATCCTCACCACGACGAGGCGAAGGATTCGGGATTGTTATCAAAATCGTAGGGGCGCGCTCATCCGATTCCGGGCGCTGGTCATCCGCAGCGAGACGCCGCTTCGATAGAGTGGCGATGAATCACCGGACATCCTCGAGGAGCTGACTCATGCCCGTCGCCACCCCTGACCAGTACGCCGACATGCTGGACCGCGCGAAGGCGGGCGGATTCGCCTACCCCGCGATCAACGTGTCGAGCTCGCAGACGATCAACGCCGTTCTGCAGGGCCTCACCGAGGCCGGCTCCGACGGCATCCTGCAGGTCACCACCGGCGGTGCGGACTACTTCGCCGGTCACACCGTGAAGGGCCGCGCCACCGGCGCGATCGCCTTCGCCAAGTACGCCACCGAGGTCGCCAAGAACTACCCGATCACGGTCGCACTGCACACCGACCACTGCCCCAAGGACGCCCTGCCCGGCTTCGTGCTGCCCCTCATCGCGGCATCCGAGGAAGAGGTAAAGGCCGGTCGCAACCCGATCTTCCAGTCGCACATGTGGGACGGCTCGGCCGTGCCGCTTGACGAGAACATCGAGATCGCCAAGGACCTGCTCCCCCGCATGAAGAACATCAACGCGATCCTCGAGATCGAGGTCGGCGTGGTGGGCGGCGAAGAGGACGGTGTCGCTCACGAGGGTTCGAACGACGCGCTCTACACGACCGTCGCCGACGTGACGAAGGCCGTCGAAGCGCTCGGCCTCGGCGAGAACGGCCGCTACATCTCGGCCCTCACCTTCGGCAACGTGCACGGCGTCTACAAGCCCGGCGGCGTCAAGCTCCGCCCCGAGCTGCTCGGCGAGATCCAGGAGGGCATCGCCGCGCACTTCGGCACCGGCCCCAAGCCCCTCGACCTCGTCTTCCACGGCGGGAGCGGCTCGTCCGACGAGGAGATCGCCACGGCCGTCGCGAACGGCGTCGTGAAGATGAACATCGACACCGACACCCAGTACGCGTTCACCCGGTCGATCGCGGGCTTCATGTTCGCCAACTACGAGGGTGTGCTGAAGCTCGACGGCGAGGTCGGCAACAAGAAGCAGTACGACCCCCGCGCGTGGGGCAAGATCGCCGAGTCGGCGATGGCGCAGCGTGTCGCCGCCGCGACCCAGCAGCTCGGCTCGGCCGGCAAGTCCCTCGCCGCCTGAGTTCAGCCACGAACGAAGCCCCGGCTCGCACGCACTGCGAGCCGGGGCTTCCTCGTGCCGCCGCGCGGGCGGTCAGTACGCGGTCACGCCGAGGACGTCCCGCGGATACAGCGCGTACCGTTCACCGTCGACGGTGAAGGCCGTGTGAAGGTGCGGCCCCGTGGAGCAGCCCGTCGAGCCGACCGTGCCGATCTTCTGCCCGGCGGACACCTGCTGCCCGGTCTTCACGGAGAAGGCGTCGAGATGCGCGTACACGGCCACGAACGTGCGCCCATCGATGACGGAGGTGACGACGACTTCCTTCTGGCGGGTGCGGTTCGGCGCCCAGGAAGGACAGCCGGATGTGATCCAGATCTCCCGGACCGCGACGGTCCCGCCGCGCATCGCGTAGACCGGCGTTCCCCTGGGCGCGGCGATGTCATCGCCACTGTGCCCCGCGTACGTCGTGAACTTCCCGCTCGGGAGGATCGGGAACGCCCATCCGTAACGCCCGGGGACGCCCGCCGCTGCGGCGCTGGCATCGGTGAAGGGAGCGAGCGCGTCGCTGGACCACACGACGTTTCCCTCCGCTCCCACCAGACGCGCGACGCCGTCGTCCTCGATGGTCAGAGCCGTGGCGCCCTGACCTCCCGTCTGCGTGGACCAGACGGCCACTCCCTGCGGATCGACGATCATCAGTTCGCCGTCCCCGCTGAACTGGAGCATTCCATCGATCATGCCGGTCGTCGCCCCGGAACGAACGGGCACGGTTCCATCGGACAGCACGAGGTTGCCGTCGCCGAGGAGACCGAACTGGTGCCGCCCGTTCGGTGAGGTGATCTGCACTCCCGGACGCATGGAGGTGCCGCCCGTGATGGCGGACCCGAGCGACCACGACACGGCGGTCACGGGGGACGTCTTCGTGACCGTGACGAAGTCCTTCTTCGCTCCTGTCACCACCACCGTGATCTCACGGCCCGCCGCCCAGGCGGGCACCTCGAAGGTATCGCTTGTCGCGCCGGCGATCGCTCCGCCGTCGACACGCCACTGCACCTGCAGGGTGTCGGGCGTCTCCCGCCACGTCCCGATCTTCGCGGTCAGGAGGCCGCCCGCTTTCGCGTCGCCGGTGATCTTCGGCGTCGGAGCGGATGCGAAGGCCCACTTCACGAGGAACGCCGGACTCGTGCGACGCACCGTGGCGTAGCCGCCCTTGAGCCCCGCGGCCCTCACCGAGATGCGGTGGGTGGCATCGGCGTCGGTCAGTCGGTAGGTCCGTCCCTTCGCTCCCGGAATGTTCTTCCCGTCGCGGAGCCACTGGTAACGGAAGGACACCGGCTTCGGGCCCCACGTACCGACGGAAGCCGTGAGCGTCGTCCCCACGGTCTTGTCGCCCGTGACGGACACCGATGCCGGCACCGTCAGCACCCGCAAGACGGTCCGCGATGTGCTCGAACGGGTTGCCATCGTGTAACCCGGCTTCCGTCCGGCCACACGGACCCAGATCTTGTGCCCGCCGTCCGCGTCGCGCAGGGTGTACCTGCTGGTCGTGGCGCCGGGGATCCGGCTGGAGCCGCGATACCACTGGTAGTTCAGGCGCACGCCGTCGGGGCTCCAGGGCGCGACTCGAGCCGTGAGCGTGCGCCCCACGGCGAAGGTGCCCGACACCGTCGGCGCCACCGTCTTCGTCATCGGCTTGCCGATGCGCACGCCCGATGTCGTGCGACTCGCGGTGTGGTACGCGTCCTTGCGGACGATGACACGAGCGGCCACGACTCGGCCGTCATCCGCGCGGGTGGCCTTGTAGCTCGAGGCGGTCGCCCCGCTGATGACGGCACCGTCTCGAAGCCACTGATAGGTGACACGCACCGGAGCGGGGCCCCAATCACCCGCGCGGACCGTCAGGGTGCGCCCGACCGTCGGAGTTCCCGAGATCGCCGGTTGTTTCGCGGTCAAGCGGCCGCGCACGACCGCGGCCGTAGGCTCGGATGTGACGGTCGTGGTGACGTATCCGGGAAGGGTTCCCGTCACGGCGACGGTGACCCGCTTGCCGGCGGCCGCGGCGGTGACCTGCCAGGTGGGACCGACGGCATCGGCGACGGGAACCCCGTCCACCAGCCACTGATACGTGTGCGCGGGCACCGGCGACCAGTCCGGAGTCGTGGCGGTGAGCGTGAGACCGACACGGGCCGTCCCGGTGATCTGCGGCTGCGGCGCAACGGTGAACGGCTGCTCCGTCGGCGTCGGTGACGCGGTGGGAACCACGACGGGGGTCGCCGGCGTGGGCGTGGCGGCCGCAGCGCTCGCAGCACCCGCAGGCACGAGGGAAACGGCGAGCGCCACTGCAACGCCGATGCCGCACAACCGCTGCCGTACGCGTTCCGCGATCGACCGCGCCATGGAGTCCCCCTCAGTACACGCGCGCGTGATGCCCCGCGCACGACGACGCTACCAGGCGGCGCAGGATCAGGCGGCGCCGAAGTGGGCCGCGACGGCGGAGTCACCGAGGAGCGGCACCACCAGACAAGCGCTCACGATGCCGAAGGTGACGATCGCGCCGACCAGCGGGATCCACCACGTCACCCGCCGCTTCACCAGCGACAGCCAGGACAGTGCCGCGGTGATGAGCCAGCCGATGCCGAAGACGATCGCCCCGACCATGCCCCACGTGCGCCCCTGGTCGGTGTTCGTGAACTCGCCGTCGACGCCGACGGCATCCATCCACGTCTGCGCGAACGCCGTGAAGTCGAGGATCTGCGGGATCGCGGTGAGGACCGTCAGCAGCCCGTAGCCCAGCAGGATCATCGTGATGATCCGGTCGGCGAGACGCGTCGGCTGCGCCGCGACGGTCGTCGCAGGGGCCGTCTGCGCAGGCCGATGAGGAGCGGATGCCGCAGGCGCGGGCCCCGGTGCAGGCTCACGGATGGCGGCCCGCTGCTCCTCCGGCGTCGCGTATTCGCCGTAGCGGGGAGCCGGCCGCGGGTCGCTCACGAGCGGGTCCGCCCTCCGAGGGCGCGCTCGTCGCGACGTCCGGCGACGTCCTGACGGAGTTCCTTGGGCAGCGAGAACATGAGGTCCTCCTCCGCCGTCTTCACCTCGCCGACGTCGGCGTAGCCTGCTCCGGCCAGGTCGGCGAGCACTTCCTGCACGAGCACCTCCGGAACGGAGGCGCCGGAGGTCACTCCGACGGTCTCGACGCCGTCGAGCCACTCCTGCTTGATCTCGCTCGCGTAGTCGACGCGGTACGCGGCCTTCGCCCCGTATTCGAGGGCCACCTCGACGAGACGGACGCTGTTGGAGGAGTTCGCCGAGCCGACCACGATCACGAGATCGGCGTCGACGGCGACCTTCTTGATGGCCACCTGGCGATTCTGGGTGGCGTAGCAGATGTCGTCGCTGGGCGGATCCTGGAGGTTCGGGAACCGCTCCCGGAGGCGGCGGACGGTGTCCATCGTCTCGTCGACCGACAGCGTGGTCTGCGACAGCCAGACGACCTTGTCGGGGTCCTTCACGACCACCGTGTCGGCTTCGTCGGGCGAGTTCACGACCGTGACGTGGTCGGGCGCCTCACCGGCCGTGCCCTCGACCTCCTCGTGCCCCTCGTGCCCGATCAGCAGGATCTCGAAGTCGTCGCGGGCGAAGCGGACGGCCTCGCGGTGAACCTTGGTGACCAGCGGGCATGTCGCATCGATGGCCTGCAGTCCCCGGTCCGCGGCGGCGCCGACGACGGCGGGGCTCACCCCGTGCGCGCTGAAGACGATGTGCGCACCCGGCGGGACCTCGTCGACCTCGTCGACGAAGATCGCACCCTTGGACTCGAGTTCGGTGACGACGTGGATGTTGTGCACGATCTGCTTGCGGACGTACACCGGCGCACCGTACCGCTCGAGCGCCTTCTCGACGGCGATGACGGCACGGTCGACGCCCGCGCAGTAGCCGCGCGGCGCGGCCAGCAGCACGCGCTTGGGGCCGGCGACCGGGAGGTCGAGGAGACGCCCCCGTGCCCCGGGGATGCGAGGGGTGGGCAGCGGCACGGTGGTGGAAGTCACTCCTCGATTCTACGAACCCCCGCCTGAGAGAGGGCGGATGCGCCAAGATGGGTGTCCGTGACGAGTTTCCAGACCGCAGCCGGCGCCACGCCCCCGCCCGACGCGGTGCACCCGCGGGACTCCTCCCCCGATACGCCCACCTCGGTGTCGCGGCTGAACGAGACGATCCGCGACTTCGTGCAGAAGTGGGGTGCGGTGTGGGTCGAGGCGGAGATCACCGCCTGGAATCTCCGCGGCGGTCACGTCTTCGGACGCCTCAAGGACACCGGCGGCGACGGGATGCTGTCGTTCCGCATGTGGTCGTCCACCCTGCAGCGGACCCCCGACGATCTCAAGGTCGGTGACCGGGTCGTCGCGTGCGTGAAGCCCGACTACTTCGTGAAGACGGGCGACTTCAGCTTCACCGTCTCCGCGATGCGTCACACCGGTCTCGGGGACCAGCTGGAGCGGCTCGAGCGACTGCGCTCTCAGCTGCGCGCCGAGGGCCTGTTCGACGCCGCTCGCAAGAAGCCCCTCCCCTTCCTCCCTCATGTGATCGGCCTGATCACGGGTGAGCGCAGCGATGCCGAGAAGGATGTGCACCGCAACGCGGAGCTCCGGTGGCCGCACGTCCGCTTCCGCACGATCCACGCCGCCGTCCAGGGCGACCGGTGCGTCCCCGAGACGATCGCGGCTCTGAAGACCCTCGACGCCGATCCCGAGGTGGACGTCATCATCATCACGCGCGGCGGTGGCGACCCGCAGACCCTGCTCGGCTTCAGCGACGAGAAGCTCGTGCGCGCCGTCGCAGCGGCCAAGACCCCGGTGGTCTCGGCGATCGGCCACGAGAACGACCATCCGCTGCTCGACGATGTGGCAGACCTCCGCGCCTCCACTCCGACAGATGCCGCCAAGCGCGTCGTGCCCGACGTCACCGAGCAGCGCGCCCTCGTGCAGCAGCTGCGGTCGCGTGCCCGCACCCGCCTCACGCAGCGGATCGCGCACGACATCCATGCCCTCCAGCAGCTCCGCTCGAGACCCGTCCTCCGCGACCCGGAATCGCTCCTGACCGGACGCTCGCAGGAGATCTGGTCGCTGTCGATGCGCGGCCGCGACGTGGTCCGTCGCCAGTGGGATGCCGCGGCCCTCACGACCGCCGAGCTCCGCGCGTCGCTGCGCGCCCTCTCCCCCGGCGCGACGCTGGAGCGCGGATACGCCATCGCGCATCTCGCCGACGGCGTCATCGTGCGGGATGCCGCGCAGGCCGCCGCCGGCTCCGCGGTCACGGTGACGGTCGCCCGCGGCTCCTTCGCGGCCCGCTCGGAGGGGGAGATCTCGCAGTCCGGCGAGGGCCCGGGGCCGTCTTAGGATGGAGACCATGACCAGCGACGCCTCCGACGTGTCGACCCTCACGTTCGAACAGGCCCGCGACGAGCTCGTCCAGGTCGTCGCCCAGCTCGAGCAGGGCGCCCCGACCCTCGAACAGTCCCTCACCCTCTGGACCCGCGGCGAAGCGCTCGCGGCGCGCTGCGAGGAGTGGCTCGTCGGCGCCAAGCGTCGCCTCGAAGAGGTCCGGCCGTCCGAGGGATCGGCATCCTGATGGCCCGCCCGCGCATCGTCGCTGAACTCGGCCGTCCTGAGACGGCTGAGGAGACCGCGTCCCGCAAGGCCGCCGCCTCGCAGCGTTACCGCTCGAGCAAGACCTTCCGGAACCTGATCGCCGCACTCATCGTCTGCGTCGCGATCGTCGCCGTGGTGATCCTCGGCGTGCCCCGCGGCACTCCGCCCGATCAGCCGGAGGCCGACGTGGTGGCCGCGGCGGAGGAGGCCTCCGGGGCAGTCGGACACGCGGTCATCGTGCCCGACGCGCCCGAGGACTGGCGGACGAACTCCGCCCGCATCGAGGGTGGCGCGTGGCGGGTCGTGTACGCACCGGCATCCGGTTTCATCCGCGTCTCGCAGGCCTTCGACACCGCCGACGACTGGATCGCCCGCGAGCTCGGCGGCTTCGCCCCGACCGGCTCGGAGACGATCGACGGTATCGAGTGGGATGTCTACGACCTCGCGAGCCCCGTCGACAACATCTCCTACGCGCTGGCCACCGACGCCGGCAGCGACACGATCCTGATCTACGGCGACACGACCGCGGAGCAGGCCGCAGAGGCCGCGACCGGTCTCGGCGACCAGATCCGCGACCTGCGAGAGGAGCTCGGATGAGCGCAGAGGCGACCCCGGCCGGTGTCTGGTCGGACATGCTCGACGGCAATGGCCGTTTCGTCAGCGGCGAACCCCGTCATCCCCGTCAGGATGCCGAACGTCGTCACGAGCTGGCTCACGTGCAGCGCCCCACGGCCGCACTGTTCGGCTGCTCCGACTCGCGCCTGGCCGCGGAGATCATCTTCGACCTCGGGCTCGGCGACCTGTTCGTCGTCCGCAACGCCGGTCAGGTGATCTCCGACTCCGTCGTCGGCAGCCTCGAGTACGCCGTCGCCGTCCTCCACGTTCCGCTGATCGTCGTCCTCGGCCATGACGAGTGCGGCGCGGTCCGCGCGGCCATCGAGTCGACGGGAATCGACGCACCGTCCCTGCCCCCGCACATCTGGCGCCAGGTCGCTCCCATCGTCCCGGCCGTCCGCCGCGTGCTGCGCGCCGGGGCGCCCCAGGGCGTCACGAGCGAGAACGTGGACGCTGAGGAGGTCGGCCGTCAGCACCTCCGCGACACCGTCGGCAGCCTGCTGCAATCCTCCGAGCTCATCAGCGACGCCGTCGCCGAGGGCCGACTCGCCATCGTCGGCGCGAACTACCGACTCGCTGACGGCACGGCGATCCCCGATCTCATCGTCGGCCTCGCCGGCGAGACCGCTTGACCACCCACCCGTCTTCCGCAGACGCAGTCACCTGAAACGAGGATGTGAACGTCATGACTGACGCGACCGAATACCGGATCGAACACGACACCATGGGAGAGGTCCGCGTCCCGAAGGACGCCCTCTACGCCGCGCAGACGCAGCGTGCCGTGGAGAACTTCCCGATCTCCGGCAAGGGCCTCGAATCCACCCAGATCGCCGCTCTGGCCCGCATCAAGAAGGCCGCGGCCCTCGCCAACAAGGACCTCGGCACCCTCGACGGTGAGATCGCCGACGCCATCGCGTGGGCCGCCGACGAGGTCGCCTCGGGCGCGTACGACACGCACTTCCCGGTCGACACCTACCAGACCGGGTCGGGCACGTCCTCGAACATGAACATGAACGAGGTCCTCGCGACGCTCGCGACGGGCAAGCTCGGCTCGCCCGTGCACCCGAATGACCACGTCAACGCGTCGCAGTCCTCGAACGACGTGTTCCCGACCTCCGTGCACATCGCCGTGACGCAGGCGCTCATCGACGACCTCATCCCGGCGCTCGACCACCTCTCGGTCGCGCTCGAGGAGAAGGCCGAGCTGTGGAAGGACGCCGTCAAGAGCGGCCGCACCCACCTGATGGACGCGACCCCCGTGACCCTCGGCCAGGAGTTCGGCGGTTACGCCCGCCAGATGCGCCTGGGCATCGAGCGTGTGCAGTCCGTCCTCCCCCGTGTCGGCGAGGTCCCCCTCGGCGGCACCGCCGTCGGCACCGGCATCAACACCCCGCTCGGCTTCCCGCAGAAGGTCATCGAGCTGCTCGCGGCCGAGACCGAGCTGCCGATCACCGAGGCGAAGGACCACTTCGAGGCGCAGGCCAACCGCGATGGCCTCGTCGAGGCGTCCGGCGCCCTCCGCACGATCGCGGTCTCGCTGACGAAGATCAACAACGACATCCGCTGGATGGGCTCGGGTCCCAACACGGGTCTCGGCGAGCTGCACATCCCCGACCTGCAGCCGGGTTCGTCGATCATGCCGGGCAAGGTCAACCCGGTCGTCCCGGAGGCCGTCCTCATGGTCGCCGCCCGCGTCATCGGCAACGACGCGACGGTCGCCTGGGCAGGCGCATCGGGCTCGTTCGAGCTCAACGTCGCGATCCCGGTCATGGGCACCGCGCTGCTGGAGTCGATCCGCCTGCTCGCCAACGCGTCCCGCGTGCTCGCGGACAAGACGATCACGGGCCTCGAGGCGAACCTCGACCGTGCCGCCGCGTACGCGGGCATGTCGCCGTCGATCGTGACGCCGCTGAACAAGCTCATCGGCTACGAGGCGGCGGCGAAGATCGCCAAGCACTCTGTCGCCAAGGGCATCACGGTCCGCGACGCCGTCATCGACCTCGGCTACGTCGAGCGCGGTGAGCTGACCGAGGCGCAGCTGGACGAGAAGCTCGACCTGCTGTCGATGACCCACCCGGGTTGATCGCACGACGGTGAACAGCGCCGCCGCTCCGCGCCGGTCCACGCCGGGCCTGAGGATCATCCTCGCCGTCTCGGCTGCAGGCCTGATCGCCGTCGGATCGGCGGCGCTCGTCGTCGTGCTGGTGGGTGCGCCCACCCTCGCCGGCTGGGTCGCCCTCGCCTGGTTCCTGGCATCCGTCCCGGCCCTCGCGAGCATCGGCGTCGTCGCGTGGGCCGTGGGGGATCGCCGGAACGAGGGCGCGGTGCCGGGGTCGGATGCCGCCGAGAACGCGATCGAGTCGCAACGACGTCTGCTCGACGACGTCCGGCACGAGCTGCGCACGCCGATCACCATCGTGCGGGGCCATCTCGAGGTGATGGATCCCGCAGACCCCGAGGACGTGGCCTCCATCCGGGAGCTCGGGATGGCCGAGCTCGATCGGATGACGCGCCTCATCGGCGACATCGACGTCCTGGCGGCGGTCGAGGGCGGCCAGCTCGCCTACGGCGATGTCGACGTCACGGGACTGACGCAGCGCGTCGCCGAGATGGTCGCTGTGATCGGAGATCACGGCTGGCACATCGAGCAGTGCGCGGAGGGGATGATCCGCGCCGACGGCGACCGTCTCCTGCAGGCCTGGCTGCAGCTCGCCGACAACGCCGCGAAGTACTCACCCGCCGGATCGCAGATCGAGCTCGGGAGCGCCCTGCATGCCGCCGGCGCGCAGTTCTGGGTCCGTGATCACGGCACCGGCATCCCTCCCGCCCTCCGCCACCGCATCTTCCGCAGGTTCGACCGGGGCCAGGGGAAACGCCACGTGGGCGGGTCGGGGTTGGGTCTGGCCATCGTCGACGCGATCGCGAAGGCGCACGGCGGCCACTGCACCGTCGCGGACACCCCCGGCGGCGGTGCTACGTTCACCCTTGAGATCCCGATCGGCAAGCGGGGGGCTCTGCCCTCCCCCATCCGTGCCGGCGATGTCCTCCTTCAGCGAGAGGCCACCGAATGACCCGCATCCTGATCGTCGACGACGAGCCGCACATCGTCTCGCTCGTCTCCCGGGCGATCCGAGCCGAAGGCTTCGACGCCGTCGGCGCCGAAGACGGACCCGAGGCGATCGACCTCGCACTGGAGGGCGACGTCGACCTCATCGTTCTCGACGTGGGCCTGCCGAGCATGGACGGCTTCGAGGTGCTGCGGCATCTGCGTGCCGAGGGCGTGACGGCGCCGGTCATCATGCTCACCGCGCGCAGCGGCACGAGCGACACGATCGAGGGTCTCGACGCGGGCGCGAGCGATTACGTCCCCAAGCCGTTCGCCGTCGCAGAGCTCATGGCGCGCGTCCGGTCGCGACTGCGCGAGAGCACGGGCGGCGCTGCGATGGTGCTCAGCCGCGGCCCGGTGACCCTCGACATCCTCGCCCGCCGTGCCACGGTCGGGGGCAGGGACATCGACCTGTCGGCGCGGGAGTTCGCCCTCGCCGAGCAGTTCCTCCGGAACCCCGGCGAGGTGCTGACGCGTGAAGTGCTCCTCAGCCGTGTGTGGGGGCTCGACTTCGATCCGGGCTCCAACGTGGTCGACGTGTACGTGCGCTATCTGCGCGCGAAGGTCGGCCCGAACCTCATCTCGACCGTCCGCGGCGTGGGGTACCGCTGGGAGTGACGATGAAGGCCCTCGGCGCCGCGCGGATAAGCACGGTGCCGAGGGCCTTCTTCCGCCGGCTCAGCTGAGTTCGCCGGCCTCCAGCAGGTCGGTCACCAGCGCCGCGATCGCCGAGCGCTCCGAGCGGGTCAGCGTGACGTGCCCGAACAGGCCGTGACCCTTCAGGGTCTCGATGACGGAGGCGATGCCGTCGTGACGCCCGACCCGCAGGTTGTCGCGCTGTCCGACGTCGTGGGTCAGGACGACGCGCGAGTTTTGGCCGATCCGGCTGAGCACCGTCAGCAGCACGTTGCGTTCGAGCGACTGAGCTTCGTCGACGATCACGAAGGCGTCGTGGAGCGACCGGCCGCGGATGTGGGTCAGCGGCATGACCTCGAGCATCCCGCGCGCGACGACCTCTTCGAGGACGTTGCCCGAGACGACGGAGCCGAGGGTGTCGAACACCGCCTGGCCCCACGGGTTCATCTTCTCGCCCTGGTCGCCGGGGAGGTACCCGAGGTCCTGGCCGCCGACGGCGTACAGCGGGCGGAAGACGATGGTCTTCCTCTGCTGCTGCTGCTCGAGCACCGCCTGCAGCCCCGCGCAGAGCGCGAGCGCCGACTTGCCGGTGCCGGCACGCCCGCCGAGGGACACGATTCCCACGTCGGGGTCGAGCAGCAAGTCGATCGCGATGCGCTGCTCGGCCGACCGCCCGTGCAGACCGAACACGTCGCGGTCACCGCGCACGAGCTTGTAGGAGCCGTTGCCGGTGACGCGACCGAGGGCGGAGCCGCGCTCGGAGTGGATCACGAGACCGGTGTTGACGGGCAGTCCGCGGACGTCTTCGCTGACGCCCACTTCACTGTCGTAGAGGTCGCTGACCTCGTCGCCCGACACGTCGATGGACGCGATGCCCGTCCAGCCCGAGTCGACCGCCTGTTCGGCGAGGTACTCCTCGGCGTGCAGACCGAGGGATGCCGCTTTGACGCGCATCGGGAGGTCCTTGGAGACCACGGTGACCGACTGGCCCTCCTGGCTCAGGTGCATGGCGACCGAGAGGATCCGGGTGTCGTTGTCGCCGAGCCGCATGCCGGCGGGGAGCACGGTGGGGTCGGTGTTGGTGAGCTCGACGCGCAGGGTGCCGCCGTCACCGACCGGCACGGGGAAGTCGAGGCGTCCGTGTTCGACGCGCAGTTCGTCGAGGTGCCGCAGCGCCTGCCGTGCGAAGTACCCGATCTCCGGGTCGTGACGCTTGCCCTCCAGCTCGGTCACCACCACGACCGGGAGGACGACGGAATGCTCGGCGAACCGGAAAAGTGCACGCGGATCGCTCAACAGGACCGAGGTGTCCAGCACGTACGTGCGCAGATCCTGGTCCGAGGCCGCTTCCGCGGCCGAGTCGAGGTGACGCTGCTTCTCAGGTGCTCGTGTGGCCACAACCCACTCCCGCCCCGGGTGTCACACACCCGGCAGTCACGAGTCGACCTGGGGTCACGAGTCGTGAGAGGCCGACTCGAACGGGCTCCTTGCCCGTTGGGATGAACGTAGGCTCCGTCGGTGGCGGATGCCGCATCCGACACGCCGCACGATTGTGACGGCGAGGTTAACTCTCCAGGGGTCCCTCGAGCATCGCGCCCTCGGGCAGCGAGATGGGCGCGTCGAACGGTGTCGGGGCCACGGGCACGGGCGGTACCATCGTCCGGGCCTCTGCGAGGGCGTCGTCGAGCAGGCGGAGCGTGTCCTCGCTCGTTCCCGCGTGGGCGGAGATGCGGACCAGGCCGCCGCGCACAGTGACGGTGAGGCCGGCGTTGGTGAGGGACGCGCCGATGGGACCGGTCAGTTCGGCGGGCGGGTCCAGCGCGACGATGCCGGCGTGGCGCTCGCGATCGGTGACGACCGGAATGCCGTGCGCGTCGGCGATCGCCATGACGCGCTGGGCGTGGGCGGCGACGCGCTCGGCGATGCCGGAGACGCCCGCGGCGGACACCTCACGGAGCGCTGCGGCCAAACGCCCGGCCGCCATGGGGTCCACCGGGGAGATGGCGTACGCCGCGGCATCCGCTCGGACCGGGGCGACCTCGAGGTCACCGACTTCCCCGGCCATTCCCGCGTACCCCGAGAGGACGGGTTCGATGCGCTCGCGCGCGCGGTCGGAGAACCAGGCGAAGCCGCTCCCCCGTCCCGCGCGCAACCACTTGTAGCCGTTTCCGGCGATGACGTCCGCGGCAGCCCAGTCGGGCTCGGTGACACCGCACGCCTGCACGGCGTCGACGATGAGGAGGCGGTCGCCGATCACCTCGCGGATGCCGGTGAGGTCGGCGAGGTAGCCGGTGCGGTAGTCGACGGCGCTGACGGCGACCGCGGTGGTCTCATCGGTCAGCGCGTCGCGCACGGTGTCGACGGTCACGCCACGGTCGGCAGCCTCGATCTCCCGGACGCGGAGCACCCCGCGGAAGGCGGCCGCGCGAGCAGCCGCCACCGGAAGGGCGGGGAACTCCCAGGGCGAGACGAGCACCTCGCCGGACAGGCCGTACAGCGCGTGGGTCAGACCCTGCGTCGTGGACGGCTGCAGGACGACCCCCTCGGCGGGAAGACCGAGCAGATCGCCGACGAGGGCGCGCGCCTCGTCCACGCGCTGCCAGACGAAGTCGATGCCCGCCGCGCGGCCCGTTGAGAGCATGTCGGCGCCGGGCCCCCGCGGTCCGCGATCAGCTGCCGAAGCGGCGGTCGCGGTCGCCGAAATCGCGGATCGCGCGGAGGAAGTCGACCTCACGGAGGTCCGGCCCGAGGGCCTCGACGAAGTAGAACTCGCTGTGCGCGGACTGCCACAGCAGGAAGTCGCTCAGGCGCTGCTCGCCGGAGGTGCGGATCACGAGGTCCGGATCGGCCTGGCCGCCGGTGTACAGGTGCTCGCCGATCTGCTCCGGGGTGAGACTCTCGGCGAGCTCCTCGAGTGAACCGCCGCGGGCGTGGTGCGCGACGATGATGCTCCGCACCGCATCGACGATCTCCCCACGCCCGCCGTAGCCGACGGCGAGGTTCACGTGAAGGCCGGTATTCTCGCGGGTGCGCTCGGCCACCGTGCGGAGGCTTTCGGCCAGCTCGGGCGGGAGGATCTCCGCGCGCCCGACGTGCTGAACCCGCCAACCCGGCTCCTGCGACAGCGTCTCGGCGAGCTCGGCGATGATCTCGATGAGATCGGTGAGCTCCTGGCTGTCGCGCTTGGTGAGGTTGTCGGTCGAGAGCAGGTAGAGGGACACCACCTGAATGCCGAGCTCGTCGCACCACTTGAGGAACTCGTGCATCTTCGCGGCTCCGGCGCGGTGGCCGTGCGAGACCGTCGTGTACCCGAGCTGGCGAGCCCACCGCCTGTTGCCGTCGATCATCATCGCGACGTGATGCGGGACGCTCCGAGCCTCGATCTCGCGGCGGAGCCGGGAGCTGTAGAGCCGGTAGAGAAGGCCCCGTCCCTGGGTCGATCCGGCGCGAGTCACGTGTCTACGCTACCCCTGCCGCGCGCGGAGTCCCCGCCCCGACGCGTATGTGTCGGCAGGCATGACTGCGCGCGTAGGCTCGGCGATGTGAACCGACACTCGCCCGCCGACGGCGCAGAGATGCCGCAACTCCCCCTCATCGAGGCCGCCTCCGCCGATGCGCACGCGGAGATCAGACCGACGTGGCGCGGCTGGGTCCACGCCGGCACGTTCCCGGTGGCGATCGCCGCCGGAATCGTCCTGATCGTGCTCGCCGAGGGCGGCCCCGCGAAGTGGGCCGCGGCCGTCTTCATGGCCAGCTCGCTCCTGCTGTTCGGCAATTCAGCCCTGTACCACCGGTTCGACTGGGGCCCGAAGACGAAGATCGTCCTCAAGCGCATCGATCACGCGAACATCCTGCTGCTCATCGCCGGGACCTACACCCCGATCGCGACGCTCGCGCTCCCCCCCGACAAGGGGACGCTCCTGCTCGTGCTGGTGTGGTCGGGCGCCCTTCTCGGCATCCTGTTCCGGGTGTTCTGGATCAACGCACCGCGCTGGCTCTACGTCGCGCTCTACCTGCTGCTGGGGTGGGCGGCCGTGATGTACCTCGGCGACCTTCTCCAGACGAACGTCGCGATGATGATCCTCGTCATCGTCGGCGGCCTGCTCTACACGGGCGGGGCGATCGTCTACGGCATGAAACGCCCGAACCCGTGGCCCGGGCACTTCGGCTTCCACGAGATCTTCCACGTCTGCACCGTCTTGGCGTTCCTCTGCCACTGGACGGCGTGCCTGCTGATCTCGCTCGAGCCGTTCAGCCCTTCGCTGGGTCTTCCGGGCTGACGTCACCATCGCCGCGGGGCGCGTCGCCGACCGGTGATGCGGGCTCTTCGGCGGCGCGGGCGGCTGCCTCCTCGGCATCCAGTTCCTCGCGGACGTCGAGCCGGTATTGCGCGCGCCGGATGCGGCGGAGCATGTCGATCGCCAGCAGCACGATGACGATCGCGACGACCGCGATCGCGATGAATCCGGCGATGCCCGGGGTGACGTCGTCGGCGCGGACGGTGGACGTCGGCGACGGGGTCGCGAGCCCTGCGAGCCAGGGAAGGTCGAGCATGGATCCTCTATCTCTCAGCCAGAGCGAATAGCCTGGAACTCCAGCCTAGATCGGATGCCGCATGACCCCCACCGACGTCGAACGCAAGCTCGCGGAGCGGTACGGCCGAGCCGGGTCGTCGGTGCGCCGCCGGCTCGCATGGATCGTGGGCATCGGCATCGCTGCGGTCGCCACGGTGCTGCTGAGCTGGTCGACCGTGACGGGGGCGATGTCCACCGTCGACGCGGAGACGAACGGCTACGAGGTCGTCGACGACCACACCGTCGCCGTCCGCGCACAGATCTCCATCGCCGCGGGCACAGCGGTCGCCTGCGCCTTCGAAGCACAGGACACCGAGCACGGCGTGGTGGGGTGGAAGATCGTGGAGTACGCGGCATCCGAGGAGCGATCGCGGATGGTCGTGGAGACGGTGCCGACGGTGTCGGAGGCGACCACCGGTTTGGTCCGCTCCTGCTGGATCCCTTAGTCTGTGTGTTCACGCGCCCCGGCATGAAGCTGGGGCGTTTGGCTTACCCCTCGAACGACATCGGGAGATACACATGTCCACGGAGACCTTCCTCACCCAGGAGGCGTACGACCGCCTCGCCGCCGAGCTCGAAGAGCTGTCGACGACGGGCCGTGAGGAGATCGCCAAGCGCATCGAGGCGGCGCGCGAAGAGGGCGACCTGAAGGAGAACGGCGGCTACCACGCGGCCAAGGATGAGCAGGGCAAGCAGGAGGCGCGCATCCGCACCCTCCAGCAGCTGCTCAAGGAGGCCAAGGTCGGCGTCGCCCCCGAATCCGACGGCACGGTGCAGTCCGGCACGGTCGTGACCGCTGTCGTCGCCGGTGGCGAAGAGGTGTTCCTGCTCGGCAACCGCGAGATCGCGGCGAACAGCGAGCTCGACGTCTACAGCGAGGCCTCCCCGCTGGGTGAGGCGATCCTCGGGCTCAAGGAGGGCGAGAAGACCTCCTACACGGCGCCGAACGGAAAGTCGATCAGCGTCGAGATCGTGAAGGTCGAGACTTACGCGGGCCAGTGAGTGCGGCGGCTTCGGCCGCGGATCAGTCCGGCAGGACCGTCGGCTTGTAGCCGGCCTCCTGCAGGATCGCCAGCACCTGCGCACGGTGCTCCTCGCCGCGCGTCTCGACGCTCAGCTGCAGGATCACTTCGCTGATCTGCAGGCCCTGCCCGTGACGGGTGTGGAGCACCTCGATGACGTTCGCACCGACCGTCGACAGCAGCTCGGACACGCGCGCGAGCTGGCCGGGGCGGTCGGGCAGCGGCACCTGAAGGGTCATGTACCGTCCGGATGCCGCAAGACCGTGCGCCACGACACGCTGCAGCAGCAGCGGGTCGATGTTGCCGCCGGAGAGGATCGCGACGGTCGGGCCGGTGGGGATCACCTTTCCGGTGAGGATCGCCGCGACGCCGACGGCGCCGGCGGGCTCGACGACCTGCTTGGCGCGTTCGATGAGCACCAGGATGGCGCGCGCGATGTCGTCGTCGCTGACGGTGACGACCTCGTCGACGAGGTCGCGGATGATCTTGAAGGGCACGTCCCCGGGCCGCTTGACGGCGATGCCATCGGCGATCGTCGGGCTCGTCTCCGCTTCGATCGGTGTGCCGGCGGCGAGTGATACCGGGTAGCCGGCCGAGTTCTCCGCCTGCACGCCGATCACGCGGACGGTGCGACCCTCAGCCGCGGCGCGCGCCTTCACGGCCGCGGCGATCCCTGCGGCCAGTCCCCCGCCGCCGATGCCGACGAGCACCGTGTCGAGCCCGGGGATCTCGTCCATGAGCTCGAGCCCGAGAGTGCCCTGCCCGATCACGACGTCGCGGTGGTCGTAGGGCGGGATGAAGACGGCCCCGGTCCGTTCGGCGAACTCCTGCGCGAGCCGGAGCGGCGTCTCGAAGGTCGCGCCCTCCAAGACGACATCGGCGCCGTAGCCGCGGGTGGCGAGCAGTTTGGGAACGGGCACGCCCAGCGGCATGAAGATGGTCGCCGGGATGCCGAGCTTTTGCGCGGCGAGGGCGACGCCCTGCGCGTGGTTGCCGGCGGATGCCGCGACGACGCCACGGGCGCGCTCCTCGGCGCTGAGCCGGGAGAGGCGGTAAGTGGCGCCGCGGATCTTGAATGAACCGGTGCGCTGGAGGTTCTCGAGTTTGAGGAAGACCGGGGCGCCGAGGACGCCGGAGAGGTAGTCGGAGGCTTCGACGGGAGTGTGCGAGACCACGTCGCTCAACAGTGCGGCGGCGTCTTCGAACTCCGCGAGGGTCGGGTGGGTGATGGTGCTCTCCTCGGTCACGCGCGTCCCCTCGGGCGAGGGACGGTACTCCAGATCAGATCGGTCGGCAGGGGTTGCACGGGATGCTCCCACCCGCGACGCGACAGATACAGCCAGACCACGTTAGCGAAGGCGGCCAGGGGGACGGCGAAGACGGCGCCGGCGATGCCGGCGACCATCGCGCCTCCGGCCACGGCGAGGACGACGGCGAGGGGGTGCACCTTGACCGCGGCTCCCATCAGCAGCGGCTGCAGGATGTGTCCTTCCACCTGCTGGACGGCGAGGACGATGACGAGCATCCACAGGGCGATCCACGGGCCGTTGTAGACGAGCGCGAGGAAGACCGCGAGAGCGCCGGTGAGGACGGCACCGACGAACGGGACGAATGCGCCGAGGAAGACGAGCACGCCGATGGGCGCAGCGAGCGGCACGCCGAGGAGGAAGGCTCCCACCCCGATGCCGATGGCGTCGATCGTCGCCACGAGCAGCTGGGTGCGCGAGTAGTTGATGACGGTCTGCCAACCGGCCCGGCCGGCACCGTCGACGGCGGCACGGGCGCGCCGCGGGAACAGGCGGACGGTCCAGCGCCAGATCCCGCCGCCGTCGGCGAGGGTGCAGATGAGGATGAACAGGGCCAGCAGGACACCGGTGGCGACGTGGCCGAGAGTGGTGCCGATCGCGAGCGCGCCCGTCCAGAGCAGCTGGGCCTGTTCCTGCAGGATGCCGAACAGCTGGTCGATGGTGCCGTCGATCTGACCACCGGTCAGGTGAAGTGGGCCATCGATGAGGTAGTCGCGGAACTCGGCGAGGGCGACGATGGTGCGATCGCGGACGGCGGATGCCTCGAGGGAGATCTGCCAAACAGCGAGTCCGACCAGGCCCGAGGCGATCGCGAGGGTCACGACGACGGTCACCAGGACGGCGAGCCAGCGGGGAACGCGGTGTCTTACCAGAAGCGAGAAGAGGGGCCAGACCAGGGCAGTGATCAGGATGGCCGCGAGAAGCGGGATCACGAGGAGCTTCAGCTGGATGATGATCCAGATGAACACCGCGATCGCGGCGGCGACGACGAGGAAGCGCCATGCGTAGGCCGCAGCCAGCTGGAACCCGCGCGGAACCGTGGAGGAGATCTCGGTGGAGACTGTCCGCTGTGTCAGAGCGTCAAAGAACCCGCCGCGCCCTCTGCGCTCATCACTGCTCACGCAATCACCCTCCGGCGCGAAAGGGCGCCGCTCGTCGAACTCAGAACTGGATCCGCGGCGGCTCGGAGATCGCGGCGCCGTCGACGACCTCGAAGAACTCGCGCTCGGAGAAGCCCAACCGGCGGGCGAAGAGGTTGTTGGGGAAGACCTTGATCTTCGTGTTCAGCTCGCGGACGCCGCCGTTGTAGAACCGGCGCGAGGCCTGGATCTTGTCTTCGGTGTCGACGACGGCCTGCTGCAGCTGGAGGAAGTTCTGACTCGCCTGGAGCTGCGGATAGGCCTCGGCCACCGCGAAGAGGGACTTCAGCGCCTGCTGCATGTGCCCCTCGGCGACACCGGCGTCGGCCGGCGTCGTGGCCGACAGCGTCTCGGCGCGTGCCTGGGTGACGTTCTCGAAGACCGCCTTCTCGTGTGCGGCGTAGCCCTTCACCGCCTCGATGAGGTTCGGCAGCAGGTCCGCGCGCCGCTTCAGCTGCACGGTGATGTCGCTCCACGCCTCGTCCACCCGCACGTTCAGCGAGACGAGCGAGTTGTACGTCGCCCACAGGTAGATACCCGCGATCACCAGTACGCCGACGACCACGAGCAGTGGCACCAAGAAGTCCATGTCTCCCCCTCCGAACAAGCGGTCTTCATCCTATCCACGCGGGTCTTCACGCTGGCTGTGGATCCGCGTTGCGTCGTGTGACGGGGCCGATGTGCGCGGTGCGCGGGTGTGGGACACACTGGAGTCAATCGCAGCATGACGCGAAGCCTCGCGCCCGCTTTGCTTTCGGCTTTCGCGCCACGGCATCCTCCCCGGGCACGCGCTGCGGCTTTCTGAACATCGAGTCAGCAGGCCGTCTGGCCTGCCCGAGCAGAAACGGCTTGTCATGCGTCTCACTGAATCGTCCGCCCCCGTCTTCTCGATTGAGACGACGCGTTTCGACGAGGACTACCGTCCCGTTGACGGCACCCGCATCACGACGAACTTCGCGAACCTCGCCCGGGGTGAGGACCGCGAGGAGAATCTGCGGAACACGCTGCGAATGATCGATCGACGTTTCAACGACCTGGCGAACTGGGACAACGAGACCGGCGACCGCTACCAGCTCGAGCTCGACATCGTGACGGTGAGCGTCGACATCGACGATGCGTCGGGCGGGGGGTCGTTCCCGCTGATCGAGGTGCTGCATCCGCTCATCGTCGACACGAAGACCGGGCAGCGGATCGACGGGATCGTCGGCAACAACTTCTCGTCGTACGTTCGTGACTACGACTTCAGCATCGTGCTGCCGGCGCACAACGAGGGGCGGACGGGCTTCAGCGCACCGGACGACTTCGGTGTGCTGCACGGCAACCTGTTCAAGAGCTTCATCGAGTCGGACGCGTACGCGGAGCAGTTCGCGACGCCGCCGGTCGTCTGTCTGAGCGTGTCGACGTCGAAGACGTACCGGCGGTCGGCGAATGTGCACCCGATCCTCGGGGTCGAGTACACGAGCGAGTCGTCGCCGACCGATAACTACTTCGCGAAGATGGGGATGCGTGCCCGGTACTTCATGCCTCGCGGGAGTGCAGCGCCGCTGGCGTTCTACTTCGTCGGCGATCTGTTGGGCGACTACACGAACCTGGAGCTGATCGCGACGATCAGCACGATGGAGACGTTCCAGAAGATCTACCGGCCCGAGATCTACAACGCGAACTCGGCGGCGGGTGCGGTGTACCAGCCGAGCCTGACGGCGTCGGACTTCTCTCTGACGCGGGTCGTGTACGACCGCGAGGAGCGGAGCCGTCTGGCGGTGGTGCAGGGGAAGTTCGCGGAGGAGTTCTTCATGACGCCGCACGAGGCGACACTGCGGGAGTGGTCGGCCGGCTACTCCGCGCGGAACGACGACGAGCAGGGAGACCGATGATGACGAAGCTGTTGCCCACCTCCACCGCCGGGAGCCTGCCGAAGCCGTCATGGCTGGCGGAGCCGGAGAAGCTGTGGTCGCCGTGGCTGCTCGAGGGCGAGGACCTCGTCGAGGGCAAGCGGGATGCGCTGCGGCTGTCGCTGGCCGATCAGGCGCAGGCGGGGATCGACATCGTGAGCGATGGCGAGCAGACGCGGCAGCACTTCGTGACGACGTTCATCGAGCATCTCGACGGGGTGGATTTCGCGCAGCGGGAGACGGTGCGCATTCGCGACCGGTATGACGCGTCGGTGCCGACGGTGGTGGGTGCGGTGTCGCGGAAGCAGCCGGTGTTCGTGGCGGATGCCGCGTATCTGCGGGCGCAGACGTCGCAGCCGATCAAGTGGGCGCTGCCGGGGCCGATGACGATGATCGACACGCTGTACGACGCGCATTACAAGAGCCGCGAGAAGTTGGCGTGGGAGTTCGCGACGATCCTGAACCAGGAGGCGAAGGAGCTCGAGGCGGCGGGCGTCGACATCATCCAGTTCGACGAGCCGGCGTTCAATGTGTTCTTCGACGAAGTGAACGACTGGGGCGTGGCTGCGCTGGAGCGGGCGTTCGAGGGTTTGACGTGCGATGTGGCGGTGCACATCTGTTACGGGTACGGGATCAAGGCGAACACGGATTGGAAGGCGACGCTCGGTGACGAGTGGCGTCAGTATGAGCGGACGTTCCCGAAGCTGCAGGCGTCGGGGGTCGACATCGTGTCGTTGGAGTGCCACAACTCGCATGTGCCGATCGAGCTGATCGAGCTGCTGCGGGGGAAGCGCGTGATGGTGGGCGCGATCGATGTGGCGTCGTCGAAGGTGGAGACGCCGGAGGATGTCGCGGCGACGCTGCGGGCGGCGTTGCCGTACGTGGATGCGTCGCTGCTGTACCCGTCGACGAACTGTGGGATGGCGCCGCTGCCGCGTGCGGTGGCGCGCGGGAAGCTCGCGGCGCTGAGCGCGGGTGCGGAGATCGTTCGGCGGGAGCTCGCGGGCTGAGTCGGACGGATGCCGGTGGCGCGCGCGGCTGCCGGTGGCGCGGGCGGGTGCCGGCGACGCTCGCGCACCGCGATCGGTCTTCGCGAGCGCGGCCGCGCCGGACGAGGGCATCAGAACGGGGCGGGTGCGGTGAGCGGTGCGACGGCAGGAGTGAAGGCGACGGCCGGGGTGGGTGCGTCTTCGCGGTAGGTCCTGCCGAGGGGTGAGGTCCATTCGAGGACGCCACCCTTCAGTTGTCGGACTCGCCATGCGGTGAACTGCTTCATCGAGTGATGCCGCTGGCAGAGGTGCGCGAGATTCGACGTCTTCGTCGCGCCTCCGAGTGCGTGGTCGAGCGTGTGGTCGACTTCGCAGCGGATCGCGGCGGTGCGGCATCCGGGGAATCGGCAGTGTTGGTCTCGGCCTTGCAGGTAGCGGCGCATGGCGGTGGGCACGCGGTACGAGTCGACTTCGAGCACGGCGCCGGTGACGGGGTGGGTGATGAGCCGCTCCCAGATGGGGTTGCCGGCGGCGAGTTGGCGGGCGGTCTCGGCGTCGATCGGAGAGCGGCCGACGAGGTCGCAGGCGTCGCCGGTTCCGTTCAGCACGTGCGAGGGGATCACCACCTGGACGCGCGCGCGAATCGCACCGAGCGGCCCCGCGCTGGTGCCGCGGGTGTCGTCGAGGGCGGGCGGTCCGATGAGAAGGAGGTCGGCGAACAGATCTGCGCGGACCTGGTCCATCGTGCGGGCGTCGGTGGCGATGATCTCGGCGCGAGATGTCGCCTCGCCGCGCGCCGTGTCGTCGAACGATCCGGCACCAAGCGACGCTGCATCGATCCCGAAGGCGACGCCGTCTGACGTGGCGCCACTGGCGGCCGCCGCACGCTCGCCGCGGGTATCGATGATCGCTCGTCCCTGTTGGGTGAGCCGGTCGTGGATGCCCTCGGCGATCACCGTCGGCACGGTCGCGATCAGGTCGCTCATCCCGTCCCGCCCGGCCACGGTTCGCACGCATCGACCCGCCGCCGCTTCTTCGTGGCGTTGTGAAAAGGTGCGCGGATGCATGCGCTGTGCGAGCATCTCGAGTTCGGCGCGCACCCGATTCGGGGTGTCTCGTTCGCACCGGGAGATGGCGGCATCCGCGAATGAGGGACGCAGCTCGGGTGGCAGGACGGTCCCGGCATCCCTGATCACCATGACGTGACCGCGGACGATGGTGCCCGTCTCCCATGCGGCCATCGCGGCCGGGTAGTCCTCGACGATGGTGCGGGCTTCTTCCATGCGCCGTTGCATGGTCCGGTCGGTGACGCGTGCCACTCCCCCGAGTTCGGCGGCTATGGAACGCTCGACCATGTCGCGTTCGCGCACTCGTTGGGGTGATCCGGCGACGGCGCGATCAGCGAGCGCGGCGGCCGCGGCGAGCAAGCGGATCTCCTGGATCTGAGCCGCAGCGAGGGCGGCACCGATGCCCTCGGCCCCGTGGACGATCTCGGCCAGCGACGCGGTAAATGCGTCTGAACCGGGAGTGCCGTGGGGGCTTGTCATACCTCCATGATGGTGAGGGGGTCCGACATTGGGCGGCCGAATCGGCGCCTCAGAAGGCCCGGCCACATGAGGAATCTCTCATCTTCACCGAGGCGATGTGAGCGAGCACCGTGGCGACGTTCTCATCCTGCGAGAGCATCGAATCCAGCCGCAGACGCGCGCCCGTCCACTCAGTGAAAGCAGCCCTCCGCTCGACGACGGAGTCCCACGTCGGTTCAGGAAATCCGACGATGTCACGGCGACGCTCGGTCAGCCGGCGCCGATGCTCCGTTTCGTCGCTGCAGAAGACCTCGACGAACGCGAGCGGCTCCCCCAACTCCGCCGCGAGTGCCCCCCACTGACCGCGAGCGGCGACGGCGTCGTTGACCGCGTCGATCACGACGTCCAGCCCGAGGATCATCTGCTCGCGGGCGAGGTCTTCGGCGATGACGTACGCCGCGAGCCCGGTGGGCTGATCGCGCGCGACACCCGCGCGCCACATCGCCGCTTCGATCGGGTCGACCGAGAGCAGCGCGCAGCCGAGTGTGCGCGCGATTTCGCGGGCCAGGGTGCTCTTGCCTGAGCCCGGAAGGCCCGCCATTGCGATCAGCATGTTCCGATCATCGCCGACCGCATCCGCGCAGGCGACCCGAGATGCCGCGCGACTACGTTGCACAGGCTCACGCGGCGTTCAAGCCCCCTCCGCCAGATCACGCGCGTCTTCACACTCGTGTCCACCCGCTTGACGAAGGAGACGGATCATGAACACCCACACCCCCGCCGACCCCTCGGAGGCGCTGCGGCGATCGAAGCGCCCGAAGGCCGCGATCGCGGGACCCTACGGTCACCCATTCCACCCGGTGGCGGTCACGATCCCGATCGGGGCGTGGTCGGCAAGCCTGATCTTCGACCTGATCTCGTTCTTCGTCGACGACCCAGAGCCGTTCGTGGTGGGCGCGCGCATCCTGCTCGTGATCGGCATCGCGGGTGCCATGTTGGCCTCGGTGCTGGGCTTCATGGACTTCCTGACGCTCAGGCGCCACACGGCGGCGCACCGCACGGCGCTCATGCACATGGCGTTCAACTCCGCGGCGCTGGCGCTGTTCGTCGTGAGCGCCGTTCTTCGCTTCGATGGACCGGACACGGAGGTCGATGTGCTCGCGTTCGTCATCAGCCTCGTGGCGTTCGCCGCGGTCGGCGCCTCGGGATGGCTCGGTGGCAAGCTCGCCTATCACTTCGGCGTGCGCGTCGCCGACGAGTCGACGCAGATCGAGGGATTCCGTTGAGCGCCTGAGCGCGGCCCACGCGAACCCGCGTCGCCGGGGTGTCATAGGGTCGCAAGGGTGACTGGTCAGCGCACCCATCGGTATCTTCGACTGTCGCTCGTGGGTGTGGTGTTCGCGCTTGCGGTGGCGGTGACGGTCGAGACGGTGCGGACGGGTGTGCTGCTGCCGTCGATCAGCGACTACTACTACTCGCCCGCGGGCGGCGTGTTCTCGGCGGCGCTGGCCGCGACGGCGGTGGCGTTGCTGGCGTTGTCGGGGCGGGATCTGGAGTCGGTGCTGCTCGATGTGGCGGCGATCTTCGCACCGCTGATCGCGATCGTGCCGACGGGGTTCCGTCTCGAGCCGGTCGTGCCCGATGCGGTGATGCCGACAGTCCTGAACGGGGTGGCGACGTACCTCGTGGTTCTTGGCGCGGTGCTCGCGCTGGCGATCGTGCTCACGGTCCGCGGGCAGATTCCTTGGCGTCGCACCGTCGCGATCGGTTCGGTCGCGCTGGTCGTGGGTGTAGGCCTGGCGGTGCTCGCGTTCGCGCCGGGGCTGCGGGAGCAGTTTCCGTTCGCGGGTGGGGTGAACGTGCACCTGGCGGTGACGGTGTGCTTCTTCTCGGTGTTCGCGGCGATCCCGATCGTGAACGCGCTCCCCCGCACACGCGACCCGGCGGCACCTCGGCCGTCGCGCGCGGTGCGGGTGGTGTACTTCGTGATCCCGGTGGCGATGGTGATCGATCTGCTGTTGACGGTGATCATCGGCATCCGGATGCCGCATACCCCCGCCGTCTTCATCGGTGAAGCCATCGCGCTCGGGCTGTTCGCCGTGTTCTGGGCCGTGCAGACCGTCGAGCGGTGGGAGGCCGCTGACCCGCCGAGCCTCGTGGCGGGGCAGATCCGACCCGACCGGTGACATGTCCAAATGGACAGGTATTATGTCTCTGAAGACATATCGAGGAGTCATGGTCACCGCATCCACGCTCGTTCGAGCAGCCCGGAAGAGCAAGCGCCTCACGCAGGCCGAGCTTGCCGCACGCGCGCGCCTCGATCAGTCCGCGATCTCGCGTTCGGAGCGCGGCCGCGACGCCGAGTTCGGGACCATCGACCGACTTCTCGCCGGCGCCGGGCATCGCCTGTACGCGGCGCCGACGCGTCGAGATGATGCGGCGACCGTTGCCGCGGAGATCCGGGGTCGGCTCCGCGAAAAGGACCGCGCCGGCGCTCTTCGCGCACTGCTCCAGCTGAACGACAACCTCGTCGCGGAGAGCGGTCTGGTTCGCGGGGTACTGACACTCACCGAGCCTGAGCCGACCGGCGACGCCGCCTGGGATGCCGCTATCGCGGCGCTGGTGGAATGGCGACTGCGCGACGAGGGCCTCCCGACTCCCCCGTGGGCACACTCAGCAGACCGTACGCTGCAGAAGCGGCGGACGCTGGATGTGGATGCCGCAGATCCCGTTCCGCCTCTGTCTGCGGTGCCCGACACGTTCGCCAGCCGTGGCGTGCTCGTCTGGGCGGATACGTTCGCGAGCGTGTGAGCATGGCGGCCACGCTGAACCGGGACGACATCATCGCCGGCCTGCGTGATCTTGTGGCCGAGCTGCGCACTGCGGGCGAGGTCGCGGGGATCAGGTTGGTCGGTGGCGCCGCGTTGAGCTTGCAGTATTTCGACCGGCGACTGACGCAGGATCTCGACTCACTGCACGTGGAGCCCGGAACCGACAAAGCCGTGACTGCTGCGGCGGTCCGGGTCGCCGTTGCTCGAGGATGGTCATCAGATTGGCTGAACTTCAATGTCGAGCAAGTGGATGCGCTCCCGACACTCGGGCGTCGACCAGTTGAGTGGGTCACGATCTTCGAGGCGGACGGCATCGTGATCCAGGTCGCGTCGAAGGAGGCGCTCCTTGCGATGAAGCTTCGTGCCAACCGTCCGGGCCGCGACACAGACGACATCCGACAGCTCCTCGTGCTTTGTGATGTCAGCACGCTCGCCGAAGCCGAGGCGCTCTACGAGGACTTCTATCCCGGTGACGGGCTCACCGATCGAGCGGTGGCGATGGTGACGAGGATCTTCGAGCTGGGACTGCCTGCGCCAGCCGATGCGCCCGGTCCGGTCGATCTCGGCCCTGGTTCAGTCGATCGCCGCCGCTAGGCATCCGCGCCGGCTGGCAGCGCCATGCTCCCTAGACTCGAACGGATGACTGCCAGCCCGCTTCCGCGATCGCGCCGCGTATTCGGTTCAGTCCCCGCGGCTGCGGTGAAGGCGGAGTTGCTTCGAGTGCAGGAGAACGCGAGACCCCGTTCGCGGGGCGCACGCTTCTTCGGGCGATCCCCGCTGACCACCGACTCACGACCCTGGTACCTCGGAGCCCTCGGGGAGCTCGACGTCGCGAGACGGCTGGCTTCACTCGGCACGGATTGGTTTGTCCTCCACTCCGTTCCGGTCGGAACCCGGGGAAGCGACATCGACCATGTGTTGATCGGGCCGGCGGGAGTCTTCACCCTCAACACGAAGCATCACGCCGGCGGGCGCGTCTGGGTCGGTAGTCAGCGACTGATGGTCAACGGCCAGAAAACCGATCACCTTCGGAACGCTCGCTACGAAGCCTCGCGCGCCGAGCGACTGTTGCGGACCGCCCTTGGCGAGGAAGTCGCTGTTCGAGCGGTTGTGGTCGTCGTCGGGGCCGGCTCGGTCACGTACCGGGATCGGCCCGCAGACGTGTCGGTGGTCACAGCGCCGCAGCTCCTGCGATGGCTCCGGAAGCAGAACCCAGTCCTGGAGCCAGCAGAGGTATCTCGGATTTCAGAAGCGGCGTCGACGGATGCCACGTGGTCCGCGGAGCCCGGTCCGGTTGCCGACGAGTCAGCGTTCGCCGCTTTGCAGCAGGACGTCGAAGCTGCTCGGCGTGTGCGAATGACGTGGGGTGCCACAGTCGTCGTCGGGACTGCCGCTCTCGGCGCGCCGGTGGCTCTGGATCTCGTGAGCCGCCTTTTCGGAGGCTGACTCTCGCGCCGGCTCGCTATGCCCTCGCCACGCGGGTCGGCCGCCGCTCGAGCACTCCCCCACAGTTCGGGCACGCTCGGCCCGGGACCGTATCGACGCAGCCTGCGCACCGAGTGCACTCGTACGAGCAGATGTACGCCTCGCCGTCCGCAGCGGTGGCGGTTCAGCAGGACTCACAGTCCGGACGCATCTCGAGCATGGCCTGACCGTACCGAGAGGTGCCTCCTCGCTGCGACGGGCGCGACCGCCAGCCCTCGCGTGATTCCGGCCACACGCACTCGCCGCAGCCGCGCAAGCCCCCTACCGGGATCGCGATGGCAGGAGCAGGATGCCGCACATGGCAAGCATCCTTTCGATCGTGTGGGGCGTGCGCGACATCACTCGCAGCGTGGAGTTCTGGACTGCGGCGCTCGACTACGTGCCGAAGCGCGAGCCGGGCGATGACTGGGCGAGTCTCGTGCCGCGGGAGGGCACGGGCGTACAGCTGTCACTCATGCTCGTCGGGTCGGACAAGCCGCAACGGCACCATCTCGACATCGAGGCCGACGACCGCGCCGCCGAAGTCGAGCGGCTGGTCGGGCTCGGCGCCACCACGGTCGACGACTGGGACTACGAGGACGGCGCCGACTACATCGTCCTGCGCGACCCCGACGGCAACACCTTCTGCGTCGTCTCGAACGTCTCGACGTGAACCGATGTGCTTATTAGTTCAAGGGATAAGTAGCGAGGAGAGAGAAGTTACCTGGCCGCGCTCGAGTACGCGCCCACCGAAGCGACGACGCGCCACCTTTCGCGAAAGACGCGCCCTCCTAGGTGCAACCTCAGCGCCAGTCATCAATAGCAGGAGTCCACCAAATAGCATTAGGAAAACGACCCAGATCCACTGGGGGATCCAGACGAACGCCTCCTTGTCGATGTTGTAGCCAGCTAGTCCGACAATGAGGGAAAGAATGGCAAGAGCACCCGAGACAGCTCCAACCCCAAAAAGTGTGGGGCCGATGATGTTTTTCTCTTTGATTTCATGATAATAGGAGGTTAGGTTCAGGTCAGCTACCGGATTGTAACGCTCAACTTGCGGCACGCCATCGCAGACGAACTCGTAGTTCGCAGAGAAGTCCGGTCGTATAAGGCTCGGCTTAATCCGCACCACCGCTCCTTCACCGTCTGACTCAAAGTGAACCGACGCTCCCCCGGTCGACTCGTTGGCCACAAGCGAGTCCATTGAGATGCGGTTCTTAATCCGGTAAGTGAGATCCTTGCCATCGAATGAGTCACTACGAACATCTTTGGCACCCATTCGCCAAACGAAGAGGCTCACGTTGTACGGCTGCTCCATCTCTACCCCATGGACCGAGTGCCGCAGGCCGAACCTTTGTCCAACTTGTGCGTCGAGCGCCAGACCAGTCGCCGTGCAATCGACCCACAGCTCATGGTCACCGATGGCGTTGAACCACCGAACCCATAGCTGTGTAGCCACGACGCCCGCCACGGCACCCGCAATGAGCGTTACGACCCAGAACACGACATCCATCTGCCACCTCAGAGTCAGCCTAGCGATCGGAAGGAAGCGGAAGGGGTCGATCCGAGCACTCGGAGCACATCGAATCGATCCGCTAATCTCGGCCTGTGAGGAAGATCATCACTGAGTTGATCATAGGCATCGTGGCCGCAGTCGTCGCCACACTAGCCGTCGGCGCGTTTCAGCACACAGAACCAAAGATGCTGGAATGGATATTCGGGAGCATCGGAGGAGTGCTAGGGATGGTGGCGTTCTTCTTCGCGGCGAGACCGATAACGAAACGGGTCGAGAACTCGGATACCGTCTGGGACGGCTTCGCACTCCTGATTCTTTACCCCGTTGTCGGAACCTTATTCTCCGTGACGGGAGCGGCAATAGGGATGTGGCTGGCATCAGGCGTCCCTGGGTGACCGACCCACCTTCCTCCTATTCGACGGGCAGACCTAGACGAACCAATTGCGTCCTACGCCCGACGCGCTAATGTTTTGCGACTTCTCAACGCTTGCCAGTTGCGTTCTGTTCCGGCAGCGCGTCTTGCAGTGGTCAATCTTCCTGCAGATACCTGAGAATGATTGTTCGTGGACTTGGCTTTCAAATGATTCGGGCCTAAGGGATTCGTTACGTACCCCCGCTGGGACTCGAACCCAGACTGAAGCGATTTTAAGTCGCCTGCCTCTGCCATTGGGCTACGGGGGCCCTCCGCCAGCGTAGCCGCCGGCCACGGGCGCGCCTCACTCGAAGCAAGAGCCCGGCACCTCGGCATCCACCGACCAAACGACGAACCCCGCCGGGCACAAGGCCAGGCAGGGTTCGATCGAGAGAGAGGTCAGGCCTTGGCGGCCCCACCGGCGACGGGTGCCTTCTCACCGGCGACGCTCTTCGGCTCGATGGCCGGAGCGGGCGCGGCCGGGCGCGGGCGGGCGGCGAACTCCTCGAACACGTAGCGCGGGTTCTGCAGCGTCTCCATCGAGACGTTGTCGCGACCGAGCCACAAGTTCTGCCACCAGTCGCCGACGACGCGGAACTTGCGCTCCCACGAGGGCATCGCCAGACCGTGGTAGCCGCGGTGGGCGACCCAGGCGAAGAAGCCCTTGATGGCGATCTTGCCGGACTGGAAGACACCGTTGTACAGACCGAGACCTGCGACGGCGCCGAGGTTGTGGTGGATGTACTCGGTGGGGACCTCGTCGCGGAGGACGGCGACGAGGTTCTTCGCGAGGAGCTTGGCCTGACGCACAGCGTGCTGGGCGTTGGGCACGCAGTAGCCGCCGACGCCCTTGCCCGTGAGGTCGGGGACAGCCGAGATGTCACCGGCGGCCCAGGCACCCTCGACGATCTCCTCAGCCGTGCCGACACGGAGGTCCGCGCGGGTGCGGATGCGGCCGCGCTCCTCGACGGGGAGATCGCTGCCGCGGACGACGGTCGGGTTCGCCATGACGCCGGCGGTCCAGATGATGACGTCGGTCGGGATGATCTGACCCGTCGAGAGCTCGACGTTGCCGTCGACGGCGCCGGTGACTTGCGTGTCGAGGTGCACGTTGGCGCCGCGCTTGGCGAGGTCCTTGAGAACCCACTCGCTCGTCTTCAGCGACACCTCGGGCATGATGCGACCCATCGCCTCGATGAGGTGGAAGTGGGTCTCTTCGAACGTGATGTTCGGGTACGACTTCAGCAGGGCGCTCGCCAAGGCGCGCGTCTCTGCGAAGACCTCGATACCGGCGAAGCCGCCGCCGACGACGACGACGGTGAGCAGGCGCTCGCGCGCGGGCCCGGGCGGGAGGTTCGCGGCACGGTCGAAGTTGGTGAGGATGCGGTCACGGATCGCGACGGCCTCCTCGATCGTCTTCAGTCCGATCGCGTTGTCGGCGATGCCGGGGATCGGGAACGTGCGGGAGACGGCGCCGGCGGTGACGACGATCTGGTCGTACGTCTCCTGCCACGGCTCGCCGACCTCGGGCGTGATCGTCGCCGTCTTGTTGGCGTGGTCGATCCCGGTGACCTTGGCGACCACGACACGCGTGCGCTTGAGGTGGCGGCGGAGACCCACCACGACATGACGAGCCTCGATCTCACCCGCAGCCACCTCGGGGAGGAACGGCTGGTACGTCATGTACGGGAGCGGGTCGACGATCGTGACCTCGGCTTCGCCGCGCCGCAGGTGCTTCTCCAGCTTCCACGCGGTGTAGAAGCCTGCGTAGCCTCCTCCGACGACCAAGATCTTGGGCACGGTGTTCGTCACAGTCGGAAGTACTCCTTGATTAGCGGCTCGGCGGTCGCGGGGTGCGCGCCGATCGGATGCGCCGGGCAGCAGCGGTGACCCCGAGCACGACAAGTATAGTCCCCAGGCTCAGACCGACGAGCGGCACGGTGCCGTACCGCAGGGTGTCGGCGGTCGGGAGCAGGGCGGAGCGCGCCGCGGTGGGCGGTTCGGGCTCGGGCAGCGGCGCCACCGTTACCGGGGTCGGCGTGGGCGTCGGGTTCGACGGCGCGGCCGCGCGCCGGTAGAGACGGATCCACTCGCTGAGCGATCCCATCGGGTTCTCCGACACGACCGGCACGCTGCGCGTGACGGCGGCCGCGGCGTTGATCGTGCCGTAGCCGTACAGGGCGCTCGGCACGCTCACCTGCTGCGGTGCGGGATCGGCGGTGCGGATGATCCGGTTGATGACGTTCGCGGCATCCAAGTCGGGATGTGCCGAACGCACCAGCGCCGCGATGCCCGCGACGATGGGCGCGGCCCCGCTCGTGCCTTCCCAGATCACCAGGTCGCCGTTGGCGGAGAGTCCGAGAAGCTCCTCACTGGGTGCGGAGATCCCGATGGTGATGCCCTGAGTGGATGCCGTGTTGCTGGCGCGACGGTCCCGGTCGACCCCTCCGACGGTCAGGACGCCCGGGATCGTCGCGGGCGCACCCACCTGATCTGTGCCGCTCTCGCGGTTGCCTGCGGCGACGACCACGACGACGTCGTTCTCGAAGGCGTAGAGGAACGCGTCGTCCCACGCCCGGTTCCAGTCGAGGGTGTTCGTCGTGAAGGACAGGTTGATGACGTCGGCGCCGTGGTCGACCGCCCATCGCATCGCCTCGGCCACCTGATCGACGAACGGCACCGTCGCGGACTCGCCGAAACCGATGGAGAGGGACAGCAGCTCAGCCCGGGGGGCCACGCCGACCATCCCCTTGCCGGCGCCGGTGCCGCGCGCGGCGGCGAGCGATCCCACCCAGCTGCCGTGGTCGGCATCGGCCTCGCCGATGGGCGTGCGGCCGTTGGGCGTGCCGATCCCCGAAAAGTCCGCTCCCCCGACGACGGCTGGCTCGAGCTCTTCTGCGCCCTCACCGATCCCGGTGTCGATCACGGCGATCGTCGTGCCCTGACCCTGGGTCGTCTTCCAGGCCTCCTCGATGCCGTACTCGTCCAGCCAGTACTCCATGGAGCGCACCGGATCGACCTCGGGGGTGGCCTCCGGGGCCGCGGCTGCCCCGAGCATCACGGTCGTCGCCGCCACCAGGGCTGCAGCGAGCGTGACGCGGGCGGATCTCATCCGGCGTCCTCGCCGGGCTCGGCGCACGTGCACCGTTCGGGAGACCAGTCGCCGCGGGCGAGTGCGCGGTCGCCGATGGGGTTGACGCCGGGGCCGGCCGCAAGGGCGTGCGCGGCGAGGGCGTGCAGACACTTGACGCGAGTCGGCATCCCACCGGCGGAGATCCCGGCGATCTCCTCGACCTCTCCGAACACGGCGCGGTCGGCGAGGTAGGCCTCATGGGCGCGGGTGTACGCCTCTGCGAGGCCTTCCTCGTCGGCGAGCTCGTCCGAGAGCTCGCGCATGACCTGCGTCGCTTCCAGCGCCGACATCGCTGCGGTCGCTCCGGGGTGGGTCAGGTAGTAGAAGGTCGGGAACGGTGTGCCGTCGGGCAGGCGCGGCTCGGTGGCGACCACGGTGGGGTTGCCGCAGACGCAGCGCGCGGCGATCCCGACGACTCCCCGCATGGGGCGTCCGAGCTGCGCGCGCATGGTGGCGTGGTCGACGTCGGTGGCAGGGGTCAGGGTCGGGTGAGGCACCCGTCAAGGGTACCCGCGGTGCCCCGCTGCTGCTCAGTCGGCGACGACGGTGCGCGCGAGTCCCGCTTCGGCGACCGAGCGCAGCAGCTGGGTCATCCAGTCGGGCTTCGCCTCTTCGACCTCATCGCTGATGGGATCCTGTTCGGGCGCCAGGATGCCGCCGGGCACATCGTCCGCGACGAGGTAGACGACCTCTCCGGGACGCATGTAATACAGCCGCTCACGCGCCTGCGCGGTGATGTACGCCTCGTCGTTCCAGCGCTCGCGCTCTGCCTCGAGCTCGGCGACCTCGTCGCGGGTCGCCTGGACCGACTCTTCGAGCGCGGCGATCTGCTGACGCTGGTCGACATATGTGCCCACGGTCGGCACCAGGACGAGCGCGGCGAGCACGACGAGCCCCAGCATGATGCCCATGAAGCCGGAGATGCGGACGCCCCCGACCCAGTCGCGGACGTCGACGCGTCGCTTCTCGGAACGGGGGCGGGAACGAGAAGAGGGAGCCGTCGGTCTGTCCACGGCTCCCCCTTCCTCGTTCAGTGTCTGGTCGTGCGCCTTACGCGGTGAAGCGCGGGAAGGCGTCGGCGCCGATGAACTCCGCGGCGTCGCCCAGCTCCTCCTCGATGCGCAGAAGCTGATTGTACTTCGCGACGCGCTCGCTGCGAGCGGGCGCACCGGCCTTGATCTGACCCGCGTTCACGGCGACGGCGAGGTCGGCGATCGTCGTGTCCTCGGTCTCGCCGGAACGGTGCGACAGCATCGACGTGTAGCCGGCGCGGTGCGCGACCTCAATGGCATCCAGCGTCTCCGAGAGCGTGCCGATCTGGTTGACCTTCACCAGCAGCGAGTTCGCGGCGCCGCGCTTGATGCCGTCGGCCAGGCGTGCCGGGTTGGTGACGAACAGGTCGTCGCCGACGAGCTGCACCTTCTTGCCCAGACGCTCGGTGAGGGCGGTCCAGTTCTCCCAGTCGTCTTCGGCAAGCGCGTCCTCGATCGTGACGATCGGGAACGAGTCGACGAGGTCGACGTAGTAGTCGGTGAGCTGCTCGGCGGTCCAGTCCTTGTTCTCGAGGCGGTAGACGCCGTCGTTGAAGAACTCGGTGGCGGCGACGTCGAGACCCAGGGCGATCTCGGAACCGGGGGTGAAACCGGCCTTCTCGATCGCCTTGACCAGGAAGTCGAGGCCCTCGCGGTTGCTGGGGAGGTCGGGGGCGAACCCGCCCTCGTCACCCAGGCCCGTCGCGTAACCGGCGGCCTGCAGCTCCTTCTTAAGGACCTGGTAGACCTCGGCGCCCCAGCGGAGCGACTCGGCGAAGGTCGACGCACCGATCGGCGCGAGGAAGAACTCCTGCATGTCGATGCCGTTGTCGGCGTGCTCGCCACCGTTGATGACGTTGAACAGCGGCACGGGGAGGACGCGCGCGTTCGGTCCGCCGAGGTAGCGGAACAGCGGCAGGTCGGCGCTGTCAGCGGCGGCCTTGGCGACGGCGAGGGAGACGCCGAGGATGGCGTTCGCACCGCAGCGCGACTTGTTCTCGGTGCCGTCGGTCTCGATGAGGATCTCGTCGATGATGCGCTGCTCGCTCGCATCGACGCCCTCGATGGCCGGGCCCAGCTCGTCGATGACGGCGGCGACGGCCTTCAGGACGCCCTTGCCGCCGAAGCGGGTCTTGTCACCGTCGCGCAGCTCGTACGCCTCGAAGGCGCCGGTGGACGCTCCGGAGGGGACGGCTGCGCGCTGGACGATCCCGTCGTCGAGCAGCACCTCCACCTCGACGGTCGGGTTGCCGCGCGAATCCAGGATTTCGCGTGCGCCTACTGCCTCGATCAATGCCACGGGGGTGTCTCCTTGCTCGTGGAGGATGGAACGGGAGCGTCATCGGTCCGCTCCCCGAGTCTAGTGAGATGCCGGATGCCGCACAGCGACGCCGACGCACTCGGTCACGCCGATGCGGTCTCGTCGGTGAGCAGGGCGATCGCGATGCCGTCCCATCCCTTGCGGTCGAGGGTCTGCAGCGCGGTGGCATCGAAGCGGGGGTCGTCGCGGAGCATCGCAAGCCCCGCACGGACACCGTCGACCTGGGCACCGGCATCCGTCTCCACGACCCGCCCGGATCGGACCACGTTGTCGACGACGACGACCGCGCCGGGGCGGCCGAGTCGGGCGGCCCAGTCGAGGTAGATCGTGTTGGACTCCTTGTCAGCGTCGATGAAGACGAGGTCGAACGGCGCGGCATCCTCGAGCGTCGGCAGCACATCCGCACCACGGCCGACGCGGATCTCGACCTTCTCCCCCACACCCGCCCGATCGATGCTCGCCCGCGCGACGGCGGCGTGCGCGGGCTCGGCCTAGTT
>NZ_JBHWTD010000067.1:0-8689 GCF_043427715.1 Microbacterium sp. | reverse complement strand
GAACTCCCCCACCGCCGCCTCCCGCGGAGCCGCCGCCGGTGGAACCGCCCGTCGACGACGAGGAGGTCGCTGCGGCCGACAGTGAGCCGATCCCCGCAGAGAAGGATGCCGCGTTGAACGCGCCTGCTCCGGCGTACCAGGCCGGCGCCGAGATCCCGTTCGACTCGTAGAGCACCGCCAGTCGCTCCGACCACGCCTTCTCCTGCCCGAACACGACCGCGTAGGGCAGCAGGGTCTCGTAGAGGTGGAGCATCTGACGCGGGTCGTTGACATCGACGGGCCGCCGCTCCGCACCCGCGGGCGACTGCAGCATGCGGATGCGGTCGGCTTCGGCCCACTCGATGAACTCGCGGAGCCCGGCCAGATGGTCGCGCACCTCCGCCCCCGCGGGCGACAGCGGGGTGTGGGCGACGAGGATGAACACCGCGACCGTGAGGAAGATGCCGGCGATGAGCAGCAGAACGGGCCACATCGCGTGGACCGCCGCATCGATCATCGCGATCCCCGCGACGATGACGACGACGACGCTCACCAGCGCCGCGAGCGCGGGCGCGAGGCGCGTCCACAACGGCACCTTGCGATACAGCCCGCGCGACTTGAGGGCCTTCCCCGCCTCGGCGAGGATCTTCTGCGCCGTCGACGAGAGCCGGGTGTCCTGGCTGCCGAACTCGTACGTTTCCCCGGGCACCCCCGACGGGAACAGGCTGCGCAGCAGCATCAGCCCGTCGCCGTCGGCGCGCGACGGGTCGATGAGCTCGGCGACGAGTTTCGCGTCCCCGAACCGGGGCTTCTCGCCCTCGGTGATCCGGATCGACCCGACGACGGCCTGCTCCAGCACCTCCGCCGGGATCGCCGCGTTCGTCTTGGACAGGAACACGGCCGATTCGAGGGCGTCGATGCCGGCCGGCGGCGTGTACTCGGCGATCACGGTCGGCCGCCCCGGGCTGTTGCGCAGCGGCCCGCGCCGGACCGCGATCGCCCAGCCGAGCACCAGTAGCAAGGCGATGATCCCGCCGACCTGCACCCCACTCCAGGCGGAGCCGCCGAACGACGTGTCGAGCGGCACGAAGGTGCCGTCCTCGAACCCGACGGCGAAAGTCAGCGTCTCCCCCGGGGCGACGTCGTTCTGGGCGACCGTCACCTGCGCGCCGTCGCCCGCGGGCTCGACCGCGATCGCGTCGCACGCGTCGGTCGACCCGTGCGGCCCCGCGTAGCAGGCCGTCGCGCCGACGGCATCCGCCAATTCCGGGCCGAGGTCGACGGTCGCGCTCACCCGGCCGAACGATTGCGCCCAGTCGGGGCCGTTGACGTCCCAGTACAGCTCGAGACCGGTGTCGCGGAAGTCACTGACGACGTTGTCGAGCGTGTAGGTGAACACGAACGTCTGCGCGCCGTGCAGATAGCCGTCGCCGCGCGCCACGACCTCCACGCCGTCGTCGACGTCCTCGGTCTCGACATCCCATTCCTCGCCGTCGGCGTCGACCACCGATTCGAAGGAGGGACGCAACGGCAGGCCCTGGTACGAGTCGGGCACGATGCGACGCATGCCCTGGTTCTGGTCGGTGTCGGGGAAGAGCGCCACGAACTCCTCGACCACGCGCATGCGGCTCACGCCATCGGCATCCCGTTCCAGGGTGTACCGCACGTCGAGGCTCTCGAAGGTGAAGTCGTCGACGTCGGCCGCCACCGCCGACGACACGCCCAGCACCGAGAACACGAACGCGAGAAGGGATGCCGCCACGACGGCGAGCGTGCGGCGGGAAGTCATCACGCTCCCACCCTAGGAGCGGCGATACAGTGGACGCCATGACAGACCGCCGCCTCGCCATCGCCGCGTGGGAGAGTCTGTTCCGGGCCCAGCACGAGCTGATGGCGTCGTTCGAGCGCGACTTCGAGGGCGAAGAGCTCGTTCAGGCCGAGTACGACGTGCTCCTGACCGTCACGCGCGGCGAGAACCGTGCCGCGCGTCTGCGCGATGTCACTGCGAACATGCTCATCAGCCAGCCGAGCGTGTCCCGCCTGGTCGACCGGATGGTCACGCGGGGCCTGCTCACCAAGCGCCCTGATCCGACCGACGGCCGCGGCTCGATCGTCACGGCGACGGATGCCGGTGTCGCCGCGTTCCGTCGCATCGCCACCGTCCACGGGCGCACGATCGCCGACCGCATGTCGACGCTGACCGACGACGAACTGCAGCAGCTCAAGGAGATCACCACCAAGCTCCGCGGCGCCTGACGCTCTCGGGCCGCACGAACGCGAACCGCCCCGCATCCGAGACGGGATGCGGGGCGGTTTTCACGCGCCGGCCTATCAGTCGGCCGGCGACGGTATCACTGGTCGATCGGCTGCGGCTGGTCGCTTTCCGACGCGGTGATCGTCGCGGGCGAGCCGTCGGCGACGACCTCGATCTTGCGGGGCTTGGCCTTCTCGCTCACGGGGATCGTGACGCTCAGCACACCGTTGCTGTAGTTCGCGGTGATGCCGTCGGTGTCGATGCCCTGACCGAGGTTCAACTGACGCAGGAAGCTGGCCGCCTCCCGCTCGCGGGTGATCCACTTCACGCCCTCGCCGGATGCGAGCGTGCGCTCGGCGCGGATCGTGAGCAGCTGACCATCGACGTCGATGTCGACCGAGCCCGGATCGATGCCGGGCAGGTCGGCCGTGAGGACGTAGTGGTCGCCGTCACGGTAGAGGTCCATCGGCATGCGGCGGGGTCCGCGGCGCGGGTCGAAGAGGGTCGACGCGAGGCGGTCGATCTCACGGAACGGGTCGTACGTGGCCATGATTCTCTCCTTTGGTCGGTGTGGTCTGAAAGTTGAGCCTGTGTGACTCAAGTAGGTCCAGATTAGCACTCTCCGCCGTCGAGTGCCAACGGTTCTCCGACGGCGAACGACCCCACTTCTCCCGCTTAGGCTGACGGGATGAGCGCCCGCGAGATCGCCCCCGAGCCCGCCGATCCCCACCTCTGGCTCGAGGAGATCTCCTCGCCCGCCGCGCTGGACTGGGCGGCTCAGCAGACCGCCGCCACCGAGGAGGCCCTCGCGGGCCCGGAGCGGACCGCTCTCGAGCAGCGACTGAAGGCGATCCTCGACGACCCCGACCGCCTCGTGGTGCCGAGCCGCCACGGCGACCTGTTGTACGACCTGTGGCGAGACGCCGACCACCCCCGCGGACTGTGGCGGCGCACCGACCGTGCCGCTTTCGCGGCCGGATATCCGCAGTGGGAGACGCTCCTCGACATCGACGCGCTCGGACGCGAAGAGGGCGTGCCGTGGTCGTTCGCGGGGGCCACCCACGGCCCGGGCGGCTCCGCCCGGGCGCTCGTGCGGCTGAGTCCCGACGGCGGCGATGCGGCCGTCGTCCGCGAGTTCGACCTCGACGCGGGCCGCTTCATCGATGACGACGCCTTCACCCTGGCCGCGCACAAGCACCGCGTGTCCTGGATCGACCGCGACACGCTCTTGGTGGCGACCGCTCTCCACGGCGGCGGCGTGACCGACTCGGGCTACCCCATCAGCGCACGGGTGTGGCGCCGCGGCACCGATCTCGGCGACACCCCGCCGATCGCGGAGGGCGCGGCATCCGACGTCGGCGTCTTCGTCCATGTCGACCGCACGGGCGAGGCCACGACGGCCCTCGTCGTCGTCGCGCACGACTTCTTCTCCTCCGAGACGTGGGCGTGGCGGGACGGCGAGAGTCACCTCATCGCCGTTCCGCAGGATGCGGTCGTCGACGTGCACGGCGAGCTCGTCGCCGTCCGCACCACGACGCCCTGGGAGGTCGCCGGCATCCTCCACCCCGCCGGGACGCTGTTGGTCGGCCCGCTCAAAACCCTCACGGCCGGCGACGGCAGCGCGCTGCGCGTCGCCTTCTCCCCCACCGACACCGCGATCCTCGAGACCTGGGCGTGGACGCGCACGCGACTCGTCCTCACCATCCTCGACCGCGTCCGCAGCCGGCTCGTGTCGGTCGACCCGGCGACGCTCGAGCGCATCGACCTGCCGCTCGACCTCGGCAACGACGACCTGTTCACGGCCTCGGTGAGCACCCTCGACGCCGACGAGGACGACGAGGTCTGGATCGTCGCCCGCGGGTTCCTCACCCCGCCGACCCTGCTGGTGAGCGATGCCGAAGCCCCGGCGACCCGCGTCGTCGCGCGCAGTCGGGTCGCGTTCGACACCACAGGCCTCGCGGTGCAGCAGCACTGGGCCGCCTCGGCCGATGGCACCCGGGTGCCCTACTTCGAGGTCGGGCCGCGCGAACGCAGCGGCCCGCTCCCCGTGCTGATGAGCGGGTACGGCGGCTTCGAGCACGCGCTCACCCCCGAGTACCCGGCGATCGTCGGACCGGCGTGGCTCGAGAAGGGGCGTGTCTTCGTCGTCGCGAACATCCGCGGCGGCGGCGAGTTCGGGCCCGAGTGGCACCTGGCGGCCCTGCGCGAGAAGCGGCACCGAGCCTACGAGGACTTCGTGGCCGTCTCCCGCGATCTCGTCACGCGCGGCGTCACCACGCCCGACCGGGTCGCGTGCCACGGCCGCAGCAACGGCGGGCTACTGGTCGGCAACATGCTCACGACCTATCCCGACGACTTCGGAGCCATCGTCTGCGGCGTCCCCCTCCTCGACATGCGCCGCTACACCCGTCTCTCCGCCGGCGCCAGCTGGATCGCCGAGTACGGCGACCCCGACGACCCCGCCGACTGGGAGTTCGTGAAGACGTTCTCGCCATACCACCTCATCGAGCCGGGGCGTCGGTACCCGGCCTCCCTCATCTACGCGGCGGCGAGCGACGACCGCGTCGGCCCCGTGCAGGCACGCAAGATGGCCGCGCGCATGATGGCCGAGACGGATGCCACGGTGCACTACCTCGAGCCCGTCGAAGGCGGCCACGCCGGAACGATCGATGCGGCGGCGACCGCCGCGCTGCACGCAACGATCCACGCGTTCCTCGATGCGACGGTCGCGAGCCGCCCTGCGTAGGGTGGTCAGCGGAGGAACCACGCCATGAGCCCCATCGGCACCGTCGCCGCGGAGCGGGAAGCCGCGTCCGCGCGGCTCGACCGCCTCGACGACGTGCTCGAGGAGCGTCTCGACGCCCACTTCCCCTCGCTCCACGCGGCCGCCTCCGCCGCTCTCGGCGACGCGCCCGACGGTGGCGCCCAGCTCGCCGCCCTCACGGCCGCCGCGGTCGACGCGTGGCGTGCCCGCACGCTCGATCTGCGGGTGCACGGCGAGCAGCGCGCGGCCGACCCCGACCGGCTGCGTTCGCGGATCACGCTCGGAGCGTCGTGTTACGCCGATCGCTTCGCGGGCAACCTGGCGGGGCTCCGCGACGAGATCCCCTACCTCCGCGACCTCGGTGTCACGCTGCTGCACGTGCAGTCTCCGTTCGCGGAGCGGGAGGACGGCACGCCCGATCTCCGCCGCATCGACCCGGGGCTCGGGTCACTCGCCCGCTTGAGCGACCTGGCCGCCGACCTGCGCCTCGCGGGCATCTCACTCGCACTCGAGATCTCCCAGGCCGGCGACCTCGTCTCCTTCGTCACCGACGCCCTCTTCCTCGCCGACCATGGTGTCGAGGTCTTCCTCATCGGCGACCCCGACACTGCGGCCGTCCTCCGCGCCGCGCTCGCGATCGCGGCTCCCGGCGTCGCCGTGATCGCGCCGTCGCCGGGATCGGCGCCGCTGTGGGAGTCGCTCGCCACCGGCGACGCCGCCCCGCTGCGCCGGGCGCTGAGGTGGCGCAGCGGATCGAACGGCATCGCCGCGGTGCGCGACGCCGACGCTGTCCGATGGGCGACAGATGCCGCGGACCTCACCGCGCACTACACGCGAGGATCCCGTGGCGAGGCGGTCGACAGCGGCGTCGCCGGCACCACCGCGTCGCTCGCTGGACTCGGTGACGAGGATGACCTCGCCGAAGCTCGCATCGTCCTCGCGCACGCGCTCGCACTGAGCGTCCCCGGCATCCCGATGCTGTGGCTCGGCGACGAAGTCGGGCAGCTGAACGATCCGAGCCACCGCGACGACCCCGAACGCCGAGACGACGCGCGCTGGCTGCATCGGGGCCAGAAGCCGCGCGATCGCTACCGCCAGCGGACGGATGCCACCACGCCCGCCGGCCGCCTGTTCGCGGCCATCACGAAGCTCATCGCGGTCCGCCGCACGACACCGGAGTTCGACGGCTCCCGGCTGATCGGGTTCGACGTGACACCGTCCGCCGTCGTGGCCTTCCAGCGGCCGGGGCCCGAATCGACGGTCCTCGTGCTGGCGAACGTGGGCACGGATGCCGTGACCGTCGACGCGGTCACGCTGTCGGGGTTCGACGAGGACGCCGAAGACCTCATCTCCGGCGTCCCCCTCGATCTCTCCCGCGGCGTGGAGCTCGAACCCTGCGGCATCCGCTGGCTGCGCGTGAGCCCGCGCGGCTGAGGTCAGTCCTCGACGACGTTGCACGCCGCATAGCCGGCTGCGCGCCTCTTCCTACTTCGGCTCGTTCGGTCGCTTCTGCGACGCGGACGCCCGCGGCGTCATCTTGTTCGCAGAGATCCGCAGCTGATTCGGCTAGGCGGAAGCCGCCGGGCGGGGGTCGCCCTCCTCGCGCAGGCGCGGCTCCACGCGCAGCGCGGGTCGCAGTCCCGCCTTGTCGGAGTAGAAGGCGCGGATGGCGTCCATGTCCGCGCCGACGTCTCCGGTGAGCGTGAGCGTCGGTCCCAACCCGGTGGTCATGGTCGTGCGATCCACGTACCCGAGCGTGACGGGGAGGCCGGCCTCGCGCGCGATGCGGTAGAAGCCCGACTTCCAGTGCCCGACGCCGCCGCGGGTTCCCTCCGGCGTCACGACGAGGCCGAAGACCTCACCGCCGCGGATACGGCGGACGAGGTCGTCGACCACCCCCGCGGGGTTCGCTCTGTCGACCGGGATGCCGCCGATCGCCCGCATGAGCGGGCCTCGCCAACCGCGGAAGAGGCTCTCCTTGCCCAGCCAGCGGAACCGCATCTGCAGGCGCCATGCGATCCCCAGCATGAGCACGAAATCCCAGTTCGAGGTGTGAGGCGCACCCAGGACCACGCTGGGCCGGGTCGGCGCGGGCTCGGTCATGAGCGTCCATCTGCTGAACGACCAGTAGACCCGGGCGATGAAGCGAAGCATCCGGTAACCGTAACGCGCCCGAGACGGCCACGGTGACACTGCGGCGCATTGACCTGGAAACCACGAAGGCCCGCGGTAATCCCCGGGCCTTCGTGAGTACTGTCTCAACACAGTGTGCGCCCGAAGGGACTCGAACCCCTAACCTTCTGATCCGTAGTCAGATGCTCTATCCATTGAGCTACGGGCGCCCGGCCCGTGTTTCAGGGCCAAGGACCAGAATAGCCTACGAGAGCCAGGACCTGAAATCGGGACGACTATTCGAGCTCGCCGGGGTCGATAGACCCAGGCACGGCCGTCTCGATCGGCGGCGGTTCCACCCCCTCTGCCCGCAGCGCCTGCTGCTTCGCAACGCTCCGACGGTGGGCGCGGAGCTTGGGCAGATCCACCAGCCGCAGCGCCTGCATGCGCGCACCGCGCATACGGTCGTAGTCGGCGTCGAGATCGGGGCGCGCGGCAGTGATCCGCAGCGACCGGTCGATGTTCTTCGCGACCTCCGACCACGCCGCCTCGCGTGCGTCGGCCACGAGCTTGCGGAGCTCGTCGGTGTCGTCGGCGCGGGCACGGAGCTCCCGCGCGACGTGCTGCGACTGCTTCTCGCGACGCCGCAGGTTGCGCACGTCGCGGCGGCGATAGTCGTGGGTGCCGCCGGAGTCGGTGTACCGGGTGCGCGCAGCCTTGCGCTCACGCTCGGTGCGCGCGGCATCCGCGTCGGCCTCGGCGGCCAAATTGAGGAGCGTCTCGCGCGCGTCGGGGACGAACGCCTCGGAGTCGAAGTCATCACCGTCGACGAGGATGTGCACGAGGATGCGATTCTTCAACGCCAAACGTGTCGCCGCGGACGCGATGTAGAGCCCCTCGGCGACGACATCTCGGGTCTTGACCCGCTGATTCTCCGTCACTTCTCACCCCTCACCTCGATCTTACGCGGGCACCGCGCTGGACCGACGACTCTCGTAAGCGCACCCGAGGCTGCGCAGACGTGATGCAAAGAAGTGCCGTCTGGAGTGGGAAACCTTGCGGAGGGGGGCACGGCGGGCGCCGAGGCCCTCGCCACCGCCGTGGCCGGAGAGCAGACCAGCGAGGGCGGGCCCGGTGGCATGGGCGGTGGCATGGGCGGCGGCGCGCCCGGTCGCCCCTGACTGCTCACCCACCTGACAACGGGAGGGATGCCGGAAGGCCCCCGGAGAGGGATCTCCGGGGGCCTTCCATCGCAGGTCAGGGACGGGTCGGCAGGGCGTGCCCGGCCGGCCCGTCGCCCCGAAGCGGCGGGTATCGCCAAGCGAGGCGGGCCTCGCCGCCTGGATCGATGTCGACCCGCAGCGTGTGCGGTGTCTGGATCATCCGCAGCTCCGCGTGCCACGAGCCGTCGGTTCCGGTGCCGCCCGCGCTGCGGAACGGCACAGCGTCCAGACCGTCCGCGGGCGCCGGCCACTCCCCCGCCAGCCACCGGCCGCGGCCGACCGGCAGGGTCACGTCGATGCCGTCGCCCGACAGCCGCAGCGTCCAGCCGCGGCGCGCGGCGACGACCTCGGCACAGG
>NZ_JBHWTD010000066.1:0-3344 GCF_043427715.1 Microbacterium sp. | reverse complement strand
ACAATGTGAGGAGCGGTCATCGTGATGATGCCTTTCGAGTGGAGGTAAGAGACTTCTCGAAGGATCACACGGTGACCGCGTCTACGTCGCATCCGACGAGCCCGGGCCACCGCGCGCTACACCACTATGCGGGACTCCACTACTGAGACGCTCACGGTGGGCGCCGGAACCATTGAAGGCGTCGCAGAGGAAGTGTGGACCTTCGCTGTCAGTGGGTATGCAGTACTCGAGCGGTGGCTCGCGTATCGCATGCGCGACCGAGCGGGAAAAGCGACGTCCGACCTCGACAAGCTGCGTCCAACCACGTGGTCCCTCACGAAAGAACTGCTCGACCTAATCAATACGATCGCCTACTTGCGGTCGGTCGAGTCCGAGCACGCAGCGCTGCTCGGCGAGGTCATGGATAGCAACCTGATCGACCCGCACACCATTGCCTCACCGGACGCCGCAGCACGCGTCGCCCCGACCGCGCAAGACTCCGCCGAGTTGGACATGCAGGCGTAGAAGCGGTCCCCCCACACTCACCCGTTCTGCCTCACGTGGGTAGTTGGATGAGTCCGCAGAGCGGGCATCGCCAGACTGGAGTGCTGAATCGCCCCGGGTCTCGTGGAGGGTCTGAAATCCCGAGAGGATGAGACCTATGCCAGCACCGAGGAAGTATCCGCCGGAGCTTCGTGAGCGTGCGATGCGGCTTGTTGCCGAGGCCAGGAAGGAAGATCCGGAGCTGTCGCTGAACGCGGCGGTAGTCCGGATCGGGCAACGTGTCGGGGTCAACGCCGACACGTTGCGTGGCTGGTGCAAGCAGGCCGCGATCGACGCGGGCGAGCGCCCTGGGACGACGACCAGCGAGGCGCAGCGCATCAAAGCGCTCGAGGCCGAAGTGCGCGAGCTGAAGCGTGCGAACGAGATGGCGGATTCAACCGGTCAACGCAACGGGTGCTGTGAGATGAAGCAGGCGCTGATCTCGGGAGGCATTCGTTGCAGGGCAAACATGGTCATCTCAGTCGCGAGCAGAAGCAGCTCGCGCTCCGTCTCCACTCGAAGGGGTGGCGGCTCATCGATATCGCCCGCGAGATCGGCTGCACGGCGCCGATGGTCGGCCGCATGGCGAGGGAGGGCCGTCACCTCGACGGGAAGCCGTTCGGCTGGGAGCCGCGCGAGGGGCATCTGACGGTCTTCGACCGTGAGGAGATCCTGGTCGGCCTCGCCCGCGGTGACACGCTTACTGCGATCGCGCGTGCCCTGGGACGCGCGGTGTCGACGGTCAGCCGCGAGGTCAAGCGCGGCGGCGGACGGGAGGAGTACTCGGCGTGGCGGGCGCACGAGGACGCACGAGAGCAGGCCCGCCGACCGAAGCCGTTCAAGCTCGACAGTGGACGGCTGCTCGAGGTCGTCACGACGCAGCTGGAGCAACTGTGGTCGCCGCAGGAAATCGCCGCGCGCTTACGTTTGGAGCATCCCGACAACCCGGAGATGCACGTGAGTCACGAGACGATCTACCAGTCCCTGTTCGTGCAGGGACGCGGGCAGCTGCGCCGCGAGCTCGCCCGCTGCCTGCGGTCGGGGCGGGCGGCACGGAAGTCGCGGACCGCGACGGACGGGCGGGGCCGGCTGCCAGGGATGGTGATGATCAGCGAGCGCCCCGCAGAGGTCGAAGACCGTGCCGTGCCGGGGCATTGGGAAGGCGACTTGATCCTCGGCGAGAACAGTCGCAGCGCCGTGGGAACCCTCGTCGAACGCAGCACCCGCCTCACACTTCTGCTGCACCTGCCCGACGGGAAGAGCGCCGACAAGGTGGAGGCCGCAATGCGCGAGGCGATCACCGCGCTTCCGGCGTCGCTGGCGCGGACGATCACCTGGGATCAGGGCGCCGAGATGGCCAAGCACGCCGAGTTCACCACAGCGACCGGCATCCCGATCTACTTCTGCGACCCGCACTCCCCGTGGCAGCGCGGAAGCAACGAGAACACCAACGGACTGCTACGCCAGTACCTGCCGAAGAGCACCGATCTGAGCATCGTCACCCGCGCTGAGCTGACCGCGATCCAGGACTCGCTCAACGGACGACCACGCAAAACGCTCGGCTATCTGACACCATCGGAGAAGTTCACAGAACTCATTGCGACCACCGCTTGAATCCGCCGATCCTGTTGGCGGCGTCCTCGTTTTTCGCGCGGGAGCTCGACCCGCGACTGCCGTGGTAGTTCAGTTCATCGACGATCATCGTGACCGGTTCGGGGTCGAGCCGATCTGCCGGGTGCTCACCGCGCATGCCGTGCCGATCGCCCCGTCCGGGTACTACGCGTTCAAGAAGCGTGCGCCGTCGGCGAGAGCTATCGCGGACGCGGAGTTGATCGTGCAGATCGAGCGGGTGTTCTGGGACCGCAAGCTGGGCCGCGGGATCAGCGGAGCCCGGAAGATCTGGCGGCTGCTGCGCCGCGAGGGCATCATCGTCGCCCGTTGCACGGTCGAAAGACTCATGCGGGAGCAGGGGCTGCGCGGGGTCCGTCGTGGGAAGCAGTTCATCACCACGAGAGCGGACGGGGCGTCGTTCCGGCCCCCCGATCACGTGCAACGCTGCTTCCGCGCGGACCGGCCGAACGAGCTCTGGGTCGTCGACTTCACGTATGTGCCGACGTGGTCGGGCATGGCATTCACCGCTTTCGTCACCGACGTGTTCTCGCGGAGGATCGTGGGCTGGCGGACCATGGACCGGATGCCGACCGATCTGCCCTTGGACGCGCTGGAGATGGCGCTCTGGGTCCGAGACCGGGCCGGTCAAGACGTCGCGGGAGTGATTCAGCACTCGGACGCGGGAGCTCAATACACCGCGATTCGCTACGCGGAGCGACTCGCGGACGTCGGCGCGATCGCGTCGATCGGGACGGTCGGCGACAGCTATGACAATGCCCTCGCCGAGAGCGTCGTCGGGCTCTACAAGACCGAGTGCGTGAAGATCGACGGCCCGTTCCGCACCGCCGATGAGCTCGAACTCGCCACGCTCTCCTGGGTGCACTGGTTCAACGAGAACCGCCTGCACTCATCGATCGGATACGTCACACCCATCGAGAAGGAGAACGAGTACTACCGTGAGAACAACCCCCAGCACCAGCCGGCGCTGGGAGAACTCGCCCTCCATTAAACCCGGGGCGATTCACATCAAAGTTCGTTCCTGGCGCGGCGCGTCGGCTGATGCACGGTCGTCTGGGCGTGGGGCTGCTGATGACAATCGCTGCCATCGGAGCAGTGCTGCTCGGACACGTCGGTGAAGCGGCGACTCTCGCGTTCCTCTTCTCACTGGCAGAAGCGCTGGAAGACCGCGCCATGGACCGGGCAAGAGAGGG
>NZ_JBHWTD010000065.1:0-110522 GCF_043427715.1 Microbacterium sp. | reverse complement strand
ACAATGTGAGGAGCGGTCATCGTGATGATGCCTTTCGAGTGGAGGTAAGAGACTTCTCGAAGGATCACACGGTGACCGCGTCTACGTCGCATCCGACGAGCCCGGGCCACCGCGCGCTACACCACTATGCGGGACTCCACTGGATGCAGTTGCCCTCCACCTGGATGTTGCTGCATGGCTCCCCGAGGCGCAAGTGATCTGGCTCTTCACAAAAGACACCGCGCTATCGACCTACGGCAAGGGGATTCGAGTGCACATGGATACCGAAGGACTGCGCGTCTCAACGCGTGGCTACACCGTCACCGAGCGGCAGCGCACTCGAATGCTCTGGCATGTACGACCGGACGGGCTCAGCCGCCCCGAGGGTCGCTTCCAGTACGACCTGCACGGAGATCGCGTGCGAGAGTTCATCGTCGAGGTCGGTGATCGGTTCGATGGTCGCCTGATCGCAGACGAGGTGGCTGCCTACAAGGCGCTGATGAGCTTCCCTGAGACCCCGATCGAGCAGTTGCAGGACGAGGAGCCGTTCGAGCCGTCGCCCTGAACAAGGTAGAGAGCGCCCTACTCTGCGGCACCGTCCGCGTTGGCGGCTGCGGTCGCAATGAGCGCGGCGTACCTGTCGAAGAGGAATGACGCCCGAGCGAGATCGTTCTGCTCCCCTTTGTAGCCGTAGTGCTTGTCCACTGCCCGGTCGAGAGCCGCGTGCGCCTTCACGAGTTCGGCGGGCATCAGGTTCGGGTCGTAGAGCGTCGCCAGCGTCGAGTCCGGGTAGAGCGTACGAGCGTCGAGCACCGCCTGCGCCGCCACCTCGATCGTCGTGAGGTCGTTGTCGAGGTCGATCCACGGGAAGGTGTTGAACACGAGCCCTGCGCTGTACCGATAGTCGCTCTTGAGACGACCGGCGACCGTACGCACCCACGCGTTGTGCATCGTGGATGTGAGGACACCGAAGTGCGCGAGTGTCGCATCTGGGAGCGTGAAGACCTGCTCGCTCGCGACGATCTCCGGCTCGCAGTACGCGATCGGGATGATCTGCCGACGCTCACTCGACACACGCGGGATCATCAGGTACGGGGTCTTCGGCTGCCTGATCTCACCGAACAGGAACGGCGTTGCCGCGAGCTTGCGGGTCGTGTCTCGCTTCGACTTCTCACGGTAGATGCGCACTTCCTTGACCCGTTCGATCACGAGCGGGCGGTTACGCTGCTCAGGCGTGGAATCGGCGAGCCAGAGCGCATATCGCTCGTCGCCGTTCAGCATCTCTTGAGCGCCGACGAAGGGTCGGATGAGGGGTTCCAGAGTCGCGTCGGCGGCGATCGCCGCAACGCGCTCCTCAGCGTTCAGAACGAGGTGCCCGCCATCGTTCGCCATACTGCCGAATCGAAGCACAGGAACAGGCGACAGCGGTGTCGTGCGACCCACTGCGACGACGTTCGGAGCGTCGACCAGGTAGGGGCTGATGTTGGACGGGTTCGTCTCCACCGGCTCACCCTTGAGATCGGGGTAGAAGTAGAGCCGTTTTGTCTCGGCGGCTTCACTGCTGAATCCGATGATGACGCAATGGACAGCCGCGTTTCCCTTGCCCTCATTCGCCCACGAGAACGTCCGGTGCGCGAACGTGATCTGCATACCCTGCCCGAGCATCCAATCCCACAGGATGCTGACCTGCTCGCCCTGCACGATCGAGTTTGTCGAGACGAGACCGACGCGGGTCGGCTTCCAGTTCTGCCAGCCTGCGTCGATGTCGATCATCGCGTCGTTGCCGCGCGATCCCCATGCGCTTTCGTCTGTGGCGAACAGGTCGAGTTCACGCGCGGTCGAGGACGACTTCTCGATGTACTGCGCCGCCTTCACGAACCAAGCCGTGACGAAGTCGAGCACGCCACGACCCTTGATGAGTTCGCGCTTGCCCTTCCCGAACACGATGTCGAGATCGGCTTTCTGCTCGTCGGTCTGGTACTGCTTCCCACGGAACGGCGGGTTGCCGATGACGTAGTCGCAGAAGGTAGCCGGAATGACCTCTTCCCACGGCACCCGTAGTGCGTTGCCTACCTTGATCGTCGGAGAGACGGAGAGCGGCAGTGATCGACGTGACGAGCCGAATCGGGCTGCAGCTTCCATCGACATCTGGTGATCGGTGATCCAGAGCGCGACCTTCGCGATCTGTGCGGGAGAGTCGAACAACTCGATCCCGTGCATCTGCTTCACGCGCACGCGGATGAATGCACCGACATCGACCCCCGAGAGGTCTTTGTCGTGCAGCATCGTGTCGATGATGTCCATTTCAAGCCGCCGCAGTTCGCGGTACGCGACCACGAGGAACGAACCACAACCGCACGCGGGGTCAAGGAATGTGATCGTCGGGAGGTGGTCGTAGAGACTCTTGAGCGCAGTGGCGTCACCCTTCGCCGCCTCGAACTCTCCGCGCAGTTCGTCGAGGAACAGCGGTCGAATCACACGCATGATGTTGCGCTCGGACGTGTAGTGAGCACCCATCTCGCGACGAGTCGCCTGACGGCTGACAGGCTCGTCGCCCTCGGTCTTGAACTCGCCTTCGAGGATGCCTTGGAACATCGCGCCGAAGATCGCCGGGGAGATCGTCGACCAGTCGAGCGACGAGCACTCGACGAGCAAGTTGCGGGTCTTCTCGTCGAACACAGGGAAGTCACCTGGCTTCTCGAACAGCGCACCGTTGATGTACGGGAACCGCGCAATGTCCTCGTCGAGTGCGGCGGGACGCTCACCCTTCGCGGGGTCTTGATCGAGAGTGCGGAAGAGCAGCGAGAGGGTGCCATAGAGCACGCTCGTTGGGGTCTTCTTGAGCAGCCGGTGGAACGATCCGTTGACGTTCAGCAGACCCGTGTCATCGGCGAAGAACAGGAACAGCAGTCGCGTGAGGAACACGTCAAGGGCTTCTCCACTGAGCCCACCGTCGAGGAGCATCTTGTGGAGCTTGCTTACGCGGTAGGCAGCCGCGCGATCGGCTTCACGCTCCTCGGCGATCTCCTCGGGCGCGTCCTCCATGAGGAAGCGGAACTTCTCGGCGTTCGATGCCAGAGAGCCGAGGGTGATCTCGGTGAGCTTGTCCTTCGACAGGTCGGTAAGAACGAACCGCTGGAAGTCGGAGACGATCACGTAGCGAGGGCGCTCCGCCTCCGTGAGCGCGAGTGCGTACTCGGATGCCTGGTCGAACGCCGAGTTGAGGTTCTTCCCGCTGCTCTTCGCTTCGACGATGAGCTTGCCCGGGATGAACGAGTCGATGTAGCCCTTCGCGCCCCCGAGCTTCTTGACCTGGTGCTCGTACAGGACGGCGCTCTTGCCGCCGATGCCGAAGCACGCGAAGAACTCGCGCCAGAAGCCCTGAGCCTGACCGCGCTCGTAGTCCGCGCCCTTCCACTCCACAGAGAACTTCGACAGGTTCTCGCGAACTTCGTTGAGTGTCAGCGGCACGGCTAATGGCATACCTCCGAAGCTACCGGTTTCGGTACGACCTCCTCGGGACGTGACGCCAGCGGGTCGACCTTCGTCTTGGTCTTCGGCATGTGAGGGTGAGAAGCGGGAGGTGCGTCTGGGCGCGGAGCCGAACCTGGCGAAATGGCAGATGCCCTTCCGCGTCAGGTAGCTCCAGGCGTAGGGCGGCGGCTTCGTCGTACATACGATCGGCTCGTCGATCGGCTCGATGTCCCCAAGCCCACGCAGTTTCGGGTAACGCGTCAGCATCTCCCTCCACCGCGCTCCATCGCGTCCGATCTGGAGTCGGAAGGTGTGGTGCAGTAGGTACCGAGCGCGCGGGCTGAGTAATACAGGATCGAACGCCTCGCGCTCGTCGTCGAGGTGCGTGTAGCGGGTGATCCCATCCCACGAGAAGAGTCTGTCGAAGCGGCGGTACATCCCGTACATCGCGCCGGGGGATTCCCCTTCATCTTGATCCCGGAACCAGAGAGGCAACATCAACTTGGGGCGATCGACCATCACCGCATCATGGTCGGGAGTCATGCGGAACCCCTTCTCTGTGTCGTGACAGTTGACGCTCACGACGGTTCGTCGGCACGATCTGTTTCATGGGGAACGAAGAGCGCGATCCGGCGGATGTGAACGATGCCTCGGGCGAGTTGGTCTGGGGATTTGACGACGAAGGGCAGCCAGTCACGCACAAGTCCGGGTCTCGTCCGCGTGAAGGGTACGTCGCGCCCGGTCATGTGAGCGGGAAGAAGCTCGGCAAGGACCACGCGCACTACTACGAGCGAAGTGAGGATGGTCAGCCGGGGCATCACGACATGCGTCGGGGTGAACGGCTGTATCCGGGGGTCGCGGACGACTGGCAGGCGAACGAGGCGACCCTGCGAGGGATCGTCGATGAAGCGCGCAGACTTTCGTCATCGACGGACTGGCGAACGACGAGCAACCGGCTCCGCGAGCTTCGGGAGAAGATGAAGACTGTCGGTCCGCTGAAGACCCGTGCGGAGAAGGACGCCTACTGGGAGTCGTTCAACGCGGCGAAGAACCAGTTCCGCGATGCACAGACACGGAGCCGTGAGGAACGTGAGCGCAACGAAGCGCAGGGGCAGCGCGAGAAGGAACGGATCGTCTCGCGAGCAGAGACCTTGGCGTCGTCGAGTGACCTGCGTGCCGCGAGCCAGGAGATGCGACAGCTCGGCGATCAGTGGAAGGCGGCAGGGCGCGCACCGCGCGAAGCAGAGGATCGCCTATGGAAGCGATTCAACGACGCCCGCACGCGGCTCAGAACCAAGGGCGACGAAGAGCGAAAGCAGCGGGAGTACGCGCAGAACCAAGCGAAGGCTGCCAAGGAGCTGATCGTCTCGCGCGCGCAGAGTCTCGTCCATGCCTCCGATCTGCGTGAGGCGAGTCAGCAGATGCGTGCTTTGACGGAGGAGTGGAAGAAGGCTGGTCGCGCGTCCAGGGATGATGAGGATCGTCTGTGGCGCGAGTTCTCGAAGGCGAAGGACGCGCTGTTCGCGAAGTCGAAGGCAGAGCGTGACAAGCGCGACCGTGACGCGGCGAACGCCAAGGCGGCGAAGGAGGGGATCGTCTCTCGTGCGCAGGGTCTGGTTCACTCAACCGACTTGCGCGAGGCGGGTCAACAGATGCGCGCTCTGACGGAGGAGTGGAAGAAGGCTGGTCGGGCGTCGAGGGATGATGAGGATCGTCTGCGGCGCGAGTTCTCGAAGGCGAAGGACGCACTGTTCGCGAAGTCGAAGGCGGAGCGCGACAAACGCGACCGCGACGCGGCGCAGGCGAAGAGTGTCAAGGAGGGGTTGATCTCACAGATGCGTTCGCTGGCGAACACATCCGACTTCAAGGCGGCTCGTGATCAAGCTCGGGCATTCTCGGATGCGTTCTTTGCGGCGGGCTCGGCAGGGCGCGAGCACAACCAGCGGCTCAAGGAGCAGTTCTCGTCGGCGAAGCAGACGCTCTTCGATGCGATCAATCGAGATCGGGAGCGTAAGCAGGCGGAGTGGCAGCAGCGCAAGCGAGAGAAGCTGCAGAACGTCGAGGAAGCGATCCGGCGCACAAACGATTCGATCTACCGAACCGACGACGCGATTCGCAACGCATACTCGCGACTTCAAGAGCAGAGCATGCGACCCCAGCCATCGTTCACGCACCCCCACTACTGGGACATCATTCGAAAGCAATCCGACGCCCGCGATCGAACGAACGCGAAGATTCGCGACATGGAGATGAGGCGGTCGTCGTTGCAGCAGAAGTTGATCTCGCTCGGGCAGCGACGTGACGAACTTCTTCGCTAAGCGGCAGTAGCGAGTACCCGCGCGCGCTCCGCGACCACCGCATCGAACACGACCGCGAAGTGCTGCGCATCGCGCTCATCTACGGTCTCGTCCGTGAACGCGCGTCGCACCGCAGTCGGGTCGATGTCACCATGCGCGACACCCGCAGGCATCGCCTCTCGCACCCAGGCGCGCGACGGATCGTGGAGCGTCGCGCTCTCTAGACGTGCAAGCTGAAGTCGCGCGATCTCCGGGTTCGTCCCCGGTGTCGCTTTGATCGAGCGCAGGAAGCGCTCGTGTCGCTCCCACGCGCGATCAGCAGCGGACGGCGACCGCTTCGTGGTCGGGGGTTTCGTGCATTTCAGGCCCGCCGCCGATGCGGGGCCACGATCGGAACGCCTCGTCGACGCCGTTACGGCGCCGGTGATTCGTCCGCTGGGGTCCGACGCCCGCGGGCGCGGCGGCGCCCCCGGATGATCAGCCACACGACCAGGGCGGCGATCGCGATGACGGCGAGCCAGGGGAGCAGGAAGCCCAGGCCGATGACGATGCCGTTGAGGGTCGCGACGAGAGCATTCCATCCCGCCCCGAGACCGTCGCCGAAACCGGTCGGATCAGCGGTCACCGTCGGCGACGGCGGAATCATCGACACCGAAAGGCTGGACAGGGCGACCTGGTCGTCGATGACGGCGAGCTGGGCCTTCAGAGCGTCGAGGTCGGCCTGCCGGTCGGCCAATGCGTCCTCTGCGGTCAACAGGTCGGCCGTGGTCGCAGCATCCGCCATCAGTTCACGAAGTCGATCCACGGATGCCTGGAGCGCAGCGACCCTCGCGCGCAGGTCTACCACCTCGGTGGTGACGTCCTGACGGGAGATCTCGGAGGAGCGGACCTCGCCGATGTCGGCGAGGGCCGCGGTGACGGACGTCAGTTCCGCGGCCGGCACCCGCACCGAGATCCAGGCGTCACCGGCGTACGGCATGGTCTCGACGTACCCCTCATCCGAGGGCACCGTCGAGCCGCCGTTGACCAGGCTCAGCGATTCGACATAGCCCCCGACATCTTCGGCGAGCCGACCGATGTCGGCGGCTGCCTCGTCGGCGTCGTCGACCTGCAGGCTGACCGAGGCGGTCGCGATCACCTCGCGTGCAGTTTCCTCCGATGCGGCGGGGCCGGCGTCAGCACCGACGACGAAGGCCCCCTGCTCCGCGGACGTGTCCGCGAGATCACTCCCGCTCCCTCCCGCGTCACCGTCGCCCGCTGATTCGCGTGCGGTCACCGCGCCGGGAGTTTCGAAAGAGCCGGTCAGCGCCGGTCCCACCACGGCTGCGGCGACGACGATGACGGCGGCGGCCGCCGCCGTGCTCCAGATCGCCCGACGCCGGGACCGTGGGCGCGCCGGGGCAGGGGCACCCTGCGCGATCGCCGCGAAGATCTCGCGTTCGATCTGATCTTGGCGTTCCTGAGAGAGCTCAGGAAGCTCGATGTGGGTGTTCATGATCCCTCCGAGTCGACGACGGCGCGCAGCCGGGTGCGCACCCGCGACAGGCGATTGCGGACGGTCGCGTGCGAGACGCCGAGCTGCTCGGCCGCGGCCTGATAGGCGAAGCCCTCGCTCGCGCACAGCCGGAAGATCGCCTGGTCGAGGGGCGACAGGGTGCCGAGCTCGGCGATCACCCGCTCGACCAGCATGCTCCCGAGGACCTGGTCCTCGACCTGAACGGTCGAGGGAAGGTTCTCCTCGACGGATCCCGCAGTGTTCACGCGGTCGCGCTGCAATCGCCGCACACGGTTGGCGCTCTGGAAACGGCAGATGGTGACGAGCCACGGGAGAAGCGACTCGCTCACCAGATCGAGTGCGCCGATCTTCCGCCACGCGACGAGGAAGGTCTCCTGCATGACGTCCTCCGCATCGCTTCGATTGCCGACGAGCCCGTGCGCGACCCAGAAGACTGGGCGCGCGTAGGCGCGATAGAGCTCGCGGAAGGCGGCCTGGCTGCCGCGGGCGGCAGCCGCGACCAGGTCCGCGTCCGATCCGGTGACCGGTGTGCTCATGGCCTCCTCGTTCGTCTGTCAACGTTGGAGTGTCGGACGGCGCGGGATCGTCTCAGGCCGAAAGCGGCGAGTACGCTGGTCACCCGAGAGGGAGTATCCCGCTCTCGCGTGTCCGTCATCACGACCGCCTTCCGCGGTGGTCCGGGCACGCGCCGCCACCGGCGGGGGAGAGACTCTCGGCATCCCCACGTGAAAGGCTCATATGGAGCTCCCTGTCGCTTTCGAGGTCGGCTCGCTGATCGTCCTGACCCTGATCCTGGTCGTCGACCTCCTGCTCATCATCAAGCGGCCCCACATCCCCTCCACCAAGGAGTCGAGCCTGTGGGTCGTCTTCTATGTGACGCTCGCCCTCATCTTCGCGCTCCTCATGTGGTATTTCGCGGGCGGTGAGTACGCCGGTCAGTTCGTCGCCGGGTGGCTCACGGAGTACAGCCTGTCTATCGACAACCTCTTCGTCTTCGTGCTCATCATGAGCCAGTTCTCGGTGCCTCGGAAGTCCCAGCAGAAGGTGCTGATGGTGGGCATCATCATCGCGCTCATCCTGCGCGGCATCTTCATCCTGCTCGGCGCTGCCATCATCGAGCAGTTCAGCTGGGTGTTCTACATCTTCGGGGCGTTCCTCATCTACACCGCGTGGCGCCAGGCGTTCCCCGGCGAGGAGCACGACGACGAGGTGAAGAAGGAGAGCTTCCTCGTTCGTCTGATCCGCCGCCGCGTGGCCATCAGCGACGAGTACGACGGGGCGAAGGTCCGCACGGTCATCGACGGCAAGAAGGTCTTCACGCCGATGATCATCGTCTTCGTCGCGCTCGGGATGACCGACCTGCTGTTCGCGATCGACTCGATCCCGGCGATCTTCGGCATCACGAAGAGCGCCTTCATCGTGTTCACCGCGAACATCTTCGCCCTCATGGGCCTGCGTCAGCTCTACTTCCTCCTGGGCGGGCTCCTCGACCGCCTGAAGTACCTGCACTACGGCATCGCGTTCATCCTCGCCTTCATCGGTGTCAAGCTCGTCTTCCACGCGATGCACGAAAACGAGCTTCCGTTCATCAACGGCGGCGAGCACATCGAATGGGTGCCGGTCATCTCGACCTGGATGTCGTTGGGCGTCATCATCGCCTCGATGGCCGTCGCGACGATCGCGTCGCTCGTCGCGGTGCGCCGCGAGGGCATGCGCGAGTCGTCCCCGGTCCGCGCTGCCGCGGCAGTCGCCGACGAGAAGGGCACGCCGGCGACCGTCGACGGCGACCCGGAGGGACGCCACAGCGCCGACCGTTGAGTCGATACGCGGGGACGTATACAATGGGTCCCCGCGTCACGCCAGCCCAGGACGCTGTCGTCACGTGCCCCCCCCGTAGCGAGAATTGACTAGCGTTCTGGGTTTACCATGAATCGTGAAATTCTTGCTGATTGCGCCTTTTATCAAGCGGCATGTCGAAGTCGATCGGGCGATTTCTTGGGCTCCGGTCGCTCCCACATCAGATGCAGTCGTTTCTCGAGAGAACGCGCGGGTGACGTTCCGGGAGCTAGCGATCGTCCATGGATACCCCGTGATGGTTGCGGTTATCGAGGCGAGTTTTCCCAACCTTCGTCCACAGGAGGTCGAAGAGGAGCTTGATCACCTGGCTGAGGAATGCGCACAAACTATCGGCGTGGCTACGTCCGGCTTGCGGTGGGTAGCCAGAGTTCAGTTGCTGGACGACGCAAATGATCTGCCTGTTTGGAGCGTGGAGGAATCGAACACGGTCGATTTGGAACGCGGCGGGGAACTCAACATTGGGTGGGGAAATGGTTTCATCGTGGGATGGGATTCTCTCGAATCTACAATCCACCGCGACGTTCTCGAGGGCCTAATACACGCGCAAGGTATCTGGTGTGAGATCGCAGATCTGTCGCGGTCGGTGCACGACACCGTGCTCGTAGCCTACGCACAGCGTCGCGGGGTCAGCGCGCATACTTCGATGCGCGCTCTGGTCCAGTTGAATTCAGAGCTTCAGTTGCACACCTTGGCGTGGTCCGATCTCTCGAGGGAGACAGCGATCAGGAGGAGGTCCGTCTTCAACACGACCCTGGCCTCGTGGGATTATGGCGCGGTACGAGACCGTGTCGGCGCGGACATTGCTGGTGCCACCGAACACTTGCAACTTATCGAGCGTCTTGCTGACTCTCGTTATCAACGTGTAGTTGAAATTGTTTTGCTTGCCCTAACCGTCGTGTCGGCACTTGGTCTCGTGATCGGCTTGATCGAACTTTCGCACACCATTGTCGATGCGCCTGGCTACAGCCATCGCGGATCATCCCTACTGGAGCTCCTCAGGGCTGCGGATGCCGACTATCTCGTCATCACTTCCGGCCTTGTGTTACTCGCCCTTTTGGTATTTCTGATTTCGTTCCGGCGACTGTTTGGATCGGCAGGTAAATGAACGAGATATCTGCATTGCTTCGGGCTGTCGTGAATCGCGAGGAGCCTTCGTCTTGGCTTGGATCCCTGGACAACATTCGCCAGGAGCGCTCCACCATGATGAATCTGTTGGAATCGGGCGAGGTGGTGTACGGATTCTCGACTCGATTGGGGCAGTTTGACCACAGTCCCGTTGCGGACTTCGAGGCTGAGCTACTCAAAGACCACCTGGTCGGAAATCGGTTCAACCTACCAGGCTCATTCCTCCGCCTTGTCGCTGCGGTGAAGTTGGCTCAGCTGTCATGCGGCGGCTCAGCTATCAGTCCTGAACTTTATAACGTCATCCGGGGTTTCGTGGTGCGCGGGGACGATAGGCCAGCCAGCGGTGCCTGGGTAGACAGTTACGGCGCCGCCGACGTAGTTCCGGGAGCGTGGTGGCTTCGGACTGTGCTGCAAGACGCGCAGGCGGATCTGCAGCGAGGTGACTTCATAGCTGCGGCAAGCGGGTCCTTCTTCTCGACTGCCGTTGCGATCGTCGCCGTCTCCGAACTCGACGTCTTCCTGGCGTCGTACATGAGCTTCATGCCACCGGTCGACCACCGACTGTGGCGAGAATCCAGGTCTTCACGCGAATCGCGTGTCCAGAGGCTTATGGAAGGCGGTAGCGATCGCCGCCACACGCAGCTCCCAATCAGCGCTCGAGATTGTTCGCCCTTCGTATCTGCGGCTATGGCTGCATCGGACGGCGTTCTCACCGGAATTCATCGACGCATTAATGAAGTTTCCGCGAATCCTCTCATCTCGACGCGTGACGTACCGAGCGTCTTGAGTCAAAATAGTTTCCTAGATTTCGAGCTATCTGCTGCGCTAGTGAAGGCTCGGGAATTTGTGTTCGTGGCACTTCAGCACCTTCAGAGGATCGCGGAGCGATCTTTCGCAGAGGACGCGAAGCCAGCCAACGTGCAGCGTCCAAAAGTCGTCCAAGCGGTGGTGGAGCGCGCGCATCTACTTATGGGGACGATCTCGTACTCTTCGGCGCAGTCGGGGGGCGTGGAAGATATGTACGATATGTCGCTGAGTGCTTCTATGCATTTGATTCTCCTCACAAGGCTCGGGAACCGTATCGTGGCGCTCTTGAATCAGTGGCAGCCTCCTTTCCGCCAAACGAACGACCTCCTCAATGCTCTCGCGCTGGACGGTGAGTCATCGGTCGATGCAGAGCTTCTGCATACCTGGAGCGAACAACTACTTGCCGGATGGATCGGCTTGGCCGATACCTGAGTGTGCCCTGTCGCAGTGGTACTGTCGGCCTATGCGGATCGTTCGCCTCCTCCTTAGCGGCCGCGGCGGGAGCTCGCTCTGAGCCCACTCCCGTCGCGGGGTTTTCAGCGGGCTTGATCCCCTTCCTGGAGAACAGAGACCATGAGCATTCCCATCCCCGATCGTCCGCGCACCCTGGCTGAGAAAGTCTGGGACGACCACCTCGTCGTCAAGGGTGAAGACGGCCAGCCCGACCTCATCTACATCGACCTTCACCTGGTCCACGAGGTCACCAGCCCGCAGGCCTTCGATGGGCTCCGGGCCGAGGGGCGCCCGGTGCGTCGTCTCGACCTCACGATCGCCACCGAAGACCACAACACGCCCACGTGGGACATCGACAAGCCCATCGCCGACCTCACCAGCCGCACGCAGATCGAGACCCTCCGTCGCAACGCCGCCGAATTCGGCGTCCGCCTGCACTCCCTCGGTGACAAGGAACAGGGCATCGTCCACGTCGTCGGGCCGCAGCTCGGCCTGACCATGCCCGGCATCACCGTCGTCTGCGGCGACTCGCACACCTCGACGCACGGCGCCTTCGGAGCGATGGCGTTCGGCATCGGCACGAGCGAGGTGGAGCACGTCCTCGCGACGCAGACGCTGCCGCTGAAGCCCTTCAAGACCATGGCGATCACGGTCGAGGGGGAACTCAAGCCCGGCGTCACGGCGAAGGACATCATCCTCGCGATCATCGCGAGGATCGGCGCCAACGGCGGACAGGGGTACGTCCTCGAGTTCCGCGGATCCGCCATCCGCTCCCTTTCGATGGAGGGGCGCATGACGATGTGCAACATGTCGATCGAGGCCGGCGCGCGAGCAGGAATGATCGCGCCCGACGAGACGACCTTCGCCTACGTGAAGGACAAGCCCCACGCGCCGCAGGGCGCCGATTGGGACGCGGCTGTCGCATACTGGCGCACCCTTCCGAGCGATGAGGGCGCCGTGTACGACGCGGAGGTGTTCCTGGATGCCGCGGACCTCGAACCCTTCGTCACGTGGGGCACGAATCCCGGCCAGGGCGTCTCGCTGAGCGGCGTGGTCCCCAGCCCCGCCGACATCACCGACCCGAACGAGCGCGCCGCCGCGGAACGCGCGATCGAGTACATGGACCTCGTCCCGGGAACGCCCCTGAAGGATGTCGCAGTCGACGCCGTGTTCATGGGGTCGTGCACGAATAGTCGGATCGAGGACCTCCGACAGTTCGCCTCGCTCATCCAGGGCCGGACAAAGGCGCCCGGTGTGCGTGTGATGGTCGTTCCGGGTTCCGCACGCGTGCGACTCGAAGCGGAGGCCGAAGGGCTCGACAAGATCATCACCGAGTTCGGTGCGGAATGGCGCTTCGCCGGGTGCTCCATGTGTCTCGGCATGAACCCGGATCAGCTGGCCCCGGGGGAGCGGTGCGCCTCGACGAGCAACCGCAACTTCGAGGGCCGCCAGGGCAAGGGCGGCCGCACGCACCTGGTCTCACCCCTGGTCGCTGCGGCCACCGCGGTGCTAGGCCGCCTCGCAAGCCCCAGCGACCTGGACGCACTCGTGGGCACGGAGGCCTGAGCATGGACGCATTCACCAGCCACACCGGCATCGCCGCCCCGCTGAAGCGGTCCGCCGTCGACACGGACCAGATCATCCCCGCCGTCTACTTGAAGCGGGTGACCAAGACCGGCTTCGAGGACGCCCTGTTCGCCAACTGGCGTCAGGACCCGGACTTCATCCTCAATCAGGAGCCCTACCGCGCGGCATCCATCCTCGTGGCAGGACCCGACTTCGGCACCGGGTCCAGCCGTGAGCACGCCGTGTGGGCGCTGCGCGATTACGGGTTCCGCGTCATCCTCAGCACGAAGTTCGCCGACATCTTCCGCGGCAACGCGGGCAAGCAGGGCCTCGTCACCGGCGTGATCACCGAGGCCGAGCTGGAGAGCATCTGGGCGGCCCTCGACGCCGAGCCGGGACGGGAGATCACCGTCGACCTCGAGACACGGACGGTGACGGTCGGCGACTTCCACGCCACCTTCGAGATCGACGCCTACACTAGATGGCGGCTCCTCGAGGGGCTCGATGACATCGGGCTCACGCTGCGCAACGAAGACAAGATCGCGCAGTTCGAGGCGCGCCGAGAGGCGTGGCGGCCCCGGACGATTCCCGTCCTCTAGCCGGAATGCGCCCCTCACAATGGAGCGCGCCCGACTCATCACGACACACAGGTGAGGTCCCCTCGATGAACACACTTCTGAGCGATTCGGCAGCGACGCCGGCCGGCGGCGACAGCCTCGGTCAGACGCTGACGATCCGCGGTGGGCGACCGCTCACCGGACGCGTCGAGGTCAAGGGTGCGAAGAACCTCGCCACAAAGGCGATGGTGGCGGCGCTCCTCGGCGACACCGCGAGCGTCCTGCGCGATGTGCCGGAGATCAGCGACGTCCACGTGGTCCGGTCGCTGCTCGAGGTCCACGGTGTCACCGTCGACGAAGAGGAGGACGGCGTCCTCCGCCTCGACCCCAGCGGCGCCGTCTCGGCGCACTTCGAGGAGATCGACGCCCACGCCGGTGCGTCGCGCATCCCGATCCTGTTCTGCGGCCCGCTCCTGCACCTGCTCGGCCAGGCGTTCATCCCCGATCTCGGCGGATGCCGCATCGGCGACCGCCCGATCGACTTCCACCTCGACGCGCTCCGCTCGTTCGGCGCCATCGTGGAGAAGCTGCCCAGCGGCATCCGCCTGTCCGCTCCCGGCGGGCTCAAGGGCGCCAACATCGAGCTGCCCTACCCGAGCGTCGGTGCGACGGAGCAGGTGCTCCTGACCGCGGTGCGAGCGAAGGGCACCACGGAGCTGCGCAACGCCGCCATCGAGCCCGAGATCATGGACCTCATCGCCGTCCTCCAGAAGATGGGCGCGATCATCTCCTACGAGCCGAACCGGGTCATCTTCATCGAGGGCGTCGACCGTCTGCGCGGCTACGACCACCGCTGCATCTTCGACCGCAACGAGGCCGCGTCCTGGGCGTGCGCCGCACTGGCGACCGACGGCGACATCTTCGTCGGCGGCGCCAAGCAGCAGGAGATGCTGACCTTCCTCAACGTCTTCCGCAAGGTCGGCGGCGACTTCGACATCGCCGAGGACGGCATCCGCTTCCGCCGCGGCGGCCCGCTCAAGCCTGTCATGGTCGAGACCGACGTGCACCCGGGCTTCATGACCGACTGGCAGCAGCCGCTCATCGTGGCGCTGACGCAGGCCGAGGGCGAGTCGATCGTCCACGAGACCGTGTACGAGAACCGTCTCGGTTTCACCCGGGCCCTGGTGCAGATGGGCGCTGACATCGTCGTCCACCCCGACGGCATCGCCAGCAGCGATCGTCGTGTGCCGCGCCGCGCGCTCGAGCAGGCCGCGGTCATCAACGGCCCGACGCCGCTGCACGCTGCCGACGTCGTCGTGCCCGACCTCCGGGGCGGGTACAGCTACGTCATCGCGGCACTCGCAGCCGAGGGCGAATCGACCGTGCGCAACATCGGCATCATCCGTCGTGGGTACGAGAAGTTCCTCGAGAAGCTCACCGATCTCGGCGCCGACTTTGACGTGACGGAGTGAGCGCATGAGCGGTCGCCGTCGCGCCTCCGATGAGAAGCGTCGCCCGAGCCTGTTCTGGCCGGCGGCGGCGATCGTCGTGCCCGCGGTCGGATGGTTCGCGAAGATCGAGATCGAGGGTGCGGAGCACCTGCCCGAGGACGGTTCCTACGTCCTCGCCCCGAACCACTACAGCGAATTCGACCCTCTGATCGTCGCCGTTGCGACGTGGCGGCTGGGCCGTGCGCCGCGCTTCATGGCGAAGGAGAGCCTGTTCAAGGTTCCCGTCCTCGGTGCGCTCCTGCGCGGCACGGGCATGGTCCCGGTCGCGCGCGCATGGAACTCCGCCGCGGCGAAGCAGACCCTCCAGCAGTCGACCGCCTTGGTCGCCCAGCGACGCGGGGTGATCGTCTATCCCGAGGGCACGCTCACCCGTGACCCCGACATGTGGCCGATGCGCGGCAAGACCGGCGCGGTCCGCCTGGCGCTCGCGGCGGAGAGTCCGATTCCGGTGATCCCCATGGCCACGTGGGGGGTGCAGACCATCCTGCCCCGCTACGGCAAGCTGCGGTTCTTCCCGCCCCGCCGGCGGGTGCGGGTGCTCCTCGGCCCCCCGGTCGATCTCGAAGCCTTCACCGACACGACCCCGGCGACGCTGGCGGCGGCGACGGATGCCGTGATGCACGACATCGCCGAGCTGCTCGGGCGTCTGCGCGGCGAGCAGCCGCCGGCCACCCGGTGGAACCCGGCGCAGCACGGACAGACGGAGACCGGTCGCCTTGAGCCCTAGAGAATCCACCCGGGCCGATGCCTCGATGCCCCGGGTCGCCGTCCTCGGTTCCGGCAGCTGGGGGACGACGTTCGGCAAAGTGCTCGCCGACGGCGGCGCCGACGTGATGATGTGGGCTCGGCGTGCTGAGCTCGCACACGAGATCCGAGAGGGTAAGCGGAACTCGCAGTACCTCCCCGGCGTGAACCTGCCGCGATCGCTGAGTGCCACCCACCACCTCGCCGAAGCGCTCGACGGTGCCACACAGGTGTACATCGCGATCTCCAGCCAAGCCCTGCGTCAGAACCTCAAAGCCGTCCGCCCGCTCATCGCCGGCACCGATGCGCCCATCGTCTCGCTCATGAAGGGCGTCGAGAAGAAGACCGGCCTGCGGATGAGCCAGGTGCTCGAGCAGGAGCTCCGGTGCGACCCCGCGCGGATCGCCGTGGCATCCGGGCCCAATCTCGCCCTCGAGATCGCACGCCAGCAGCCCACCGCGGCCGTCATCTCGTCGACGAGCCAGGAGACGGCAGAGGCGGTCGCCCGTCGCGCGCGCAACCGGTACTTCCGCACCTTCGTCAACACCGACGTCATCGGCACCGAGTTCGGCGGTGTGCTCAAGAACCTCATCGCCGTCGCGATCGGGATCGTCGACGGCGTCGGGTACGGCGAGAACACGAAGGCGTCGATCATCACGCGGGGTCTCGTCGAGATGACGGACTTCGCCGTCGCCCAGGGCGCACAGCCCGAGACGCTGCAGGGCCTGGCCGGTCTCGGCGATCTGATCGCGACCTGCCAGTCGCCGCTCAGCCGCAACAACACTGCCGGGCGTCTGCTCGGTCAGGGGTACAGCTTCCACGAAGTGGTGAAGCAGATGGACCAGACGGCGGAAGGTCTCGCCTCGGTCGCCCCCATCCTCCAGCTGGCCCGGGAAGCCGGAGTCCAGATGCCCATCGTGCAGCAGGTGAAGATGGTGCTCGACGGGGCGATGAACCCCCGCGACATCGCGCCCCACCTGACCACGGACGACGACGAGCCGACCGGCGAGAGGACTTCGAATGACACAGGCGGCGGTGGTGCTGCTCTTTGGCGGTCGATCGAGCGAGCATTCCATCAGCTCCGCCACGGCGGGCGGGGTACTTCGCGCGATTGACCGCGATCACTATCGGGTGATACCGGTCGGCATCACGCGTGACGGCGCCTTCGTCCTCGAGGACGACGAGCCCGACAAGTTCGCGCTGAACCCGGAGCACCTGCCCGAGGTCGTCGACAACGGCACCCGTATCCTGTGGCCCGAGTCCGCCCGCTCGCGCGAACTGCGGGTGCGACGCGCGGACGGCTCCGTCGAGTCCCTCGGCGAGATCGACGTCGTGTTCCCCATCCTGCACGGCCGCTTCGGAGAGGACGGCACGGTTCAGGGCTTCCTTGAGCTCCTCGACCTGCCGTACGTCGGAGCGGGCCTGCTCATGTCGGCGATCGGCATGGACAAGCACACGACCAAGAGCATCCTCCAGGCCGCCGGGGTCCCCGTTGTGCCGTGGGTGACGGTGACCCGATCCGACCTCGAGCGGTCTGCCGACCTCTGGCAGCGCCGCATCCGCGCGCTGGGGCTGCCGGTCTTCGTGAAGCCCGCGCGCGCGGGCTCGAGCGTCGGCGTCTCTAAGGTGTCGGAATGGGACGAGCTCGATGCCGCGCTCGAGACCGCCTTTGCCGAGGACGGGTCCGTGCTCATCGAGCAGGCAATCGTGGGCCGGGAAGTCGAGTGCGGTGTCCTGCAAGGACGCGAGGGGGAAGTGCCCCGGGTGAGCGTCGCCGGCGAGATCGTCGTCTCCGGCAGGGATTTCTACGACTTCGAGGCGAAGTACCTCGGCGCCGACGGCGTCGACCTGGTGTGTCCTGCCGACCTCGCCGACGGCGAGCTCCGTGAGATGCAGCGCATCGCCGCCCGCGCCTTCGAGGCGGTCGGCGGGCAGGGGCTGTCGCGTGTCGACTTCTTCTACACCGGTACCGAGTTCTTCGTGAACGAGGTGAACACGATGCCCGGATTCACGCCGATCTCGATGTTCCCGACGTGCTGGATCGCGTCGGGAATGAGTTACCCCGAACTGATCACCGAGCTGATCGAACTCGCCCGTTAGGGGAGGACCGATGAGCTCTCGACGCACGCGCTCTCGCGCGTGAGGTGGGGAGCCGCGAACGTGCCGATGGTGTCGAGCACGGAGGTCGGGCCGACCGATTCGTTGTCGGTGATGATCTCGAGCGCCGGCACTCGCCCGTAGCTCGTGATCCGGTAGGTCGGCGCCTGCGACTCGTCGACGATCCAATCCATGCCGCCCACGGTGATGCACTGGGCCTCGGTCGGCCCGGGCGGCGTGACACCGCACGACACGATGATCGCAGTGGGCTCGCCCCACGCCGCCGTCGATTGTGCGTCAGTCCAGCGCCGCTCCTGACCGTCGAGCACATCCGGCATCCGCACCATCACGTCGGCGCAGGCCGGGTCATCCGCGGCATCGGCCGGTTCGAGCGCGACGGTGGAGGCGCATCCCGAGAGCGCGACCACGCCGAGCAGCAGGAGAAGAGCGGTCTGGCGCGGGCGGGGCATCACTCCAGGCTACCGTGGTCGGGTGGATGCAGACCTGGTGGGTGATGTCAGTGAGGGCGAGCTGCTCCGCCGTGTCTTCGCGGTTCTGAAGGGCTCGTCCCGCGCGCTGATCGGACCGGGCGATGACGCGGCCGTCCTGGCCACACCGGGTGGGCGGGTCGTCGCGACGACCGACACGCTCGTGCACGGTCCCGACTTCCGGCTTGCCTGGTCGAGCGGCTACGACCTGGGCTACAAGGCCGCGGCGGTCAACCTGTCCGACGTCGCGGCGATGGGCGCGACCCCCACGGCACTCCTGGTCGCCCTCGCGATCCCGGACGACATCCCCGTGCCGTTCGTCGAAGAGCTGGCGAGGGGCTTCCGCGCGGGCTGCGATGAGCTCGCACCGGGCTGCGCTGTCGAAGGCGGAGACCTGACGGTGTCGCGGACGCTGACCGTCGCGGTCACCGCGCTGGGCGTCCTGGAGGGCGACCCGGTCACCCGCGCCGGCGCTCGAGCGGGCGATGAGGTCGCGGTCGCGGGGGAGCTGGGCAGGGCCGGGCGCGGACTCGCTCTCCTCTTCGAACGGTTCCGGTCGCCGGACGGTGAGCCGATCCCGGTCGATGCCGCGTCGCTCAGCCCTGAGGAGCGGCTCGACCTCGCGGCTCAGCTGCGACCCACCCCGCCGGTGGCATTGGGGCCGGTGGCCGCCCGTGCCGGGGCGACCGCGATGATGGATGTCTCCGATGGACTGCTGCTGGATGCCGCGCGGCTGGCCGACGCCTCCGGGGTGACGCTCGATCTGACGGCCGATCTGAGTGATCTCGCGCTGACCGGCGGGGAGGATCACGCCCTGCTGGCCACTTTCGGCGCCGGCCGCGTGCCCGAAGGATTCCGCGTCATCGGCGATGCCGTCGAGCGAACGGCGCATCCGGTGACCCTGCGCGGCGCCGCTCCCGACCGGCTCGGCGGCTGGGATCCGTACCGGGATTGGGATGCCGGAACCGGGTGAGATCAGGCGCGGCCGACCCACCAGAGGGCGGTGTCGCCGTAGGCCTTGGATCGCTCGACCGTCAGGGCAGCGGGGAGATCGGGTTCGCCGGAGCGACGCGAACGCTCCAGGATGATGAGCGCATCGGGCTCGAGTCGGGGGACGAGCAGTTCGAGCGTCGCGGAGAGCTCGGCGTCGGTCATGTCGTACGGCGGGTCGACGAAGACCAGGTCCCACATCTGGGTCGTGCTCCGGAGGTAGGTGTCAGCCGCCGCACGGTGGACACTGATGCGGACCTCGGGGATGGTCCGCGCGACCGACTTCGCGTTCCGGTCGGCGATCGCCGCGGCCTTCGGAGCGCGCTCTACGAGATCGGCGGAGCGGGCGCCACGGCTGAGTGCCTCGAGCCCCAGGGCGCCGCTGCCGGCGTAGAGGTCGAGCACCGCGGCATCCGGGATCACGCCCACCGACTCCAGCGCACCGAACAGCGACTCGCGCACCCGCTCGCTGGTGGGTCTCGTCCCCGCGCCGGGAACGGTCAGGGTGAGGGAGCCTGCCCGCCCTGCGATGATCCTCGTCACTCCGCCACGATAGCCCGACCGGCGTCGGATCCCGCTCGTAGACTCGAGGTATGCCCGGCCATTCCCTCGACACGCCCCTCATCGAGGTGGTCGGGGACAAGGTCGCGAAGCAGTTCGCCCGCGCCTTCGGGACGGTGACGGTCGGAGACCTGCTCGGACACTATCCGCGGCGCTATGCGAAGCGGGGCGAGCTCACGCCGATCGACCAGTTGCCGCTGGGCGAGGTCGTGACGATCGTGGCGGAGGTGCGCTCGGCGTCGACCCGCCAGATGCGGGGCCGGCGTGGCGACCTGCTCGAGATCGTCATCTCCGACGGCGCCGGCACGATGTCGCTCACCTTCTTCGGCCAGGCGTGGCGCATGAACGAGCTGAAGGCCGGCCGCCAGGGGATCTTCTCCGGGAAGGTCGGGGAGTACCGGGGCCAGAAGCAGCTGACCCACCCCGACTACGACCTGTTCGACGACGAGGCAGCGGCGCGCATGAACGCGCTCGCCTGGCAGAACATGCCGATCCCGATCTATCCCGCCACCAGCACACTGCCGAGCTGGATGGTGAAGAAGACGATCGACAAGGTGCTGCAGGGCCTCGGCGCCGTGCCGGAACCTCTGCCCGAGGAGTTCCGACGCCGGCACGGACTGCTCGACGCGCGCACCGCGCTGCAGCAGATCCACGCGCCGGGCTACATCGAAGAAGTCGAACCCGCGCGCCACACGCTCCGCATGCACGAGGCATTCGTCCTCCAGGCCGCCCTCCTGCAGCAGCGGCAGTTCGTGCGGATGATGTCGGCGACGCCGCGGCCGGCGGGCCGCCTGCTGGAAGAATTCGACGCGGGACTCCCATTCGAGCGGACCGCCGACCAGGTGTCCGTGGGGGAGCGGATCAGCGCCGACCTCGTCGGCGCATGGCCGATGAACCGCCTGGTCCAGGGCGAGGTCGGTTCGGGGAAGACCCTCGTGGCGCTCCGCGCGATGCTCCAGGTGGCGGCGTCCGGCGGTCAATCCGCGTTGATCGCGCCGACCGAGGTGCTCGCGGCCCAGCACGTCCGGTCCATCGCTCGGATGCTGGGCCCCCGACTCGCGCCGGAGGTCATGCCGACCCTGCTGACCGGTCAGCTCCCCGCGGCGGAGCGGCGCAAGGCGGCGCTCCGTGCCGCTGCCGGACAAGCCCTCATCGTCGTGGGCACCCATGCGCTCCTCAGCGAGTCGACCACCTTCGCCGATCTCGGACTCGTCGTCGTGGACGAGCAGCACCGCTTCGGCGTCGAGCAGCGAGAGACCCTCCGCGCGAAGGGGAGTTCACCGCACGTCCTCGTGCTCACGGCGACACCGATCCCGCGGACGGTCGCCATGACCGTCTTCGGCGACCTCGATGTGTCGACCATCCGGACGCTGCCGTCGGGCCGCGCGGGCATCTCGAGCTTCGTCGCACCGGTGGGAGAGAAGCCCGCCTGGTTCGCCCGGGTGTGGGAGCGCGTCGCGGAGGAGGTCGCGCAGGGGCGGCAGGCGTTCGTCGTCTGCCCCGCGATCGACGCGGCGACGGACTCCACCGAGGGCGTCGCGGCCGAGGAGGGCGCCGAGGAGCCGACCAAGACCCGGTGGGGCGTCCTGCAGGCGGCGGAGCTGCTCGCCGGGCATCCGTCCTTCCGCGGCATCCGGATCGAGATCCTGCACGGCAAGATGCCCGGTGAGCAGAAGGATGCCGTGATGCAGGCGTTCTCGCGAGGTGAGATCGACGTCCTCGTCGCCACCACCGTCGTCGAAGTCGGCGTCGACGTGCCGAACGCGTCGACGATGGTGATCCTCGAGTCCGACCGCTTCGGCGTCTCGCAGCTGCATCAGCTCCGCGGGCGGGTGGGACGAGGCGGCGTTCCCGGCCTCTGCCTCCTCGTCACCGAGGCGGATGCCGGATCTCCCGCACGCGCACGCGTGGAGGCCGTCGCCGCGACCATAGACGGCTTCGAGCTCGCCGAGATCGACCTCGATCTGCGCGGTGAGGGCGACGTGCTCGGTGACGCACAGTCCGGTGTGCGGTCCTCCCTCCGGCTGCTGCGCGTGGTGGCCGATGCGGAGCTGATCGCGACTGCCCGGGCAGAGGCGGAGGTGGTCCTCGCCGCCGATCCGACCCTGGCCGCGCACCCCGGCCTCGCCGCGGCGATCGAGGCACGGGTGAGCGGTGCCGAGCGGGCGGCGCTGGCCAAGAACTGACGTGATCGGCGCCCTCCGGATCTTGGTTAGGCTCGGGGCATGAGCAATCGGATCGCCGTGGTTCCGGGTTCGTTCGACCCGCCGACCCTCGGCCACCTTGATGTCATCCGCCGGGCCGCGGGTCTGTACGACCGTCTGCATGTTCTCGTCGTGCACAACCCCGGCAAGGAAGCCATGCTTCCGATCGCTCAGCGGCTCAGCCTCCTCGAGCAGTCGATCCAGGAGAGTGACATCGACGGCGATGTGGTCGTCGCCGCCTGGAGCGTCGGATTGCTCGTCGACTACGCGACCGACGTGGGCGCGGGCGTGCTCGTCAAGGGCATCCGGTCGCAGGTGGACGTCGCATACGAGACGCCGATGGCGATCGTCAACCGCCACCTCGCTCACGTCGAGACGGTCTTCCTCCTGCCCGACCCGGCTCACGCGTTGGTCTCCAGCTCGCTCGTGCGTCAGGTCGCGTCGCTCGGAGGGGACGTCTCCCCGTACGTGCCGCCCGCGGTCGCCCGCTTCCTCGACACCGGCGCGCGCGGACTCTGACACGTGTCGGCGCACGGAGGGGCGCCGAGTGCCGCCAGGCCGCGTACGATTGACCCTCGTGGTGAGAAAGCATGTGAGCGGTCCGTTCGTCCTTCCCGTCCGCGACCTCATCCGCAAGCCGGGCGAGATGCGCGAGTTCGATCTGTCCGTCCCGGCGCCGGAGAAATGGGGCGAGGGCATGGCCTTCGTTCCCGCCGGCGAAAGCGTCGATGTCGCCGTCCGACTGGAGTCGGTCCACGAAGGCATCCTGGTCTCCGCCGACGTCGACACGAGCTATGAGGGACAGTGCAGCCGGTGCCTCACCGACCTGACACGCCCGCTCGAAGTCGAGATTCAGGAGCTCTTCGGGTATTCTGATGACGAAGCGACTGACTTCCAGGTTCAAGACGACCACGTGGATCTTGAAACTCTGGTGAGGGATGCGATCGTCCTGTCACTTCCGTTCCAGCCGGTGTGTCAGCCGGATTGCCCCGGGCTCGACCCGAACACGGGTGAGAAGCTGACCGAAAGCGCCGTGCCGGAGACGCAGATCGACCCGCGCTGGAATGCGCTGGCCGCCTTGACGGCCCACACCCCAGACCACGACGACGAGGCAGCACGCCCCGCCGCCGACGACACAGAGAAGAGCTGACCATGGCAGGTAACCCCCCGAAGCGGAAGGTCTCCCGCTCCAACACCCGTTCGCGTCGCGCGCAGTGGAAGGCCGAGGCCCCCACGCTCGTCAAGACCATCGAGAACGGCAAGGTCGTCTACAGCCGTCCCCACCAGGCGAAGGTCGTCACCGACTCGCAGGGCACGGAGCTGTTCCTCGAGTACAAGGGCCGCAAGGTCGCCGACATCTGATCGGCGCGTCGTGACAGACGCCGCTGCGGACTCTTCCGCACTCTCCGACAAGCTCGGGGTCGACATCGACCCCGAGCTTCTGTCGCTTGCCCTGACCCATCGGTCGTTCGCCTATGAGAATGGCGGGATCGCACACAACGAGCGCCTCGAGTTCCTCGGCGATTCGATCCTGGGGCAGGCGGTGACCGTGCACCTGTACCGCCGGCATCCCGAGCTCGATGAGGGATCGCTCGCGAAACGCCGTGCGAGTGTCGTGTCGACCGTCGCGCTGGCGCAGGTGGCCCGCGGCATCGACCTCGGCGCTCACCTCCGGCTCGGTCGCGGCGAGGACCAGACCGGGGGACGCGACAAGGACTCGATCCTCGCGGACACCACGGAGGCGCTCATCGGCGCGACCTACTTGTCCGCGGGAGCCGATGCCGCAACCGACCTCGTCCTGCGGCTGGTCGCCCCGCTGCTCGCCGACCCGGAGCGGTACGGCGCGGCGATGGATCCCAAGACGAGCCTTCAGGAACTCGCGGCTCGTCAGGATCTGCCCGCCCCGGTCTACTCCGTCGAGGCTGCCGGCCCCGACCACCATCGTCTGTTCACCGCGACGGTCAGTGTCGGCGGCGCGTCCGCGCGCGGCACCGGATCCAGCAAGAAGCAGGCCGAGATGGCGGGCGCGCTCGCGCTCTGGCGCGAGCTGTCCGCGTGATGCACTCCCGTGCCTGAACTCCCCGAAGTCGAGGTCGTGCGTGCGGGCCTCGCCCCCGCTGTGGTCGGTGCGCGCATCGTCGCGGTCTCCGTCCATGACGAGCGCGCGCTGACGCGGCATCCGGGCACATCCGCATCCTTCGAGGCTGAGCTCACCGGAGCAGAGGTCGCCGCTGCGGTGCGCCGGGGGAAGTTCCTGTGGCTGCCGCTCGATCGGCGAACGCGCGCACTCGTCGGCCATCTCGGCATGAGCGGTCAGATGCTGTTGCGGGAGTCAGGCGCGCCCGCAGACCGTCATGAACGCGTCCGGCTCGACATCGCCCATCCGCTCCACGGCGAACTCGCGGTCGTGTTCGCCGATCAACGCACCTTCGGTTCGCTCGCGATCGACGATCTCCTGCCGACGCCCGATGGCGCGGCCGGGGGATTCGGCGCACCCGAGGCCGTCGTGCCCTCGCAGGTCGCGCATATCGCGCGCGACGCACTCGATCCGGCCTTCTCCGAGCGCGCGTTCCGAGCTGCCCTCGGCCGCTCGCGCTCCGCGATCAAGCGGGTGCTCCTCGATCAGACCGTCGTCAGCGGCATCGGCAACATCTACGCAGACGAATCGCTCTGGGCGGCACGCGTGCACCCCGAGACGCCGGCTCGCGACCTCGCCACGCGCACGGCCAACCGGCTGCTGGCCGAGGTGCGCGCCGTCCTCCAGAAAGCGTTGATCGAAGGCGGGACGAGCTTCGATGCGCAGTACGTCAATGTCAACGGGCAGGCCGGCTATTTCGCCCACTCCCTGAACGCCTATGGTCGCACCGGCCAGCCGTGCCCGCGGTGCGGGACGCCGATCGTCAGGGTGAGCTTCACCAACCGCTCGAGCCACTACTGCCCCAGGTGCCAGCGACGCCGGTGACCGCGGCGCCGGATTCCCGGAGCCGCGGTCACGCAGACGTTCAGCTGGCGAGCGTCTTCTTCCACGCGCCGATGTAGGCGCGTGGAACGAAGCCGATCTCCTCGTTGATGTCCAGCATGGGGCGGTTCTCCTCGGCGTTGAACGTCAGGATGCGCCCGGAGTGCGGAGCGATCTCGTGCCACCGGAGGATCCCGGCGCACTTCACGAGCTGGCCGAGCTTGTGTCCCCGGTGCTCCTTCAGGACGAGCGTGTCCATCTGGTGCGTCGTCGCCGATTCGTCCACTCCGCTCACGAGTTCGTTGAAGGCCACGACGTCACCGCTCTCCTCGTGGATCGCGACCGTCACCAGCACCGTCTGGCCGGCGTCGGTGAAGCGCGCGTCGTGGCGTGCAAGTCGCTCCACGTCCCACGTCTCCTCGTCGATGTCGAGCGCTGCCGTCGGCACGTCGGTCGACATCCGCGATTTCGCCCACGCGTAGCCGGCGGCGTGCTCCGGTGGCGTCGGCAGTGTCCACTGCTCGACGCGGTAGCCGGTCGAGCGCGTCCGCGCAGCGTCGAGGAGTGTGGCGACGTGCGGGAGCGCGGCCTCGATCTCGAGAGTGCTCTTCCGCTCGACCTGCTCGAGCGTGTACCCGAGGTCGAGGTAGAACCGCGCCGCTCGATCGCGGGGGATCTCGCCGAACCCGGTCGGCGAAGGCAGTGTCGGCCCCGACGCCTCGGGGTGCTCGGCCCACGACTCGAGGACGGTGCGCCCGTGGGCGCGCGCCGTCTCCTCGACCAGTGGGTAGAGGGCGCGACCGAGACCGCGACCCTGCACGGCTTCGAGGAGCTCGACGAGCCAGTAGGCGACTTTCGAACCGGGTTCGAGCGGCACGTCGACGCCGACGCGACCGACGATCTCACCGCCGACGCGCACCACGTGGACGACGCGAATCTCGTCGGGGTTCGGTGCGTAGTGCGGCAGGAGCTGCGCCGGCGTCAGCGTCTCGTCGTCGTTGCCGGCGATCTCGCGGTAGATCCGGTTGCGGACCTCGGTGAGCTGGATGAAGTCCGACGCGTCCTCGTCTTCGAGGCGTGCGGGGATGACCAACGGGTGGACCGTGAAGTCGATGGGGGTGTGCATGAGAGTGCTGCTTTCGTGTGCCGGGGCCACGGCGGGGGAGCCGTGGCCCCGGGAGGGGGTCACCGGAGGGGTGCGCAGGTGTGGAATGCGCGGGCCGCGACGCGTTCGCGTCGCGAACGCGTGGCATCCGCTCGACGCCGTGCACGGAGGGCGTCGCGGCTGGGGCCGGGCCGGGTGCTCCACAGGAGCAGTCGGACGGCGACCTTGATCGCGATGCGGTCGACGAGGTTCGGGCGGACGGTGCGGTCTGCCAGATCGGGATGCTGCAGCGCGGCGGGGACCGCCGAGATGCGCTGCGGCGCGTGGATCGTTGACATGAGTGTGCTCGATTCGGATGGGGTGATGGATGCCGCGAGGGTGCGGCGAGGATCGTGCCGCAGCACGAGGGAGGTGGCGGTCAGGCGACGGGGGATCCGAGTCGCCCACGAGAGGTGGGCGACTCGGATCGCCGGTCGAGTCGCGGGAAGCGACTCGGGGCGTGGCGTCACCTGAGCGAAGGCGCTCAGGTGAATCGTCGGAACAGCGGCGCGTTACGCGCGGGTGTTCGCCATGGCGCCGAAGGAGACGGTTCCCGCTCCAGGACGCAGAGCGGTGAACGCCCGGTCGGTGGTGGTGATGTCGGTCATCATGTCGGGAACCTCCTTTCTCAGACTTCTGACGCGAGCACTGAGACTAGACCTGCCTTCCGCGCGCCGTCAAGTCTCGCGCGGAATCCGTCCGCTACCGTGGACCGAGACCCGAGCCGGAGGCGGACCTGTATGCACCTGAAGAGCCTGACGCTCAAGGGCTTCAAGTCGTTCGCGCAGCCGACGACCTTCGTCCTCGAGCCGGGTGTCACGTGCATCGTCGGACCGAACGGTTCGGGAAAGTCGAACGTCGTCGACGCGCTCGCGTGGGTCATGGGGGAGCAGGGGGCCAAGACCCTCCGCGGCGGCAAGATGGAAGACGTCATCTTCGCCGGCACCGCCACACGCGGCCCGCTCGGGCGAGCCGAGGTGCAGCTGACGATCGACAACAGCGACGGAGCGCTCCCGATCGAATACAGCGAGGTCACGATCAGCCGGACGCTGTTCCGCAACGGCTCCAGCGAGTACGCCATCAACGGCGAGAGCTGCCGCCTGCTGGATGTGCAGGAGCTGCTGAGTGACTCGGGCCTCGGCCGTGAGATGCACGTCATCGTGGGTCAGGGTCGCCTGGACACCGTCCTCCAGGCGAGCCCCGAGGACCGCCGCGGCTTCATCGAGGAAGCCGCAGGGATCCTGAAGCATCGGCGGCGCAAGGAGAAGACGCTCCGGAAGCTCGCCGCGATGGAGGCGAACCTCACGCGGCTGAGCGACCTCGCCGGTGAGCTCCGTCGCCAGCTGAAGCCGCTCGGAAAGCAGGCCGAGATCGCGCGGGAGGCAGCCACCATCGCCGCCGTCGTGCGCGACGCGAAGGCCCGGCTGTACGCCGACGAGCTGGCAACCCTGCGCCGTGAGCTCTCCGAGCACGTGCAGGGCGAGCAGGAACGCCACGCCGAGCGCCTCGTGCTGCAGGATCAGGCCGATCAGATCGCCGAGCGCATCTCCGCGCTCGAGGCCGATCAGCGGTCCGAAGCCGTTGACCGCGCCCGTGCGGTGACCTTCGAGCTGGGTCAGGTCCAGGAACGACTCCGCGGTCTCTATTCGCTCGCCGGTCAGCGGCTCACCCTCCTCGAGGAGGAGGCGCAGCCCGCCCAGGAGACGGCGACCGTGACGCAGGCCACCATCGACGAGGCGCGGGCCGAGATCGATGAGATCGCCGCAGGGCTCGGTGACGCCCAGGACGCGGCTGCGGCTGCGGCGCGGGAGGTGATCCGCGCGCGGGCCGAACTCGATGCTCTGGACGCCGACATCGCCGCCCAGAGCGCGCTCGTGTCCGAACACGACATGCGACTGGCCTCCCTTCGGGGCAAGGCGGATGCCGCGACGTCGCGCCTCGACGCCCTCCGCGCCGTCGTGGACCGTCAGCAACGTGCCCTGGACGCCGCGCGTGAGAGGCGCGATGAGTCCGCTGCGGCGCTGGCTGCCATCGAGCCCGAGGGGGAGGCCCCGGCGGACAGCAGTGCGGAGCACGCCGCTGCCTACGAGCGTTCTCAGCGCCAGGCGACCGAGGCTGAGACGGAGCTCTCCGGAATCCGCGATCGCCTGCACGCAGCGGAGCGCGAGCGCGAATCGCTTCTGGCTGAGACGGCAGCGCTGGGGCGTGCGCTGGACATCCGCAACGCAGCCGCCACCGTGATCGCCCGGGGCGAAGACGGCGTCCGTGGCCTCGTCGGCGATGCGGTGAAGGTGACCGCCGGTTATGAGGCCGCTGTCGCGGCCGCCCTCGGCGCCCTTGCCGAAGGCGTCCTGGTCGATGACCTCGACGCCGCACGCCGCGCGATCGATGCGGCGCGCGCGGACGATCTCGGCGTGCTGGACATCGCCCTCTCCCACGGGCCGAAGATCGCACCGCCCCCGATGACGGGCCTCACCCCGGCCGTCGAGGTCGTCACGGCACCCCCGGGCGTGCTGGCTGTCCTCTCTCAGGTCGGCATCGCCGAGGATCTCGACGCAGCCCACGCGGCCGCCTCCGCCGCAGCCGCGGACGGGGTGACGCTGTCGGTGGTCACCCGCACCGGGGAGGTCGTGACCGCGAGCACGATCCGGGCGGGTTCGGGTCAGTCGCGTTCCCGGCTGGAACTGTCCGCCGAACGGGATGCCGCAGCGGAGCGCTTGAGCGAGATCACCGTCCTGGCGGATTCACTCCGCGGCGGGCTCCAGGACGCGCAAGCCGCGTGGGACAGTGCCCGCGCGCAGACCACATCGGCGCTGCAGGCGCTCCGTGAGCACGATTCCGCGCTGGCAGCGCATGCAGAGCAGCTCAACCGGGCGACGGTCACGTTAGAGGCCGCGACCGCCGAGTGCGAGCGCCTCGAGGGCGGCGTCCGTCAGGCGGCCGCCGCGGTCGCGGACGCGGAGGCGGCGGCGACCACCGCAGCCGATGCGCTCGCCCAGGTGCAGGACCTGCCTCGCCCGATCCTCGACGCGTCCGCACGTGACGGTCTCCTCGATGCGCTGGAGGCCGCACGCTCGGCGGAGATGGAGAGCCGCCTGGGGGTTGAGACCCTCAAGGAGCGGGTACGGGCCGCCGAAACGCGCGTCGTGCAGCTCGAACGGCAGCGGGAGCGGGAGCGCGCGGCCGCCGAGGAGGCCGCGCGGCGGACGGTCATCCGCCGCGAGCAGCGAGCGATCGCCGCGGAGGTCGCGGCGCAGCTGCCGCCGGTGCTCGACTCCGTCGACCGATCGGTCGCGCAGGCACGCGTGGAACTCGAACGCGCGGAGCAGACCCGCACGGCAGTGACCGCCGAGCTCACGTCGCTGCGGGCGAAGGACGCCGAGATCCGAGGCCGTCTCGGGCGTCTCACGGAGTCGGTGCACGGGCTCGAGCTGCAGATCCACGAGAAGCGTCTCCACGTGAACAGCCTGCTCGAGAGAGTCGGCTCGGAGCTCGCGCTTTCCGAAGACATTCTCCTCGCGGAGTACGGCCCCGACATCGCCGTCCCCGGTGACGGAGATGCGGAGGGGACTCCCTTCGACCGCGCCGACCAGCGTCGCCGGCTCCAGGAGGCGGAGCGCAAACTCGGTCAGCTCGGCCGGGTCAATCCGCTCGCCCTGGAGGAGTTCGCCGCCCTCGAACAGCGGCACGCCTTCCTCACCGAGCAGCTCGATGACCTCGTGCAGACCCGTAAGGATCTGCTCACCATCATCGAAGAGCTCGACGAGCGCATGCAGACCATCTTCATCGCGGCTTTCGAAGACACCCGGGTGGCTTTCGGCGAGGTGTTCCCGATCCTCTTTCCCGGTGGCACGGGCAGCATCTCTCTGACGGACCCCGACAACCCCCTCACGACCGGCATCGAGGTCTCGGTGCGCCCCGTCGGGAAGAAGATCGAAAGACTGTCGCTGCTGTCCGGTGGGGAGCGGTCGCTCGCCGCAGTCGCGCTCCTGACGGCGATCTTCAAGGCGAGGCCGAGTCCGTTCTACATCCTCGACGAGGTCGAAGCGGCACTCGACGACGCCAACCTCGGTCGTCTGCTCGGGGTGTTCGAACAGTTGCGCGAGTCCAGCCAGCTGATCGTGATCACCCACCAGAAGCGGACGATGGAGATCGCCGACGCACTGTACGGCGTCTCGATGCGGCAGGACGGTGTCTCCGCGGTCGTGGGCCAGCGCGTCCGCGAGCGCGCCACCGCGTGATCCGACGCCCGCGAGGCCGCCCGGCTCCGCGCGGTGGGTCAACTAGCCTGGGAGACATGGCGGAGAGTTCTTGGTCCCTCGGCCGCGCGCTGCGCGGCATGTTCGTGAAACCGACGATCGATGAGACCACATGGGAGGACCTCGAGACCGCGCTGATCACGGCGGACTTCGGGCCCGATATCGCCGAGCGGATCATCGAGGAGCTCCGCGAGAAGGTCGAGCGGTACCGGACGACGGATCCGAAGGACCTGCAGCGCATGCTCCGCGAGACGCTGGAGGAGCACTTCGCCAAGTTCGATACGACGCTCCGTCTCAGCGAACGCCCCGCCGTCGTCCTCGTCGTCGGCGTCAACGGCGTCGGGAAGACCACGACGATCGGGAAGTTCGCCGCCTATCTGAAGCGCTTCCAGCGCTCGGTCGTCGTCGGGGCGGCCGACACTTTCCGCGCCGCCGCCGTCGACCAGCTCGCAACCTGGGCGGAGCGGGGCGGCGCATCCATCGTCCGACCGCAGCACGAGGGCCAGGACCCGGCGTCGGTTGCCTACCAGACGATCGACCACGCCATCCGGACGGGGACCGAGATCGTGCTGATCGACACCGCGGGTCGCCTGCACACCAAGGGCGGTCTCATGGACGAGCTCACGAAGATCCGTCGGGTCATCGAGAAGCAGGCGCCGATCAGCGAGGTGCTGCTCGTCCTGGACGCGACCACGGGGCAGAACGGCGTCATGCAGGCGGAAGCATTCCTCGAACACGCCGGCGTCACCGGGTTGGTCCTCACCAAGCTCGATGGCTCGGCGCGCGGGGGATTCGTCCTCGCCGTGCAGGAACGCACCGGCATCCCGGTCAAGCTGCTCGGTCAGGGCGAGGGCATCGGCGACCTGACCGGTTTCACCCCCCACGTGTTCGCCTCCGCCCTCGTCGATTAGCGGAGCGCCGCTCGCGCGGACGCGCTCGGGCTGGTTTCATGGGGACATGGCGATCGAGCACGACTACTTCGGGCTCTTGGAGTCCGGTCCCGACGGATCGATCTTCTGGTCGGAGTCGGTGGACTTCGGAGACCAGCGGGTGACGGTCGACCTGACGGCGCCCGATCAGGACGACGTCTCGGTGGCGGCGCTCGACGTCGCGGCGGCGATGATCGCGGGGCTCGAGGCGATCGACCTCCGGGCGCGCAATGCCATGGTCTCGGAGCTCGACGACCGCACGAGCGAGGTCATCGAGTACATCCTCCAGCAGCAGGAGATGCTCGGCGAGGACCTCGAAGACCTGCTCGTGGACATCTCCGGCGACGTTCACATGGACGTCATCCGCTCCCTGCAGCTGATGAGCATGACGATCCTCGCGGACGAGCACGACGGAGCCGATCCGTTCGCCGTGCTCGAGTATGCGCTCGACCCTGACTCGACCGACGATGTCCTCCTCGTGAACCTCACCGTCGATGGTTCCGTGCAGTCGGTGACGAGCGCCGACTGACTCGCCGGCGCCCGTCGGCGCTCCCTGCGATCTCGTGCGCGTTCGCCCACTCGAGAGCTTGCTGGAGGGTCGCGAGGTCGCGCGCCGATAGGCTCGGACCATGGCGAGCGGACGGCCCCGGGCGACCACACCGGAGACGATCTCGGAGGCCGCGTGCGAACTCTTCCTCGAGCGCGGATACACCGACACCGTCATCGCCGACATCGCCGCACGGGCAGGCGTCAGCCGGTCGAGCTTCTTCAACTACTTCGATTCGAAGGCAGCGATCCTCTGGTCATCGCTCGACGCGAGGATCGCCGTCGTCGAGGCGACGCTGCGGGATCGGTCCGTCCGCGCGACCCTCGAAGCGCTGGGCGAGGGGTTCGCGCCCGACGCCCTCGCGCTCGGACTCGCCCACGCTGACGCGATGGGGGCCCGAGAAGAGCTGGAACGGGATGCCGCGCGTCGCCAGATGCGGATCGCCGCGGCCGTCGCGCACAAGCTCGTCTCCGAGGGAACCGAACCGCTCGCTGCGGAGATCGCGGGCGCGGCGCACGGGGGCGCGGTGCTCGCCGCGATCCGCTCCTGGGCGCGGGACGGTGCGGGGCGGCGACCCCTCAGCATCCCGCTGGCCCGTGCGCTCGACATCGCAGCCGTCACGCTCGCGTAAACTTGCCCGCATCATGGCAACTTTCGGCACGCTCTCCGATCGGCTCACAGAGACCTTCCGTTCCCTCCGCACCAAGGGCAAGCTCTCCCCGGCGGACATCGACGGCACCGTCCGGGAGATCCGTCGCGCACTCCTCGACGCGGACGTCGCGCTTCAGGTGGTCAAGGAGTTCACCGGCAGGGTGCGCGAGCGCGCGCTCGGCGACGAGGTCAACCGGGCCCTGAACCCTGCTCAGCAGGTCGTGCAGATCGTCAACGAAGAGCTCATCGCGATCCTCGGCGGGCAGCAGCGCCGTCTGGAGTTCGCAAAGCAGCCGCCGACGGTCATCATGCTCGCCGGCCTCCAGGGCTCGGGCAAGACGACCTTCGCCGGAAAGCTCGCGAAGCAGCTGGAGAAGGACGGACACACGCCCCTCCTGGTCGCCTGTGACCTCCAGCGCCCGAACGCCGTGAACCAGCTTCAGGTCGTGGCCGAGCGCGCTGGCGCGGCGATCTTCGCCCCCGAACCGGGCAACGGCGTGGGCGACCCGGTCGCCGTGGCGCGCACAGGCGTCGAGCACGCCCGACGTCAACAGCACGACATCGTCATCATCGACACGGCCGGCCGCCTCGGTGTCGACGCCGAGCTGATGAAGCAGGCCTCCGACATCCGCAAGGCCACGCAGCCCGACGAGGTCCTGTTCGTCATCGATTCGATGATCGGTCAGGACGCCGTTGCCACCGCGAAGGCCTTCCAGGAGGGTGTCGACTTCACGGGTGTCGTCCTCTCCAAGCTCGACGGCGACGCCCGCGGTGGTGCCGCGCTGTCGGTGGCCTCAGTGACGGGCCGGCCCATCATCTTCGCGTCGACCGGTGAAGGCCTGGACGACCTCGAGGCGTTCCACCCCGACCGCATGGCGAGCCGTATCCTCGACCTCGGCGACATCCTCACCCTCATCGAGCAGGCTCAGCAGGCCTTCGACGAGGAAGAGGCGAAGAAGGTCGCGGAGAAGTTCGCGAAGGACCAGTTCACGCTGGAGGATTTCCTCGAGCAGCTGCAGCAGGTCCGCAAGATGGGCTCGATGAAGAAGATGCTCGGGATGCTGCCGGGCATGGGTCAGATGAAGCAGCAGATCGAGAACTTCGACGAGCGCGAGATCGACCGCACCGAGGCGATCATCCGGTCCATGACCCCGGTCGAGCGCCGCAACCCGAAGATCCTCAACGGCTCGCGCCGGCTGCGCATCGCGCGTGGTTCCGGCATGACCGTCACCGACGTCAACCAGCTCGTGCAGCGGTTCGATCAGGCGGCGAAGATGATGAAGACCGTTGCGCGCGGTGGCGTGCCCTCGATCCCCGGCGTGGGATCGCTCGGCGGCAAGCCCGGCGCCTCGGCCAAGCGCGGCAACAAGCAGAAGAAGGGCGGCGGCTCGCGGTCGGGCAACCCGGCCAAGCGCGCGGCAGAGAACGCCGGCATCGCCGCGGCCGCGCAGACCGGTTCGGGCTTCGGTCTGGGAGGCGGCGCACCGCAGCCGTCCGAGTCCGACCTCGCTGAGATCCAGAAGCTGTTCGGCAAGGCCTGACGCCTGTCGCCCCGAAGGCAGCGCAGTGGAAGCGCCCGCCCCGGGCGCACGTCGGGCCGGCGCGCGCATCCACTAGTCTGATTGAAACGTTGTCGGGCCCGTGTCGGCGCCCACGGGAGAGGGCGCGGGTATATCGCGGTGACACAGACGACACTCTTCGACCGTGATACGCCGCTCTACATCGAGAGCGCGTCGGGCGTGTTGCCGAAATTCCCCGCTCGCCGGTGGGAGCGATGGTTGCTCCGATTCGGATTCTTCCTCATCTTCGCCGCTGTCGCGGTGTGGTTCGAGATCGCCTCCGACGGGCAGCAGACCGGGACGGCCAACGCGGAGCTGGCAGCGCGCATCGCCGGCATCCGCCTCGGGGCGGGCATCGAGCCCATCGAGGCGCTCCATCCGCTGGTCACCGGCATCCTCGCATCCGTCATCCCCGGCGGTGCGTTCGGACTGTCGATCGCAGGCTGTGTCGTCGGGGCATTCCTCGTGCAGCTGATCGTCCAGTCGCTGGAGCGCAAGGCGGTTCCTCGCCCGCTCGCGGTGGCGCTGGTGGTGACGCTCAGCCTGACGCCGATGTTCTTCTACATCGTCACGACGAACTTCCAGGCCGTGCTGAGCCTGACGTTCTTCGGATTCGCGATGATCGCGCTCGTGCGCTTCAACACGTTCGCCAACACGCAAGCGGGATTCCGTGCGGGCTTGCTGCTGGCACTGGCTGCGTTCTCGGACCCGACCGCGGCGTTCGCGGTGCTCGTCGTCGCGGCGGCCGGCATGGTCCTGGAGCAGTCCCGGCAGCGTGCCCGTCTCGCCAATGCGCTCGTGATCGCCTATCCCACCGTCGCGTTCTACGCGGCGTTCGCGGTGCTGGGAGTCGCCTTCCGGGTGGGGCCCTTCGCCATGCTCGGGGGTGCGCCTGTCTGGAATCAGTCGCACGCCGACAGGCTGGTCGGCGCTCTGTCCACCCCGGCCGGGGCGCTCTACTACTCGCCCACGATCGTGATCGCCGTCACCTTGGGCGTGCTGGGATACCTGTGGCTCGGGCTCGTCGGGGTGCTCTTGACCGTCAGCACCACGCTCGCCTACCTCGTCGGCTACGCGCCCACGGGTACCGTGGGCAACAGTTTCGTCATGTCGCTGTTGTTCGGCATCGCCCTCATGCAACGGCCGCGCACGCGCCCGCACGATTGGATCCTCGGGGGGACGGCTCTCCTGCTCCTGTGCATCGGCTGGGTGAGCGCGTTCGGACGCCCTACCATCCTGACCTGGATGTCCACTCTCACGGGAGGCGCGCTGTGACCGGACCGGATGTCGCCTCCGCACTGCTCGAGTGCGAGCACCGTCATGAATACGTCCGGCATGGTTGGCTGCCCCTGCGTCGCGAGGGCGACGTGGTGGTCGTCGGGGCGGCGCAACCGCTCGCGCGCTCCCAACGGGCTCGGGTCGAGAGGCTGATCGGCTCGCCGATAAAGGTCGAGCCGATGCTGCAGTCGCGGATCGTCGGCGCTGTCATGGCGCAGTTCGGGGCGGACTTCGCCTTCGAGGCGTCGGAGGGACTGGCGCAGCGCGACCAGCAGCTGTCGGCCAAGACGGTCCTCTCCCGCACGCAGCAGGTGTTTTCGGCCGTCGTCCTGATCCTTCTCGTCGCCGCGGGGATCCTCTGGCCTTTACAGACGCTGATCACCGCAATAGCCGCCTCGAGCATCGTCTTCCTCGCCTCGACCGTCTTCAAATTCAGCATCGCGATGTTCGGCTCGCGCTTCGATCTCGCCGAGCGCATCGCCGCCGACGATCTGAGGGCGCTGGAGGACGACGAGCTCCCGATCTACACCGTGCTGGTGCCCGTGTTCCGCGAGGCGCGCATCGTGGGCAGGCTCGTGGAGAACCTCGGCCGCTTGGACTACCCCGCCGAGCGCCTCGAGGTTCTCATCCTGGTCGAGGAGGAGGACGACGAGACCCGGGATGCGATCGCCCTGTCGAACCCGCCCGACAACTTCGTCGTCGTCACGATTCCGAAGGGGACCCCGCAGACCAAGCCGCGCGCCTGCAACGTCGGGCTGCTAGTGGCTCGCGGGGAGTTCCTGGTCATCTACGACGCGGAGGACGCGCCGGAGCCGGACCAGCTCAAGAAGACCGTGGTCGCCTTCCGCCGAAGCACCCCCGAGACCGTCGTCATGCAGGCGGCGCTCAATTACTTCAACGCGCGGGAGAACGTGCTCACCCGCATGTTCGCCCTCGAGTACAGCTACTGGTTCGACTACATGCTGCCCGGGCTCGACGTGCGCGACCTCCCGATCCCGCTCGGCGGCACGTCCAACCACTTCCGCACCGCGGCGCTGCGGGAGCTCGGCGGCTGGGACCCCTACAACGTGACCGAGGACGCCGACCTCGGGATCCGCGCGAGTGCCCTGGGATACCGCGTCGGCGTCGTCGACTCCACCACGATGGAGGAGGCGACCTCCCGGATCGGCATCTTCATCGGTCAGCGCAGCCGCTGGATCAAGGGGTATATGCAGACCGCCCTCGTGCATGCCCGCCGCCCCGTGCGCCTGCTGCGCAACATCGGGTGGCGTCGATTCGGGGCGTTCGCCCTGCTCATCGGTGGAACGCCCATCACCTTCCTCGGTGTCATCCCGTTCACGGTGATCCTCATCGCGTCGTTCCTGGTTCCGCTCGCCGAGTTGAGCGCGGTATTTCCGCCGCTGGTGCTGTGGCTCTGTCTTCTCAACTTCGTCGCCGGCAACGCGCTGATGGTCTACCTGAACATGATGGGACCGTACAAGCGCGGGGCGTTCCGGCTCGTCGCGTGGGCGCTGCTGAACCCCATCTACTGGTTGTTGCACTCCATTGCGTCCTACAAGGCGCTGTGGCAACTCATCACGAAGCCGCACTACTGGCAGAAGACCGAGCACGGATTATCGGAATGGGTCCCCGAAGCGGATGCCGAGGGGATCGCCCGGACCGGTAGCGCGCCGTAGCGCTCAGGCGTACTCCGCGAGGTGGTCGCGCAGGGTGGGTCCGGCGCGGAACTCGCGGATGAGGTGCTGCACGACAGCGTGAAGATCACCGTCGGCGGCGTCGGCGACCAGCAGCTGCCTGCTCGAGCTGGGTCCCTCGTCGAGGATGCGGCCGACACCGGCGAACTCCCGCGCGCAGTGCAGCTCTTCGGCGACCGGCAGCAGCGCCTCGATCGTCTCGCGCAGATGTTCGTCCACGGGGCGCTGCGTGCCGTCGCGATCGACGATGATGCGCGCATCGGTGCCGTAGCGCGCGGCGCGCCACTTGTTCTCGCGCACGAACCACGGCTGGAGCCTCGGCAACTCACGTCCCTCGTCGAGCTCGCGGGAGAAGTGCTCCACGAGCACCTGCACCGTCGATGCGACCGCGGCGAGCTCGGGCAGGGTCGACATGCCGTCACACGCGCGGACCTCGATCGTTCCCCAGCGCGGCGCGGGGCGGATGTCCCACCGCACCTCGGTGGCATCCTCCATCACGCCCGTGCGCTGCATGTCGGTGAGGTATCCCTCGTACTGCGACCAGTCGTCGAGCGGCCACGGCAGTCCCGCCGTCGGCAGCTGCTGGAACACGAGGGCACGGTTCGAGGCGTAGCCGGTGCGCTCGCCCGCCCAGAACGGGCTGGAGGCCGACAGCGCCTGCAAGTGCGGCAGGTAGCCCGACAGTGCCCCGATGATCGGGAACACCTTGTCGACGTCGTCCACCCCGACGTGCACGTGGATGCCCCAGATCATCATGTTGCGTCCCCACCACTGGGTGCGTTCGATGAGCTTGTGGTACCGCGTCTTGTCGGTGACCTGCTGGTCGTACCACTGCGCGAACGGATGGCTGCCCGCGCACAGCAGCTCGACGCCGAGCGGGTCGGTCACCTGCCGCACGTCGGCGATCGCGTCGGCGATGTCATCGACCACTGCCGCGACGGTGTCGCCGATCCCGCTTGTGACCTCGATCGTGTTGGTCAGCAGCTCGCCGGTGATCGTGTGGCGCTCCAGCGCCGATTTCTCCTCGAGTGTGGCCAGCACATCCGGGGCGCGCGGCACGAGGTCGCCCGACTGCCCGTCGGCCAGCATGATCTCCCACTCCACGCCCACGGAGGAGCGGGCGGATGTCGCGAACGGCACCGTCATGGGCACAGTCTGACACGACGCGGTGCGCTGGTTCGCGGCATCCGTCATGATCTGGCAAAATAGGTCGCTGGACCGCTCGCTCGACCCTCTAACCGGCGAGAAGGCCCACCGCAGAGCTTCCGCCGGGTGTGCACCCCACAGCCCAGGCGTCGTTCATCACCTCACAACACCACTCGGGAGAATTGTGGCTGTCAAGATCCGTCTCAAGCGCCTCGGCAAGATCCGCGCGCCCTACTACCGCATCGTCGTCGCCGACTCGCGTACCAAGCGCGATGGTCGTGTCATCGAGGAGATCGGCAAGTACCACCCCACCGAGGAGCCCTCGTTCATCGAGGTCGACTCCGAGCGGGCGCAGTACTGGCTGTCCGTCGGCGCGCAGCCGACCGAGCAGGTCGCGGCGATCCTCAAGCTGACCGGCGACTGGGGCAAGTTCAAGGGCGACGCGAACGCCGTTTCCACGGTCAAGACCGCGGCCGCCAAGGAGGAGTTCGTCGCGGACTCCGCCAAGAAGTCCGTCATCAAGCCCAAGGCGGAGAAGAAGGCTGAAGAGCCCGCCGCTGCGGCCGAGGTCGAGGCTGACGCCGCGGCCGAGTCGACCGACTCCGAGTAATCCGTTGCTGGCCGCCGCGCTCGAACACATCGTCAAGGGAATCGTCGATCACCCCGAAGATGTGACCATCCGTTCCCACACGTCGCCTCGTGGCGATGTGCTGGAGGTACGCGTGCACCCCGATGACCGGGGTCGCGTGATCGGGCGCGGCGGACGCACCGCCAAGGCTCTCCGGACGCTCGTGTCCGCGCTTGCCGACGGCAATCGTGTCCGCGTCGACGTCGCGGACGACTGACGTGTCGGCAGGAAAGCCCGCACGCACCCAGCTCCGAGTCGGCAGACTCGTCAAAGCGCACGGCCTCAAGGGTGCGCTGAAGCTGGAGCTCTACACCGACGACCCCGACGGACGCTTCGTTCCGGGCGCCGTCTTCACGCTGCAGGTGCCCGAGTCGTCCCCGTGGCACGGCAAGAGCGTGACCGTGCGCGAGTTCCGCTGGATGAACTCCCACCCCGTCCTCTTCCTGGAGGGAATCGACGACCGCGATGCTGCGGAATCGATCGTCCGTGCCATCCTGTGGCTGGATCAGGAGCAGATCGACGCGGCGCCCGAGGAGGACGCCTGGTACGACCACCAGCTGGTCGGCCTCGACGTCATCCGTGATGGTGCCGTGATCGGTCGCGTGACCCAGATCGACCACCTCCCCTCCCAGGATCTGCTGACCGTTCGCACCACCGACGACCGGGAAGTGCTGGTCCCCTTCGTGAAGGCGATCGTTCCCGAGGTGGACGTCGCCGCCGGTCGGCTCCTCGTCACCCCTCCCGCGGGTCTGTTCGAAGAACTCGCCGGCGACGAGGATGACGCGCCGGCAGAGACGGATGCCGCGGCATCCGAATCCGCGGACGGCGCCACCGAGGCCTGACGTGCGCATCGACGTCGTCTCGATCTTCCCGACGTTCTTCGACGTCCTCGAGGTCTCGCTGCTCGGCAAGGCGCGCGGTGCAGGTCTGCTCGACGTGCGCGTCCACGACCTCCGCGAGTACACGCACGACCGCCACCGCACGGTGGACGACACCCCGTACGGCGGGGGCGCCGGAATGGTCATGAAGCCGGAACCCTGGGGCGAGGCGCTCGACGCGATCGCCGCCGGCGGCGCGTCCGAGCCCGTCTTCATCTTCCCGTCGCCGGCGGGCGAACGGTTCACCCAGGCGACCGCCCGTGAGCTGTCTCACGCCGATCACCTGGTCTTCGGGTGCGGCCGGTACGAGGGGATCGATGAACGCGTGTTCGGCTACGCCTCGACCCTCGGTCAGGTGCGGCTGGTCAGCCTCGGCGACTACGTGCTCAACGGAGGAGAGGTCGCCGCGATGGCGATGATCGAGGCCATCGGCCGGCTCATCCCCGGCGTCGTCGGAAACCCCGAGAGCCTCGTTGAGGAGTCTCACGAGGACGGACTGCTCGAATACCCGTCGTACACGAAGCCGGCATCGTGGCGCGGGTACGACGTTCCGGACGTCCTGCTCAGCGGCCACCACGGTCGTGTGGCACAGTGGCGCCGGGATCAGCAGGTGGAGCGCACGCGGCTGCGGCGCCCCGACCTGCTGCCCGACTGATCGGGAGCCCGCTCAGGTCGGCGTCAGTCGACCCCGAGGAATGAACGGTCGGTCAGGACGATCGGACCGTCGTCGGTGATCGCGATGGTGTGCTCGGAGTGAGCGCCGCGGGAGCCGTCCGCACTGCGGAGCGTCCAGCCGTCGGGGTCGGTGATCAGTTGGTCGGTGCTCTGGAGCAGCCACGGCTCGAGAGCCACGACGAGTCCGGCCCGGAGCGGGAACCCCCGTCCCGGCTTGCCGTCGTTGGGGATGTGCGGGTCGCCGTGCATGATGCGTCCGACGCCGTGACCGCCGAAGTCCGTGTTGATCGAGTAGCCGTCGCCGTGCGAGACCCCGGCGATCGCGGCGGAGATGTCGCCGATGCGATTGCCGATGACGGCGGCGTCGATCGCGGCGGCGAGGGCGCGTTCGGTGGTGTCGATCAGCGCCAGGTCCTCGTCGCGGGGCGTGCCCACGACGAACGAGATGGCGGAGTCGGCGACCCAGCCGTTCAGCGACACCGCGAAATCGAGCGAGACGAGGTCGCCGTCGCGGAGCACGTAGTCGTGGGGGAGTCCGTGAAGCACGGCGTCGTTCACCGAGGTGCAGATCACCTTCCCGAAGGGGCTCGCGCCGAAGGAGGGGTGGTAGTCGATGTAGCAGGACTCCGCCCCGGCGCGACGGATCAAATCGTGCGCGCGGCGATCGATGGCGAGCAGATTCGTGCCCACCTTGGTCTCGTCCCGCAAGGTGGCGAGGGTTTCGGCGACGAATCGGCCGACGGGGCGCATCGCTTCGATTTCGGCGGGGGTGCGCAGCTCGATCATGGGTTTCCCTTCTTCAGCTTCCATTCTGACGGGTCGGCGTAGCATCGAGGCATGTGGCTCCGTCGCGCAGTGCTCCGGTGGCTGGCTCCTGCCGCCGCCGTCCTCCCGATCTGGCTCCTGGTGGGATGGATCATTTCGGATGCCGGGGGCTGGGCGCTCCTGTGGGTGCTGCTCATCGCGATCCCGACGGTGGCGATCGGCGAACTGGTGCTGCTGTTCCTCATCCGTGCTCGCGGAACGGTGCGCCACAGCGGCGCCGTGTCCTGGCTCGACGTCGCCGGCATCGCCGCGTGGCACGTCCTGACGATCGCCGTGGGGTTCTTCCCCGAGGCATGGTTCATCCCGCTGCTGATCGGTGCGATCGTCGTGTACATCGCCGTCCTGTGGTCCTCCCTGTGGCAGCTGTTCCAGGAGGCGCGGCCTTCAGCGGTGTTCCGGCGCTACACGGCGGCGGCCGAAGCCGGCAGCAGGGGCGAGCAGGCGGGGGTCGTCGTCATCGAGGAGCGCCGCGAAGAGGGACGTTGACCGCGTTTTGAGCGGGCTTCGATCCATGGCAGAATGGTTGTTTGTGCCCTGACCGGTCTCTGCCTCAGGGGAGCACGGCGTCGCTTCGACGTCGCGGGCGCCACCTCCTTTTTCCCTTTTATCTCGCGGTCGACCTGGGGCGGTCGCAGGAAGTGACGATCATGCAGATCCTCGACTCCGTCGACGCGGCATCCCTCCGCTCCGACATTCCCGACTTCAACGCCGGCGACACCGTGAAGGTGCACGTCAACATCACCGAAGGCAACCGTTCGCGCATCCAGGTGTTCCAGGGTGTCGTCATCGGTCGCTCCGGCGACGGCGTGCGCGAGACCTTCACGGTTCGCAAGATCAGCTTCCAGGTGGGCGTCGAGCGTACCTTCCCGGTGCACAGCCCTGTGATCGACCACATCGAGGTCGTCACCCGCGGTGACGTGCGTCGCGCGAAGCTGTACTACCTCCGCAACCTGCGCGGCAAGAAGGCGAAGATCAAGGAGAAGCGCGCCAACTGAGCGCCTTTCCACAACGGATGCCCCGGGACCTCGGTCTCGGGGCATCCGTCGTTTCCGTGCTCCGCGGCGTGTCCCCGCCCTCCGGTGTGCGACCCTGGAATGTGCCCTCCCAACCGGGGCAGGGCTGGTGAAGGACAGCATGACCTCGGACTCCCCGTCGCCCGCTTCGGAGCTTCCCGCGGGGGCGCGCCCGCGTCGCGGAGTGTGGCCGTTCCTCCGAGACGTGCTGATCATCCTCGTGATCGCCGTCCTGGTCTCGTTCCTCGTGAAGACCTTCCTGGTGCGCTCGTTCTACATCCCGTCCGGTTCGATGCAGAACACCCTGCAGGAGCAGGACCGGATCCTCGTGGACGAGCTGACCCCGCGCTTCGGCGGGTACGACCGCGGCGACGTCGTGGTCTTCCGCGACCCCGGTGGCTGGCTGCCGGTGACCTACGACCCGCCCCAGCCGCCGCTGGCGGAGGCGCTGGAATGGGTGACGGGCCTCGTGGGTCTCACCGCGTCCGACAGCGAGGAGCACCTGATCAAGCGCATCGTCGGCATGCCCGGCGACACCGTGGTCTGCTGCAACGCCCTCGGCCAGGTGACGGTCAACGGCATCCCGATCGACGAGACCCCCTACCTGAAGCTGACCGACGCGCAGAGTGCTCCCCGCGAGGTCACCTACGAGGTGACGGTCCCGGAGGATTCGGTCTGGGTGCTCGGTGACAACCGGGACAATTCGCAGGATTCGCGCTTCCATCAGGACCAGCCCGGCGGCGGATTCGTGCCGCTGGAGAACATCGTGGGGCGCGCGTTCGTCAAGACGTGGCCGCTCGACCGGCTCGGTCCGATCGACGGGCATCACGAGGTCTTCCGCGGCGTGCCGTACCGGGACGTGCCGTGACGGTCGTCGCGCCGAGGCTGACCCTGGAGCGCAGGCTCCTGCGTGAGCACACCCTCGTGATCGCGTGCGACGAGGTGGGACGGGGCGCGCTGGCCGGCCCGGTCGCCGTGGGCGCCGCGGTGGCGGATGCCGCGCTCAGCAGGCGCAGGGTGCCGGAAGGGCTGCGGGACTCGAAGCTCATCGTCGAACGTCACCGCGCCGCCGTTGCGGAGCGAGCACGCTCGTGGGTGCCGGCGAGCGCCGTCGGATGGGCCAGTGCCGCGGAGGTGGATGAGCGCGGCATCATCGCAGCGCTCGGACTCGCAGCGGTCCGCGCGATCGAATCCCTCCGGCAGCAGGGTGTCGCCGTGGATGATGCGCTGGTCATCCTCGACGGAAATCACGACTACATCACCCCGATCGCCCGCATCGGTAACGGGGTCCGTCCCGTCATCAAGGCCGACAGAGACTGCGCGTCGGCGTCCGCGGCATCCGTCATCGCGAAGGTCGCGCGCGACGAGTACATGCTCACCCTGCACGGCGAGCACCCGCGCTACTGCTGGGAGCGCAACAAGGGGTACGCGAGCGCAGAGCACCGCGCCGCGATCACCGAGCACGGCCTGAGCGCGCACCATCGCGCGTCGTGGTCCATCGCCGCCGCACCGACGCTGTTCTGACGGCTCCCGGGCCGGCGTCGCTCTCGTAGGATGGGATCACCATGGATGACGAAGTCTTCGAGGATTACGACCGCGAGCTGGAGCTCGCCCTCTACAAGGAGTACCGCGACGTCGTCGGGCAGTTCCAGTACGTGATCGAGACCGAACGACGGTTCTACCTCGCCAACGAGGTCAACGTGGTCCGCCGAGACACCGAGCACGACTTCTACTTCGAGATCTCCATGAACGACGTCTGGGTCTGGGACATCTACCGCGCAGACCGCTTCGTCAAGTCGGTGCGCGTGCTCACCTTCAAGGACGTCAACGTCGAGGAGCTGCAGCGTCGGGACTTCCAGCTCCCCGAAGAGCTCTCGCTCGACGGCTGATCGGGCGCGCGCCTTCTCCACAGCTTCTCCTCTCCGGCGGTTGTGCACGGTGGATCCCACCGCGCGCTGCTGCGGTCTTGAGGACGCCAGTGTCGTGGCATGGCAGCCAAAGACGACCTCGGACGCGCCGGGGAAGAGCGCGCACGCGTCCATCTCGAACGAGCCGGGTACCGCGTGCTCGACCGCAACTGGAGGGTGCGCGACGGCGAGCTCGACATCGTCGCCGCGCGCGGGCGCCATCTCGTCGTCGTCGAGGTCAAGACGCGCCGGTCGGAATGGTTCGGCCACCCGTTCGCGGCGATCGACGCGCGCAAGCGCGATCGGCTGTGGCGGCTGGCGTGCGCCTGGGTGGTCGCCCATCCCGAGTTGGCGCGGGGGAGGCGCCTGCGCCTGGATGTGATCGGCGTCACCGGGCCTGATCCATCGACGGCCGTCGTCGAACATCTTGAGGATCTCCGGTGAGCGTCAGCCGTACCTGGTCGGTGGTGTTGACCGGGCTCGCCGGTGACCTCGTGGAGGTCGAAGCGGACCTCTCGAACCAGGTGCCGGGATTCTCGATCATCGGCCTGGCGGACAAGGCGGTCGGGGAGGCGCAGCAACGGGTCCACAACGCCTGCGCCAACAGTGACCTGCCGCTGCCGCGACGGCACGTGACGGTCAACCTGTCGCCCGCCAACCTCCCCAAGCGCGGCACCGGCCTGGACGTCGCCGTCGCCATCGCCGCGGTCGCCACGGAGCTCGGTGTGGACGGCGCCTCCCTCGCGTCGACCGTGCACCTGGGGGAGCTCGGACTCGACGGCAGGCTCCGCCCCGTCCCCGGCATCCTTCCCGCTGTCGTCGCGGCGGCGAGGGCGGGATTCGAGCACATCGTCGTGCCCGAAGCGAACGCGGCGGAAGCCCGACTGGTTGCGGGCGTGTCCGTGCACGGGTGCGTGAGCCTGCGAGATGTCGCGCGCCTGCACGGACTCGACGTCGCCCACGTGGAGCAGGAGCCCGTCCCGATGGCGGGATCCGCAGTGGGAGACGACGAGGCCCAGGTGCCGGAACTGGCAGACGTCATCGGACAGCGTGACGCCGTGGAGGCGCTCCTGGTGGCCGCGGCGGGACGTCACCATCTGCTGATGAGCGGGCCCCCGGGCGCCGGCAAGACGATGCTCGCACGGCGGCTGCCTGGCATCCTTCCCGAACTGGACGACGAGGCCGCGTTGCAGGTAGCGGCGCTCCGGTCACTGTCAGGGCTGCCGGTTTCCGCGCTGCACCGCACCCCACCGTTCGAGGCGCCGCACCACACCGCGAGTGCGGCATCTCTGATCGGGGGAGGGACCAGAGCGGCGGCGCCCGGGGCGATCGCCCGCGCGAGCGGCGGCGTGCTGTTCCTCGACGAAGCCGGCGAGTTCGGCGGGCACACCCTCAATGCGCTGCGACAGCCCCTCGAACGCGGCAGCATCGAGATCCATCGCGCAGGGTTCCGAGCGAGCTTTCCCACCAGGTTCCAGCTGATCATGGCCACCAACCCCTGCCCGTGCGGGAACTACGGTGTCCCGGGCGGTGCGTGCGTGTGCCCCTCGCTCGCGATCCGTCGCTATCTCGGCAAGCTGAGCGGCCCTCTCATCGACCGTGTCGACATGGAGGTGCAGCTGCCCCGGGTCGCGGTCACGACGGTGCCGGATGCGGAGCGTCTCACGACCGCTGCTGCCCGGAAGCTCGTCGCCGAGGCGCGGGTCCGAGCACGCCGCAGGCTCGCCGGCACCGGCTGGGCGACGAACTCCGACGTCACCGGCGACTGGCTCCGCGGCGGGCCGCTGGCACCCGAGCCCGCCGTACGGGCACCGCTTGACACGGCTCTCCGGCGCGGTGCCCTCACCATCCGCGGCTATGACAGGGTCCTCCGCGTCGCATGGTCGGTCGCCGACCTCGCCGGACGAGAGCGATTGACACGGGAAGACATCGGTCGCGCGCTCTTCCTCAAGCGGGGAGTCACTCGATGACCTCCAGAACTCAGCTCGTCGCATCGCTGGAGGGGCTCGTTCCCGGTGCTTCCGAACTCGACACCGACGAGCTTCGAGAACGCCACGCGTATGCAGCCTGGTCCTGCCTCACCGAGCCCGGTGACGCCGTCGCGGGAGCGGCGATCCAGGCGCTCGGGGCGGCGGGTGCTCTCGATGCCGCGCGATCGGGATCCGCCGCGCCGGCCGACGAGACGTGGGTCGCGGGCGTTCGCCGCTGGGCACCTCGGTGGAGCGGCATCTCCGATGCGTTCGACCGGGCTCGCACCTGCGGAGCCCGGCTGCTCACCCCCGCAGATCCGGAATGGCCCCGGCACCTCGACGATCTCGGCGTGCATGCGCCGCGCTGTCTCTGGGTGCAGGGAAGCCCCGCGGCTCTCGCGACGGGCGCCGCCGTCGCCCTCGTCGGCGCGCGGGCGGCGACCGGGTACGGCGAGCACGTCGCCGGAGAACTCGCGGCGGGTGTCGGCGGGGCGGGCATCACCGTCGTCTCCGGAGGCGCCTACGGCATCGACGGCATGGCTCACCGGGCCGCGCTCGCGGGAGGCGGGGTGACCGTCGCGTTCGTGGCGGGCGGGGTCGACAGGCCGTATCCCGCGGGCCACGCTTCCCTCCTGGCGCGCATCAGCGAGGCCGGCGGAGCGGTGGCCGCGGAGGTGCCGTGCGGCACGAGCCCCACGAAGTGGCGGTTCCTGCAGCGAAACAGGTTGATCGCGGCGCTGTCCGATGCGACCGTCGTCGTCGAGGCGGGGTGGCGCTCCGGCTCCCTGAACACCGCGGGCCATGCCGCGGCACTCGGACGCCCCCTCGGAGCCGTGCCGGGGCCCGTCACGAGCGCCGCGTCGGCGGGGTGTCATCGACTCCTCCGTGAATACGACGCCCGATGCGTGACGACGCCCGACGAGGTCCTCGAGCTTCTCGGGCACGAGGGAGCGGATGCCGAGCACCCGTCCGACCGGACCGACGACCGCACCCGGCTCCTCGACGCGCTCAGTGCGCGCTCGGGGCGGATGACCAGCGATGTCGCCCGCCGCGCCGGCTTCTCGGAGGACGAGGCGCAGACGCTCCTCGGTTTCGCGGAACTCGACGGACTCGCACGTCGGCAAGGCGATCGGTGGCTCCGCGGCGCCGAGACCGACCGACACGCCTGAGCGCATGCATCCCCTGCGCGCCGACGGGGAGGGATCCTGGAACGGTGCTGATCTCCGCGGCCGTCTCCGCCTACACCGACCACCTCGCCACGGTGCGTCGGTTGTCGCCGGCGACGGTTCGTGCCTACCGGAGCGATCTGACCGATCTCGTCGCCACGATCGGAGACCGAAAGCTCGAAGAGGTCGACATCGAGCATCTCCGGGACTGGCTCTGGGCGGCGACGCAGCGCGGGATGGCCCGCTCCACCCTGGCCCGGCGCACGGCGGGCGTCCGCGGCTTCTGCGCATGGACCGTCGAGGAAGGTCATCGCGCCACCGACCCGAGCCTGCGCCTCGTGACCCCGAAGCGCGGCCGGACCCTCCCCACCGTCGCGACGGCGCCCACCCTCGCTGAGGTGCTCGATGCCGGCCGGATCGCCGGAGCTGGGGGCGACCCCCACGCGCTCCGCGACACGGCGATCCTGGAGACGCTCTACGGCGGCGCCCTCCGCGTGTCGGAACTCTGCGGCCTCGATCTCGAATCCGTGGACTCGTCGAACGCGACCGTCCGCGTGATCGGCAAAGGATCCAAAGAGCGGGTCGTCCCGCTCGGCGCTCCCGCGCTCAGCGCCATCGAGGCGTACCGGGTCCGAGCGAGACCTGCTTTCGTGACGGAAGCTTCGGGGACGGCGCTGTTCCTCGGCACTCGGGGAGGACGGATCAACCCCCGCACCGTCTACGACGTGGTTCGCCGCACACTCTCCGCGCAGGTCGGCACGGACAACATCGGCCCGCACTCCCTCCGCCACTCGGCAGCGACCCACCTCCTCGATGGCGGCGCCGACCTCCGCGCGGTGCAAGAGCTGCTCGGGCACGCGAGCCTCGGGACCACGCAGATCTACACCCACGTCTCCACGGAGCGTCTGGCGTCCGCGTACCGTCTCGCCCACCCCCGGGCGTGATGTCGCCGAGGGTGATGTTTTCGAGGGTGACGGGGCTCAACAGCAGGGGAGGAGCACGGCCCGCGGGATCTCGCGCACCAACCCTTCCGGATTGACGTACTCGCCGTGGTGCCGCACCCCGACATGCAGAATGCCCGCTGCAACATGCCCGCCCGCCGAGACATGCCCGATCACGTCTCCGCGCGCGACGATATCGCCCTCGCTGACAGTGGAGGTGACCGGCTCGACACTCGTGACCAGTCCATCACCATGGTCGATCGTGATCACACCCCGCCCGGCGACGGCGCCTTCGAACGCGATGACGCCGTCCGCGGTCGCCCGCACCGCACCGTCGCCACCGCCGGGGCGGAGATCCGCTCCTCGGTGACCGGGCCCGTAGCGGTGCGCCGGGGCGGCGAAGGGCTCGACCACGACGGCTTCCGCCAGCGGCCACTGCCATTCGACATCCGGCTGTTCCGTATCCGGTGCGGAGGCGCTCGCCACGGCGAGAGCGGTGGCGAGGAAGGCTGCTGCGAGCGCCCGAGCGGTGGTCATGGAGCTACCCTCGGTGACCCCGGGTTCCCGATGAGCGATCCGGGGCGGACGGGGGGAGAAGTCGGCCGTGGCGAGCGTCGGGGAGAAGCCCGCGATGTTGCTACACTGGCAGGGCACCTCGCATGTCGGGGTGACTACGCGTGCCCACAGCGGCGCGACACCGATTTTCTCGGCGTCGTACACGCGGCATCCCACCCTCAGGTCTCCCTCACCGGAGCGGGTGCATGTGCCGGGCACCAGGCTCGCCGAGACCACCGGTCCGGCGTAATCAACCCAAAGAACAGGAGAACGGCCATGGCCGTCGTCACCATTCGCCAGCTGCTCGACAGCGGCGTCCACTTCGGACACCAGACCCGTCGGTGGAACCCGAAGGTGAAGCGCTTCATCCTCACCGAGCGCAGCGGCATCCACATCATCGACCTGCAGCAGTCGCTCGGGTACATCGACAAGGCGTACGAGTACGTCCGCGAGACCGTCGCCCACGGTGGCACCGTCCTCTTCGTCGGCACGAAGAAGCAGGCCCAGGAGATCATCGCCGAGCAGGCGACCCGCGTCGGCCAGCCCTTCGTCAACCAGCGCTGGCTCGGTGGCCTCCTCACCAACTTCTCGACGGTCAGCAAGCGTCTCGCTCGCATGAAGGAGCTCGAGGAGCTCGACTTCGAGAACCCCGCAGAGAGCGGCTTCACCAAGAAGGAGCTCCTCCTCAAGAAGCGCGAGCTCGACAAGCTCCACAAGTCGCTCGGTGGTATCCGCAACCTGCAGAAGACCCCCTCCGCGATCTGGGTCGTCGACGCCAAGCGCGAGCACCTCGCCATCGACGAGGCCAAGAAGCTCGGCATCCCCGTGATCGGCATCCTCGACACGAACGCCGACCCCGACGAGTTCCAGTTCCCGATCCCCGGCAACGACGACGCGATCCGCTCGGTCAGCCTGCTGACCCGCATCATCGCCGACGCCGCCGCCGAGGGCCTCATCCAGCGTCACCAGCCGACCGACGAGTCCGCCGACGCCGAGCCCCTCGCCGACTGGGAGCGCGAGCTGCTCGAGTCCGCTCCGGCCGAGGCGCCCGCAGCTGAGGCGCCCGCCGCCGAGACCGAGGCCCCCGCCGCTGAGACCGAGGCTCCGGCCGAGGAGAAGTCCGCGGAGTAATCCTTCCGGTGGCCGTCCCGATGACCCGGGACGGCCACCCGCCGGAACAACCACCGAAACTGAGGAGCCGCCACCCATGGCAAACTTCACCATCGCCGACATCAAGACTCTGCGCGAGCAGCTCGGCACGGGCATGGTCGACACCAAGAAGGCTCTCGAGGAGGCCGACGGCGACCTCGAGAAGGCCGTCGAGATCCTGCGCCTCAAGGGCGCGAAGGGCAACGCGAAGCGTGCCGACCGTTCGACGAGCGAGGGCCTGGTGGCCGCGCTCGAGCAGGACGGCAAGGTCACGATGATCGAGCTGAACACCGAGACCGACTTCGTCGCGAAGAACGAACGTTTCATCGCGCTGTCCGAGAAGGTCCTCGCTGCCGCCGCAGCTGCCGCCGCCGACTCCACCGAGGCAGCTCTCGCCGCCGACGCCGGTGGCCAGACGGTCGCCGAGCTCATCAACGATGAGGCCGCCATCATCGGCGAGAAGGTCGAACTGCGTCGCGTGCGCACGCTGAGCGGCGACGCCTTCCAGATCTACCTGCACAAGACGAGCAAGGACCTGCCCCCGCAGGTCGGCGTCGTCGTCGCCTACACGGGTGACGACGCCGAGACCGCTCGCTCGATCGCGCAGCACATCTCGTTCGCGAACCCGACGTACCTGTCGCGCGACGAGGTCCCCGAGGCCGAGGTCGAGAAGGAGCGCGAGATCGTCACCGAGATCTCCCGCAACGAGGGCAAGCCCGAGGCCGCCCTGCCGAAGATCGTCGAGGGACGTGTCGGCGCCTTCTTCAAGCAGGTCGCTCTGCTCGACCAGGACTACGCGAAGGACAACAAGCTGTCCGTCGCCAAGGTCGCTGCCGACGCAGGCATCACCGTCACCGGCTTCGCCCGCTTCAAGGTCGGCGCGTAAGTCATCCGGGAAGGGGTTCGCATCACTCGATGCGAACCCCTTTTCCATGCCGTTCGATAGTCTTCACCAGACGAGAGGATCTTCCGTGATCGAGGAGAACACCGGACGCCGACGCGTCCTCTTGAAACTTTCCGGCGAAGCGTTCGGCGCCGGCCAGCTCGGGGTCAACCCCGACGTGGTCAGCCAGATCGCGCGCGAGATCGCCGCGGCGGTGGACCGGGTCGAGATCGCGGTCGTCGTCGGCGGCGGCAACTTCTTCCGCGGCGCCGAGCTCAGCCAGCGCGGCATGGACCGTGGCCGCGCCGACTACATGGGCATGCTCGGCACCGTCATGAACGCCCTCGCCCTCCAGGACTTCCTCGAACAGGCCGGGGCCGCCACGCGCGTGCAGTCCGCCATCTCGATGACGCAGGTCGCCGAGCCCTACATCCCGCGCCGCGCCGAGCGTCACCTCGAGAAGGGACGCGTCGTCATCTTCGGTGCCGGCGCAGGCCTCCCGTACTTCTCCACCGACACCGTCGCCGCCCAGCGCGCGCTCGAAATCGGTGCCGTGGAAGTCCTCGTCGCGAAGAACGGCGTCGACGGCGTCTACACCGCCGACCCGAAGAAGGATGCCGCGGCCGAGAAGATCGACACGATCACCTACCGCGACGCTCTCCAGCGTGGCCTCAAGGTCGTCGACTCGACCGCCTTCAGCCTCTGCATGGACAACGGCATGGACATGCGCGTCTTCGGCATGGAGCCGGCGGGCAACGTGACCCGTGCACTGCTGGGCGAGTCGATCGGCACGCTCGTCAGCGTCTGAGGATCGGGCTTCCCCCGACTAGACTTGACCGGACGTACCGACGAATGGAGTGACCGTGATCGCCGAGACCCTGGCCGACACGAAGAGCCGTATGGACCGCGCCGTCGAGGCGGCGAAGGAGGACTTCGCGACCGTCCGCACAGGGCGCGCGAACCCGCAGCTGTTCCAGAAGGTGCAGGTCGACTACTACGGCACCCCGACGCCGCTCGCGCAGCTCGCGTCGATCAACGCGCTCGAGGCTCGCACGCTCGTCATCACGCCGTACGACAAGTCGGCGCTGAAGGCCATCGAGCAGGCTGTCCGTGACATGCCGAACCTGGGCGCGAACCCCACCAACGACGGCAACCTCGTCCGCGTGACGATGCCCGAGCTGACCGCCGACCGCCGCAAGGAGTACGTGAAGCTCGTCAAGTCGAAGGCCGAGGATGCCAAGGTCCACGTCCGCGGCATCCGCCGCAAGGCGAAGGACGAGCTGGACGCGCTGAAGGGCGAGGTCAGCGACGACGACCTCGCTCGTGCCGAGAAGGAGCTCGACGGGATCACCAAGACCCACGTCGACCTCATCGACGAGGCACTCAAGCGCAAAGAGGCTGAGCTTCTCGAGGTCTGACCCACTCATGAGTGACGAAGGATCGGATCCCGGGCGCGCGCCCGAGGTTCCGGCCGCCCGGGGTTCGGCTCGCCGTTCCGGCGATGCGGATCCCGGGTTCTCCGCGCATGTGCGCGCGGCGCGGTCGGAGTTCGAGCAGCAGATCGAGCGCGCACGGGTCGAGTTCGAAGAAGCCAACGACCGCATCAACCAGCGGTCGGGGCGAAACCTCCTCATGGCGATCCTCATCGGCGCGGGGATCGGTGCCCTCGTGCTCGGTTCCCTGCTGTTCGTGAAGTGGGCGTTCATCGCCTTCGCGGCGCCGCTGTGCCTGCTGGGCATCTTCGAGTTCTCGCGCGCGCTCCAGCACGCGGGGCGGCGGATCGACATCGTGCCGCAGCTGTTCGCGGGCGTGGTGATCATGGCCGCCGTGTTCGCGGGGTACCTGACGCACTGGCTCGTCACGTTCGCGGCGGTCGTCTTCGTCGTCATCTGGCGCCTCATCGCACAGATGGCGGCGCGGGACGGGCGCCGGTACGGCGACGTCATCTCCGACGCCCTGCTGAGCGGGTTCGTCCCGATCTACGTCGCCTTCCTCGGCTCGCTGGCCCTCGCCATCATGAAGCAGGATCACGGTGAACTGTGGCTGCTGTCCGTGCTGGTCGTCGCCGTCTCGGTGGACACCGGCGCGTACGCGAGCGGCATCGCCTTCGGCAAGCACCCCATGGCGCCCCGGGTCAGCCCCAACAAGACCTGGGAGGGCTTCGCCGGCGCGGTGGTCGCGAGTCTCATCGCCGGTGTCCTGCTGGCTGTGTTCATGCTCCAGCTCCCCGTATGGGCGGGCGTCGTCTTCGGCCTGGCCATCCTCGCGTCCGCAACCCTCGGAGATCTGGGGGAGTCGCTCATCAAGCGCGACCTCGGCATCAAGGACATGAGCTCCTTTCTCCCCGGCCACGGTGGGGTGCTCGACCGACTCGACTCGATCCTGCCCTCGATGGTGCCGGGCATCGCGCTGTTCTTCCTTCTCTCCCCGCTGAGCGCTCTGGCATGACGGACACGCAGGACACCGCTTCCTTCCCCCGCGTGAGCGGCCGTTCGAAGGGGTACGACCCCGACGCTGTGGATTCCTTCCTCACCGAGGCACGAGCGGCGTTCGAGTCCGCTGAACCCTCGGTGTCGGCCGCGCAGGTGCGGGCTGCCGCCTTCCCGCTCGTCCGCGACGGGTATGACGTGGCTCCGGTGGATGCCGCACTGGCACGCATCGAGGATGCCTTCGCGCGTCGCGAGCGCGCCGATGCCCTCTCACGCAAGGGAGCACGTGCGTGGGTGGGGGCTTCTCGGAAGCTCGCGCAGGAAGTCCTCGATCGTCTGTCGCGTCCGGCGCGTCGTCGCTTCCGCCGCGTTCCCCTGCTGAGGTTCGGCTATCGGATCGAGGAGGTCGACCTCGTCGCCGGACGTATCGCCCGCTACCTCGAGACCGGGGAGGGGCTCTCCATCGAGCAGGTACGGACGGTCGCGTTCCGCATGCAGCTCGGCGGCTACGACGAGGCCCAGGTCGACGCCGTGCTGGACGCGGTCGTCGATGTGATGCTGTCGGTGGGTTGAGTGCACCGTGGTGGCAGTCTTCGCTCGGCGATAAGATCGGACGCATTGTGACTTCGGGAAACGAGATGCTGCGCCGAACGGCGACGGTAGCGACCCGGGATGCGAGTCCCGTCCGCCGTCCCGTCGCTCCTGCGCCCCGATGGTCCCGGAGGCGCGGAGTACTGAGTGTCTTCGCGACCCTCGCCTCCGCCGCTTTCATCGGGGCGTACATTGTCCCGTTGACCTCGTTGGCTGCGCCTGCCGAGGCCGCCACACTCGACCCCACCTCGCTGTACGCATCCGCGATCGCCGACGCGCAGGTCTACAGCGCGGGCGATGCGGCGGTCGTGGGCCTCGAGCGAGAGAGCGACTACAGCGTCTACATCACACCCACGCCGACGCCGACACCGACCCCCGCTCCCAGCGAGCAGGCCCGCTCGGCCGGAAGCGGTTCGTCGAAGGTCTGGTCGCCGCCGTTCGTGACCCCTGATCCGGGAAGCGCACAGGGCATCGCTTACGACATGGTGCGGGCCCGCGGCTGGAACGACGACGAATTCGCCTGCCTGGTCGCGCTGTGGCAGAAGGAATCCGGGTGGCGGGTCAACGCCTACAACAAGTCGAGCGGCGCATACGGCATCCCGCAGTCGCTCCCGGGGAGCAAGATGGCCAGCGCCGGCGCCGACTGGGAGACGAACCCGGCCACGCAGATCAGTTGGGGCCTCGGTTACATCCAGGGCCGTTACTCGACGCCGTGCGGCGCGTGGGCGAAGTCGCAGCGCTCCGGCTGGTATTGACCGGTGCCCCGCTCGAACCGGCGGCGCCCGTCGGGGCCTGACGAGTCCTTCGATCGGCTGCTCGCGGGTTGGAAGCGCTCAGAGACCCGTCGCGGCGTCGAGTGGACCGTGCAGCCCATCTCGGCGCAGCAGGCCCGGAAGGCGTACACATGCCCGGGGTGCGGCAGACAGGTCGCCGTCGGCGTCGCCCATCTGGTCGTCTGGCGCGCGGACGGCGTCCTCGGCGATGCGGCGGATCTCGCCGCGCGACGCCACTGGCACACTTCCTGCTGGCGGATCGCCTGAGCTCAGAGCTCGTTCTGGCGGGGGATCACGACCTGACGGTAGATGATCAACACGCTCGCGGCCACGGGGATCGCGATGAGCGCCCCGAGCAGTCCCAGCAGCGACCCGCCCGCGAGCGCGGCGATCACGACGACCGCGCCGGGCACCGAGACCGCGCGGCTCATGATGCGAGGCGAGATGAGGTAGGCCTCCACCTGCATGTACACGAGGTACCAGACGAGGGCCACCAGCGCCGTCACGGGCGACGCGAAAAGGCACACGAGCACGATGATCGCCGAGCCGGTGAGGGTTCCCACGAGCGGGATCAAGGAGAAGAAGAACGCCACGACGGCGAGGACGGCAGGGAAGGGAGAGTTGATGATCGTGAGGAAGATCGCACTCAGGATGCCGTTGATCGCGCCGAGGGTGACCTGCCCCATGACGTAGTAGCCCACCGAAGCGGTGATCTGATCGGAGAGGTCGATGAATCGCTCGCGCCTGGATGCGGGGACGAGCTGGTACACCGAGCGCTTCAGCGAGCGCATCGACGACGTGAAGTAGATCGTGAGGATCGTCACGATGATGGCGCCGGTGACGAAGGCCGCGATCCCCGCGCCGAGCGAGAGGAGGCCCGTGCCGAGCTCCGCACCGATCTCGGCGAAGTTGAGCGACGTCCACCAATCGTTGACGTAGTCCAGGACCAGGTCGACTTCGAGGAGCGGGAAGGTGTCGGAGAGCCAGTCGCGCGCGGCGTTGATCGGGTTCCACTCGCCGTCGATCGCGCTCTGCACCGTCTTCTGGATGAGGGCGCTCAGCGAGGCGATCTGTCCGGTGAGGATCGGCGCCACCATGAGGACGAGTCCCGCACCGATGGCGAGGATCCCCGCGAAGGTCGCGAGCAGTGCCCCCCAGCGGGGGAGTCCGCGGCGCTCGAGGAAGGTCACCAGGGGATCGATGCCCAGCGCCAGGAACAGGGCGGTGCCGACGTACAGCAGGACGGTGGAGAGCGTCTGGGCGCCCGTGATGATCAGGATGCCGACACCCACACCGAGGGTGGCGGCGAGGGCGGTGCTGAAGGGATGCTGGATCTTCACGGGACGACCTTCCAACGAGTCTGGATTCACCCTAGTCACCCCGGGGCCCGGAACCCGGGAGCACCGCCCTCCCACGCGTTTGCCAGCACCTTTCGCTAGGCTGGAACGTCGACTGGCCGCTGCTGCCGAGCGGTGTCGGATCTGAGAGAGGGTGTCGATTCGTGCGTTTCGTCTGGGCGATCATCGCCTTCGTCCTTGCCACGGTGATGATCGGGGCGGGCATCGCGCAGCGCACGATCCTCGAGGCTCCCTCGACGATCACCTCCGAGGTCGACGTCCCCGGGTCCGCGCCCTACGTCCTCGTCGACGGCGCGGTGTTCGGAAGCAACCCCGGCGCACAAACCCTGCGGGTCGAAGGCGATGGCGCGGTTTTCGCCGCGTACGCGCGGACGAATGACCTGACGCAGTGGCTCGCCGCGACCGACCACGTGCAGGTGACGCTCGATGGCGGGGGGATGCCGCGGTCGGAGACCGTGCCGGCATCCGTCGTTCCCGAAGGAATCGACGAGCCGACGGCGAACCCGGTGGGCTCCGACCTGTGGCTCGACGAGTTCCGGCAGGACGGCCGGCTCACCACGACACTCCAGCTCCCCGCCGAGATGAGTGTGCTCATCGCCGCCGATGGCACCGCGCCCGCCCCGAGCACGATCTCGCTGTCGTGGCCGACCGGCGCCTCGACGCCGTGGGCCGCGCCGCTCATCATCGCCGGCGGGGTCATGCTGCTGGTCGGCATCGTCCTCTACATCCTGGCGCTCCGTCACGTGCGCCGTTCGCGCGGTCCGCGCCGCAAGGGACTGCCGTTCCCGGTGACCGAACCCATCGACCTCGCGCTCGAACCCGGGAACAGCGGTGTGATCGCTTCGCAGCCCCGCCGCCGCAGCCTGCTGCCCGGGAAGCGGGCCCTGCTCGCGGCCCCCGCGCTCACGATCTCCGCCGCACTGCTGGCAGGGTGCACCGCGGAGGGGTGGCCCGCCGGCGAGCCGACACCGACCCCCACCCCGACGGAGACGGTCATCGTCCCCGAAGGCCAGGGTGCGCCTGCGCTCACGCAGACTCAGGCCGAGCGCGTGCTCGCGCGCATCGCGGAGCAGGTCGCTGCAGCTGACGAGAAGGCGGACTACGAGGCGGCGGCGAAGCGTCTCGATGGCCCCGCCCTGAACGAGCGCCGGACGAACTACCGCCTGCAGAAGAAGATCGACGATCAGGAGGCGCTTGCGCCGATTCCCTCGTCGCCGGTCACCGCCTTCCTGCCGCAGGCGCAGGACGGCTGGCCCCGCATGTTCCTGGCCGTCGTCGAGGAGACCGACGGCGCCGCCACGGTGATGACGGTCCGCCAGGAGAACCCCTGGACCGATTACCGGCTCACCTACCTGTCGAGCCTGCGTGCGGACGCCAGCATGAACCTCGCGGCGGCGTACGTCGGCGCGGTCGCCGTCGAGCCCAACTCGCCCTTCCTGCTGATGCCGCCCGAGCAGGTGGCCGCGGCGTATGCCGACGTTCTCAACAAGGGTGACAAGAGCGATTTCGCCGATTCGTTCGATGAGGAGTCCGACACCTTCCGGGTGCAGGTCGCCGAGAACCGTGCGGAGTTGCTGAAGAACTTCAACAAGACGGGGGAGGAGACCGGAAAGGTGTCCTTCCGGGCGAGCGCAGGCAAGACCGAACCGCTCTCACTCGTCACCCTCGACAGCGGCGCCATCGTGGCGGTCACGGTCGTGGAGAACGAGACCGTCGTCCCGACCGATGATGACGCCGTCATCAAGCTCGGCAAGAACGTCGTGGCCAGGGCGCTCTCGGGCGTCACCCAGTCGAAGACGGGGTTCACAACCCGCTACGCCGACCAGCTGTACTTCTTCGTCCCCGCGCAGGGGTCCAACGAGAAGATCCAGCTCATCGCATCCCGATCCAACATCCTCGATACCAAGGTGGTCGAAGAGTGAGCACACCCACACCGGGCGCCGTCATGCGCGGCGCTGTCGATCTCTCCTCGCTGCGCGGGCGGGCGGACGCTCCGGCCGGTCCCGCCGCTGCACCCCAGGCAGCAGCGGGAGGTGCCCCGCCCCTCATCTTCGACGTCACCGACGCCGACTTCGGACAGGTGCTCGAGCTCTCCCGCACCGTGCCGGTGGTCGTCGACCTGTGGGCGGAATGGTGCGGACCGTGCAAGCAGCTGAGCCCTGTGCTGGAGAAGCTCATCGGCGAGTTCGGCGGGCGCCTTGTGCTCGCCAAGGTGGACGTCGACGCCAACCCGCAGCTCGCGCAGAGCTTCCGGGCGCAGTCGATTCCGCTCGTCGTCGGCCTGGTCGGCGGTCAGCCGGTGCAGCTGTTCACCGGCGCCGTGCCGGAGCAGCAGGCGCGTGAGGTGTTCACCCAGCTGCTCGAGCTCGCGGCGAAGCACGGTGTCACGGGGGTCATGCCCACGAGCGGCGACGCCCAGACCGGGGCCGAGGAGGCGCCGCTGCCGCCCCTGCACCAGGAGGCGTTCGACGCGATCGAGCGCGGCGACTACGCCGCTGCGAGCACAGCGTACGAGAAGGCCTTGACGGAGAATCCGCGGGACGAGGACGCGAAGGCCGGACTCGCTCAGGTCCGACTGCTGGGGCGCGTGCAGGGCGTCGATCTCTCGGCTGCCCGGGCCGCCGCGGCCGCCGCGCCCTCCGACGTCGAGGCCCAGTTCGTCGTCGCTGATCTCGACCTTGCCGGCGGGCACGTCGACGACGCGTTCGGACGTCTGCTCGACCTGTTAGCCGTCCTCGGCCCAGACGAGCGTCCCGTCGTCCGTGAGCGCCTTCTGGAGATGTTCGGCGTGGTCGGCGACGCCGACCCCCGGGTGCTGCGCGCACGAAGCCGCCTGGCGAGCCTGCTCTTCTGAGTCCCGCTCGACGCGAAGAGGGTCCCGACACGATCGCCGGGGCCCTCTTCGCGTCGGACGTGCGTCAGTCGCGGTTCCGGAGCCAGATCACCCCGAGCGGCGGGACGACGATGCGTGCGGTGCCGTGCTCATCGGTGCTCACCCCGCCCAGGTTGCCCACGCCGGAGCCGCCGAACTCCTGAGCGTCCGAGTTGAGGATCTCCTGCCACCTGCCGCGGCGGGGGAGGGTGAGAGCCACGTCGTGGATCGGGGCGCCCGAGAAATTGCAGACGGCGACGACGACGCCCCCGTCGTGGTCCTCACGGGCGAACGCGAGGATGTTCGGGTTGTGCGCGTGGAGTGAGACGCGGCTGAACGCCGACCCGTCGCTGTCGCGCGCCCAGAGCGGCGACTCGGCGCGGTAGGTGTGGTTGAGAGCGGCGACGAAGTGCTGCAGCTGGGCGTGTGCGGGCTGGTCGAGCATCCACCAGTCCAGGCTCCGCGATTCCGACCACTCCGACATCTGGCCGAACTCCTGTCCCATGAACAGCAGCTGCTTGCCGGGATGCGCCCACATGTAGGCGAGGAACGCGCGCATGTTCGCCAGCTGCTGCCAGTGGTCACCCGGCATCCGGGTGAACAGGGATCCCTTGCCGTGCACGACCTCGTCGTGGCTGATGGGGAGGACGAAGTTCTCGCTGAAGGCGTAGACGAAGGAGAACGACAGCTCGCCTTCGTGGTGCGAACGGTACAGCGGGTCGCGACCCATGTACACGAGCGAGTCGTTCATCCAGCCCATGTTCCACTTGAAGCCGAAACCGAGCCCGCCACCGCTGGTCGGTGCGGTGACGCCCGGGAAGCTCGTGGACTCCTCGGCGATCATGGCGATGCCGGGGTAGCGCTTGTAGGCGGTCGCGTTGACCTCCTGGAGGAACTGGATGGCCTCGAGGTTCTCTCGACCGCCGTGGACGTTCGGCTCCCATTCACCCTCGTTGCGCGAGTAGTCGAGGTAGAGCATGGAGGCCACGGCATCCACCCGCAGACCGTCGACGTGGAACTCCTCGAGCCAGTAGAGGGCGTTCGCGACGAGGAAGTTGCGGACCTCGTTGCGGCCGTAGTCGAAGATGTACGTGCCCCAGTCGCGGTGCTCGCCCCGGCGGGGGTCGGGGTGCTCGTACAGCGGCGCCCCGTCGAAGCGCGCCAGTGCGAACTCGTCCTTGGGGAAGTGGCCAGGCACCCAGTCCATGATCACGCCGATCCCGGCCTGGTGGAGCCGGTCGATCAGGTAGCGGAGCTCGTCGGGCGAGCCGAACCTGCTCGTGGGGCTGTAGTAGCCACTGACCTGGTAGCCCCACGACCCGCCGAAGGGGTGCTCCGCGAGCGGCAGGAACTCGACATGGGTGAATCCCTGGGATGCCACGTAGTCGACGAGCTGATCCGCCGCGCTGACGTAGCCGAGCCCCTCCCGCCACGAGCCGAGGTGCAGCTCGTAGGTCGACATCGGACGGTCGTGGATGGAGGTGGCGGCCCGGTCGGCCATCCAGGCATCGTCGGACCACGTGTAGGAGCTCTCAGTGACGACGGACGCGGTCGCGGGCGGGATCTCGGCTTGCCGTGCCATCGGGTCGGCCTTCATGATCCATCTGCCGTCGCCGGTGAGGATCTCGTACTTGTACGACGAGCCGGCGCCGATGCCGGGGACGAAGAGCTCCCAGATGCCGCTGGCACCCAGTGAACGCATCGCGTGCTGCGTGCCGTCCCATCCGTTGAGATCGCCCGCGACGCGGACGGCCTGCGCATTCGGGGCCCAGACCGCGAAGGAGACGCCGCTGACTCCGTCGAAGTGCCGGACGTGAGAGCCGAGGACCGTCCACAGCCGCTCGTGACGACCTTCGCGGATGAGGTGGAGGTCGACCTCGCCGAGGGTGGGGAGGTGACGGTACGGATCGTCGACGCGGAAGTCGGGCGCGCCCTGGTAGGTCGCGACGATCTCGTACGCCGTGGGACGGTCGGCGCTGACGCCCTCCCAGATGCCGTGCGTCACGTGCGTCATCTCGACGCGCGCGCCGCCCGCTGTCTCAGCCGTCACCGTCTCCGCGAACGGACGACGGGCGCGGATCACCCAGGAGCCGTCCGCCTCCTGGTGCGGTCCCAGGACGTCGTGGGGGGCGTGGTACGAGCCCGCGCCGACCGTCTCGAGGATGCGGGCGTCGGGACGGGTCATGAGCGCTCCTTCACGGCGAGGATGTGCACCGGCTCGACGAAGGCGTCGAGACGGACGTAGTTGTGCTCGCCCCAGGTCCAGCGCGCTCCGGTGAGGAGGTCCTCGACGTCGTAGGCGACGCCGCGGGGGAGGCCCCACAGGGTGGGATCGATGTGGACCGTCGTCTCTCGCGCGGAGTGCGGGTCGACGTTGGCGACCACGATGATGGTGTCGGACTCGCCGGTGGGGGAGAGCGCGGCATCCAGATGCTTGACGTAGGCGAGGATCGCATCGTCGTCGGTCCGCTGGACGTGCAGCCCGCGGAGCTGCCGGAGTGCAGGGTGCGCCCGGCGGATCTCGTTCAGTCGGCGCAGGTAGGGGGCGAGGGAGTTCCCGGCCTGCTCGGCGCGGTCCCAGTCGCGGAACTTGTACTCGTACTTCTCGTTGTCGATGTTCTCTTCGGACCCCGGCCGGGCGACGTTCTCGTACAGCTCGTATCCCGCGTACACGCCGTAGCTGGCGCCGGCGGTGGATGCCAGGGCCGCGCGGACCTTGTAGGCGGGGCGGCCGCCGAACTGCAGGTACTCGGTCAGGATGTCGGGGGTGTTCACGAAGAGATTCGGTCTCATGAAGTCAGCCGTCTCGTCGGAGATCCACGTGAAGAACTCCTCGAGCTCCGACTTCGTGTTCCGCCACGTGAAGTACGAGTAGCTCTGCTGGAAGCCGATCTGCGCGAGCGCCTGCAGCGGAGCCGGACGGGTGAAGGCCTCCGCCAAGAACACGACGTCCGGGTGCTCGGCGTTCACCGTGGCGATGAGCCACTCCCAGAACTGCAGGGGCTTGGTGTGGGGGTTGTCGACACGGAAGATCTTCACCCCCTGAGCGATCCAATGGCGCACGATGCGGAGCACCTCGGCCTTGATTCCCTCGGGATCGTTGTCGAAGTTGATCGGGTAGATGTCCTGGTACTTCTTCGGCGGGTTCTCCGCGTAGGCGATGGACCCGTCGGGGAGTGTCGTGAACCATTCTGGGTGGGCGCTCACCCAGGGGTGGTCGGGTGCTGCCTGGAGCGCGAGGTCGAGGGCGACCTCGAGTCCGACCTCGGATGCCGCGGTCACGAAGGCCCGGAAATCCTCGAGGGTGCCGAGGTCGGGGTGGACGGTGTCGTGACCGCCCGCCGCGGAGCCGATCGCCCAGGGTGAGCCCGGGTCGCCCGGGGACGGCGTGAGGGTGTTGTTCGGGCCCTTGCGGTTGACTTCGCCGATCGGGTGGATGGGCGGGAGGTACAGCACGTCGAACCCCATCGCGGCGACGCCCGGAAGCCGCTTCGCCGCCGTGCGGAACGTTCCGCTGCGGACGGTTCCGTCGGGAAGGCGCTCGGCACCCTCGGAACGGGGGAAGAACTCGTACCACGCGCCGACGCCGGCGCGTTCGCGCTCCACGAGCATCGTCTGCTCCTCGTGGACCGAGACCAGCGAGGCGACCGGACGAGCAGCGAACCCCGCCGCGAGGTGCGGGTCGCGGACGATCGTCAGGGCGGCGTCATCGGAGACCGCCTCATCGCGGAGCGCCTTCGCGGCGGTGGTGAGAGTGCGCTTCTCGGCAGCGGGACGCGTGCGCTCGGAGGCGGCGGCCTCGAACAGCCGTGCGCCGATCTCCCGCATGAGCGCCGCATCGACACCCGCCGCGATCTTCAGATCGGCGGCGTGCTGCCAGGTCGCGAAATCGTCCGCGAAAGTCTCGAACCGGAAGGTCCAGGTGCCCTGCTCGAGCGGAGCGACGCTCACGCGCCAGCGGTCGAACCCGTCATTCAGCGGCGACAGCCGATGCAACGTGGTCACCCCGGTGGGGGACGTCATCCGGAGGTGCACCCCGATGCGGTCGTGACCCTCCCGGAAGGCCGTGACGGTGAACGGGACGGCCTCCCCGACGAAGGCTGTCGGGGAGAATCGCCCGCCCGGCACACTGGGTCGGTGCTCGCCGATGGGGAGGCGAGCCGTGCGGGTCGTGCCCGCACGGGTCGACGCGGCGGGCCGCAGCGGGATCTCGGCGGAGCTGCGGACGGAGACGGGAGCGTTCAGAGAAGCCACAGTCCGAACCTACCGGTGACGTGGCCCGTGGTGACGGGCCTGGATCACTCGGCGCGGAACAGGTACATTGATGTCCCTCGCGCGACGATCGTCGCTCCCGGCGCCAGAGGCGACCCGTCGACGTCGGGGCGCTCGTGCTCGCTCGACCACAGCGGGATGTAGCGGGTCACCCCCTCCAGAGCGGGGAGCGTCACCTCCAGATCGCATTCCCGGCCGTGCACGACGAGGAGGATGCGGTTCGGTTCCTCGTGCTCCGGCGTCGAAGTGGCGTCGTACTGCAGGGTCCGGTGCGAGGCGTCCGTCCACCGCTCGATAGACATCGTCTGGCCGCTCTCGTCGTACCAGTCGATGACCGATGCACTGGGGACGGGGCGTTCGGCGTGCGCGAAGCGGGACGGCCGAAGGGCGGGGTTCTCCCGACGGAGCTGCGTCAAGCGCGCCACGTGGGCGAACAGGTCCCGCTGCCAGCCCGCGTGCTGCCAGTCCAGCCAGGTGAGCGAGGAGTCGTGGCAGTAGGCGTTGTTGTTGCCGCGCTGCGTGCGCCCGAACTCGTCACCGGCGGTGATCATGGGGACGCCTGCCGACAGCAGCAGCGTCCCCATCAGGTTCCGCATCGCCTTCCGCCGTGTCGCGAGCACGTGCGGGTCGTCGGTATGCCCCTCCGCGCCGTGGTTGAAGGAGCGGTTGGTGTCGGCCCCGTCGCGGCCGTTCTCGCCGTTACCGAGGTTGTGCTTCACGTCGTAGGAGACGAGGTCGCGGAGCGTGAAACCGTCATGCGCGGTCACGAAGTTGACCCCGGCGAGCGGACCGCGCTCGGCGGAGAAGGTGTTGGCGGAGCCCGCCAGCCGCGAGGCGAACCCGCCGATTCCCACCGGGGTGGTGTCGGCGCGCCGGGCGTAGTCGATGTCGCTGAGCCAGAAGTTCCGCACCCGGTCGCGGTAGCGGTCGTTCCACTCGGTCCATCCCGGCCCGAAGTTGCCGGTCTGCCAGCCGCCCATCCCGACATCCCAGGGCTCCGCGATGAGTTTCACGGTGGACAGCAGCGGGTCCTCGGCGATCGCCCGCAGCAGCGGGTGATCCGGCGTGAACGCGTGGTCTGAGCCGCGACCGAGGGTGGGCGCCAGGTCAAAGCGGAAACCGTCGACCTGCACCTCGTCCGCCCAGTAGCGGAGCGAGTCCAGGACCAGTCGCGCCGCGGCATCCGTCGATGTGTCCACGGAATTGCCGCACCCGGTGACGTCGATGTAGGTGCCATCGTCGTGCTGACGGTAGTAGGAGCGGTTGTCGAGGCCGCGGAAGCTGGACCGCGGCTCGCCGAGCCCCTGTTCCGAGGTGTGGTTGTAGACGACGTCGAGGATGACCTCCAGCCCCGCCTCGTGGAGGAGCTTCACCATCCCCTTGAACTCGCGGAGCACCCCGCCGGCGCCTTCGGCGCGCGCGGCGGCCGTCGCATACGGCGCGTGCGGAGCGAAGAAGCCGACCGTGTTGTAGCCCCAGTAGTTCGTGAGACCGAGCTGCAGCAGCCGGGGTTCACTCGTGAACGCGTGCACCGGGAGGAGCTCGATCGCCGTCACCCCGAGCTCGTGGAAATGCTCGATCATGGCGGGGTGCGCGAGGCCCGCGTAGGTGCCGTGGAGGGATGCGGGGACATCGGGATGCCGCTTGGTCAGGCCCTTCACATGGGCCTCGTAGATGACGGTGCGGTCCCAGGGGGTCCGAGGCTTGACGGCCCCGCCCCAGTCGAACGCCTCGTCGACCACGACCGATCGCCAGGAGCCGAAGCCGGGCATCCGCAGGCCCCGCGTGTACGGGTCGATCAGGAGAGTCAGGGGGTTGAACGTCATCCCCGGGCCGTGCGGCCCGTCGACGCGGACCGCATAGGTGACACCCGCGGCGAGCTCGTGTGTGGTGACCTCCCACACACCGCCACCGACCGGTGCCAGCGGGATGACGGCGATGATCCAGTCGAGGTCGCTGTCATCGAAGATGACGAGTTCGACGGCGCTCGCATGGGCGGACCACACCCGAAGGGTGCCGCCGCCGTCGTGGCGACGCACGCCGAGCCCGTCGAGGTGACGGGAGTGGATTCCGTTCGCGAGGTCGCGGTCGGAGCCGGCCTGAGCGGTGTCCATGATGTCTAGAGTAATGACGGCGACACGGTGCCACGGGCGTGAGGAGGGGTGATGTCGGTCTACCTCGATCACGCGGCTTCGGCACCCCTGCGACCGGAGGCCCGTGACGCGTGGCTCGCGGCGTCCGAGCTGGTCGGCAACGCGTCCTCCGTGCACGGCGCGGGGCAGGCCGTCCGCCGATCGTTGGAGGACTCCCGAGAGCGCGTGGCCCGCGCCCTCGACTGCGATCCGATCGAGGTGGTGTTCACCTCGGGTGGGACGGAATCCGTGAACCTCGCCGTGAAAGGGCTCTGGTGGGCGCGACCCGAAGCCACGGTCGCGGTCGTCCTGCCGGACGGGGAGCACCATGCCACCCTCGACACCGTGGGCTGGCTCGCCGAGGCTCAGGGCGCTCTCGTGCGGCCCGTATCGCTCACCGCCGAGGGAGGAATCCCGCCGGCCGCGTTCCACGAGGCGCTGGAGGGCGCGGCGCTTGCGACCGCGCTCGTGGCCAACAACGAGGTGGGTACGGTCTCGCCGGTCGCCGACCTCGCCGCCGCTGCGGCCGCCGCTGACGTCCCCCTCCACCTCGACGCCGTCGGAGCGGTTCCGCACCTTCCGGTGCCGTTCGCGACACTCCGCGGAGCGCATCGGGGGGCAGGCGGACTGGTCGCGGTCAGCGTCTCCGGCCACAAGGTCGGCGCGCCCGTCGGCACCGGCGCACTCGTCGTCTCCCGCCACGCGCGTCTGAGCGCGCTCCACCACGGCGGCGGTCAGCAGCGCGGACTCCGTTCCGGCACGCAGGACGTCGCCGGCGCAGCCGCCCTCGCCGTCGCCCTCGAGGCGACCTCCGCCGAACGAGACCTCCAGGCCCCGCGTCTTCGCGCCCTTGCCGAGCACCTGCGGGACGGCATCCGCCGGATCGTGCCCGGCGCCGAGTTCCTCGGTGCGGAGTCGGAGCGCCTTCCGGGGCACGTGCACGTCCTGTTCCCGGATGCCGCGGGGGAGACCCTGCTGTTCCTCCTCGACCAGCGCGGCGTCCACGTCTCCACGGGATCGGCGTGCCAGGCGGGGGTCACCGAGCCCTCGCACGTCGTCCTCGCGCTCGGGCGCGACGAGCGTGCGGCGCGCTCGGTCCTCCGGCTCAGCCTCGGCCGCACCAGCACCGCCGCAGACGTCGAGCGGTTCCTCGCCGCGCTCCCGGAGGCCTACGCGCGGGCTGCGGCGTCCAGCGCCCGCGGAGGCTCGCGCTCGTAGACTGGCCGGATGCGAGTATTGGCGGCGATGAGCGGCGGAGTGGACTCCGCCGTCGCGGCAGCCCGGGCCGTGGACGCCGGGCACGACGTCGTCGGCGTGCACCTGGCCCTCTCCCGCGCCGGCGGGACGCTGCGCACCGGCAGCCGTGGCTGCTGCACGATCGAGGACGCGATGGACGCCCGCCGGGCCGCCGACCTCCTCGGGATCCCGTTCTATGTCTGGGATTTCTCGGAGCGGTTCCGCGACGACGTGATCGACGACTTCATCCAGGAGTACCGCGAGGGTCGCACGCCGAACCCCTGCATGCGATGCAACGAGAAGATCAAGTTCGCCGCGCTGCTGGAGCGCGCGCTCGAGCTCGGGTTCGACGCGGTGTGCACCGGCCACTACGCGACGCTCGTCGACGGGCCGGAAGGTCGCGAGCTGCACCGTGCCTCCGACGAGGCGAAAGATCAGTCCTATGTGCTCGGGGTGCTGAACGAGCAGCAGCTCGCGCACACGTACTTCCCCCTCGGCACGACCCCGTCGAAGGCCGTCGTCCGTGCCGAGGCGGCGGAGCGCGGCCTGACCGTCGCGCAGAAGCCCGACAGCCACGACATCTGCTTCATCCCCGACGGCGACACCCGCGGCTGGCTCGCTGAGAAGGTCGGCGCCGAGCAGGGCGACATCCTCGACCGTTCCGGCGAGGTCGTCGGGCGCCACGAGGGTGCCCATGCCTTCACCGTCGGGCAGCGCCGCGGTCTGCAGCTCGGAGTTCCGGCGGCCGACGGCAAGCCGCGCTTCGTCCTGGAGGTCCGCCCGGTGTCGAACACCGTCGTGGTGGGGCCGAAAGAGGCGCTGGCGACCGCCGAGATCGCGGGCGACCGGTACAGCTGGGCCGGGCGGCCGGCGGAGCCGGGGGAGTTCTCCTGTCACGTCCAGATCCGCGCGCACGCCGAGCCGGTGCCGGCCCGGGCGACCTTCGTGGACGGCTCGATCACCGTGGTTCCGGAGACACCCTTCGACGGTGTGGCCCCGGGGCAGACGGCGGTGCTCTACGACGGCACGCGCGTCATCGGCCAGTTCACGATCGCGCGGACGGTGTCCGCGGTCCCGGTCGACGCCTGATCCGGCCGCTCGCCGTGACCTCGCGGAGCGCGTGCTCGAGATCGGTGCGCACGAACCGGTAGCCCGCCTCGGTGAGCCGTTCCGGAAGCACCCACCGGCTCTTGAGGACGAGTTCCGGTTCCGTCCGCAGCACCCACATCGCGAGTTCGAGCATCCACCGCATGGACGGAAGCCCGAACGGGGCGCCGACGACCCGACGGAGGGTGCGCATGAGCGTGCGGTTGTCGGTGGGTGTCGGTGCGGCGAGGTTCACGGGGCCGCTCAGGTCGGCGCTCGCGCAGGGGTCGTCGCGCGTGAGACCGCGGTGTGAAGGGCGGCCGTCGTGTCGATGCGCGAGCGGAGGATCTCGTCGCGGTTCCGATCGGTGTAGCGGCAGTTCACGGTCCTGCCGGCGAGGTTCAAGATCAGATCCGCGCCCTCGACGGCGGCGTCCACCACGGCCTGATCGTCCCAGCGCACCTGCTCGTGGCGTCCGATCCGAATCACGTCGTAGCCATCCGCCCGCAGCGCGCCGACGATGTGTCGGCCGACGAAGCCGGAGGCGCCGGCGACGACCGCGCGGCGGGTGGGAGTCTCCATGCCTGCGACGCTAGTCGGTGACGGCGGGGGCAGCTCGCGATCGGAGCGCTCCCGTGCCCCACCGGTGCGCTTACCTCATTGCATCGGACCGCGCCACCGGACGAGCGGTGTCGGAACCGCTCCCTACACTGTCGATGTGGCTGACGGAGAACTCCCCGACCTGACCCTCGACGAGGCGCGCGAGCGCGCGGGCTCCCTCACCGAGCAGATCCTCGGTGCACGCGAGGCGTATTACGGCGGCGATGTGGGGCTCGTCGACGATCAGACCTACGACGCCTGGATGCATGAGCTCGAAGCGCTCGAGCGGGCGCACCCCGAACTCCAGGGGCAGGACTCGCCGACGCAGACGGTCGGTGCCGCAGATGCGTCGATGCTCGCGCCCGTGACCCACGCGGAGCGGATGCTGAGCCTCGACAACGTCTTCTCGGAGGACGAACTGCGCGAGTGGTGCGCGAAGGCGCACGCATCCGCCGGGCGCGATGTCCGCTGGCTCACCGAGTTGAAGATCGACGGCCTCGCGATCTCCCTCCGCTACGAGCACGGCGTGCTGGTCTCCGCTGCGACGCGCGGCGACGGCCGCATCGGTGAGGACGTCACGGTGAACGCGGTGCGCGTGGCGGGCATCCCCGCCCGCCTCGACGGCACGGGGCATCCGGCGATCGTCGAGGTGCGCGGAGAGGTGTTCATCCCGGTGGCGGAGTTCGAGCAGCTGAATGCGCTCCAAGCCCGACTGCGTGAGCGCGTCGTGTCGGATGCCGCAGCGCGCCCGCGCTTCGACGAGGAGAAGGCGCAGAAGAGCGCAGCGCGGCGGTTCCCCGCCTTCGCCAACCCGCGCAATGCGGCGAGCGGCGGGCTGCGGCAGCAGCTCGACAAGAAGTCCGGCCTCGAGCTCGAGGCGGGGGAGGCACGGCTGGCGTCGCTTCGCATGTTCGTCCACGGCATCGGCGCCTGGCCCGACCCTCCGGTATCGTCCCAGAGCGAGGTGTACGGACTCCTCGCCGAATGGGGACTCCCGGTCAGCCCCTACCCGCGCACCTTCGACACCGTCGACGGGGTCGTGGGCTTCGTGAAGGAGTACGGCGAGAAGCGCCACTCGGTGGCCCACGAGCTCGACGGCATCGTCGTCAAGATCGACGAGCTCGCGCTCCACGACGAGCTCGGTTCGACGAGCCGGGCACCGCGGTGGGCGATCGCCTACAAGTACCCGCCCGAGGAGGTGCAGACCCGCCTCGTCGACATCATCGTCTCGGTGGGCCGGACGGGCCGGGCGACCCCGTACGCGCAGATGGAGCCCGCACATGTCGCCGGCAGCGTCGTCCGCCAGGCGACGCTCCACAACCAGGAGGTCGTGAAGGCCAAGGGTGTCCTCATCGGCGACATGATCATGCTCCGCAAGGCCGGTGACGTGATCCCCGAGGTCCTGGGCCCCGTCGCCGAACTGCGTGACGGCACCGAGCGCGCCTTCGTGATGCCCGCCGATTGCCCCGAGTGCGGTGCGCCGCTCGCGCCGGCGAAAGAGGGCGACATCGATTTGCGGTGCCCCAACACCCGCGCCTGCCCTGCCCAGGTGCGCGGTCGTGTCGAGCACATCGGCTCTCGCGGCGCCCTCGACATCGAGGCTCTCGGCGAGGTCACCGCTGCTGCTCTCACCCAGCCGCTCGAGCCGCAGGAGCCGGCCCTCGTCACCGAGGCGGGACTGTTCGATCTGACACTCGAGCAGCTCGTGCCGATCGAGGTGCTGGTCCGCGACGGCGAGACGGGTGAGCCTCGCATCGACGAGAAGACCGGCGAAGCCGTCCGGCGCGCGCCGTTCCGGCGCAACCCCTCCGGGGCCGAGAAGAAGGAGGGCATCACGCAGCCCCAGCCCTCCGCGCAGGCTGTCACCCTCATCGACGAGCTCGAGAAGGCGAAGACCAAGGAGCTCTGGCGGTTCCTCGTCGCCCTCAACATCCGGCACGTGGGGCCGGTGGCCGCGCGGGCCCTCGCGCAGTGGTTCGGCTCCCTGGACGCCATACGAGCCGCCAGCCGGGAGGAGCTCGCAGCGGTCGACGGGGTCGGCGGCATCATCGCCGACGCCCTCATCGACTGGTTCGGTGTCGACTGGCACGTCGAGATCGTCGACCGGTGGACCGCCGCCGGCGCGCAGCTGTTCACCCCCGGCCACCCCGGTCCCGGGGCCGCATCGCTCGGCGGAGGCGTGCTCGACGGCATCACCGTCGTCGCCACCGGCAGCCTCGAGGGGTTCACCCGGGAAGGCGCGCAGGAGGCGATCATCGCCGCCGGCGGCAAGGCGGCTTCCAGCGTCTCCAAGAAGACCGACTTCGTCGCCGCCGGACCCGGCGCCGGGTCGAAGCTCGCGAAGGCCGCGCAGCTCGGCGTTCGAATCATCGACGCGGCGCAGTTCGCGGTGCTCGTGAGCGAGGGTCCTGACGCACTGGGACAGGCCCCCACGGCGGAGTGAGAATCAGCCGGCGAGGATCCGTTCGCGCACCTGACGGCGGAGGACCTTGCCGATGAGCGACTTCGGCAGCTCGTCGACCACGACGATGCGACGCGGCACCTTGTAGGGGGTGAGGATGCCGCGGCAGAACTCCCGGACCGCCGCCTCGTCGACCGTCTCACCGTCGGCCGCGACGACCGCGGCGACGACCTCTTCGCCGGAGCGCTCATCCGGGATGCCGACGACCGCAGCATCCGCGATGCTCGGGTGCTGTCGCAGCGCGATCTCGACCTCGGTCGGGGCCACGTTGAAGCCCCCGGTGATGATGAGCTCCTTGATGCGGTCGACGATGCGCACGAACCCGGCCTCGTCGATCGTCACGATGTCGCCGGTGCGGAACCATCCGTCGACGAAGACCTTCTCGCTCTCCTCCGGCTTGCCGTAGTAGCCCGAGAAAACCTGCGGACCACGCACGACGAGTTCACCGCGCTCACCCGGCGCGACGTCCCGGGTCGGTTCGTCGGGGTCGACGACGCGGCATTCCGTGCCGGGCAGCGGGAGCCCGACCGTTCCCGGCACGCGGTGGGGTGCCACGGGATTGGCCATGAGGACGGGGGAGCACTCCGACAGGCCGTAGCCCTCGACGAGGTAGCCGCCGGTGGCCTCTTCGAACGGGACGACGAGCTCGTGGGGGAGGGCCATGGCTCCGGAGATCGCGATCTCCGTGCCGGCGAGCGAGATGCCCTTCTCGTTCGCCGCCCGCAGCAGGCGCTCGGCGATCGGCGGGACGAGGGGCAGGAAGGTCGCGGGGTGCCGCTTGTGTGCGGCGAGCACGAGGTCGGGCTCGAACCGGGGGAAGAGCACCAGCCGGGCCCCCATCGACATGGCGAAGGTGAGGCACAGGGTGAGCCCGTACGCGTGGAACATCGGGAGGACCGCGTACACGACGCAACCTTCGCCCCGCGTGATGGTCGGCACCCACGCCTGCGCCTGAGCGGCGTTCGCCAGCAGGTTCCGGTGGGTGAGGGAGGCGCCCTTCGGGTTGCCCGTCGTACCGCTCGTGTACTGGATGAGTGCGAGGTCATCGGTGCCGGGCCCGGGGTGGGCGGCATCCAGCGGTGCATGCCGCACGGCATCCCGCCACGTGCCGTGGATGCGCGCGGTGGGGATCGGGCTGCGGAGTGCGTCGCGGGACGCACGTGCCTTGGGGATCGGGAGGCGCAGACCGAGCCGGAGCTTCGCCGGCATCGCGGTCGTCACGTCCACGGCGATGATGGCGGACAGCGCGAGATCGCCGGGGAAGTCCAGGAGCGTGCCCACGAGCTTGCTCCAGACGATCGCGACCTTCGCGCCGTGATCCTCGAACTGCTTGCGCATCTCCCGTGCCGTGTAGAGCGGATTGTGCTCGATGACCACGGCGCCCAGGCGCAGGATCGCGTAGAACGCGACGATGTGCTGCGGGCAGTTCGGCAGGATCAGCGCGACGCGGTCGCCCCGGCGGACCCCGGCGTCGTGGAGGTACGCCGCCGCGCGGTCGATCTGCTCCCGCATGGTCGCGTAGTCCATCGTCTTGCCGAAGAACTCGAGCGCGGGCGCGTGCGGGTGAGCGGACGCCGAGCGGGTGACGAGGTCGACGAGCGATCCGCTCAGCGGCGGAAGATCCTGCGGTACCCCCTCGGCGTAGCTGGCGGTCCAGGGACGGGGCGGGTCGAACACATCGGTCACCGGTCCAGCCTACGACCGGCGTCGGCCGGTCGCGTCGCCCGAACTAGAATGTTCCGGTGTCAGAAATCACCCCCGATCTCGTCCGCCATCTCGGCGTGCTCGCCCGGATCCGCTTGAGCGATGAGGAGGTCGAGCGCCTCACCGGTCAGCTCGATGCGATCGTCGACAACATCGCCAAGGTGTCGGAAGTCGCGACACCCGAGGTTCCCGCGACGAGCCACCCGATCCCGCTGCACAACGTGTTCCGTCCCGACGTGGCCGGCGACATGCTGACCGCCGAGCAGGTGCTGCAGAATGCACCGGATGCCGCGGACGGCCGTTTCCGCGTGACCGCGATCCTGGGGGAGGAGCAGTGAGCGATCTGATCCGTCTGACCGCCGCAGACCTCTCGGCGAAGCTCCGCAGCGGCGAGGTGTCGAGCGTTGAGGCCACGCAGGCGCACCTCGACCGCATCGCGGCTGTTGACGCCGACGTGCACGCGTACCTCCACGTCAGCGAGCGCGCCCTCGACGTCGCCGCCGACATCGACCGGCGTCGCGCCGCCGGCGAGGAGCTCGGTGAGCTCGCCGGCGTCCCGCTGGCGATCAAGGACGTCCTGGTCACGACCGACATGCCGTCCACGAGCGGGTCGAAGATCCTCGAGGGGTACATGTCGCCCTACGACGCGACCGTCGTCGCGCGCTCGCGCGCCGCGGGTCTGGTGCCGCTCGGCAAGACGAACATGGACGAGTTCGCGATGGGCTCCTCCACCGAGCACTCCGCGTACGGCCCGACCCGCAACCCCTGGGACCTGGACCGCATCCCCGGCGGATCTGGCGGTGGTTCGGCTGCCGCCGTCGCCGCGTTCGAGGCTCCGATCGCGCTCGGCTCCGACACCGGCGGCTCGATCCGTCAGCCCGCGCACGTCACCGGCACCGTCGGCATGAAGCCGACGTACGGAGGCGTCAGCCGGTACGGCTCCATCGCGCTTGCCTCGAGCCTCGATCAGGTCGGCCCGGTCTCGCGCACAGTGCTCGACTCAGCACTCCTGCACGACGTCATCGGCGGGCACGACCCGCACGACGCGACGTCGCTGACGGACGCCTGGCCGTCGTTCGCCGCCGCCGCCCGTGACGGCGCGACGGGAGAGGTGCTCAAGGGCCTCAAGGTCGGCGTCATCCGCGAACTCGACGATACCGGCTTCCAGAAGGGCGTGTCCGACTCGTTCCGGGCGTCGCTCGCGATGCTCGAGGCCGCCGGGGCCGAGATCGTCGAGGTCAGCGCGCCGCACTTCGAGTACGGCGTCGCCGCGTACTACCTGATCCTCCCCGCGGAGGCCTCCAGCAACCTCGCGAAGTTCGACTCCGTCCGCTTCGGTCTCCGGGTCGACGTGCCCGGCGGCACGGTCGAGGACGTCATGGCCGCCACCCGCGACGCCGGCTTCGGCGACGAGGTCAAGCGCCGCGTCATCCTCGGCACGTACGCCCTCTCGGCCGGGTACTACGACGCCTACTACGGCAGCGCGCAGAAGGTCCGCACGCTCATCCAGCGCGACTTCGACGAGGCGTTCGCGCAGGTCCACGTCATCGCGACGCCGTCGGCGCCGACCACGGCGTTCAAGCTCGGTGAACAGCTCGACGACCCGCTCCAGATGTACCTCAACGACGTGACGACGATCCCGGTGAACCTCGCCGGCGTCCCCGGCATCTCGATCCCGTCCGGGCTCGCCGCCGATGACGGTCTGCCCGTCGGCATCCAGTTCATCGCCCCCGCACGCGAGGACGCCCGCCTCTACCGCGTCGGTGCGGCGCTGGAGACCCTGCTCGTCGACAGCTGGGGTGCCCCGCTGCTCGACCGCGCCCCGATCCTCGGAGGAGCCCGCTGATGGCCAAGGACGCACTGATGGACTTCGACAAGGCCCTGGAGCTGTTCGAGCCCGTGCTCGGCTTCGAGGTGCACGTCGAGCTGCACACCGAGACCAAGATGTTCTCGCCCGCCGGGAACCCCGCTCACCCGGCGAACCACGACGCCGAGCCGAACACCCTCGTCGCGCCCGTCGACATGGGTCTGCCGGGCGCGCTCCCGGTCGTCAACGAGACGGCCGTCCGCTACTCGATCAGCCTGGGCCTCGCCCTCGGCTGCTCGATCGCCGCGTCGAGCCGGTTCGCGCGGAAGAACTACTTCTACCCGGACCTCGGCAAGAACTACCAGATCTCGCAGTACGACGAACCGATCGCCTTCGAGGGAGAGCTCGAGATCGAGCTGGAGGGCGGCGACCTCGTCACCATCCCGATCGAACGCGCGCACATGGAGGAGGATGCCGGCAAGCTCACCCACATGGGCGGCTCCACCGGTCGCATCCAGGGCGCCGAGTACTCGCTCGTCGACTACAACCGCGCCGGTGTGCCGCTGGTCGAGATCGTGACCAAGCCAATCTTCGGGGCAGAGCACCGCGCGCCGGAGGTCGCCAAGGCCTACGTCGCGGCGATCCGCGACATCGTCCGCGGCCTCGGCATCTCAGAAGCCCGCATGGAGCGCGGCAACCTCCGCTGCGATGCGAACGTGTCGCTGCGCCCGCGCGGCCAAGAGAAGCTCGGCACCCGCACGGAGACGAAGAACGTCAACTCGATGCGCTCGGTCGAGCGCGCGGTGCGCTACGAGATCCAGCGCCAGGCCGCGATCCTCGCCGCCGGCGGCACCATCACGCAGGAGACACGGCACTGGCACGAGGACACCGGACGCACCTCTCCCGGGCGTCCGAAATCCGACGCGGACGACTACCGGTACTTCCCAGAGCCCGATCTGCTTCCGGTCGAGCCCTCCGAGGCGCTCATCGAGGAGCTCCGCGCCGCCCTTCCCGAGGCCCCGGCAGCACGCCGCCGCCGACTGAAGGGCGAGTGGGGCTTCACCGACCTCGAGTTCCAGGACGTCGCCAACGGCGGCCTCCTCTCCGAGGTCGAGGCGACGGTCGCCGCCGGAGCGTCGCCGGCCGCCGCCCGGAAGTGGTGGACGGGTGAGATCACCCGCGTCGCGAACGCGCAGGGCGCCGAGCCCGCCGCGCTCGTTGAACCCGCCACGGTCGCCGAACTGCAGAAGCTCATCGACGCCGGCACCCTGACGGACAAGCTGGCGCGCCAGGTGCTCGAGGGCGTCATCGCCGGCGAGGGCACCCCGCAGGAAGTCATCGACGCCCGCGGGCTCGCCGTCGTCTCCGACGACGGGGCGCTCATCGCCGCGATCGACGACGCCCTCGCCGCGCAGCCCGACGTGCTCGCGAAGATCAAGGACGGCAAGGTCCAGGCTGCCGGTGCCGTCATCGGCGCCGTCATGAAGGCCATGCGCGGTCAGGCGGACGCCGCACGCGTGCGTGAGCTCGTCCTGGAACGGGCCGCGCAGTCCTGATCAGGCCGTGACCGCGAGACGGAGGCGTCGCACCGAGATCTCGGGGTGACGCCTCCGTCTCGTTGCGCAGCTGCCCTCTCGCGGTCTCGGTGTCGGCAGGTGCGAGGAGAATGGACGCATGGGAAGGGGTGACGGATCGGGGCGCATCGTGTCGGGGCCGGATGCCGATGACACCGGCACCCGCATCCTGCACGTCGACATGGACGCCTTCTACCCGTCGGTGGAAGTGCTCGACGATCCGTCCCTCGCGGGCAAACCTCTCATCGTGGGCGGCATGGAAGGCCGAGGAGTGGTCTCCAGCGCGTCCTACGAGGCACGGCGATTCGGGGTGCGCTCGGCCATGTCGGTCGGCCGTGCGCTGCAGCTCTGCCCCCAGGCGATCGTCGTGATGCCGCGGTTCCACCGGTACTCCGCGCTGTCGGCGCAGGTGATGGCGATATTCCGGGACATCACCCCGCTGGTCGAGCCGCTCTCGATCGACGAGGCCTTCCTCGACGTGGGCGGGGCGAGACGGCTGTGGGGGACTCCCGGTGCGATTGCCCGCATGGTCAGGCGACGCGTGCAGGAGGAGACCGGCCTCACCTGCAGCGTCGGCGTCGCCGCCACCAAACACGTCGCCAAGATCGCGTCGACGCTGTCCAAGCCCGACGGCCTCCTCATCGTCAGCGAGCCGGACACCGCGGCGTTCCTCGCGCGGCTGCCGGTGGGAGCGCTCTGGGGCGTGGGACCCAAAGCGGTGGAAGCGCTCGAGAGCCGCGGCATCCGCCTGGTGTCGGATCTGCTTGCGACCCCGCAGCCCGTGCTCGACCGGGCCCTCGGGCCGGCGATGGGATCGCGCGTCGCACAGCTCGCCCGCGGGAACGACCCCCGCTCCGTGCAGACCGCGCACGTGGAGAAGTCAGTCGGTCACGAGGAGACGTTCCTCGAGGACATCGCCGACACCGGGACGCTCCGCAGCGAGCTGCGTCGGCTGGCCGACCGGGTAGCAGCACGGCTGCGTGACGGCGGCTGGGAGACCCGCACGGTCTCGCTGAAGCTCCGCTACACCGACTTCACCACCCTCACCCGCTCGATGAGCCTCCCCGAGCCCACCAACGTCGGCCAGCGGATCGGGGACGTCGCCATCGAGCTGTTCAGCAAGCTCGAGCTCACTCAGCCCGTCCGACTCATCGGCGTCCGTGCCGAGAAGCTCGTCGGCGGAGGCGGCGGGGGGATGGCGCTCTGGGACGACGATGAGGACTGGCGGCGGATCGATACCGCGCTCGACGACGCCCGCACCCGCTTCGGGCGCGGTGCGGTCACCCGCGCCAGCACCCTCGGCCCCCGGCGGGACGTGAACGCCCTGCCGACCAATCCCCGGCCTGCTCCGGAGTGATCTCCCCGCGCGGCGCGGCGGCGGAGGGTCTAGCGTGGGGGCATGGCCAATCTCCCTCTCGAACTCGGTAAGCAGTTCGCCAGCCTCGGTGCGAACGCGGTCTACGGCGAGCAGCAGGACGTCGACGGCATCCGTCTCATCCCGGTCGCCCTGACCTGGTCGGGCTTCGGCGCCGGCGAGGACCCCAGCGGCGGCACAGGCGGTGGTGGCGGTGGAACCGCCATCCCGGTGGGCGCCTACGTCCGCAAGGGCGATGACCTCCGGTTCGAGCCGAACCTCGTGTCGCTGGTCGCCGTCGGGATCCCGTTCGTCTGGGTCGCGGGGCGTGCGCTCAGCCGCATCATCCGTGCACTCAAGCGCTGACGGGTCCTCTCCGCAGCAGCTCGTCGCAGCGGGGCGCATCGTCTCCGCAGCGCGCGCCGTGGAACCTTCTGACGGCCCGGTCATCGTCCTGATCGACGGTCGCTCCGGCGCCGGCAAGACGACACTCGCCCAGGAGGTCGTCGAGGCATGGGCGGGCGCCTCCCCGACGCTGCTGAGCCTCGATGAGATCTACCCGGGGTGGGATGGGCTGGATGCCGCGTCGCAGCGGCTCGTGGAGATGCTCCGAGACGCACGCGCCGGGATGCCGCTGACGTGGACCGCCTGGGACTGGGCCGCGAGCAACCCGGGCAGCCCTCAGATTCGCCCGGTGGCCGGCGCCCTCGTCGTGGAAGGCGCGGGGGCACTCACCCAAGATACGGCTGCACTGGCGGACGTACGTGTGTGGATGGACGCGCCCGAAGCGGAACGGCGTGCGCGTGCGTTCGCGCGGGACGGAGACTCCTATCGTCCGCACTGGGAGCGCTGGGCCGCGCAGGAGGACGCGCATCTGCGTGTGCACCGTCCGCGAGAGCTCGCGGACATCGTCCTGGAGAGCGTCTGACTCAGGCGGTCGCGTCCCATTGCGTCACGAGCGTGTCCAGGCGGTAGCCGAGCCACTCGTAGACGTCGAACCGCGGATCGTCCCCGCGAAGATCCTCCTCGTCGGCGATGCCCAGTCGATCGGCGATCACGAGGCGCAGCGCCGCGAGCGTCTTCATCCACGCCTGGAAATCACTCGCGTCGAGCACCGCCACGCCGTCTGCTGCGCCGTCGAGGCTGGCGCGCATCGCCGCGGCATACGCTCGGCGCCGGTCGAACAGGTCGGATCGCGTGAGGCGACGGAACTCCGCGGAGGCCTCCGGGTCGTCGGGGTACGCGTCGGGAGCGAGCCGCCCGAGCGCCGGGTCGGCGCCCGGGTCGGCCGCCAGCAGTTCCTCGAATTGCTTCAGCAGGTTGGTCAAGTGGGTGATCTCCGCGGGCGCGAGTGCGACGGACAGGACGCGGGTCATGCGCCGGCTTCCCGGAGCGTCGCCCACAATCCGTAATCGTGCATGGCCTGCACGTGGAGCTCCATCTGCTCGCGACCACCTTCGGCGACGGCCGCGTGTCCGTCGTGGTGGACGGCCAGCATGAGTCGCTGAGCCGTCTCGGGAGGGTGCCCGAAGTACTCCCGGAAGACGTGGACGACGTAGCTCATCAGGTTCACCGGGTCATTCCACACCACCGTCTGCCAGGGGCCGGAGGTCGAGACGGTGAGCTCCTCAGCGAGGTCCTCGAGGGGGAGTGCGGTGGTCATCACGCCCAGCCCAGTTCGTGGAGACGCCGATCGTCGATGCCGTAGAAGTGGGCGATCTCGTGCACGAGCGTCGTGTGGATCTCGTCCTTGAGCGCGTCGACGTCATCGCAGGCGTCGAGATGAGGCTCCCGGTACACGATGATGCGGTCGGGGAGCTCCCCGACGCCGTAACGGTCCCGTTCGGTGAGGGCGAGTCCGTCGTAGAGCCCCAGCAGATCCAGGCTGCCATCCTCGGGGCGGTCCTCGACGACGAACACGACGTTGTCGAGGCCCGCGATCATCTCGTCGGGCAACGCGTCGAGCTCGTCCGCGACCAGATCCTCGAATGCCGTGGCATCCATCTCCATCATGATCACGCCTCGCGAGGGGAGCGAAAAACTGGGGTGAGTAACGGGACTTGAACCCGCGACCCCCTGGACCACAACCAGGTGCTCTACCAACTGAGCTATACCCACCATGTGCCCGTTTCCGGGCAACCCCACAAGTGTATTACACGCCGGGGGCGAAAGCGGACACCGTGGCGGCGGCGGCGCTGCGCGCGTCGTCGCTCGTCGGCCCGGGGGCGGCGACGAACACCGTCTCGCGGTAGTACGCGAGTTCACGGATGCTCTCGCGGATGTCGGCGAGGGCACGGTGCCCGCCGTCCTTCGCGGGCGCGTTGAAGTACGCCCGGGGGTACCAGCGGCGGGCGAGCTCCTTGACGCTGGAGACGTCGACGTTGCGGTAGTGGAGCCAGCGGTCGACGCGCGGCATGTAACGCGCGAGGAACATCCGGTCGGTGCCGATGGTGTTGCCGGCCAGCGGCGCCTTGCCCTCGGGCACGAAGCGCTGGATGTACTCGAGCACCTGGAACTCCGCGTCGGCGATGCTCACGCCGTGCGGGATCTCTTCGAGCAGGCCCGACGACTCGTGCATCTTGGTGACGAAGTCGTTCATGTGCTGAAGGGCGGAATCGTCGGGCTTGACCACGATCTGGAAGCCGGGGTCTACCGTGTTCAGCTCGAAGTCGGTGATGACGACCGCGACCTCGACGATCTCGTCGACGCTCAGGTCGAGCCCGGTCATCTCGCAGTCGATCCAGACCAGCCGATCGTTCTCCGCTGCCACTGTGGGCTCCTCCCGATTGACCCGAGACCGGTGCCTCGGCGTCGCGCGTCCCTCCAGGAGGATTCGAACCCCCGACCTGGCGGGTAGAAACCGCTCGCTCTGTCCACTGAGCTATGGAGGGGAAAGGACTCCGCCCAGATTACCCCGACCGTCGGGATCGGGTCAGCGGGCGACCGTGGCCCGCGCCGTGAGGCTCTCCGCCGCGCGGCGTCCGAGGGACATGGCCGCGTGCACGCCCGGGCCCACGAGCGCGGCGAAGAGCACCGTGCCGAGCCCCACGGTACCGCCGAGGAGCCAGCCCGCCAGCAGCACGGAGCCCTCCACGAAGGTCCGGCTCAGCCAGATCGGCCAGCCGAAGCGCTGGTTGAGCCCCGTCATCAGGCCGTCTCGAGGACCTGGCCCGAACCCCGTACCGATGTACATCGCGGATGCCACGGCGACGAGCGCGATCCCCACGAGGAACACCACGACCCCGACGAGGAAACCCGCCACACCGGTGACGAACCGCTCGACCGGCGGGATCACCGCGAGGGCGCCCTGCATGACGGTGCCCACCACGAGGATGTTCGCGATCGTGCCGAACCCCGGCCGCTGCCGGAGTGGGATCCACAGCAGGAGGACGACGGCGCCCAGCACGACCACGACCCACCCGATGCCCAGACCCGTGCGAAGCGAGATGCCCTCGGCCAGCACCGTCCACGGGTCGAGACCGATGCCCGCCTGCACGAGCACGGCGCACCCGACGCCGAAGAGCGCGAGGCCGAGGAACAGTCGGAGCAGTCGTGCGGTCATGGGTTCCATTCCACCCTATGGTTCGCCTTGCCTCTGCAGCTCAGCCCGGAATCCTCCTGCGGGTTCAGCGGGAGTCGTGCAGCGCGGCGACCGCATCTTCGATACGGCAGAACCCGCCCAGCTCCACGAAAGCGCGACTCGCGGTGTGGAAGCGCCGCGCATGCACGCGCCCGTCGTGCGCCTCGAAGAGGTGTCCGATCACGTGCCCGCGCTCTCCCACGCGCCACACGCCCTCTCGCACCGGTTGCAGGTCGTATCCTCGAAGTCGTGCCGGGAGCGGCGCCGTCATCTCGATCACCGTCCCACCTCCCTCCTGTCGTGGCCACGCCCACGGTAGGGCGGACCTCCGACATCGCGGCCGCGGGAACATCCCGCACGCCGACCGCGTTGGGCACGACGACGACCCTTGAAGGAGGAGATGCACGATGAAGACCTATGTGCTGGCAGGCGGCTGCTTCTGGTGTCTGGATGCCGCGTACCGCGCCCTGGACGGTGTCACGTCCGTGGAATCCGGCTACATCGGCGGGACGGTGCCCTCCCCGTCGTATGAGCTGGTGTGCACGGGAACGACGGGGCACGCTGAGGCGGTCCGGGTGACGTTCGATCCCGAGGTCATCCCGTCGGATGTCATCCTCGACGCGTTCTTCACGATGCACGACCCGCGCCAGCTGAACCGGCAGGGCAACGACATCGGCACGCAGTACCGCTCGGCGATGTTCCCCGCCGACGACGAGCAGCGCGAGGAATTCGCCCGCGCTCAGGAGCGCGCCTCCGAGTGGTGGGGTGGCGGCCTCGTGACCACCACCGAGCCGCTGGATGAGTTCTACGTCGCAGAGGACTACCACCAGGACTTCTTCACCAAGAACCCCGGGCAGGGCTACTGCCTCGCGGTGGCGGTCCCGAAGGTCAACAAGGTGCGGGCACGTTTCGCGGAGTACGCGCGCGCCTGACGCCTCCTCCACAGCCCGATCGCCCCCGCCCGTCTCCACGGTGCGGGGGCGATCTGCGTCTGCGGACTGCCTCGGCGACGATCCTGGCTGTGCCCCGGCGCCCGCCGGGCACGCGGACGCCGGGGCCTCCCGGGCCGCACCGAGAGGAGAAGACCATGAAGGACCAGATCACGATCGTCGGCAACGTCGGCGCCGACCCGGAGATGCGCCGGCTCGCAGACGGTTCCGTCGTCGCGTCACTGCGCGTGGCGAGCCAGGACCGCCGCCTCGACACGAAGTCAGGGGAGTGGGTGGACGGCACGACGAGCTGGTACGACGTCTCCGCATTCCGCGGGCTCGGCGAGAACGTGCTCGCCTCGATCCGCCGCGGGCAGCGCGTCATCGTCACGGGAGGTCTCACCATCCGGCGGTGGGAGAGCGGTGACAAGGCCGGCACGTCCGCCGAGATCGTGGCGTCTGCGATCGGACCCGAGCTCAAGTTCGGGACGACGGCGTTCACCGCGCGTCAGAGTGCGCGGCAGGCGGGCCCGGCATCCGCTGATGCGGAACCGACGAGTCAGCCCGGCGAGGACCGGGCGGCGGCGTGGGCGGCCGAACCCGCCGATACGCCGTTCTGAGCGGCGCGTTGGAAGCGCCCGCTGACTGCCGCCGGGCTCAGGGGCAGTCAGCGCACTCCCCACCCGCACGCCCTAGACTCTCGGCGTGCGTCGACCCCTCCCTCTCCGAGCCCCCCGTACGCTCATCGCCGCGACGGCCATCGCGCTCGTCTCGGTCCTGAGCGGTTGCGCGGTCGAGGGAGTGGACTCCGCCCAAACGCCCTCTGCTGCGGCATCCTCCGCGCCTGCGCCCTCCGCAGCTGCCCCGAGTCCCTCGGGGACGCCGTCGGGTGCCGCCGCGACGCCGGACCCGGCTCAGGATCCCGGTTTCGAGGAGTTCACGGCGGTCGTCGAGCGGGTGTGGTCCTCTTCGAAGTCGGTCGCGGGGCGCGATTACATCGATGCCCTCGTCGACGCAGGGTTCGCCAAGGCGGACATGGAGGTCACGTTCGACCGCACCTCGGTCGACGATCCCGCCGACAGCATCCAGTTCTCCGTCCGCGTCGACGGCGGATGCCTCGTCGGACAGGTGGGGCCGTCTGTGCGCACCGCGGTGACGCAGGAGATGCCGGAATTGCCCACCGGCGCGTGCCTCGTGGGGGAGACCCGCCCGATCGACTGGTGAGTCGCCGCGCCGGGGGCCACCGACTCCCGCGCACGGATCGCGTTGCTAGGCTTGACGCAGACTTCCTGCTCCGCCCGAGCCCTCTCGGACTCCGGCGAGCCCCCCGCTCCGTGCGGGAGACCAACCCCGATCGAAGGTGGTGTGCCCCTGTGGCCGAATACATCTACTCCATGGTCCGAGCCCGCAAGGCCGTCGGCGAGAAGCTCATCCTCGACGACGTCACGATGGCCTTCCTGCCGGGAGCGAAGATCGGCATGGTCGGCCCGAACGGTGCCGGTAAGTCGACGATCCTGAAAATCATGGCGGGGCTCGACACCCCCTCCAACGGCGAGGCGAAGCTTTCGCCCGGCTTCACCGTCGGCATTCTCATGCAGGAGCCGGAGCTCGACGAATCCAAGACGGTGCTGGAGAACATCCAGGACGGCGTCGCGATCAAGCCCAAACTCGACCGCTTCAACGAGATCTCCGCCCTGATGGCGGACCCGGACGCCGACTTCGACGCGCTGCTGGCCGAGATGGGCACCCTTCAGGAGGAGATCGACGCCGCCGACGGCTGGGACCTCGACTCCCAGCTCTCGCAGGCGATGGACGCGCTGCGCACCCCGCCGGCGGATGCCTCCATTGCGCCGCTGTCCGGTGGTGAGAAGCGCCGCGTGGCGCTCGCCAAGCTCCTGCTGCAGAAGCCCGACCTGCAGCTGCACGACGAGCCCACCAACCACCTCGACGCCGAGAGCGTGCTCTGGCTCGAGCAGCACCTGCAGGCGTACAAGGGCGCCGTCATCGCGATCACCCACGACCGGTACTTCCTCGACAACGTCGCGGAGTGGATCGCCGAGGTCGACCGCGGCCGCCTCATCGGCTACGAGGGCAACTACTCGACCTACCTCGAGAAGAAGGCCGAGCGCCTCGACGTCCAGGGCAAGAAGGACGCGAAGCTCGCCAAGCGTCTGAAGGACGAGCTCGAGTGGGTTCGCTCCAGCGCGAAGGGTCGGCAGACCAAGTCCAAGGCCCGACTCGCGCGCTACGAGGAGATGGCTGCGGAGGCGGAGCGGACGCGCAAGCTCGACTTCGAGGAGATCACCATCCCGCCGGGGCCGCGCCTCGGGAACGTCGTCATCGAGGCCAAGAAGCTGCAGAAGGGCTTCGACGGCCGCTCGCTGATCGACGGGCTCAGCTTCAGCCTGCCGCCGAACGGCATCGTCGGCGTGATCGGACCCAACGGTGTCGGCAAGACGACGCTGTTCAAGACGATCGTCGGCCTCGAGCCTCTCGACGGCGGTGACCTCAAGATCGGTGAGACGGTCAAGATCAGCTACGTCGACCAGTCCCGCGCGAACATCGACCCGAACAAGACGCTGTGGGAGGTCGTCTCCGACGGCCTCGACATCATCACGGTCGGCAAGACCGAGATTCCCTCGCGTGCCTACGTGTCGAAGTTCGGCTTCAAGGGGCCGGATCAGCAGAAGAAGGCGGGGGTGCTCTCCGGTGGTGAGCGCAACCGTCTGAACCTCGCGCTGACTCTCAAGGAGGGCGGCAACCTGCTGCTCCTCGACGAGCCCACGAACGACCTGGACGTCGAGACGCTGAGCTCGCTCGAGAACGCACTGCTCGAGTTCCCGGGCTGCGCCGTGGTCATCACGCACGACCGGTGGTTCCTCGACCGCATCGCGACGCACATCCTCGCGTACGAGGGCACCGCGGACAAGCCCGACCAGTGGTACTGGTTCGAGGGTAACTTCGAGGCTTACGAGGCGAACAAGATCGAGCGCCTCGGTGCCGACGCCGCGAACCCCGCAAAGTCGACCTACCGCAAGCTCACCCGTGACTGACGCCCGCATCCGGGTCCCCATCCATCTGCGGTGGGGCGATCTCGACGCATACAACCACGTCAACAACGCGTCCATGCTGAAGCTCCTCGAAGAAGCACGGGTGCGCGCCTTTTGGCTCCCGGGGGCGACGGAGCGTGCCGTCCCGACGGCCGTCATCGATGCCAGTCATGGCGCGGCGCAGCTGACGCTGATCGCTCGCCAGGAGATCGAATACCTCGCGCCGGTGCCGTATCAGCGCGATCCGATCGACATCCAGATGTGGTTCGGCAAGATCGGCGGATCGAGTGCCGAGGTGAACTACGAGGTGTTCTCACCGGTGGGCACCGACCCCGTCGTGCTGTACGCGCGGGCCTCCACCGTGATCGTCCAGGTGGATGCCGCGACGGGAAGACCCATCCGACTGTCGCCGGAGACGCGGGCTGCGTGGGAGCCGTATCTCGGCGACCCGCTCCCGCCGCTCGGGCGCCGCTGACGCGCGTCCGACGGGCGGCGAGGAGTCAGCTCGCGGGGACCCGAACCATGATCTCCTGGGCCACGCTCGCGACGAGCGAGCCGTCCTGCGCGAAGATGCGTCCCGTCGCGAGCCCTCGGCCGCCTCGGGCGCTCGGCGATTCCTGGACGTAGAGCAGCCACTCGTCGACCCGGGCCGGGCGATGCCACCACATCGCGTGATCGAGGCTCGCCACTTTCAGCCCCGGCGTTCCCCAGGCGACACCATGCGCCCGCAGAACCGACTCCTGGATGGTCAGGTCGCTTATGTATGCGAGAGCGGCGCGATGCAGACGCGGGTCGTCGGGGATCTCACCTCGCGTGCGGAGCCAGACCGCCTGATGCGGAACGTGCTCACCCTCGACGCGCATGTAGATGGGCGATCCCACGTGGCGGATCTCCACCGGACTCCGCGAGAAATGGCGCTTGCTCATCGGCTGGATCGCGTCGAGGTCGCTTTCATGGGGGAGCTCGTCGGGGGAGGGGACGGACGGCATCGCCTGGGCGTGTTCGAGACCCTCGTCATGCGTCTCGAACGAGGCGATCATCGAGAAGATCGGCATACCGTCCTGGAACGCCTGGGTGCGGCGGGTCGAGAAGGAACGGCCGTCGTGGATGCGGTCCACCGAGAAGGTCATGCCGCGCGCGGAATCCCCCGGACGCAGGAAGTAGCCGTGCATCGAGTGCGCCACACGGCCCTCCTCGACGGTGCGCTCCGCGGCGACGATCGCCTGCGCGAGCACCTGACCTCCGAACACGCGGCCGGTGGGCATCGACTGCGACACCCCGGTGAAGATGTCCTCCGTCGTGCGCGCGTCGCTCGAAGCCAGGTTCAGCACCGACAGCAGGTCTTCGACCGGGCTCGCCTGGGTCACGTCCGCTCCACTCCGAGCGGTCACGCACACGCTCCTTGGTAGTTTAGGTCGGATGGCCCAGCAGCTCGTTCTCCAGGACCCGAGCGCGGTCGCCGACGTCCTCACGTTCGCGCGCCGCGCGGCGCGGCTCTCCGATCCGGCCGTGCGGCTCCGGGCGGCATCCGGCACCCTTGCGCTCTCGGCGGCACCGCTGTCCGCGCGGGGCTTCGGTGACGATGCGCCGACGATCCTCGCGATGCGCTTCGTCGGCTGCGACCCCGAGCTCGTCTGCGACCTGGTGGTGGATGCCGGAGCTCTGACGGCGGGAGAGGGCGCCGGCGTCCGGCTCCCCGACAGCGGCGTGTCGGCGGCGTGGGCGGGGATCTCGCCGCCCCGCGCCGGCTGGGTGCCCGGGGGGAGTGTGACCTCCGCCCAGCTGAGCGACGTCGCGCGCACCGGCATCGCTGCGGTCGCGGATGCGCTTCCCGCATCTGCGGGGGAGGACATCGTGCGCAGCATCCGCGCCGCCGTCTGGGGCGCGCCGTCGCCGGAGCTGGGAGGAATCGCGTCCGGCGCGGCGTTCGCGGCGGACGCGCTGGGGTTCCTCGCAGGCGGCTCGGCTGAGGTGGCCCGCGTCTTCAGGATCGGAACGTGGACACGGCTGTCGATGATCCGCGGGCAGGTGCTCGTCCGCGCCGGCAACCCGACCGGGCTCACCACCGTCCGACAGACCGGCGACCGCTGACGGCGAGCTTCGTCAGTCGACCTTCGGGTGCACCGGCAGCGACGGCGCTCCGGACGGGCGCCCGGGGCCGATCCCCGTCGGCTCGAAGGTGTTGACCATCGCGTGCGCGGCCCGTTGCAGGTAGTCCCAGAGCGTGGCTTCGTGAAGCGGCGACAGACCGAGCTCGTCGACGGCCGCCCGCATGTGCGCCAGCCAGCGGTCCCGGGCGTCGGGGTTGACGTGGAAGGGCATGTGCCGCATCCGCAGACGCGGGTGACCGCGCGTCTCGCTGTACGTCGTGGGGCCGCCCCAGTACTGCTCCAGGAACAGCAGCAAGCGGTCGGCGGCGGGACCGAGGTCCTCTTCCGGGTACATCGGCTTCAGGACCTCGTCGGTGGCGACGCCCCGATAGAAGGCGTCCACGAGGCGCTGGAAGACGGGCCTGCCGCCGACTTCGTCGTAGAAGGAGAGCGGCTCGGTCATGACGGGTGGGCTCCTTCTTCGCCGGTGGAGCGCGCCGATCCCTTCTTGGCGCGCCACGTGAACCGGGGCGCGGGTTCGGAGGGAGTGGCCACGGGCTGCGGCTTGGTCTTGGGCGGATTGGCGCCGAGGATGCTCTGCGCGGCGTCGACGCCGGTGAGGACGGCCGAGCCGAGCTGGGGGATCTCGACGCCGAGGGCGTCGACGGCGTCCTTCACCCGGACCTTCAGCGCCCGCGCGACGTCGTCCTTCGCACCGGGGCGGGTCTTCACCACGAGTCGGGTGATGACGGCGTCGCCGGTGACGGACTCGAGGCCCCAGATCTCAGGCTTGTCGATGATGCGCGTGCGCCACTTCTTCTCGTGGACGAGGTCTTCCGCCGCCGTGAGCATCGCCTGCTCCACGGCGGGGAGGTCGGCATCCGGGGTGACCCCGAGGTCGATGATGACCCGCGACCAGCCCTGCGACATGTTCCCGATCCGGGTGATCTCACCGTTGCGGACGAACCACAGCGTCCCGTTCACATCGCGTACGTGGGTGACGCGCACGCTCACGTACTCGACGATGCCGGTCGCGAGGCCGAGGTCGACGACGTCGCCGATGCCGATCTGGTCTTCGGCGACGATGAAGATGCCGTTGAGGACGTCCTTCACGATGTTCTGGGCGCCGAAGCCGAGTCCGGCGCCGATCGCGGCTGACAGCAGGGTGAAGGATGCCAGGACATCCCTGTTCAGGATGAACACCACCAGCAGCACCGCGACGATGCCGATCGCCACGTTGACGATGTTGGTCAGGATCGATCCGAGCGTCCGCGTGCGCTGCACCACCCGCACGCGAGCGAGGGGGGACATGTCGATCGCGCGGGTGTCGTCTGCCGCCGCGCGGGATTTCGCTCCCCGGACGATCCGGTCGACGACGCGCGTGATGAGCCGTCGCATCAGCCAGGACAGCAGCAGCGCCCCGAAGACCGTCGCGGCGACGGCGGCGATGTTCCAGCCGGCGGCGATCAGCCACGTGACGAACTGGTCCGGCAGGCCCGCCCAGTCGATGGCGTGCTCGGTGGTCGAGGTGCGTGCGGTCATCCCTTCGATCCTACCGAGCGACCCTGTTCACCGGCCGGGGGACGGAGCAGGGGCGCCCCCGAAGGAGCGCCCCTGGTGCGACGTGCGAGATGGATCAGGCGTCGCGGTCCTGGACGGAGAGAGCACGCTCCACACCGGCGAGGTTCTCGTGCACGAGACGTCGCAGCGCTGCCGGGGCGTCGGGGTTCGCGCCGAGCCACGCGCGTGTCGCATCGCGAAGCGAGGCGTCCGCCAGCGGAGCGGGGTACAGGCCGACGATCAGGTATTGCGCGATCTGGTAGGTGCGCGACTCCCACACCGGCAGCAGCATGTCGAAGTAGTCCGACACGAATTCGCCGAGCACGTGCATGCTCGCGGGGTGCACGAACCCGGCCGCGGCCGAGCGGACGACGGTGTTGGGGAGGTCGGTGTTCTCGACCAGCGATGCCCAGGCCTCGCGCTTGGCGGCGACCGTCGGGATCGCGGCGCGCGCCTGCGCGGCGAACTCGCCGCCCTTCGCGGTGTTGTCGGCGGCGAGTGCCGCGTCGATGTCCGCCGCCCCCACGACCCCGCCCGCAGCGAGGGACACCAGCAGCGCCCACGACAGGTCGGCGTCGATCTCCAGGCCCTCGAGGGCCGTCGCTCCCGAGCGGAGGTCGGCGACCCGGCTCCACTGGTCGGGGGTGGCGGCGGCCGAGGCGAAGGCGGTCACGAACTGCAGCTGGCTGTCGCTTCCGGCATCCGCCTGCTGCGCGAGCTCCCACAGTCCTTCGGCGACGCGTTCGCGGGCTGCGGCGCGCTTGTCGGGGGACAGGTACGAGTTCGCCGTCAGCTGCAGCTGGGCCAGCGTGGTGCGCACGGTGGTCGACTCGGTCTCGCTGCCGATGTTGCGGAGCACGAGTTCGATGTACTCCGACGCGGATGCCTCGGCGTCGCGCGTCTGGTCCCACGCGGCGCCCCAGACGAGGGAGCGGGCGAGGGGGTCGGCGATGTCGCTGAGGTGGGCGATCGCCGTCTGCAGTGAGCGCTCGTCGAGACGGATCTTCGCGTAGGCGAGGTCCTGATCGTTGAGGAGCACCAGGTCGGGCTGGGCGATCCCGCTCAGCTCGGGGACCTCGGTCAGGTCGCCGTCGACATCGAGTTCGACGCTGTGGGTGCGGACGAGCGCGCCGTCCCGCAGCGTGTAGAAGCCGACGCCCAGGCGGTGCGGGCGGATCGTCGGGCAGTCGGCCGGAGCGGTCTGGACGATGGCGAAGCGCGTGATAGTGCCGTCGCCGCCGACCCGGATCTCGGGGGCGAGCGTGTTGACGCCCGCCGTCTCGAGCCACTTCTTCGACCAGGTCGACAGCTCACGGCCGCTCGTGGCCTCGAGCTCGACGAGCAGGTCGTTGAGCTCGGTGTTGCCCCACGAGTGCTTCTGGAAGTAGGCGGAGACACCGGCGAAGAACTGCTCGATGCCGACCCACGCCGCGAGCTGCTTGAGGACGGACCCGCCCTTGGCGTACGTGATGCCGTCGAAGTTGACCTGCACGTCCTCGAGGTCGTTGATGGTCGCGACGACGGGGTGCGTGGAGGGGAGCTGGTCCTGGCGGTAGGCCCAGGTCTTCTCCATCGCGTTGAACGTCGTCCACGCCTCGGTCCACTCGGTGGCCTCAGCGGTCGCGATCGTGGAGGCCCACTCGGCGAACGACTCGTTCAGCCAGAGGTCGTTCCACCACTTCATGGTGACGAGATCGCCGAACCACATGTGGGCGAGCTCGTGGAGGATCGTCACGACACGACGCTCCTTGACGGCGTCGGTCACCTTCGAGCGGAAGACGTAGGTCTCGGTGAAGGTGACCGCGCCCGCGTTCTCCATCGCGCCGGCGTTGAACTCCGGGACGAAGAGCTGGTCGTACTTGGCGAACGGGTAGGGAACGCCGAACTTCGACTCGAAGTACGCGAAGCCCTCGCGGGTCTTGTCGAAGATGTAGTCGGCGTCGAGGTGCTGCCAGAGGCTCTTGCGCCCGTACACCCCGAGCGGGATGACCCGGCCGTCGGCACTCGTGAGCTCGGAGAAGGTCTGCTCGTAAGGACCGGCGACCAGAGCCGTGATGTACGAAGAGATCCGAGGGGTGGGCTCGAAGGTCCAGGTCGCGACCCCGTCGCCAGCGGGCTCGGGTTCGGGCGTGGGGGAGTTGGAGACGACCTTCCACGCCGCCGGGGCGGTGACGGTGAACTGGAACGAGGCCTTCAGGTCGGGCTGCTCGAACACGGCGAAGACGCGGCGGGAGTCGGGCACCTCGAACTGCGAGTAGAGGTACACCTCGCCGTCGACGGGGTCAACGAACCGGTGCAGTCCCTCGCCGGTGTTGGTGTATTCACAGTCGGCGTCGACGATGAGCTCGTTCTCGGCGGCGAGGCCCTCGAGGGCGATGCGCGAGTCCGCGAAGGCCGCGGTGTCGACGGCCTGACCGTTGAGGGTGATCGTCCGCACGGTGCGCGCGATGAGGTCGATGAAGGTCGAGGCGCCTTCGGTGGCCGTGAAGCGGACGACCGTCCGCGAGGCGAACACCTCGTCACCGGTCGTCAGATCGAGCGCGATCTCGTAGGACTGCGTGTCGACGATCGCGCGACGCTGCTGCGCCTCGCTGCGGGTGAGGTTCTCTCCAGGCACGTTCGTGTCTCCCAGGGGTGAGGGTAAGGTGCCGCGGACGGGCGCTGCTGGCGCCGGCGGCAACCGTCCCAGCCTACGCCGGGACGGGACCGGAAGCGGGATCCGGGATCCCTAGAATCGAGTCATGCGCATCCACATCGCGACCGACCACGCGGGCATGGAGTTCTCGACCCGTCTGCAGCACCACCTCGCCGGAGCCGGACACGAGGTCGTCGACCACGGTCCGCTGGAGTACGACCCGCTCGACGACTACCCCTCCTTCTGCATCCGCGCCGCACAGGCCGTGGTCCGCGACCAGGCAGACGGCGTCGACGCCCTCGGCGTCGTGTTCGGCGGCAGTGGCAACGGCGAGCAGATCGCAGCGAACAAGGTGCGCGGCATCCGTGCGGCCCTCGTCTGGAACCTCGCGACGGCTGAACTCGCCCGCGAGCACAACGACGCCAATGTCATCGCGATCGGGGCGCGTCAGCACACCTTCGACGAGGCGGTCTCCTTCATCGACCGCTTCATCGCGACGCCGTTCACGGGCGAGGAGCGTCACGCCCGCCGCATCTCGCAGCTGGCCGCCTACGAGACCGACGGCAGTCTCGAGCCGGATCCCCGCGCCGCGGCTGCCGACGTCCTCGACGCCTCGGAGACGTTCGACCCGGAAGCGGGCTGATGCCCGAAGGTCATTCCGTCCACCGCATCGCGCGCCAGTTCGACCGAAACTTCATCGGACGCCCCGTCGCGGCATCGAGCCCGCAAGGCAGATTCGCTGAGGGCGCCGCTGTGCTCGACGGCCGCACCCCCACCCGCGTGCGAGCGGTGGGCAAGCAGATGTTCATGGAGTTCGACGAGGACGTCTGGCTGCGCGTGCACCTCGGGATCTACGGCGCCTGGGACTTCGCGGGCGAGATCCTGCTCGACCCGACGATCGCCTCGGCCAACGGTCGGATGGGGCAGACAAACCAGCGCGGCACGGACCCGGTCTTCGATGACGCGGGGGAGAACTCCCTCGCGTCGATCGGCGCGCCGCGCAAGGCGCGAGGCGCGGTTCGGATGAGCGAGCAGACGCAGGGCCTGGCAGCCTCGGAGGCGGAGTGGCCGCCCGCCGTCGTCGGCCAGGTCCGGCTGCGGCTGCTCACCGCGCAGACGTGCGCGGATCTGCGCGGGCCGACCGCGTGCCAGCTGCAGAGCGCCGATGAGATGCTCGCGACGGTGGCCGCGCTCGGGCCGGACCCGCTCGTGGACGATCTGGCGGACGGGGAGGAGCGCTTCGTCGCCGCGGTGCGGAAGAAGGGCACCTCGATCGGCCAGCTGCTCATGGACCAGAAGGTCGTCAGCGGCGTCGGGAACGTCTACCGTGCGGAGATGCTGTTCCGGGCGAACCTCAATCCGCACACCCCGGGGCGGGACGTGCCCGAGGAGCTCGTGCGTGCGCTGTGGCGGGACTGGGTCGTCCTTCTGGGGATCGGGGTCGAGACCGGACAGATGATGACCATGGACGGGCTCGACGCCGAGGCCTACCGGCGTGCGATGGCCAGCCGCGATGACCGGCACTGGGTCTACCGGCGCGCAGGCCTGCCGTGCCGGGTCTGCGGCACCGAGATCGTGCTCGAGGAGATGTCGGCACGGAAACTGTACTGGTGCCCGCGGTGCCAGGCGTGAACCGCCCGACCCACCCGACGAGCGTGAGGACCCCGCGATGAGACAGAACCCGAGCTTCGCCGTCACCGACACAGCAGAGCTCCGCCGCCTGATCGACGCACACCCGTGGGTGACCCTCGTCAGCAGCACGGATGCCGGATTGGTGGCGTCCCACTACGCCGTCCTGCTCGACGAGGAACGCGACGACCTGACGATCGTCGGTCACGTCGGGCGCCCCGACGACCTGCTGCACGGGCTGGGGGAGCGGGAGCTGCTCGTGGTCGTGCAGGGGCCTCACGGCTACGTCTCGCCCGGGTGGTACGGCGACGTCGCCGCCGTCCCCACCTGGAACTTCGTCTCCCTCCACCTGAGCGGGGTGCCGGAGATACTCAGCCCGGAGGAGAATCTCGTCGTGCTGGAACGCCTCGTCGATCGGTTCGAGAGCGGCATGCCGTCGCCACGAGGCATGTGGACCGCACCCAACGACCCGGACTTCGTCCGGGGGCTCGAACGGGGCACGATCGGGTTCCGGCTGACGCCGACCCGCGTGGTCGCGAAGCGAAAGCTCAGCCAGAACAAATCGGACGAGGTGGTGGACACCATCATCGAACAGCTCGAGTCGTCCCGCAGTCCGTACGCGGACCCCCGACTTCCCGCAGAGATGCGACGCGCGCACGACGCGATGCGCGCCGCCCGGGCGGAGCAGGCATGAGCCTCGACCGCGGCGACGGGGTCGACGTCATCTCGGGGGTCAGGCTGACCGGTGCGGACCGGATCGACCCGTTCGGCGACGACCCCGTGGACGTGCATCTGAGTGGGGGAGTGATCGTCGACATCGCACCCACCGGGGGACTTCCCCGGCGCGGCCGTGTGCTCGACGGCACCGGAGGCTGGCTCGTGCCGGGACTGTGGGACCACCACATTCACACGGTGCAGTGGGCTCTCGTGGCGCAGCGCGTCGCCCTCGGCGAGGTCGCGAGCGCCGCGGAGGCGGCGGCCGTGATGGGCCGGGCGCGCATCCTCGACGACGGGCGACGCGTCGGGACCGGATTCCGCGATGCGCTCTGGCCCGACGCCCCCTCGGCGGACCTGCTCGACAGCGCGACCGGGGCCGTGCCGACCTACCTGATCAATGCCGATGTGCACAGCGTGTGGATGAACTCCGCCGCCTTCCGCCGGGAGGGCTTCGAGATCCAGGACGACGGCGTCGTCCGTGAGGAGCCGGCGTTCGAGATCTCGCGCCGTCTGAATCTGATCGACACCGCCGTGGCGGACGGGCTCGTGCGAGACGCCCTGCAGACCGCGGCATCCCGTGGCGTGACCGGCGTCGTCGACCTCGACATGGCCTGGAACGCGGAGGCGTGGTCACGCCGAATCGATGCGGGTTTCGACACGACGCGCGTGTCGTTCGGCGTGTACCCCGCCCTGCTCGAACGGGCCATCGCGGAGGGCCTCGCCACCGGGGACGCCCTGGACCCGGCCGGCCTCGTCCGAATGGGGTCGTTCAAGGCGATCACCGACGGTTCACTCGGCACCCGCACGGCCGCCTGCTCCCATCACTATCCCGGCGATCCTTCGAACTTCGGTGTGATGACGGTGCCCCCGGACGAACTGGTCGAGCTGATGACCCGCGCCACGGGAGCGGGGATCCACTGCGCGATCCACGCGATCGGCGACGTCGCCAACTCGCACGCCCTCGACGCCTTCGCGCTGACCGGCGCGTCGGGCAGCATCGAGCACGCGCAGCTGGTCGCTCACGCCGACATCCCCCGATTCGCCCGCCTCGGCGTGGCCGCGAGCGTGCAGCCCGAGCACGCGGTGGACGACCGCGACCTGACCGACACCATCTGGGCGGACCAGACGGCGCAGCCCTATCCACTGCGCGCGCTGGCCGATTCCGGGGCGACGCTCCTCTTCGGCTCGGACGCGCCGGTATCACCCCTGGATCCGTGGGCCGCCATGGCCGCGGCCGTCCACCGTACCCGCGGCGGCCGTGCGCCCTGGCAGCCGCACCAGGCCCTCGATGCGGCGACGGCCTTGGCGGCTTCGACCGCCGGCGGCACCTCGACGGGCAGCGCCCTCGAGCCGGGCATGGTGGCCGACCTGGCGCTGATCGACCGAGATCCGCTCGCCTCCGACGACGCACGCCTCCGAGCAACCCGCGCCCACGCGACACTGCTGGCCGGACGACTGACCCACATCGGCGCCTGATCGCCCCTCGACACCCGACAGAGAGGTACGCCCCATGACCATCGCCACGGATGCCGCCGTCCTCACCGTCGCCGGAGCGCGCCCCCGGATCCCGAACTCGGCGTTCGTCGCATCCGGTGCGCGCCTCGTGGGGGCGGTCGAACTGGGCGAGCAGGCGAGCGTCTGGTACAACGCGGTCCTGCGGGGCGACAGCGCGCCCATCCGCGTCGGCGCGCGCAGCAACCTCCAGGACAACGTGTCTGTGCACGTCGACGCCGCGCACCCGGTGGACATCGGCGACGACGTGTCGGTCGGTCACAACGCCGTCGTGCACGGATGCCGCATCGGCGACGGATCGCTGATCGGGATGGGCAGCGTCGTTCTCTCCGGCGCGGTCATCGGCGCCGGATGCCTCATCGCCGGGGGAGCGGTGGTCCTCGAGGGCACCGTCGTGCCCGACGGTTCGCTCGTCGCCGGCGTGCCGGCGAAGGTGCGCCGGGCCCTCACGGACGACGAGCGCGCGGGGCTGCTCCGCAACGCGGCCGTGTACCTCGCGCACGTGACCGCGCACTCCGAGGCGACCGACTCGTGTCCAGCTGATTCATAAGACGACTGGGGGATGCTCGGAGGATGCCCGAGCCCGTCCGTCCGCTGCTGTCGATGTGGTGGGCGATTCCGGTCGCGGTCGCCGGCGGAGCCGTGCTCGATCTCGCCTTCCCCGACGTCGGCCTCTGGCCGCTGGCGTTCGTCGGCGTCGCCCTGTCGCTTCTCACCCTCATCGGCCGGTCGATCGGGGGATCGATGCTCGTGGGGGCCGCCTTCGCGGCATCCTTCTACCTGCTCCACATCGAGTGGATCACCCGCTACCTCGGTCCCGTGCCGTGGTTCGCCCTCGCCGGTGTCGAGACCGTGCTGAGTGCGGTCGCCGCGGCGTTCCTCACGCTCGCGTATCGCTGGCTGCCGCAGCTGCTCCCGGGTGCCTGGGGACGGGTGCTGGCCCTTCCGGCGCTGGTCGCGGCCGCCTGGACCGCGCGGGAGCAGTTTCTCGGCTCGTGGCCGTACACGGGCTTTCCCTGGGGGCGCCTCGGGATGAGCCAGTCGGAGAGCCCGCTGGCGGAGCTCAGCTCGTGGCTGGGGGTCAGTGGACTCTCCTTCGCGATGGTGTTCGTGACCGCCGCGGGCATTGAGGCCGTCCGGATGCGGGTGTGGCTGCACTCGACGCTCGCCCTCCCCGCCGTCATCGGTGCGCTGGTGCTCGTGCTGATCCCGCAGTTCCCGACGGTGGATGCCGGGTCGATGCGCGTCGGAGCGGTGCAGGGCAACGGACCCTCGGGCTACTTCGACGAACGCGAGCCCTACGCCGTCTTCCAGGCGCAGCTCGACGGCACCGCGCCGCTGATCGGCGAGGATCTCGACGTGCTGCTGTGGCCTGAGGGCGGCATCGATGCCGACCCGATCGGCAATCGCTCGGTCGGACGCGCGCTCGATGATCTGTCGGAGGAGCTGGACGCGCCCCTCATCGTGAACGGTGCGACGGAGCGGGGCGAGCACATCTACAACACGTCGCTGCTGTGGCGCGCCGGGGCCGACGGACCGCTCGCCATCCACGACAAGGCGAACCCCGTGCCGATGGGGGAGTACGTCCCCGACCGGTGGTTCTTCGAGGCGCTCGCGCCCGACCTCATCGGGCGCATCCAGCGCGAGTACACCCCCGGCACGAACGCCCCGTTCTTCGACGTCGACGGCGTCGGCGTCGGTCTCGCGATCTGCTTCGACGTCATCTACGACGACGTGATCTGGGACGGCGCGAACGAGGGCGCCCAGGTGTACATGTTCCAGACCAACAACGCGGACTTCCGTGGCACCGACGAGAACCTCCAGCAGCTCGGCTTCGCACGGATGCGTGCCATCGAGACCGGGAGGTCGGTCGTCAACATCTCGACGGTGGGCACCAGTCAGGTGATCGCGCCCGACGGCTCCGTGATCGACGCGCTGGCGGCGGACACGAGCGGTGCGCTCCTCGTCGACGTGCCGTTGCGCTCAGGCCTCACCGCCGGCGTCGTCCTCGGCCCGGCCGTGCAGTGGCTCCTGGGCTGGCTCGCCCTGCCGACCCTGGCGCTGTGCGGCATCCTCGTGCGGGCCAGACGGCACACGAAAGCGGCGCCGCCCGCGAAGGACGGCGCCGCTCAGGTGTGAAGGGTCAGGCGCTCAGGCGCTCGCCACGACGTTCCCGAAGAAGCGCGAGGCGCTCCTCGAGGAGCTCTTCGAGCTCGGGGACGGTGCGGCGCTCGAGCAGCATGTCCCAGTGGGTACGGGCGGCCTTGTCGCCGGAGTGGTCGACCTCGGCGACGGTGTCGCCGATACGACGAAGCGCTTCGGCGCCGCACGTGCGGCACTCCCAGGCCTCGGGGACCTCGGCATCGGCCGCGAAGGTCATGACCGTGTCACGCTCGCACTGCGTGCAGACGTACGTGTGGTTGGTGCGCTCTACGAATACGACGCCCTCTTCGCTCTGTAGGCTCGAAGCGCCGAGACGCATGCCGCGAAGGCTGCGATCTGCCATTGTGTGGTCCTCTCGTCAACCTTCAGGTATAACGAACTCACCTGTGGAGTTCATCCGAACGTCGACCTTCGGGCCGGTGTTCACAGCCGATGTCCAGACCCCCGGGTTATTGCGCTCCGGTCATGACTTCCCGGCCGCCACGCGCATCCCGGTGTGGGCGTCGTCGGTGACGATCCCGTCGACTCCCATGTCGAGGAGATAACGCATGCGCGCCGGGTCGTTGATCGTCCAGACGTGGACCTCCACGCCCGCGTCGTGGGCCGCGCGCAGCAGACGCGGGGTCACGATCCGAATGCCGCGATGACGTTCCGGAACCTGCAGCGCATCGACGCCGGAGAGCGCCGTCGACGCGAAGCGCGGCACCCCCACACGGGCCGCCGCGACGATGCGCGTCATCGTGCCGGTGCCGGCAGAGGTGGCGGGCTCGCCGCCCCGCGTGCGGGCCGCTTCGAGCGCCGCCCGTCGACGGTCATCCGAGAAGCTCGTGAGAAGGACCCGGTCCGCGTGCTTGGCGACGATGCGGCCGACCTGCTCCGCGGCGCCCGCGGCCTTCACGTCCAGGTTGAAGCGGGCGTCGGGGAATGCGCTCAGCACCTCGGAGAGAACGGCGAGGCCGCCGCGCGTGGACATGACCGTCGAGAGCTCGCGAGCGGTGACGTCGGCCACCGGGCGCGGATCACTCGCCACGCGCTTCAGGTCGTCGTCGTGGAAGAGCACGACGACGCCGTCCGACGTGAGATGGCAGTCCGACTCGAGGTACACCGTGCCGGTGCCGCGTGCCGCGGCGAGGGCGGCGACGGAGTTCTCCGCGACACCCTCGGCATCCGCCGGGACGAAGCCCCGGTGGGCGAGGATCCGAGGCCGTTCCTGCCCCGCGAACCACGGGTGGGGGCAGACCCTCGTCGGCTCCGCCATCGTCACTCCCTCCGGACACCGTCCTCGGCACTGTACCAACCACCCACCCCCTCCTCGGACGCCGCCGTTGGTAGGGTCGGAAGGTCGGGGCGCAAGCTCCTGAACGCCGCCTCACACCTCCAGGAGCACAGATGTCGCAGCCCCTTCCGTCCGGTTCGCTTTCGGGGAAGACCGCTCTGGTCACGGGATCGTCTCGGGGAATCGGGGCCGACACGGCGCGCTATCTCGCGCAGGCCGGGGCGAACGTCATCATCAACTTCCGCAACAAGGCGCCCCGTGCCGAGAAGCTCGCCACGGAGCTCCGTGAGCTCGGCGTGGAGGTGCTCACCGTAGGCGCGGACCTCACCGACGCGGCATCCGTCACGGCCATGTTCACCGCGGTGGAGGAGCGCTTCGGCGGCCTCGACATCCTCGTGCTGAACGCCTCCGGCGGCATGGAGGGCGGCATGGCGGCCGACTACGCCCTCACCCTCAACCGCGACGCCCAGGTACGCGTGCTGGAGACGGCCATGCCGCTGCTTCCGCGCGGCGGGCGTGTCGTCTTCGTCACGAGCCACCAGGCGCACTTCATCGAGACCACCCCCACGATGCCCGAGTACGAGCCGGTCGCCCGCTCGAAGCGTGCCGGAGAGGACGCACTGCGCGAACGGATCCCGGCACTGACCGAGGCCGGCGTCGACTTCGTCGTCGTGTCGGGCGACATGATCGAGGGCACCATCACCGCGACGCTGCTCGAGCGCGCCAACCCCGGCGCGATCCAGGCACGCCGTGAGAGCGCCGGAAAGCTCTACAACGTGTCGGAGTTCGCCGCGGAGGTCGCCCTCGCCGTCGTCGACCCGGTTCCCGCAGACAACACGCGCCTGATCGGCGACATCAGCTCGTTCGAGGCCTGAGCATGCGTCCCCACGACATCCAGACCCTCGTCACCGTCGGGCGGCCCACGCTGGATCCTTCAGGCACCACCGCCGTCTTCGCGACCTCCCGCCCCGATGTCACCGCGAACCGCAACGTCGGGCAGCTGTGGCGCACGACTCTTGCCGACGGCGCGTCACGCCGGCTCACGCAGGGGGTCGCCGACTCATCGCCCGCGTTCTCGCCGGACGGGACCGCCATCGCGTTCCTCCGCGCCGATGCGAAGAGCAAGCCCCAGATCCACGTGATGCCGGCCGACGGCGGCGAACCGGTCCCCGCGACCGACGCACCCGGCGGCGTCTCCGCGTTCGCCTGGTCGCCCGACGGCACGCGGCTGGCCTATCTCTCCCGCGTCGTCGAAGAGGGCCGGTACGGCAGCGTCGAAGGGCTGGATGCCGCGGCCGAGTCGCCACGTCACATCACCGGCATCCGCTGGCACGCGAACGGGCTCGGCTACACCGCAGACCGCCCGGCGCACCTGTTCGTGATCGATGCCCCGGATGCCGCGGGCGAACCGCTCTACGCGCCGGCCCCGGCCGTGGGGATCCGTCCCGACGCACGCCTGGTTCGGAGCGACGCCGTCCAGCTCACCGACGGGGCCGCATCGCACAGCGGGGTCGTGTTCACCCCCGACGGCCGCGAGGTGCTCACCGTTCCCGACCAGATCGAGCTCGATGCGCGTGACCTGTCCTCCCGCGTCATCGCTGTCTCGGTCGACGGCGGCGCCGTCCGAGACGTGCTCTCGACCGACGAGCGGCTCTCCGTTTCCGACCTGACGGTCGCGCCCGACGGCACCGTCGCGGTTCTTGCCTCCTCGGTGGGGGAGAGCGGCACTGACTTCGTCGCCCCCGGCGTCGCCTTGTGGATCGTCGACGGCGGCAGCGCCCGCCCGCTCACCGACCCCGAGACGGTCGACCTCGGCGAGGTCGGGTCGCATGTCACCGCGGTGGGTGACGCATTCCTGGTCCATGTCCGGACGCGCGGCCGCGTCCATCTCGCCCGGGTCACCCTAGACAGCCGACTCGAGGTCGTCCTCGGCGGCGATGCAGAGGTCTCCGGACACGCCGCGGCCGGCGACGTCATCGTCGCCTCCGTCGCGCGCAGCGGCTCGCTCGGCGAATTGGAACTCGTCGGTGTTGGCGCGGTCACGGATTTCGGCGCCGCGGCTCGTGCCTTGGGCGTCGTGACGCCCGAGGAGCTTGATGTCGTCGGGCGGGACGGCTATCCCGTCCACGGCTGGCTCGCCTCACCCGCGGGTGAGGGACCGCACCCGGTCATCCTGATGATCCACGGCGGCCCGTATGCCCAGTACGGCATACACCTGTTCGATGAGGTGCAGACCCTCGTTTCCGCCGGGTACGCCGTCGCGTACTGCAACCCAAGAGGGAGCGCCGGCTACGGGCGTGCCCACGGACGCAGCATCCGCCACCAAATGGGGACGCTGGACATGAACGACGTCCTCGATTTCCTCGACGGCGCCATCGCACACGATGACCGGCTGGACGGGTCGCGCGTGGGGATCATGGGCGGCTCTTACGGCGGGTACCTGACCGCGTGGACGATCGCGCACGACAGCCGCTTCGCCGCGGCGATCGTCGAGCGCGGCTTCCTCGACCCGATCTCGTTCGCCGGGACCAGCGACATCGGATCCTTCTTCGGCATCGAATACGTGGGGGAGGACCCGGCCCAGGTTGCCGCGCAGAGCCCCATGGCGGTCGTCGACCGTGTGCGGACGCCCACCTTCGTCGTGCACTCCGAGCTCGATTTCCGGTGCCCGCTCGAGCAGGCGACGAGGTACTACTCGGCGCTGAAGCGACAGGGCACTCCCGCCGAGATGCTGATCTTCCCGGGGGAGGACCACGAGCTCACCCGGTCAGGTCAGCCGCGGCACCGCCTCGAGCGTCTGGACGCCGTGCTCGACTGGTGGGCTCGCCACCTTCCCGTCGCACGCTGACGCTCCGCCGCGTCAGCCCGTCGGCCCCAGTAGGAGGACGATGAGAAACAGCACCGGGATGCAGGCGATCGTCGTCAGGAAGACGGTGTCGCGGGCGATCACCTCGGCGGTGCGGTACCGCTGCGCATAGTTGAAGACGTTCTGAGCGGTCGGCAGCGCCGCGAGCACGGTGACGACGAGGACGTCCTCGGCGGGAAGGCCGAAGGCGAAGCGCGCCACGACCCACGCGACGATCGGCATCGCGATCAGCTTCAATCCGCTCGCGAGGAGGATGTCGCGGCGCCGGGCGGACTGTCCGAGCACCCTCGTGCCGTGCAACGAGATGCCGTAGCTGATCAGGAGGACCGGCACTGCGGCATCCGCGATCAGGTGCATCGGATCCGTGACGATCGGCGGCAGCTCCAGACCGACGGCCGCGACCAGCGTGCCGAGGGCGGACCCGATGACGATCGGGTTGCTCAGTGTGCGCGTGAGGATCGGCCACGGGCGGCGAGTGGTGCCGCTCGCGATCCCCTCGAAGATCGCCATCGTGACGGGGGTGAGGATGAGCAGTTGAAAGAGGATCACCGGTGCGGGGAACGCCGCACTACCGAGCACGTACAGCGACAGCGGGATGCCGATGTTGTTCGAGTTCACCTGACCGGCCGCGAGCGCGCCGATGAGCGTCTCGCCGGCACCACGGCGCCAGATCATGCGGGCGATCGGCACATACACCGCGAACATGGCGAGGGCCGCAATCGCCGAGACCGGCAGCAGCGCCGAGAACAGGGTCCCGATGTCCGCCTCGGACAGGACGACGAAGAGCAGGAACGGGCTGAGGACGAAGAAGGTGAGCCGGCCCAAAACCTGCCCGCCGCCGGGGCCGAGGAGATCGATCCGCCCGATGATCCAGCCGATGGCGATCGCAACACCGATCACGACGAAACCGGTGAGCACATCCAACACGCCCCCGAGCCTAGGGCCCGCCGCATCCTTGCCGACATCGTGCGCATAGGCTATCGTTTTTCGATAGATTTAGATCGAAAGGCATTCTCATGAGCAGGTTGACGATCGGCGCGGTGAAAGCCGTCCTCATTCTGGCCGTCGCGGGGGGAGTGGTGGTCCAGACGGCGGTCATCCCGACCGTGTGGGCCGACCTGCGTGAGGTGTCGCCGGCAGTCCGCCTGACGGTGGTCGTGGCCTGTGTGGGCTGGATCGCGTGCATGCAGCTGGTCGCCGCGTGCGTGTGGCGGCTGCTGACGATGGTGTCTGCAGGCTCTGTCTTCTCCGCACGGGCGTTCCGTCCCGTCGACGTGATCATCGGAGCCGCCCTCGTGGCATCCGTCCTGACCGCGGTCCTCGCGACACTGCTGGTACCTGGCGACGCTGCGCCGGGACTCGTCGGGATCGTGTACGGGCTCGCGCTCGCGATCGCCGGCGTCGCACTGATCATCGTCGTCATGCGGGCCCTGCTTCGTCAGGCGATCGAGATGCGCTCTGAGCTGGCTGAGGTCGTCTGATGCCCATCGTGGTGGACATCGACGTGATGCTCGCGCGCCGGAAGATGTCGGTCAGTGCACTGGCGGAGCGTGTCGGCATCACTCCGGCGAATCTCGCGGTCCTCAAGAACGGTCGCGCGAAGGCGGTGAGGTTCACCACCCTGGAGGCCCTCTGCGAAGCGCTGGAGTGCCAGCCCGCCGACCTCCTTCGATGGGAACGCCCGTGACACCGTCGCTCGGACGTCCCTCGTCGATCTCGTCGGCAGCGTCGTAGGGGAGGATGGAACGATGAGCTCACCCGCACACCAGCGCCGCCGGCGGCGAATCCTGTCGTGGATCCCGATCGGCATCGTGGGGCTGATCTGTGTGGGGTTCATCGTCGCTGCGAACCTGATCCAGGGCTCCTGGTGGGCCGACGACGAGCCGATCGCGTCGGCCGACCAGACGTCACCGCGCGGGATGTCGATGTTCACGCAGACAGGCGTCGACTACCTGACCCGGGACGGCTTCGTGAAGATCGAGGTGCGTGACGGATCGGAGCCGGCTGACGCACTCGGGCTCCCTGAAGACGGAACGAGACGCATCGAGCCGATCGTGCCGGTTCAGGCGATCCTGCTCGGCGTCGACGGCGTCATCGACATCGACCTCGTGCGGTCGATCACCCTGGAGACGAGCGACGGCCGGCTCAGCGCCGTGGAGATCTCCACCGACAACGACGGCACCTGGACCGGATCCTTCGCCGAGGTCATCGACGTGGCATCCGAGTGGGGATTCAGCGCGGAAGAGCTCGAGAGTCTGCGAAGCGACATGGAGCGCCCGTCGGACGACACCGGACTTCAGCAGGCGGCGCTGAGCGAACGCGAGTACAACGGCGCACGGGTCACCGCCGCGATCACCGTCCACGGTGACGAGGGATTCGTCACGGCGACCTTCACGATCCGCCCACTGTGATGAGCATGGACCCCTTCTCACTTCCGCTCCTGCGAAAAGCTCCGATAATGCACATTATGTCAGCTCGACTTCATCGGCGGCGTTCTCCCCTGCCGAAGTGCCCGTTGCCACCGTATGTGTCATTTGCGCCAGGAGACATGACAATCCCCCGAACCTTGCCAGCGCACTTGACAACGGCAAGCACTTCCTCCGGGCACCCATAAGGGCCATACTCGTCGCATCGAGGTGGTTCGATGCGACAAGTTTTCAATGTGACACATGCGCCGCAACCGCTCCACGCAGGTCAAGAAGTCGATTCGAAGTTTGAGGAAGCAGGTGAAGGAGCACAAAGTGAAGCTCCGCGCCTACAAGAACCCGCTCGTTTCCGAGCTCGCCGATGCGGGAATTCCCGTGACGGTGTCGTGCCGGGTCCTCAAGCTCGCCCGCCAGCCCTACTACCGGTGGAGAGGCGACCCGATTCGGGACGCGGACGTGCTCCGCGCGTATCGGATCAACGCGCTCCACGACGCGCACCACGACGACCCGACGTTCGGCTACCGATACCTCGCCGACGAAGCCAGGCGGGCGGGGTGGCGGATGAGCCGGCGGACGGCGTGGAAGCTGTGCTCGCAGGCCGGGATCCTCTCCTCCGCGCAACGCCGCCGGCGCGGGAAGGGCAAGAAGGCTGGCCCGCCCGTGTTCGACGACCACGTCCAGCGGGTGTTCCGCGCTGACGCGCCGAACCGGCTCTGGCTCACGGATATCACGGAGCATTGGACGAGCGAGGGCAAGCTCTATTGCTGCGCGATCAAGGACGTGTTCTCCAACCGAATCGTCGGCTATTCGATCTCGGACCGGATGACCGCGAAGCTCGCCGTCGACGCCGTCCGAAACGCCGTCGCGCGCCGCGGTGAGGTCGCCGGATGCATCCTGCATGCCGATAGGGGTAGCCAGTTCCGCAGCCGGGCGATGGCCCGCGAGCTGCGCCGTCACGACATGGTCGGATCGATGGGCCGCGTCGGCGCCGCCGGGGACAACGCGGCCATGGAGAGCTTCTGGTCGCTTCTTCAAACGAACGTGCTCAACCAGCAGCGCTGGGACACACGGCAGGAGCTGCGACTCGCGATCGTCGTCTGGATCGAGCGAAAGTACCACCGCCAGCGCGCCCAGGACACCCTAGGCGGCTTGACGCCCATCGAGTTCGAAGCGAAGCTAGCCGAGCCGCTCACACTCGCGGCCTAAACCACACCTGTCACCATTTCGTTCCTCACGCCCCTGCCGGTGCGGACTGATGAGAGGCCTGGTTGGTATAGTTTCCCCGCCATGGTCGGGATGCCGTTGACACCTGCGTCAGCAGCGACATCGTCCGCCTGGCCGATAACGAAACTCATTACGGCCATATTTATCGCCGTGTTTCTCCTAACCGGCGTTCTGGCGATATCCCACGTTGACAACGCTGACGGTTCTGCCGGCACCTTGGTATCGATAGCTGATTCGGTCTCGTCTGCTCCTGATGATCAGGCGGTGTCCTCGACCACCGCTGAAGTCGTGGCGGCGACGGTGGGAGGCTGCATCTTCGGTGTCGTCTGCTGTTTGATCGCGGTCGCGTGGCTGCGTCGAACGTTGTCGCTTGTTGACCGGCGGCGCCCGTTTCCGTCACTACGACGCGTGTTTAGCGTGTTGAAGCCACGCGCCGAGCGGGTTCCACACCCGTCGACGGCGCTGCTTTGCGTCGCGCGAATTCGAGCGTGGCTGCAGCCGCGTAGCCGGCGAACGTCCGGGCTCGCTGGGCGAGACCCATCGCACGGACGGTATGCGCCTCCTCGAGGGGGCTGTCGACCCTTTCGGCGCTGCCCGCGGCTCACCATCGCGCCGTGCGCTCATCTGGCTGCGCGCATGCACGGCACATCATCATCACCGCGAGAGGAATGGACTCATGGGGTCAGACCACAGCCATGGAACTGCTGAGGGGACGCCACGGAGGCGTCTACTGATCGCGTTCGCGATCACAACGTCGGTGTTCGTGATCGAGGTGGTGGGGTCGATCATCACGGGCAGCCTGGCTCTGCTTATCGACGCGGCGCACATGCTGACCGACGTGATCGGTCTGGGATTGGCTGTCACCGCTGCGCACCTGATGAACCGCGCGCCAACCGACCGCCATACCTGGGGCCTCCGCCGGGCTGAAATTCTTGGGGCCCTGACCCAGGCAGCTTTGCTCCTCGGGGTGGGGCTGTTCGCGCTGGTGGAAGGAATTCGCAGACTTTTCGAGCCGCCCGAGATCTCTTCGGGAGCGTTGCTGTTCTTCGGTGTTGTCGGCCTCGTGGCCAACGTCGCGTCGCTGCTGGTGTTACTGAGTGGCCGCAAGAAGAACCTCAACATGCGGGCGGCGTTCCTTGAGGTTCTCAACGACGCGTTGGGGTCGGTTGGTGTGATTGCTAGTGCGATCGCGATCACCGCATTCGGGTGGTATCAGGCCGACGCGGTGGCAGGCATCTTGATCGCGCTGCTGATTGTGCCTCGGACACTGATCCTGCTCCGCACTGCCGGCAGCGTTCTCTTGGAGTCGACGCCTCCCGGGTTGGACCTGACGGAAGTGAGACGGCACCTTCTGGAGCTACCGCAGGTGGTCGCTGTCCACGATCTGCACGCATCCCAAGTGTCAACCGATCTGCCTACGCTCACGGCCCACGTGGTCGTCAACAACGGCCTCAGTGGCGAGGAGTCCGCGCGTTTGCTGCGGTCGTTGCAAACGTGTGTGAGCGACCACTTCCCGATCAGCATCGAGCACTCGACCTTCCAAATCGAACCGCAGTCCCACGTTGGAGAGCACAGCACCCATGCCTGAGAGGTACCCCCACTGGCTCACCCCCGCCGTGTTCGTTTTGGCGGTCGCGGTCTCGTCCGCCCCGATAACTGCCGCTGCGGCCGCGGATGGTTCGGAGTTTCTCAGTGCGTCGCCGTCGGCGACCGCGACACCAACCGCGGCGGCCGACGCTGAGCCGACCCCGAGCACACCCCCCGCCCCGGCTCCCGCTGAGGACACCCACAACGAGCCCAGTACAACCGGACAGGTGCTGCCGTTGGTGGGCCTGGTCAGCGGTGTCGCGCTCCTTGGTGGGTGCTTGATCGTTGTGCTGATGATGGGCCGGGAACGGCGCCGTCGGGATCGTGCCGAGCTGCAGCAGCGAGCGGAGCGATCACGTGCGCGCTGAAAGGCTGCGGCATGTTGCTCTCGCGTTCACGACCGCCGGGGTGACTGTCCTCATCGACCAAGCAACCAAGGCGAACGCTCTTAGCGCTCTGAGCCCGACCCAGCGCGTTCCTCTCCTCGGAGACCTGCTCGGCCTGCAACTGGCATTCAACCCCGGCGCTCTCCTATCACTCGGATCAGACGTGACGTGGTTGCTGACGCTGCTTGGTGTCGTCGCGACGGCAGCGCTGGCCATCGCAGCAGTGCGATCCCGAACCCCCGGCTGGGCACTCGGGATCGGGCTCGTCCTTGGCGGAGCGGTCGGCAACCTGATCGACCGATTGTTCTTCTATCCCGCCTTTGGCCGCGGTTACGTCATCGACTTCCTGGCCTACGGAGATCTCTTCATAGGCAACCTTGCCGACATCGCGCTCGGCGCCGGCGGCGCCGTTCTCCTCTTCACCCTGTGGCGGCAGCGGCAACGTCGCCGACCATCCTCGCCGCCCGAAGACGAACTCCGTACCTCGACAGTGAACGAGCAAGAGGCATGATCAAAAAGCAGCGCACTCCCTCCACCTATCAGCGCAACGCGCTGGCGCCCGCCCTCATCGCCGCCGCGGTGCTGTTTCTTGCTCCGGCATTGATGGGAAGCGACTGGTTCGTCATCATTCGTTTCGTGGTCGCCATCCTCGCGGCCATCGCGGCATGGTTCGCGTTCCAGGCTCGACAATGGTGGTGGATCCCCATACTCGCGGCGATCGTCGTGCTCTGGAACCCGATCTTCCCGTTCCCCTTCACCGGGCCGGTATGGTCCGCCGCGCAACCGACAGCAGCGGTCGCGTTCCTCATCGCGGGTTCGCTGATCAAAGTCCGTCGCCCGTGAAAAGCCCCACCCACCCGGCGCGCGCCGGTACCGCACACCCTGACGAACCGTCTCGCGGCCACGTCGAACGGGGGAGATGCGCGCGACTGTGGGCGTGGATGTTGGAGTCTCCGTGATGGGCGAGTGGATCCCCGACGCTCCGCCGTCCCTTCTGGCGTTCCTCACACCCCACCCGCAGCCGTTCCCACTGCTGCCGGTGCTTGCCGCCGCACTTGCGGGCGCGTACCTAGCCGGAGCGATCCGGCTTTGGCGGCAAGGAAGACGATGGTCGGTCGCAAGGACCGCGTCGTTCCTGTCGGGATGTGTGATCCTCGCTGTGATTACCGGCCTGGGCGTCGAGAACTACAGCTACGCACTGTTTTCGGTGTTGATGTTTCAGCAGCTGACGCTGATGTTCACCGTCCCTCCGCTGCTCATTCTGGGTTCGCCCGGAACGCTGCTGCTCCGCGCGACACCACACCGCGGCTTGGGTATCCCCGCGCTGCGATTCGCGCACGCGGGTTTACGCAGCAAAGCTGGCCGCCTCGCGCTCAGCCCAGCCTTAGCCGTGCCGTTGCACCTGCTCGCCTTCTACGGGCTGTACCTCGCAAAACTTGCCGACCCGATCCTCACCGTTCCCGGCGGCCACCAGTTGCTCGATGCTGCGTTCCTGAGCATCGGAGTCCTCTTTACCGTGCCAATCCTCTCGGCCGACCCGCTACCCCTGCGAATCTCGCATGCCGGCAAAGCTCTGGATCTGTTCGCGGAAGCGGCGTTACACGCCTTCTTCGGAGTGTTCCTGATGATGAGCACGACGCTCCTAGTCGAACGTTTCGCCGCTCCCACCACCGCATATGGCATCGACCCCCTCGATGACCAATGGCTGGCCGGTGCGCTGGCCTGGTCGTACGGCGAGGGCCCAACCCTTCTCATGCTGATCTATGTCGTGCATCGCTGGTTCCGCCACGACACGCAACGCGCCGTTCAGGCAGACCGGTACGCGGACGCTCACGGACACGCCGACCTGGACGCCTACAACGCCTACCTCACTGCCCTCAGCCAAAAGGACGCCCGATGAACGTGCCCACACCGCGAGATCCCGAACCGCTCCCGGATGTTGAGTGCGGGTGCGCACCATCCGCCACAGAGCTCCGCGCATTCTCGCCCACTATCAGCCGCCGCGGTGTCGTCGGGCTTGCCGCACTGGGCGTAGTGGTCGGGTCTGTCACGCTCGGCGCTGCAAGCCCCGCACTCGCAGCAAAGTACCCGTCATGGGATGACGTGCAACGAGCTCGGAACAATCAGTCCGCAAAGGGCGCCGAGATCACCCGGATCGAGGGCCTCATCCGCTCTCTCGAGAACGACGTTGTCACAAAACAGGCAGATGCGGAACGGCTCGGCCAGGAGTACGTGTTGGCCCTGGAAGCGTACGAAGACGCGGTCGATCGCGCCGAAAGCCTGCAGGCTCAAGCTGACGCGGAGACGCTCCGCGCGCAAGGGGCCGCAGCGAAACTTGGAGACCTTGCCGCGCTGCAGTATCGCAACGGGAAAAGCGACCCCACCCTGGAACTCTTCTTTTCAGACTCCACCGGTGACGCCGACGATCTCCTCGGACAGCTCGGGGCGGTGGACAAGCTCGTCGACGCCAACCGCAATGTGTATGCGGAGGCCGTTGGGGCACGAGATAGCGCCCAAAACCTCACCGACCAGGCCAAGATCGCCCGGGACGAACGCAACAGGTTGAAAACTGACGCGGAGCAACGGATGGAAACAGCCCGTCAGGCAGCACAGGCAGCACAGGCAGCTCTCAACGCGCAGAACGAGCATCGGCTGACCTTGGAGGCGCAGCTCGCTGCCCTGCAGGACACCACCGCGACGACCATCGCCGGATACCAGGCCGGAGTCGAGGCGGAACGTAAGCGACGGGAAGCAGCACGACGGAAGGCCCGGGAGGAAGCCGCCCGCCGCGCCCGCGAAGAAGAAGAACGCCGACTCAAAGAGGAAGAGAGACGCCGCCAACAAACAGCGGCCGGCGGAAACAGCGGGTCCGGGAACCCTTCCACCGGGAGCAGTAATGATGGCAGCTCCGCAGGCGGCCAACCAAACTCCTCCGGCTGGGTGCGGCCCGCGCACGGCGGGGTAACGTCCCCCTTCGGCTCCCGCGGCACCATCTGCCGAAATGGGTACTGCACCTCCAGCGGCCACCGCGGACTCGACTTTTCCGCCGGCTGCGGCGCACCCCTGTATGCAGCAGCAGCAGGCACAGTGATCTTCGCCGGCTGGAGCGGGTCGTGGGGAAACTACGTCAAAATCCAGCATCGTGACGGCACCGTCACCGCCTACGCACACATCCTCAACGGTGGATACAACGTCAGTTACGGACAAAGCGTGCGCGCCGGTCAGGTGATCGCCTACGCCGGCACCACCGGTGCCTCGACGGGATGTCACCTTCATTTCGAGGTGTACATCGGGGGAGTGCGAGTCGACCCCGCCGCCTTTCTCCGGGCTCGCGGAGTCGGTCTCTGATGCCTCACCTCCGCACACACAGCCCCGCGGAAGCGACGCCTCGCAACGCCGTTCTCCGCGCCAGCTACCGCACCGATCCGGTGACGGTAGGCGGGACGTTCACCCTCAACGGCCCGCGGCAGTCGCGTGATGGTGCCACGCGCCTGCCGGTTCGGGCAGGCCAGCCTCCCAGCGGGTGGCGTCCCCTGGGGTGGTGTAGTTCTCGGTGCTGGGTGTCACGTCGTTGACGTGGTGAGCCATCGTGCGATGGTCAGTGAGAACCGACTAAAGCTACTCACAGAAAGACACGACGCACGATGGCTCTTGACCAGTC
>NZ_JBHWTD010000064.1:0-5333 GCF_043427715.1 Microbacterium sp. | reverse complement strand
ACCTCCGTCCGGGCCGGCCCGTCGGACGGGGCAGCAAATCTTCGATCAACGACCACTGAGCATCCGAGAGCATCTGAAACCGAGACACCAAACGAGACTCTCAGCCCGTCGCCTCAACCTTTGTCAGACACGCCCTAGGCCGCTCGCAGTCAGGCTCAATGAGTCGACCCGAGCGCAGCTCGACATCATCGCCGGGCTTAACGACCGCACGGTCACCGACGAGGTTCGTCTCGCCGTTGAAAGCTGGATCGAGAAGATCAAGTCGGACCCGACCGTGCAGCGTCGAGCCGAGGAAGTGCGCGCGGACATCGAGCGAAAGGCGGCCACCAAGGGGTCCGCCGCCATATCGGGGATTCCCTCGGCCGTCCGTGCGTCTCCTGCAATGCTCGCGTACTTCTTCCTTCCACCGCTCACGGCGGACAACTGGGTTGTCCCGCTCCTGTCGATGTTCGGATTCGGGGTGCTTGCCGGCATCCCCGCGGCGCTCGTCGATCAGCTTGTGGAGAAGTGGGTAAAGGCCCGCAGGTCGGGCTCCGCCGCACCGCAGCGCTGAGCGCGGTCTTCGTCGCTTCGGTCGCCGCGCGAAGCATCTCGAGCGCAACCAACACCGGCCCGCTGGGGTCGACAGTCGGATTGCACTCCTGCCCCGGCGATGTGCTCCCCGTTCGTTGTCCTTCCAGTGGATTTGTCGTCAGGACTTGTTCACCGATGCTCACGCGTTGGTTGCCTAGGTTCGGACGCGGGGGCAACATCTGGCGGCACTTCAGCCGCCACTCGTCGTCGTGCTCTCGCCAGACAGATCGATCTCGCACTAGGAGAAGAGCAATGAACAAACGCAGTCGCAGGTACATCCGACTTCTTGCTGCGGCGGCCGCCGCAGGGGCACTTTCGCTTACGTCTCTCGCCGCAACCGCGGCGCCGGCACCCTCGGGTCCGGAGGTCACCCCGTTCGCGATCACCCAAGCACAGGGGACGCAGAGCTGTGGACCTGACCAGACGGTTCGAGTGAGTGCGACATTGAACGCCCGAGGGCCGGGTCTACTACGCCCGGTTCCAGAGTGGGCGATGGATCGATGTGGGAACCACTGGCGTTTACCAGTTCGGCCACACGCACGACTTTGGAGCTCGAACCGTCACCTGGAAAGCGATCGCTTCGGGTGCGGGCATGGAGACCGTTTACGACAGCTGCGGATAACGCAACGAAAGGCATGAGGGGGCCAGGCTTCATAGGGAGCCTGGCCCTCGGCTAATGGTTCGTGCAGTCGCGACTACGTCGCTTGGAGCTCGACGAGTTGACGATCGACCTCGGCGACGTCAGCGCGAAGTTGTTCACGAGCGTGGGGCGTCAGCGCCTGAAACTGCATTCGGAGGACTGTCTGCGACTCGGCTTCACTGATACCGAGCGTTTCGCTCAGCTCAGACTCGATCGAAGAGCCCTCGGGAGGGCCTGTAAGACAGACCCTCAGGATCTCCGGTGCGCTCTCGGTGGCCAGCAGCATTACATGGAGGTTTCGTCGAACTTGCAGCAACTGCTCGCGATCATTCATCGTGCGATCAATCTACTGTCAGCGCGGCGCGGAAACCACGTCGTCGTAGTGCTCGACAACTCATGCGGACGACGGCCCCGATCGTGCGCGCTCGATCGAGCGAGCTCATTCGGCAGCCCCGCGATACCGCGATCCGTCCACCCGGCCCACACCGGTTCAACCCAGGCGTTCGACTACATCTCGGCGCGGCGGGGGCTATCAGATCGAAATGCATGATACATGAGGCCGCCTTTGGCGTGCTACGTTGTGCCATCGACTGACGATGAGGAGCGAGCCGTGTCTATGACTGCTTACAATCCGGACCTCGCGGCACTCCAGCACCGCCCGATCAGGCTCGAGCAGCTGCCCGACGGCTTGAAGGCCGAGCTCATCGAGACGGCAGAACGTGGTCAGGTCAGGGGTCGCGAACGTAGGGTGGTGCAAGTCGAGGTCTTCCGGCGGATGGTGAGCGTGAGAACTTCCATCCTGGAAGACCTCGACGCCTATCCGCGAACCAGCCGGCGGTCCCGGGCTACACCCTCAACTGCGAAGAGCCGCTTTTCCGTCGATGGCCGAGACTATGAAATCGATCTTTCGAATGAGAACGCCGACAAGCTTCATGAGGCGCTTGCGCCGTTTGTCAACGCGGCTCGTCAGATCCGCTCTGCTGCATCACCGCGCGTTCGGCGCAGCTCATCAGGCCCAAAAGATGACCTCGACTTGACGGCGGTCCGAGAGTGGGCGCGCGCGAACGGACACAACGTGAGCGACCGTGGACGGGTGCCGGGCGCAGTCCTCGAAGCGTACGCCGCGAGTCGTCGATAACAAGGTCCGATCGCATCCTGATTCGTGAAGTTTCGCATCGCTCTATTGCACAGGAGCGTTGTCGAGCTTCATCCGCGATCTGGCTGCCTCTCTTCTGAGAAGCGGCCGGTGACGGCTCACGTGGATCGCGGTTGTTCGGCCGGAATACAGATGGCGGAACGGTCGAAGCTGGAGTCACTGGGACTGACGGTCGGTCCTCATCCGGCCGGTTCCGCCTTTATCATCTCTCGAAGCTTCTCGATCGTGACTGTCTGGCCGGTGATGCGATTCGTATACTCGGACCCGGTGACGTCGAAGACGCCGTACCCGTCCGCAGCGACTGCATAAACGTCCATCTCCTCCGAGTGGCGAAGCATGAAGAGATACTCTCGACCGACCTCCAGGGCCACTGGGTCGCTTGACACATACTCGACGAGCGAGGACCGACGTTCCTTCTCGTCCATGTCGGCGATGCCGCTCTTCTTGCTGCTCTCTGGATCCTGCGACTCGAAGACCTGTTGCAACGTCACCGTTCCGCCCGGTACGTAGAGTGCGTTGTCGGGAGAAAAGTCGCCCTTCATTGTCTCCTGTGCCTTCACGTCGATGCGAGTCTTTGGTGGCGCGCCTGTGGCAAACTCGAACGTCCCCATCTTGTTGATGCCCGTGACTTCGGCAAGAACTATGGTGTCTGCGTCGAGAACCACTTGCTGTATGTCTGTGACGTCGAAAGCCCAGGATCCCTGGATGTTTGCCGTCTGCGGGTCGGGGGCATAGGTTTCGACTTGCGTCGACGGAGTCGGGGGAGTGGGCGTTTGCTGTTCGGCCAGCACTGCTCCGTCACTCGATGCACACCCTGCAAGAAGTACAGCTGTCAGGAGGAGCGGAAGTGTTGCTGCAGTCTTTCTCATCGGGGCCTCTCAGTACTTCGCTACAAGCACGTTGTTTTCAGCGGCAGTGAGCCCGGTCGCCGTCCAACCGGCCATGTATGCGTACATGATGCGCGGCTTGTTCGCGGCTTTGACGAGGTCGCGCAGGCCGTAGCCATGAAGCATCTCGTGAAGAATGATCTTCTTCCGGGTTGTCGCGCTCATTGAGTCCATCTCGGCATCATTGAGCCGAATCTCGGCGTAGCGCCAGTCTCGCCAATCCATGGCAATCGTTGGCATCTTGCGGTACCCAGGGTTGCTCGGCGGGCCGTTCGGATCCTTCTCCCACACTGTGGCGTACGCGGCAACGCCGCTCAAGGAATCGCTGTACTGATAAAAGTCCATCTGCGAGTTCGCAGTTGCCGTGGTGCTCCAGAGCACCATTGGGTTCGAGAGGCCCGAGGGGTACATCAGCATGTTCACCGCAGCCGGGATTGACGAGGTGTACTCGTTGCCAGCGAAGATCTTGTACCCGATGTTAGTTCCGGGACTCATCTTGTTGGCGAAGTCGAGCTGCTCTCCGTTGACTGTGGCCGCGTTTGCTGCCTGAGCGGGTGCGCCGAAGACGAGAGCTAAAGCCAATGTCGCTGCGAGCGTGCCCCGCACAGTCTTTGTCTTCATTCCGCCCCAGATCTTCATCATCTCGCCAACTTGGGCTTGACCATGGCAGACGGGGTTCCCGAGCCACAAGCAATGTCGTGGTGCGCCTTCAGCCTGCAACCCTCGCCGAGGCGCGGCAGATGGTGATGAACCAAGTCTCGGATGAGCCCTCAACCAGCAGAATGCATGCGCCAGTGGACGCTCCGGAACTCAGCAGCACCGCATACGCACTGGGCAGGGACCTCATCGCGACGGAGCACATTGTCAATGCGGTTGGGCTGACCCCGTTTTGTAGGTCCAGTCGTTGTGTGAGTTGTCCTGTTGCCCGAGGGTTCGGGCAGGGAGACTGGTCAGATCATGTCGAACAGCAGGAAGCGTCACACCCCGGAGCAGGTCGTCCGCAAGCTCGGGCAGGCCGACAGGATGCTCGCCGACGGGCAGGATGTCGCCGCGGTGTGTCGGGAGCTCGGCGTGTCCGAGCAGACGTACTACCGGTGGCGGAACCAGTACGGCGGCCTCAAGGCCGACGACGCAAAGCGCCTGAAGGAGCTGGAGAAGCAGAACGCCACCCTGAAGCGTCTGCTCGCCGAAGCGGAGCTGGAGAAGGCGGCGCTGAAGGAGTTGGCTGAGGGAAACTTCTAGGCCCGGGCAGACGTCGCGCCGCCGTCTCGCACCTGCTCAGGACACTGCAGGTGAGCGAACGGATGGCGTGCCGCCTGGCCGGGCTCTCACGCTCCGCATACCGGCGCCCGCTCAAGGGCGAAACCACCGACGATCCGGACATGGCGCTGCGGGACTGGCTGCGCGCCTGGGCGAAGAACCACCCCCGCTACGGGTATCGGCGGGCATATCACGACGCCCGCGCCGAGGAGTGGGTGGTGAACCACAAGAAGATCCAACGTCTCTGGCGTGACGAGGGGCTGCGTGTGCCGCAGCGGCGTAGGCGCAAGCGAGTCGGGTCCTCGACCGTCGACGCGCCGACGGCGGATGCGCCGAACGTGGTGTGGGCGGTGGACTTTCAGTTCGATGCCGACGATCACGGCCGACCGATCAAGATCTGCTCCATCGTCGACGAACACACCCGGGAGTGTATCGGCGGCCTCGTGGAGCGCTCGATTACCGTCGACCGACTCACCGCCCACCTCGAGGACCTCGTCGCCGCCCGGGGCGCCCCGGCGGTCCCGGGCTACACCCTCAACTGCGAAGAGCCGGTTCCACCTCGACCAGAAGGAGTACCGGGCATGGGTGTGGTCGTCCGCGCTACGCCCCCCGCACGGCGTCTCAGGCTGAGGCCGGCTGGAAGCGGGCCTTCAGTACGTACTGACGGGGTTGGAGCTGCCGCAACGTGATGCGGCGCGGCGCCTGCCCTCCGGGGAGCGTGAGCCTCACAGACCCAATAGCGGTGTCTTCGGGGTTGAGCTCGAGGCCTGCCCAGTCGAGCTCCGTCTCGACCAGGGCGTTGTACAGCGCGCGTTCG
>NZ_JBHWTD010000063.1:0-23299 GCF_043427715.1 Microbacterium sp. | reverse complement strand
CCGCTTCCACTGAAGGGGGATCATGACCGCACAGCGGAACCGTCGCGCGTCCATCGCGCTGCTGTCGGCGCTCGTCATCGGCGCGCCGCTGCTGGTCGCCACGCCGGCCGCAGCGGATGCCGCATCCCCACGGGCCGCGGTCAGCGCGGCCGTCGAGCCGGCACCCACCCCGGGCCCCGTCGCCACCGAGCCGGCACCGACACCCCAGGTGTTCGGTTACTACCGCACCCCCTGGGCCACGGACGGCTCGGTCGTCGAGTCGCGCACCGACGGCTCGATCGTCCGCCTCACCCGGGCGGAGTGGGTCCGAGCCGGATCCCCGGCCCCGCGGCTCGCTCCGGTGTCCTACGTTCGCACCTCCTGGGCGAAGACGGTCTTCGCCGAGATCGTCTGGCCGCATCACGCGGGAGATGCGGCGGTGGACGAGGTCGTGACCCTCACCGCCGCGCAGCTGCGTGCCGCGGGCACACCGACCGCACGCGTGGTCGGCGAAGTCTGGGGCACCTCCTACTTCCGTTACGCCTCGGGGCCGCGGGACCTCTATGCGAAGACCCCCGACGGCGTCGGCAAGCTGCTCACCCGCGCCGAGCGTCGTGCCGCCGGCTCCCCGTCCGCGACGCGTGTCGTCGCCGGCGGGTACTACCGAGCGGCGTGGTCGAGCAACGTCTACTACCTGAGCGGCGCCGGCAACAAGCAGCGGATGACCGCGAAGGCCTACGCGGCGCGCGGCAAGCCACAGGTCGCGCTTGCACCGACGATCTACGCCCGCACGCCGTGGGCGACCCGCGTGCACGCCCTCATCACGTGGCCGCACAGCGCGGCCGACACGGCCGTCGACCAAGTCGTCCACCTCACTGCCGCGGAGTACGCCGAAGCCGGTCGACCCGCACGCACCCTGCGGCACCGCATCCCCGGCGACTCCTTCATCCGGCTGACGATCGGCCCGACGATCTACCACCGCGTCGGGGGCATCCTCACTCCCGTCACGACCGCGCAGTGGAAGGACGCGGGGCAACCCCGCGTCGTGTCCGCCCGACCCGGCAAGCCCACCTACATCCGCGGCATCCTCGTCGTGAACAAGTCTCTGCCGTTGCCCGCGTCGTACGGCAACGGCCTTCGCCCGGAGCTCACCCGATCCTTCACCAAGATGAAGGCAGCGGCGAAGAAAGACGGCGTCTCGCTCCGCATCATCTCGGGGTACCGCTCCTACGCCACTCAGAAGGGCGTCTACGCGCGGAAGATCCGCCAGTACGGCTTCGAGACCGCGGAACTGCGCTCCGCCCGGCCCGGCCACAGCGAGCATCAGACCGGTCTGACGATCGACGTGAACTCGGTGTCGCAGGCATGGGGGAAGACACGCGAAGGTCGCTGGGTCGCCAAGAATGCCCACAAGTACGGCTTCATCGTGCGCTACCCGGCGGGGAAGACCCGCGTCACCGGCTACGCCTACGAGCCGTGGCACCTCCGGCACGTCGGGGTCGGCGTCGCGACTCATTTGAAGAAGACGGGTCTCACCCTCGACGAATATCTGGGTGTGACCTCTTCATACGCTTACTGACCGTCGCCGCTCACGGCTCGGGATGCCGCGCGTCGTACGCCCGGAAGCGCGGGTTCAGGCGCAGCAGCATCGCGACGAGCCCGACGATGACGATGCCGCCGAGGACCTCTGGCACCCACAGCGCCGCGACCGTGGAGAACGTCCCCACGTAGAGGGCGCCGATGCGCGGGCCGCCGGCGACGACGACGATGTAGAGCCCCTGCAGCCGTCCTCGCATGCCGTCCGGCACGGCGGCCTGCATCATCGTGCCGCGGTAGATCGCGCTCACGTTGTCGGCGGCGCCCGCCACGCACAGCGCGGCGCTGGCGAAGACGATCAGCATCACCTGCGGTGCGGCGGACGGGCCGACCCCGGGGAGGGCGATCAACAGCACGACGCCGAACGCGGCTATCGCCGCGCCGTAGACCATGACGGAGCGGGCGATGCCGAGCCCGTGGAAGGGATACCGGCCGACGTTGCCGCTGAACACGCTCGACAGCAGCGCGCCGACAGCGACCGAGGCCGTGAGCAGCCCCGTGGTGACGGCGCCGCCGCCGAGCAGGACGGCGCCGATCGCGGGGAAGAGGGCGGTCGGGTGACCGAAGGTCATCGCGATGATGTCGAGGAGGAACTGCATCCGGATGTTGCCCGCTCGCCGCAGGAACCGCCAGCCGTCCACCAGCGACCGGAGCCCCGGGCGTACCGCGTCACCCTCGGGCAGGACAGCGGGCAGAGTCCACAGCCCGAGGAACATCGCCGACATCAGGGCGACGTCGACGGTGTACGTCCAGCCGTAGCCGACGCTTGCGACGAGCACACCGGCGAGGGCGGGACCGGCGGCGACCATGATCCCCATGGAGATCCCGGTGAGGGCGGCGGCGGCGGGGAGGAGGTCGTTCCGGATGAGCCGGGGGACGATCGACTGCCGGGCCGCCATGACCACCGAGTTCGCGGCGGAGTTGAGGATCGACAGGACGTAGAGCCACGCCACCGTCTCGGCACCGTTCCACGTCAGCAGCATCAAGGCCACGGTGGAGCCGAAGTTGACGCTCGCCGCCAGCAGGGCCACCCGACGTCGGTCGAACGCGTCCGCGAGCATGCCACCGTAAAGCCCGGCGACGATCATCGGCACGAGACCCGCCACCGCGATCATCGACACCGCGAACGTGGATGTGGTCAGCTCGTACATGTGCAGCATGACGGCGACGACGGTCAGCTGGCCGCCGAGACCGCCGAGGGTCGAGCCGATCCACATGCGGGCGTAGGCGGGGCTCTCCCGCAGGGGGCGGACATCGAGGAGGTGCTCCCGACGCAGACGGGGCAGACGCGGGCGGGGCACCGTTCGAGGCTACCGGCAGCGGGGGCGGGCCCCGGGTCGTCGCGGCGTTCCAGGACTGGTAGACTCTTGTGGTTGCCGTTCGATCGGCCGCGGATAAAGAGAGCCCACGTATCAGGCGTCGGGCGCCGCGCAACGAAGAGGAAGGGGATCACCTATGGCACTGGAAGCAGACGTCAAGAAGGCGATCATCGAAGAGTACGCGACGCACCCCGGTGACACCGGATCCCCCGAGGTGCAGGTCGCGATGCTGACGCAGCGCATCAAGGACCTCACCGAGCACCTCAAGGAGCACAAGCACGACCACCACTCGCGTCGTGGTCTGTTCCTGCTCGTCGGCCAGCGCCGCCGTCTCCTGGGCTACCTCCAGGACGTCGACATCAACCGTTACCGCTCGCTCATCGAGCGCCTCGGCCTCCGTCGATAAGGCATCGCGCACCAGCGTTCAATCGCGCGAAACATTCTTGAGAAGGCCGCCCCACGGTGTGGGGCGGCCTTCGTGGTTTCCGAGGTGGCGCGAAGCTCGTCGGCGCGATCGGCGAGAAACCTTCTCAGGCTCGCGCGAGGAGAAGATCGGAATGCCAGATCTCCGCGACGTCGGGATGCGCACGCAGCCGTGACTTGAGGGCGTTCTCGCCGTGCAGACCGTGGATCGGATTGCGGGGGTCCTTCGCGACGCCGCGCGAGAGTGCGGCCAGTTCCGGCGGGAGCTGGAGGCGGGGGAGCTCTGCATCGAGGGAGGGATTGAAGAAGAACGGCACCGAGATGCGGTCCTCCGGCGCGCGCGGGGAGACCACGCGGTGGTTGGTGGCCGTGAGGAATCCGTCGGTGGCGTGTTCGAGGAGCTCGCCGATGTTCACGACGAAGGCCCCGGGCACGGCCGGAGCATCGATCCATTCGCCGTCACGCTCGACCTGCAGCCCGCCCTTGCCGGGCTCCACCCAGAGCAGCGTGACCACACCGGCATCCTTGTGCGCTCCCACGCCCTGCTGGGGCTCCGGCTCGTGCGAGCCCGGGTATCGGACGATCTTCAAGAGGGTCTGGGCCTCGCCGAAGTGGTCGTCGAAGTACGTCGATTCAGCGCCGAGCGACTCGGCCCAGGCGCGCAGGAGCTTCCGGGCGACGCCCGACAGGATCTCGGTCCATTCCTCGAGGAGCGGGCGCAGGGATGGCTGCGCGGACGGCCAGAGGTTCGGCCCGACGAGTGCGGCGTAGGCGGGGGCATCGGGGTCGGTGATCGGCGGACGTTCGGGCCCGACGTCGATCTGCTCCCGCCAGTCGACCTTTCCCTGCGTGCGCTCGCCGCCGACCCGGGTGTAACCGCGGAAGTGCGGGCTCTTCACGTTCTCGATCTCGAGCTTCGCCTCCTCAGGGAGGTCGAAGAACTCGCGCGCCGCACGGTGCAGACGCGTTTCGAGCTCGGGGGAGACGCCGGTTCCGGTGAGGTAGAAGAAGCCGACCTCGTGGGTCGCGCGGCGCAGGTCGGAGCGGAAGCGCTCGGCCTCTTCGGGCCCCTGGTCGAGGAGCGAGAGGTCGAGGACGGGAAGGGTGTTCTCGGACATGGTCCGAGGATAGGCACGCCGGCGAACGGCATCCGCAATGTTGCACCGCGTTACCGGCGAGGCGGATCCCTCAGTGGAACGGGGCCGCCACGCGATTGCGGTGATAGTCGAAGATGATGCTCGTGCGGGTGTTGGCGACGCTCCGCTGTGCGGACAGGTGCTCGACGACGAACGACCGCACCTCGCTGGAATCGGCCACCGCGATGTGGATGAGGAAGTCCTCCGACCCGCCGAGGAAGAAGACCTGGATCACCTGGGGGAGTCGCCGCACCTCGGAGGCGAAGGCGACGATGCTCTCGTGACGCGACCCCGGTCGCAGGGTGACGTGCACCATCGCCTGCAGCCCCGCGCCGATCACCCGCTGGTCGACGCTCGCGTGGAATCCCGTGATGACGCCCCGGTCGATGAGGGCACGCGTGCGCGCGTGTGCGGTGGACGGGGCGACCCCCAGCCGGGCAGCCAGCTCGGCGTTGGTCATCCGACCGTCAGCGGCCAGCGCCGCCACGATCTCCCGATCGAGATCGTCGAGGCCCTCCGCTGGGCGAAGATCCTTCGGCTGGGATGCAGCTGGCATCGTGGTGATTCCCCTGTTTCGCGGCTTCTGGTGACGGTAGCCGAAGATCCTCCCGTTGTCATGAATCCGACACGAACGATCGCCACAATGACTCCGCACCCACTCGCGGACGAGGAAAGAAGCGGACCATGCGTATCGGCATCCCCACGGAGATCAAGAACAACGAGTACCGCGTCGCCATCACCCCCGCGGGGGTCGACACCCTCATCGCGAGGGGGCATGCGGTGGATGTGCAGAGCGGGGCGGGCGCGGGGTCGCGCATCGCGGACGAGGACTACGCCGCCGCCGGCGCGCGCATCGTCCCGGACGCCGCGGCGGTGTGGGGGGAGGCCGACCTCCTCGTCAAGGTGAAGGAGCCCGTCGCCGCGGAGTACGGCTACCTGCGCGAGGACCTGACTCTGTTCGCCTACCTGCACCTCGCCGCCGACCGCCCGCTCACCGACGCCCTCATCGCCGCGGGGACGACCGCGGTCGCCTACGAGACGGTGCAGCTCGCCGACCGCTCGCTGCCGCTGCTCTCGCCGATGAGCGAGGTCGCCGGCCGCATCTCGATCGCGGTGGGTGCGCACACCCTGATGCGCGCCGCCGGCGGTCGCGGCACGCTGCTGGGCGGCGTACCGGGCACCCCCAAGGCGAAGGTCGTCGTCATCGGCGGCGGGGTCGCCGGCGAGCACGCCGCGGCCAACGCGCTCGGCATGGGCGCCTCGGTCACCGTGATCGACATCTCGCTGCCCCGCCTGCGAGAACTCGAGATGCGCTACCCGGGCATGCACACCCGCGTCTCCAGCCGGTACGCGATCGCGGAGGAGGTGGCCGCTGCCGACCTCGTCATCGGCTCCGTGCTCATCCGTGCACCTCCGCACCGAAACTCGTCACCCTCGACATGGTCGCCGGGATGAAGCAGGGGGCGGTCCTCGTCGACATCGCCATCGATCAGGGCGGGTGCTTCGAGGGGTCACGTCCGACGACGCACGACGACCCCACCTTCGCCGTCCACGACGCGGTCTACTACTGCGTCGCGAATATGCCCGGGGCTGTCCCGGAGACCTCCACCCGCGCGCTGACGAACGCGACGCTGCCGTACATCGTGGCGCTCGCCGACGCGGGCTGGGATGCCGCGGCCGCCGCCGACCCGGCGCTCGCCAGGGGGCTCAACACGGCCGGCGGTCGCGTCGCGAACGAGGGCGTCGCTGCGGCCTTCGGCCTGCCCTACCGGCCCTGATCGCCACCGGGCGGCGTCACCGGCCCCTGCCCGGGGTGCGCCCGGGGGGCGCCCGGACGGCGTGATCCCGTCGGATCGTTCCGGCGCGTGTCGTGACTCGTCACGCTCGAATCCACGAAGAGCCATCCCGGCCGCGGCTCGACGATCGGGCGGAACAGTGTCCGTACCGGTCGCGAGGCGAGGAGCACCGTCACGGCGACCGAGAGGACGACCACGATGGGCAGGAACAGCCACGTGGGCTCGAGGTCGCGGAGGATGCCGGACTCACGGAACGGGTACAGCACGAAGGAGTGGAGCAGGTACACGTACATCGTGTAGCGGCCGATCGCCGTCCACCGGTACTGCCCTCGGGGGATGAGAGCGAGGAAGCAGACGCTCAGGATCAGGGCGACCAGCATCAGCAGCAGTCGCACGCCGCCCGCCCACCAATCCGTTGCGCCGATGGCGGCGTAGCTGTCGTCGTAGAACAGCCACTGGCGGAGGTTCATCGCGTCGAGCTCCTCGACGAAGAACCAGCACGCGAAGGCCGCAGCCCCGAACACCGCCGCCGCACCGAGCCGCACCGAGAGTCGCCGTCGCTTCAGGAGGCCGTGCCTCTCGAGGACCTTGTGGTGGCCGAGCCACCAGCCGAGCGTGAAGAAGGGGAGCAGCCCGAGCGTCCGGGACAGGGACAGCGTCGAGTCGACGTTCGGGAGGTATCCCACCGAGAGGGAGATGATGACCGTCCACAGGAGCGGCCACCGTAGCAGCGCGAGGTAGGGGAGGACGAGTCGGAAGATCGCCAGTGCGAGCAGGAACCAGAGCGTCCAAGACGGCTGGGTCAGGTTCGGATCAGCCTCGCCTTCGACGAGGAACTTCGTGATGGTCCACAGACCTTCGAAGATGACGTAGGGGAGCACGATGTCGGTGAGCACCCGTGTCATCTGACGGCGACCCGGCGGGTCGGACTTCGAGAAGTAGCCGGAGATCAGTGCGAACGCGGGCATGTGGAACGCGTAGATCAGGAAGTACAGGCCGAGTGCGATGTCGGAGTCGTACGTGAGGCGCTGCACCGCGTGGCCGAGGACCACCAGCAGGATGCAGGCCGCGCGGGCGTTGTCCCAGATCGGGACGCGCCGCGTTTTCGCGGGAGCGGGGGCGGCGGTGCTCATCGGGGCCAGCGTACCGCGCGGGAATACTGTGGACGGTGTCGCGTTGCATCGAGTATATTCAGTTGCATGAATCGGGCGAGACGCCCGGGAAGCGAGAGAGAGACTGTGAGCGAAACGACCCCCACCTGGCCCGGTGTGCAGTTCGGCATCTTCACCGTCACCGACATCACGCAGGACCCCACCACGGGGTACACCCCGAGCGAGCGCGAGCGCATCGCCGCGACCGTCGAGATCGCAAAGCACGCCGAAGAGGTGGGGCTGGACGTCTTCGCCATCGGTGAGCACCACAACCCGCCGTTCTGGTCGTCTTCTCCCACCACGACCCTCGCCTACATCGCCGCGCAGACCGAGCGACTCATCCTGTCGACGTCGACGACCCTCATCACCACCAATGACCCGGTGAAGATCGCCGAAGACTACGCGATGCTCCAGCACCTCTCGGGCGGCCGCATGGACCTCATGATGGGGCGCGGTAACACCGGTCCGGTCTACCCGTGGTTCGGGCAGGACATCCGCCAGGGCGTGCCCCTCGCGATCGAGAACTACGCGCTCCTCCACAAGCTGTGGCGTGAGGACGTCGTGGACTGGGAGGGGAAGTTCCGCACGTCGCTGCACGGGTTCACCTCGACCCCGCGTCCGCTCGACGGTGTCGCGCCGTTCGTGTGGCACGGCTCCATCCGGACCCCCGAGATCGCCGAGCAGGCCGCGTATTATGGCGACGGCTTCTTCGCGAACAACATCTTCTGGCCTGCCGAGCACTACCAGCGTCTGATCGGTCTCTACCGTCAGCGCTGGGAGCACTACGGTCACGGTGCCCCTGAAACGGCGATCGTCGGCATCGGAGGCCAGGCCTTCATGGCCAAGAACTCGCAGGACGCGGTCCGCCAGTTCCGCCCGTACTTCGACAACGCACCCGTCTACGGCCACGGTCCGTCGATGGAGGACTTCTCGCAGATGACGCCCCTGACCGTCGGCTCGCCGCAGCAGGTCATCGACCGCTACGCCGGCATGCGCGATCTGTTCGGCGACTTCCAGCGTCAGCTGTTCCTCATGGACCACGCCGGCCTCCCGCTCAAGACCGTCCTGGAGCAGCTCGACTTCCTCGGCGGTGAGGTCGTGCCGGTGCTCCGAAAGGAGCTCGCCAAGGATCGCCCCGCGAACGTGCCTGACGCCCCCACACACGCAGCGCGCGTCGCCGCGGTCTACGGTGACCGTCCCACCCGCGAGGCGCGTCCCCGCGCCAACCGGGGCGACAACCTCTCGGGCCCCAGCCCCTACCAGGACAGCGCCGCCCCCGTGGGTGCGGCCTTCGGTCTCGGCGGTGCCCGGTGACCGCCCGTCGCATCGCTGTCGTGTCGGCGGGGCTCTCCAACCCGTCCTCGACGCGGATGCTCGCCGACAAGCTCGCCACCGCGACGCTCAGCGAACTCGCCTCGCGCGAGATCACCGCCTCCGTCGACACCTTCGAGCTGCGCGAGTACGCACACGACATCACCAACAACCTGCTGGCGGGGTTCGCCCCGCCCGCGCTGGAGTCGATGATCAACACCGTGGTGTCGGCCGACGCACTCATCGTGGTGACGCCGATCTTCTCGACGAGCTACTCGGGCCTGTTCAAGTCGTTCATCGACGTGCTCGATCCCGATTCGCTGACCGGGATGCCGGTGCTCATCGGAGCGAATGCCGGCACCGCGCGTCACTCGCTGGCTATCGACTACGCCATCCGGCCGCTGTTCACCTATCTCCGGTCGGAGGCCGTCCCGACCGGCGTGTTCGCCGCATCGGCGGACTGGGGTGCGCAGGCTGACGAGGTCAAGCCGCTCTCGGCGCGCATCGAGCGCGGCGCGCGCGAGCTCGCGGACGCGATCGAGCGCCGTCCGGTGGCGAAGGGTCTCGACCCGTTCGACCCCGAGTCCTACCTCGGCAAGGGTGGATCGTTCGGCCACCTCCTCGGCGGTCTCACCGGCGAATGAGGTGACCGGCGTCCGTCTGGCGACGCGCAGGTGACCGGTTCGCGGAGAGTGCGTGAACTCTCCGCGATTCCGGCGCCGCCGCGGCATCCGGATGCCGGATCGCCGGGCACCCTGGTCGGGTGAGAGTCGCGGTCGTCACCGAGTCCTTCCTCCCGCACATGAACGGGGTCACCGGTTCCGTCCTCCAGGTTCGGGACCATCTCGAGCGATCCGGGCACGATGTCTTCGTGATCGCCCCGTCGGTGCGGAACCACCCGCTGGATGTCCCGGGCCGTGCGGTCTCGTCCCTCCCGATGCCGTCGTACCCCGCGGTACGGGTCGCGATTCCGCCGGTCGGCGCCATCGCGCGCGATCTGCGCAGCTTCGGCGCCGACGTCGTGCACCTGGCGTCGCCGTTCCTCCTCGGCTGGCAGGGACTGCTGGCGGCCGAGGCCGCCCGCGTGGCCGCCGTCGCCGTGTATCAGACCGACGTGATCGCGTACACGCAGCGGTACGGGGTCCCGCAGGCGACCGCGCTCGCCGAATCGCACGTCCGGCGTCTCCACCGACGGGCGACGCTGACACTCGCGCCGTCGGCCGCGGCGCGGGCGCAGCTGGAGGCGCTGGGGGTCGACCGGGTGGCGCTGTGGGGTCGGGGAGTCGACGGCATGCGCTTCGCCCCGCATCGACGCAGCGAGGCGTTCCGTGATCGTTTCGTCCGGGGGGAAACCATCGTCGGCTACGTCGGCAGGCTCGCCCCCGAGAAGCAGGTGGAGGACCTCGCGGCACTGCACGGGATCCCCGGCATCGGGCTCGTGATCGTCGGGGACGGGCCCTCGCGGCACGACCTCGAGGCGCTGCTGCCGGATGCCGCGTTCCTCGGGCATCTCACGGGCGACGAGCTCGCGACGGCGATGGCGTCGTTCGACGTCTTCGTGCACCCGGGGGAGAGCGAGACGTTCGGGCAGACGATCCAAGAGGCGCAGGCGAGCGGCGTGCCGGTGGTGGCGACGGGTCGGGGCGGCCCCGTCGACCTCGTCCGCAGCAGCGTCGACGGCTGGCTCTACCGCCCGGGTGACACCGCCGACCTGCGCGCGCGGGTGCTCGACCTCGTCGGTGACCAGGCCAAGCGCCGCGCGTTCGCGGAAGCCGCACGCGAAGCCGTGTCGGGCAGGACCTGGGCGGCGCTCGGAGACCAGCTCGTCGAGCACTACGCGCGCGCGCAGCGCCTGGCCCGAACGGATGGCACCGTGCGTGCACGGGCGTGGCCGCGCGCCGATCTGCCGGCCGAGACCCCGCGGAGGTCGGGCGGGTGGACACGCTACGTCGCCCTGGGGGATTCGATCACGGAGGGGCTCTGCGATTCGTCGCGGGTGCCCGACGGCCGTTTCCGCGGCTGGGCCGATCGGCTCGCGCAGCTGCTCGCGCTGGCGGGGGAGGATGCCGCTCCGTTCCGGTACGCGAACCTCGCCGTCCGGAGCCGCCGCGTCGACGACCTCGTCGAGACCCAGCTGCCCGCGTGCCTCGCGCTCCGTCCCGACCTCGTGTCGGTGCTCATCGGCGCCAATGACCTCGTCGCGCCTCGCGTGGACATCGCCGGCGTGGCCGCGCGCGTGGAAGCGGCGGTCCGCGCCCTCCGCGAGGCGGGGTGCGATGTCGTGCTCGCGACCGTGTTCCTGCCCGACCGCAGGGGTGCCGGCGTCCTCCGCCGCCGCTTCTGCGCCTACAACGCTCGGCTGCGGCTCATCGCGAGAGCCACGGGGGCGCACCTGCTCGATCTCGAGGCAGAGCGCGACCTCGCCTCACCCGAGCTGTGGGCTGTCGACCGCGTCCACCTGCGGTCGCGCGGACACCGGCTCGTCGCCTACCGGGCGGCGGAGCTGCTGGGTGTGCCCGACGCCGAAGCGCTCGCCGCGCTCGACGACGCGTTCCACCTCGACGATGCGGCGGACGCTCCCGGCACGTGGCTGGCGCGCGACGTGGTCCCGTGGGTGTGGCGCCGCGTTCGGGGGCGCACGGCCGGAGACGGGCTCAGCGCGAAGCTTCCCGACTACATCACGATCGGCCGGCCGGGCGCGCAGACGTCGCTGCCGCGCTGACCGGGCCGACCGCGGTGGGACGGGCTCAGCCGCTCTTGCGTCGGAACTCGCGCTTGGTCACCGCGGCGTGGGTGCCGTGGACGGCGGAGTCGCCGTCGAGGTGCGCCTCGCCCTTGCGGTGGTGCGCATTCTTCTTCTCGAGCGCCTCACGGAACTTCCGCTTCATGTCATCGGATGCCGCGCCCGCGGGATTCTGCTCGTCACTCATACCGCCACGATACGCACGATGGGGGTGCGCTGATAGGCTGGATCGGGTTGTCGTGGGGTTCACCCCGTGGCATCCGCTCGAATTCAACATCGAGTTCCCATCTCACGATGGGTCCATGGAGCAGGCCGGCAGGAAGCTGGTCCCCTGTGGTGGGTTCCCATCCGAGCCGGATGGTGGTCTTCTACTGGTGGCCAGCGCAGGCGGTTCTCGCGGAATTTTCCGCGCGCCCATATCTGCCTGTTCCTGCTCCTTCGCACGATCTCGTGCGCGAAACGCGCGTGCGAGTCTAAACAAAGAAGGAGAGACCTCTTGGAAGGTCCTGAAATCACCGCCGCCGAAGCCGTTCTCGACAACGGCCGATTCGGCACCCGCACCGTCCGATTCGAGACCGGACGCCTCGCTCAGCAGGCGCAGGGCGCCGTCGCCGCCTACCTCGACGAGGAAACCATGCTCCTGTCGGCCACCAGCGCCGGCAAGCACCCCCGCGAGGGCTTCGACTTCTTCCCGCTGACCGTCGACGTCGAAGAGCGTTCGTACGCAGCAGGCAAGATCCCCGGCTCGTTCTTCCGTCGTGAGGGCCGCCCCTCCACCGAGGCGATCCTCGTCTGCCGCCTGATCGACCGGCCGCTGCGCCCGTCGTTCGTCGACGGCCTGCGCAACGAGGTCCAGATCGTCGTCACTGTCCTGTCGATCGCACCGGGCGAGTACTACGACGCCCTCGCGATCAACGCGGCCTCGGCGTCGACGCAGATCTCCGGCCTGCCGTTCTCGGGCCCCATCGCCGGTGTGCGCCTCGCGCTCATCCCCGGCCACGGCGAGCACGCCGACCAGTGGGTCGCGTTCCCGAACCAGGCTCAGGTCGAGGAGGCCGTCTTCGACCTCATGGTCGCCGGTCGCGTCCTCGAGGACGGCGACGTCGCGATCATGATGGTCGAGGCCGAAGCCACCGAAGGCTCCTGGAACCTCATCAAGGGCGGCGCCGTCAAGCCGAGCGAAGAGATCGTCGCCGGAGGCCTCGAGGCCGCCAAGCCGTTCCTCAAGCAGCTCGTCGAGGCGCAGCAGCAGATGGCCGCGAGCTCGTCCCGCGAGCCCGGCGTCTACCCCGTCTTCGCCCCGTACAGCTCCGAGGTCTACGACTTCGTCGCCGGCCGTGCGTACGACGACCTGGTGAACGTCTACCAGATCGCCGAGAAGCAGGAGCGTCAGGCCGCCGACGACGCCGTCAAGGACCGCGTCCGGGCTGAGCTCATCGCCGCCGTCGAGGCCGACGAGCTTCCCGCCGGTGCGCCGCTGGAGTTCTCCGCGGCCTACAAGTCGGTCACCAAGAAGGTCGTCCGCGGCCGCATCCTCGCCGAGGGCGTCCGCATGGACGGCCGTGGCCTGGCGGACATCCGTCCGCTCGACGCAGAGGTGCAGGTCATCCCGCGCGTGCACGGCTCGGCGATCTTCCAGCGCGGCGAGACCCAGATCATGGGTGTCACCACGCTGAACATGCTCAAGATGGAGCAGCAGATCGACTCGCTCTCGCCCACGACGAGCAAGCGCTACATGCACCACTACAACTTCCCGCCCTACTCGACCGGTGAGACCGGCCGTGTCGGCAGCCCCAAGCGTCGTGAGATCGGGCACGGCTTCCTCGCCGAGCGCGCCCTCGTGCCGGTGCTGCCCAGCCGCGAGGAGTTCCCGTACGCGATCCGTCAGGTGTCCGAGGCTCTCGGCTCCAACGGTTCGACGTCGATGGGTTCGGTCTGCGCCTCCACCCTGTCGCTGCTGAACGCCGGTGTGCCGCTGCGCGCGCCGGTCGCCGGTATCGCCATGGGCCTCGTGACCGACGAGGTCGACGGTCAGACGCGCTACGCCGCGCTGACCGACATCCTCGGCGCCGAGGACGCGCTCGGCGACATGGACTTCAAGGTCGCCGGTACGAGCGAGTTCATCACCGCGATCCAGCTCGACACGAAGCTCGACGGCATCCCGTCGTCGGTGCTCTCGGCCGCGCTGACGCAGGCGAAGGAAGCCCGTCTCACGATCCTCAATGTCCTGAGCTCGGCGATCGACGCTCCCGACGAGATGGCGCCCACCGCGCCGCGCGTCATCAGCGTGCAGATCCCGGTCGACAAGATCGGCGAGCTGATCGGCCCCAAGGGCAAGACGATCAACGCGATCCAGGACGAGACCGGCGCGCAGATCTCGATCGAGGACGACGGCACCGTCTACATCGGGGCCGTCGACGGTCCGTCCGCCGAGGCCGCGCGTGCGCAGGTCAACGCGATCGCGAACCCGACCAACCCCGAGGTGGGCGAGCAGTTCCTGGGCACGGTCGTCAAGATCGCGACCTTCGGTGCGTTCGTCTCGCTGCTTCCCGGCAAGGACGGCCTGCTGCACGTCAGTGAGGTCCGCAAGCTCGCCGGCGGCAAGCGCGTCGAGAACGTCGAGGACGTGCTCGGTGTCGGCCAGAAGCTCCTCGTGCGCATCACGAAGATCGACGACCGCGGCAAGCTGTCGCTGGAGCCGGTTCTCGAAGAGACCGCTGAGGCTGCCGCCGAAGAGGCTCCCGCCGAGGCCTGATCTCCGCGAACGCGACGCCCGTCCCTCCCGTGTGGAGGGGCGGGCGTTCCGTCGTGATGCAACCGTTACGCAATTGTCGGTCTCGACGGGCCGTCGGAGACGGAACCCGGGTGGACTGCCCCTACGCTCGGTAGTACGCATCGGGGGATGCGTCGTCCACGCACCTCCCGCTCTCCGCGAGGAGACGTCATGGGACTGTTCGGAGCATCGGCACACACGCCGACCCCCGTGATGCCCGCCGAGCACCCGTCCGGGCCGCTGCCGGTGCAGGGCGCCCCGCTCGGGCAGGCCGTCCGCGTCCCGCTCGGAGAAACCGGCTTCGAGATCTTCCCGCTGCTGCTCGGGGGCGCCGAGTTCGGCTGGCACGTCGGCCTCGCGGCATCCCACGCCATCCTCGACACCTATCGCGCCCGCGGCGGCAACGCTGTGCACACCTCCGATAGCTACGCCGCCGGGCGCAGTGAGCACGTGATCGGGCAGTGGTTCCGCTCGCGCGGCAACCGTGACGAGACGGTGCTCGCCGTGAAGGTGGGCCGGAATCCCGATCACCCCGGTCTCGGCTCGACGAACCTCGTCCGCAGCGTGGAGGCGTCGCTCACCCGCCTGGCCACCGACCGCATCGACGTGCTGTACCTCGACGGCAGCGCGCAGCGCTCGACTGTGCTCGAAGACACCCTCGCCACGGCGGAATGGCTCGTGGAGACCGGCAAGATCCGCACCCTCGGGGCGGCGGGATACACCGCCGCACAGCTCGTCGAGGCGCGCATCCTCTCGTCGGCGGGCTATCCGCGGATCACGGCGCTCGATGTGCCGTACAACGTGCTGCGGCGCGAGGAGTTCGACGGGGATCTGCGACTGGTCGCCGGGGCGCAGGGCATCGCGGTGACCCCCTCCCAGGCTCTCGAGCACGGATACCTCTCCGGCGCGCACCGCGATCGCGACCGGGTGGGAGCGTCGGTGCGCGGCCGCCAGCTGGCGGCCAACATGAACCGTCGCGGAGCGCGGACGCTGCGCGCCCTCGACCGGATCGCGGCAGAGCTCGCCGTGCCGCCCGCCGCCGTCGCGATCGCATGGCTGCTCGCGCAGCGCGTCGTCGCCGCACCGATCGTCAGCGCCTACGCGGTGACGCACGTCGACGAGCTCGTCCAGGGCGTCGGCATCCACCTCAGTCGCGCGCACCTCGCCGAGATCGCCCGCGCCGTCGACTGAGCGCGTCGACCCGACGTCGCCGGGCTGACGTAGGGTGGAAGGAGCCGCGGTCACCCGCGGTGGGGGTTCAACGAAGCGAGCAATGACGTGACGCACTATCTCTACCTCGTGCGCCATGGCGAGCACCTCGATGCCGAGCACGGGATGGTCGACGGCCCTCTCTCGCCCCGAGGTCGACGCCAGGCCGAACTGCTGGCCGATCGCCTCTCCGGTGTGCCGCTCACCCAGGTCTGGCACTCGCCGCTCGAACGAGCCGCGGAGACTGCGCGGGCCGTCGCCGGCCGCCTGCCCGCCGTCGACCCCGAGCCGACCGCGCTGCTGTTCGACTGCGTGCCGAGCGGGATGACCCCCGACACCCCGAACGTGTACGAGCCCTTCTTCGGCGGCGTGACCGAGGCCGAGATCGACGCCGGCGCTGCGCAGATGTCCGATGCTGTCGCCGAGTTCCTCGCGCACCGCCCGAACGCGCACGAGCTCCTCATCACGCACAACTTCGTCATCGCGTGGTTCGTCCGTCACGTGCTCGACGCGCCGACCTGGCGATGGCTCACCCTGACGCAGGCCAACTGCGGCCTGACCGTGCTGGCGCAGCGTCCCGGACGCCCGTGGACCGTCTACGCGCACAACGATCTCGCCCACCTGCCGATGGAGCTGCGCACCGGACTGCCGGACACGCCGCTGGTCTGACGCCCCCGGCGTCCCGCACCCGAGGTGTCATCCGTAAGCTGAACGGATGCCGCAGCCCTCCGCCGAGGTGCACCTCACCGTCGCTGACGTGGAACGCCTCGTCGCGGCGCAGCACCCCGGTCTGACGTCGACCGTGCTGCCCGCCGGAGCGGGCTGGGACAACGTGGTCTTCCGGCTGGGGGAGCGGCTCGCCGTGCGTCTGCCGCGGCGGTCGGTCGCGGTGCCGCTCCTCGAGAACGAGCAGCGGTGGCTGCCCGTGATCGCGCCGCGCCTTCTCGTTCCGGTGCCCGCGCCCGTCGCGGTCGGTCTGCCGGACGCGACGTATCCCTGGCCGTGGAGCATCGTGCCGTGGTTCGAGGGGACGCCCGCGGCGCACCTGCACCCTGAGGTGCGTGACGCGGTCGCCGGAGAGGTGGCGGCGTTCGTGCGCGCGATGCACCAGCCCGCGCCCGCTGATGCGCCGCACAATCCCTTCCGCGGCGCCCCGCTGAGCGCCCGTGCGGAGACGATGCCGCCGCGGCTCGCGCCGTTCCCGGACCTGACCGCCCTCTGGCTCGAGGGATGCGCCGCCCCGGTGTGGCCGGAGCCGCCGGTATGGCTGCACGGCGACCTGCATCCCGGCAACATGATCGTGTCCGACGGGGCGCTGCGTGCAGTGGTCGACTTCGGTGACCTCTGCGCCGGCGACCCGGCGAGCGACCTCTCGATCGCGTGGACCGGGTTCACGCCGACGGGTCGCGCCGTCTTCCGGGCGGCGCTCGAGGGCCGGTACGACCCGCACGTGTGGACCCGCGCCCGGGCGTGGGCCGCGGCCATCGCCGCTCTCGTCGCCGACGCCGACGACGCGTGGCTGCGGGACATCTCGGCGCACACGATCGCACAGCTCGCCAGGGAGTGACCCCGTCCTGCCCCGTGCGGCCGGTTTGCTCCGGGGGACCGTGACGACAAGAATCAACCGGTGCTCGATGGACCGCTGCTCGCCGAATGGCTCCCCATCTCCGCAGCGGCCCTCGTGTTCCTCCTCGTCGCCGCCGGCGTCGCCGGGTGGGTCGACGCGGTGGTCGGCGGTGGCGGACTGATCCAGCTGCCCGCCCTCGTCATCGCCGTGCCCGCGGACGTGCCGACTCCGTACATCCTCGGGACGAACAAGCTCTCGTCCTTCTTCGGCACGCTGTCGGCGAGCATTGTCTACCTCCGCCGCCTTCGCGTGCACCTGTGGCTGCTGGTCCCGCTCGTGGCCGGAGCGTTCGGCGGGTCGGCGATCGGGGCGGCCCTCTCACGGTACGTGCCCCGTGATGTGCTCACGCCCGTCGTGCTGGTCGCGGTCGTCGCGGTCGGGATCTACACCGTCGCCAAGCCCAAGATGGGCCTCCACCACAGCCCGCGCCACACCTCGAACACCGCCGTCGCGTGGCGCTCGGGCCTGATCGGCGTCCTCGTCGGCTTCTACGACGGGATCCTCGGACCCGGCACCGGGTCGTTCTTCGTGATCCTCCTCGTCGGCGTGCTCGGGTACGGATTCCTGCAGGCGAGCGTCAACGCGAAGATCGCCAATCTCACGACGAACCTCGCCGCGCTCGCCGTCTACGGCGTCCACGGGGAGATCCTCCTCGCCCTCGGCATCGCGATGGCCTGCCTCAACATGGTCGGCGGGTTCATCGGCGCCCGGATGGCCACCCGCAACGGCAGCGGATTTGTCCGCATCGTCTTCCTCGTCGTGCTGGGGTTGCTCATCGTCAAGCTCGCGTGGGACACCGTCGCGCAGATCCTCGCCGCGTAGGCTGGAGGCATGACGACGCGCGTGGCCCTCGTGGGCGGCACCGGCAAGCTCGGCACCATCATCGCCGAGGTGATCGAGGCCACCGAGGGGTTCGAGACCGTCGCCGTCCTCGGCTCCGCGAGCGACCTCGGCGAGATCGACGGCGCCGACCTCGTCGTCGACGCGTCGGTTCCCGCCGTCTCCATCGACGTCGTCCGCGCCGCCACGGAGCGCGGGATCAACGTGCTCGTGGGCACCTCCGGCTGGTCGGCCGACCGAATCGCCCTGGTGCGTCCCCTCGTCGAGGCAGCCGGCACCGGCGCCGTCTTCATCCCCAACTTCTCGCTCGGTTCGGTCATCGGGTCGGCGCTCGCCGCGGCATCCGCTCGGTTCTTCCCCTCGATCGAGATCGTCGAGACGCACCGCGAGACGAAGGTCGACTCACCCAGCGGTACGGCGGTCCGCACCGCCGAGCTGATCGCCGCGGCGCGAGCGGATGCCGGTCCCGTCGAGGCCCCGCACGTCGATCAGCGCGCCCGCGGGCAGCAGATCGCGAGCGTCCCGGTGCACTCGCTGCGCAGACCCGGCGTCATCGCGAAGCAGGAGACGATCCTGTCGGGGCCGGGGGAGTCGCTCTCGATCGTCCACGACACGATCGACCCGGCCGCGGCCTACGCGCCCGGCATCCGCGTCGCCCTCGATGCCGCGCGGGACGCGTCCGGCATCGTGGTCGGGCTCGACAGCATGATCGACATCGGCATTCGCCGCCCCGCCGCGGGCCGTCAGGCGGCTCCGGTGGGCGACGAGGCCTCCGGGCAGGTCGCGCGCGTCACCAGCGCATGAGCACCCGCATCGGTGTCGCGATCGTCGCGGCCACCCTCGCGCTCTACATCGCGCTCGTCGGGCAGCGCGCGTGGCTGTTGCTGACCAGCGGCGACACCGTCGGCACCGTCATGGGGGTGGCGCTGCTGATCCTGCCCGTGATCGCGGCGTGGGCGCTGTGGCGCGAGGTGAGTTTCGGTATCGGCGCGCAGCGCCTCGGCACGCGCCTGGCAGAAGAAGGCGGTCTGCCGGAGGAGGAGCTCACCCTCCGTCCCAGCGGACGCCCCGTCGCCGCGGAGGCGGACGCCCTGTTCCCGTCCTACCGTGCGGCGGTCGAGGCCGACCCGGAGGACTGGCGCGGCTGGTACCGCATCGGCCTTCTCTACGACGGCGCGGGCGACCGGCGCCGCGCGCGCGGTGCGATCCGCTCCGCGATCCGTCTGGAACGCGCCGAGCGCAAGCGCTGACCCGGGTAGGCGCCCGCGGTCATCGGCGCTGTGGCGGGCGCCGCGGTCGTACGCGCTCAGGCCGTTCAGAGCGCCGCTGTGACGGCCGCTTCGACGGTCGGATGCCGGAACGTGAAGCCGGTCTCCTCGAGCACGGCCGGGACGACGTGGGTGTCGACGGTGAGCAGCGCCTGGACGGCGTCCGCGCCCAGTACGGCCTTCAGCGCGAACACCGGTGCGCGGAGCACATAGGGCCGGTTCATCGCCACGGCCAGCGCGAACCCGAGGTCGTTCGCGGTCGCGCGGGTGGGCCCGGAGAGGTTTACGGGGCCGGTGATCCCGCGGTCGATGATGTGGCGGATCGCCGCGACCTCATCGTCCAGGGAGATATACGGCCACACCTGCGTGCCGCGCCCGATCGGCCCCGACAGTCCCAGCTTGGTGAGCAGCATGAGCGGCTTCAGCACGCCGTCGCGGTGCACGACCGGTGCCGTGCGCAGCAGGGCGACGCGGTCGCCGGCGGTCTGGGCGGCCGACTCCCACTCCCCGCAGAGGTCGGAGAGGAACGCGTCGCCCCGGTCGCCCTGCTCGTCGAAGCGCTGCCCGGCGGCATCCGGGGGGTAATAACCGACGGCAGAGGAGCTCACGAAGTGGGGAGCATCATCGCCGAGTACGCGCAGGGCCCGCGCGAGGGTCTGCGTCGGGTGGATGCGGGACCACACCAGCTCGTGCCGGTAGCGGGACGTCCACGGGAAGCGGCCGATGCTCGCCCCGTTGAGGTTCACGACGGCCGCGGCGCCCGCGAGGACGGCCGGATCGAGCCGCGTCCGTCCCGGATCCCACTCCACCTCACCCGGGCCCGCGGGTGCGTGGCGGACGAGGCGGATGACCTCAACGCCGTCGGCGGTGAGGGACTCGGCGAGGGCGCGGCCTATCAGCCCCGACGCGCCGGAGAGGACGACGCGTTTGTCAGGCAAGCGTGGCCTCGAGGGTGATCTCGATCCCGGTGAGGGCGGCGGACACGGGGCATCCGGTCTTCGCCTCCTGCGCGATGCGGTCGAAGTCCTCGGCCGACAGGCCCGGCACCGACGCGTTCACGTTGAGGTGCGACCCCGTGATGCCCGTACCGGGGATGAAGGTGACGGATGCCGTCGTCTCCACGCTCGTCGGCGGCGTCCCGTTCTGCGCGAGCGCGTGCGAGAGCGCCATGCTGAAGCACGACGAGTGTGCGGCGGCGAGGAGCTCCTCGGGGGTCGTGACGGAGGTCGACCCCTCGCTGCGCGCCTGCCAGTTCACCGGCAGCGGTCCCTGATTCGAGCTCTCCAGGGCGATCTCGCCCGACCCGTCGGTCAGGGCGCCCTTCCAGCTGGTGGTGGCTTCGCTCGTGACGCTCATGATGATCTCCTTCGCAGGTGGGTCGGTCGCTGCCGAGCCTAGACCGGAGAGATCGTCGGCGGTACGCCTTGACGGCGGATGCCGCGGGCGTCAGGCGGTGCGCCCCGTGAGACCGACCCGCTGCAGCAGCAGCCAGATCTGGCATCCGAGGCAGAACGCGAACACCGCGTTCAGGAAGGCGGCGGCGAAGGCGAGGCCCGCAGCGATAGGCAGCGCGAGCGGGACGCCGGCCACGTGGAGGACGAGCCCGACGCCCGTGACGAGCAGGCCGACACCCTGTGCGAAGCGCGGCGGGCGGGGGTCTTCGAGCTCTGTCGGCGGCCCCAGGCGCGGCTGGATGGCCTTCCGGTACAGCACCCCCCACGGGGCGGTGCGCGGCGAGAGGACGCCCCACACGAACAGGAGTGCCACGACGAGGACGGCGAGGAACCCAGGGTCGAGGATGCGCATCTCGATGGATGCGTAGGGCAGGACCCACCCCGAGCCCGGAACGATGAACATGCCACCCCCCAGCGGGCCGAGCCCGCCGAATCCGGCGTCGGTGTGAGCCGTCGAGGTTCCCAGGAGCGCGAGCAGTGTCGCGACGAGAAGCAGCACAGACGTGACGGATGCCGCGAAGCGCGGCCCCCGCGGGTCGATCGGGCGAAGCTCAGCCATGACGGGCTCCTGTCGTGACGCGGTCGAGTTCCATCTGCACGACGTGACGGCTCGGGGTGCCGCCGAAGCGGCTCTTCACGACACCGTGCCGGTCGAGGACGAGGGTGGTGGGGGTCTGCAGCACGTGGAAGTGCTTCGCGATGTCGGGACGGTGGGTGAGATCGACGTCGAGGTGGAGGACTCCCTCGGACTCGTCCGCGATCTGCCGCAGGGTGCGGTGCACGCCGGGGCAGCGGCTGCACATCTCGGTGCTGAACTGCAGCAGCGTCGCCGAATCGCCCAGTCGCTCCGCGCCGAAGCGGGAGGGGTCCACGACCTCGCTCGGGTTGAACCGGGCCGGCCGGTTCTGACGCCAGCGGAGGAAGACGCCGACGCCGACGGTGACCGCGAGCAGCGCGCCCAGGATGATGACGGCGGAGAGGAGATCCATGACCTCTCAACGGTAGTGCGCCGCCGCGCCGTTCCGGGCCGCCGGCACCGTCTGCGCGTCACGGGGCGTCACACCGCGCGGGGTAGTGTGTGAGCCGTGAGCGATGGCGCAGTGACCCCCGAGATCGAGTTCCGCAGCGACGTCACCGTCGAGCTGGTGCGTTCCAGCGCATCCGACAGTGACGTGCTCTTCGCCGCCCGCGTGTCGACGCAGGGCGAGCAGACGCTGGATGCCGCGGCCGCCGGCACCGAGGCGACCGCCCGCGACCGGGGTCTCATCAACTACCTCATGCGCGACCGTCACGGCTCGCCGTTCGAGCACAACTCGATGACCTTCTACGTGCAGGCGCCGATCTTCGTGTTCCGTGAGTTCATGCGGCACCGCATCGCCTCGTACAACGAGGAATCGGGCCGCTACCGGGAGCTCCGTCCGGTCTTCTACGTCCCGGCATCCGAGCGGAACCTGCTCCAGGTGGGCAAGCCCGGCGCGTACGAATTCCTTCCCGGCTCGCCCGAGCAGGTCGAGCTCGTCGACCGCACGACGCGCGAGGCGTCGATCGCCGCCTTCGAGGCGTACCAGCGGATGCTCGAAGCGGGTGTGGCCCGCGAGGTGGCGCGCATCGTGCTGCCGCTGAACATCTTCTCGTCGATGTACGTGACGGTGAACGCGCGGTCGCTGATGAACTTCCTGTCGCTGCGCACCAAGCGGGAGGGGACGCACTTCCCCTCGTTCCCGCAGCGCGAGATCGAGATGTGCGCGGAGAAGATGGAGGCGCAGTTCAAGGAGCTGATGCCCCTCACCTATGCCGCCTTCAACGCGAACGGACGCGTCGCGCCCTGACCCCGGGCTCACCCGCTCGGGCCTAGGCTGTCGGCCATGACGGCGACGGCGTTGATCACAGGAGCGAGTTCGGGCCTCGGAGCCGAGTTCGCCCGGCAGCTCGCCGCACGCGGCGCCGACGTCGTGCTGGTCGCCCGCGACCAGGCGGCCCTGGACGCGCTCGCGGCCGACATCCGTCGCACGCACGGCGTCGCGGCGGAGGTCCTCGTCGCCGACCTCGTCGAGGAGGCGCAGCGGGAGCGCGTGGAAGCGCGGCTGGCCGACGCCGACCGGCCTGTCGACGTCCTCGTCAACAACGCGGGCTACGGACTTCCGCTCGCGTTCGAGACCAACGACATCGAGGACGAAGCACGCCACCTGGCACTGCACGTCGAGGTGCCGATGCGGCTGATGCGCGCCGCGCTCCCGGGGATGCTCGAGCGCGGCAGCGGCAAGGTCATCAACGTCGCCTCGGTCGCCGGTCTCATGCCCCGCGGGACGTACGGCGCCGTGAAGTCGTGGGTGATCTCATTCAGCCGGTGGGCGAACGTCCGCTACGGCGAGCAGGGCGTCACCATCACGGCGGTCTGCCCCGGCTTCACGCACACCAACTTCCACGAGCGGCTCGGCCTGCCCCCGGGGGAGGAGGGCATCTCCCGCTGGATGTGGCTCGACAAGACCTTCGTGGTGCGCGCAGGCCTCCGCGCGGCCGCCCGCGGCTGGTCCGTCTCCGTCCCCTCGATCCGCTACCGGGCGCTCGTGGCGCTGTCGCGGATCCTTCCCGACCGCATCGTCATCGCCGCCGCGTCGAAGGGCCGCTGACCCGCCGCCCCGCGGCATCCTGCTGGCCCGCCGCCACGGCCCCG
>NZ_JBHWTD010000062.1:0-30860 GCF_043427715.1 Microbacterium sp. | reverse complement strand
GGCATCCAGCACCTGCAGGGTCACGACGTCACGGTAGAACGCGGTCTGCGCGTCGAGGTCGCCGACGAGAAGGGTGACGGCATCCATCCGCGTAGCCGCGTGAAGGCGGGCGGATGCCGGGGCGAGATCAGTCATGTGTAGCTACAACTAATCCGCGCCCCGGCGCATTCCCGCGGGCTGCGTTACTGCGGGTCGCCGCCGAGCTGGCCGATCGGGACGATGGGGCCGCCGTCGTCGGCACCCGTCTTGCGCGCACGGGCGATCGCGTTGCCGCCGTGGTAGATCGCCAGGGCGGCGACCGTGCCGAGGACGATCCCGCCGAACTGCAGCTGGCCGAGGTCCATCGTGAAGTTGGCGATCGCGACGACGAAGGCCACCGCGACGGTGTACTGGTTCACCGGCCGCGAGAAGTCGACCTGGTTGTCGACCCAGATCTTGATGCCGATGACGCCGATGAGGCCGTAGAGGGCCGTGGTCACGCCGCCGATGACGCCGTTCGGGATCGTGAAGAGAATGGCGCCGACGACCGGCGAGAACGACAGCAGCACCGCGATGATGCCGGCGACCCAGTACGCGGCGGTCGAGTAGATGCGGGTCGCCGCCATGACGCCGATGTTCTCGCCGTAGGTGGTCGTGCCCGATCCGCCGAAGGCGCCGGCGAGGGTGGTGGCGAGGCCGTCGGCGACCAGCGCTCGACCGGTGCGGTTGTTGATGGTCGGGTCGCCGGTCATCGTGGCGACGCCGCGCACGTGGCCGACGTTCTCGGCCACGAGCACCAGCACGACGGGCAGGAACATCGGCACGAGGCTCCAGGCCACCGGGTCGGTGAAGGCGGGCAGGTGGAAGGTCGGCAGGCCCACCCACGCGTTCTCGTCGATGAGCTTGGACACGCCAGAGAAGTCCACGCGCCCCATTGCGACGGCGACCGCGTAGCCGACGAGGACGCCCAGGAAGATCGAGATGCGGCCCAGGAATCCGCGGAAGAGCACGGCGAAGAGGATGCATGCGACGAGCGTGATCGTCCCGAGCAGGGCGTCGCTCTTGAAGTTGTTCCAGGCGGCGGGAGCGAGGTTCAGGCCGATGAGGGCGACGATCGCGCCCGAGACGACAGGAGGCATGAGGCGCTCGAGCCAGCGGGTGCCGGTCGCCTGCACGAGGAACCCGATGCCGGCCAGCAGCACGCCCGCCACGAACACGCCGACGAGGGCCTGCCCGATCTGCTCCGGCGTCTCCAGCGGCTTCCCCTCACCCGGGCCCGCGGCGAGGATCGGCGCGAGGAACGCGAACGACGAGCCGAGGTAACTGGGCAGGCGGTTGCGGGTGAGCAGCAGGAAGAGCAGCGTGCCCACACCGGAGAAGAACAGCGTCGTCGTCACCGGGAAGCCGGTGATGAGCGGCACCAGGAAGGTGGCGCCGAACATCGCGACGACGTGCTGACCGCCGATGGCGATGGTGCTGCCCCAGCCGAGCCGTTCGTTCGGGGCGACGACGGCGCCGGGTGCGATGCGACGTCCGTCGCCGTGCAGGGTCCACGTGGGCATGCGGGAGCTCCTCAGATAGTCGGGTGGGGGTGGGGCAGCGATCAGAGTATCGGCGCGCGGCGGTGCGCGATCGGAGCGCGCGCGGATGTTTCTCAGGCGGTCAGCAGGTCGCGGAGCTCGCGGTACTTCGCCGCGGTGCGCTCCACGATGTCCGCGGGGAGCTCGGGCGGCGTCCCCTGCTTGTCCTCCCCACGCCCACTCGACGCATCGCTCACGCGCTGCGCGGAGCCTCCGGGCGCGTGGGCCCAGTTCGCCGCGAGCCAGTCGCGAACGATCTGCTTGTCGAAGCTCGCCATGCGCTCAGCGGGGGTGGTGCCGGTGCGCCAGGCCGCGGCATCCCAGTACCGGGACGAGTCGCTCGTGAGCACCTCGTCGGCGAGCGTCAGCGTGCCCTCGGCGTCGAGGCCGAACTCGAACTTCGTGTCGGCGAGGATGAGGCCCTTCGCCTCGGCGAGGGCGGCGGCGCGGCGGTAGATCTCCAGCGACGTGTCTCGGAGCTCTGCCGCGCGTTCGGCGCCGACGAGCTCGACGGTGCGCTCGAACGAGATGTTCTCGTCGTGCTCGCCCAGCGGAGCCTTGTAGGCGGGCGTGAAGATCGGCTCCGGCAGGCGATCTCCGTTTCGCAGGCCGCTCGGGAGAGGGATGCCGCACACCGTGCCGTCGGCCTGGTACTCGGCCCATCCCGACCCGGTCAGGTAGCCGCGGACGACACACTCGACGGGCAGCATGTCTAGTGCGGTGACGATCATCCCCCGACCGGCGGTCTCGATCGGCGCTTCCTCGCCCTCGATGAGGTGGTTGGGGATCGGGCGGCCGCCGTCTCCGCCGGAGAGCTGGTCGAACCACCACAGGCTGAGGCTCGTCAGGAGAGCCCCCTTGCCGGTGATCGCTGGTTCCAGCACGTGGTCGAACGCGCTCACCCGGTCGCTGGCGACGACCAGCAGCCTCGACCCGTCTCCGCCCACCGGGCGGTACAGGTCGCGCACCTTGCCGGAGTAGATGTGGGTCCAACCGGGGAGGGGGGTCGCGGCATCCGTCACCTGCTCATTATCGACGCTGCGGCGAGGCTCGTGTGAGCGGATGACGTCGCTGGCACGCCGGCGGGACCCGGCGCCCTAGGCTGACGCCATGATGCACCGTGCCGCAGCTCCCGTCCTCGCGACGCTCGTCGCGTTCACCCTGGCCGGGTGCATCTCCACCGACATGGTCGGCCCCGACCCGAGCCACACTCGGCCGCAGGAGACGCCGACGGTGCAGGAGCCGGCCGAAGCGACGAATCCTGCCGCGCCACCGCACATCGCGGCGGCTTACGAGGTGCCGCCGGCGAGCGACGACGAGATCGCGCGCATCGTGTACGTGTCGGACGGCCCCGACGGTAGCCCCGTCACGGAGACCACCATCGCCGGGCTCGCACGGACAGGGGCGCTGTATCAGATCCGCTACGACTGCCGACCCGCAGTGACAGGCGCCACCCTGGAGTTCACCTGGGCCGCTGCCAGCGAATCGGGGACGACCGATCCGACGGGTGCGCTCCTCGTCGAGTGCGAGGGGCCCGCGATGTCGGAGGGACTCACGCTCGCCGACGCCACGGACGCCGCCTACCAGTTCGCGGTCACCAGCACCGACACGATCGACCGCTTCTGGGCGCAGGTCGTGCCGATGCCTTGACGTCCGGGTCGGGCGCGGGGCAGGTCAGGCGCTGTCGCCGAGCGACCCGCACGGGCGCTGCGGTCAGCCGTTCCTGCGGTCACCCCGCTACGCGCGCCGCGATGTCGGTGCGGAAGTGCGCGCCCTCGAGGGAGATCCGCTCGATCGCGGCGTACGCGCGCTCGCGGGCGGCGGCGAAGTCCGCTCCCGTGGCCACGACGTTGAGCACCCGACCGCCGGTGGCCACCAAGCCGCGGTCCTGCGCCGCGGTCGCGGCGTGCGTGAGGTGCACGCCGTCGACGGATGCCGCGTCGTCCACGCCGCGGATCGGGCGACCCGTCACGGGGGACTCGGGGTAGCCCTCGCTGGCGAGCACGACGGTCACCGCCACGTCGGCGGCGAACTCGGGCTGCGGCTCGGACTCGAGGGTGCCGGATGCCGCGGACAGGAGCAGCCGGGAGAGCGGACTGGTGAGGCGGGGGAGGACCACCTGGGTCTCCGGGTCGCCGAAGCGCGCGTTGAACTCGATGACCTTGATGCCGTCGTCGGTGAGGATGAGCCCCGCATAGAGGAGGCCGATGAACGGCGTGCCCTCGACGTCGAGCTGGCGGATCACCGGCTCGGCGACCGTGCGCGTGACCTCGGCGACGAAATCCGCCTCGCTGCCGAACCGGTCGGTCAACCAGGGGAGCGGCGAGAACGCGCCCATGCCGCCGGTGTTGGGGCCGGCGTCGCCGTCGTACGCGCGCTTGAAATCCTGTGCAGGGCTCAGCGGGCGGACGGTGTCGCCGTCGGAGACGAAGAACAGTGACACCTCGGGGCCGGAGAGGAACTCCTCCACCAGCACGCCGCCGACGGGCAGGTAGGTCTCGGCGTGGCTGAGGGCCGCAGCGCGGTCCTCCGTGACGATGACGCCCTTGCCGGCGGCGAGGCCGTCGGCCTTCACGACGTACGGAGCGCCGAACTCGTCGAGCGCGGCGGCGACCTCGTCGAGCGTGTGCGCGCGCGCAGCGCGGCCGGTGGGAACGCCCGCGGCATCCATGATCCGCTTCGCGAACGCCTTCGAGCCCTCCAGCTGAGCAGCCGCCTTGCCGGGACCGAACACCGGGATGCCGCGCTCACGCAGCGCATCGGCGACGCCCGCGACCAGCGGGGCCTCGGGGCCGATGATGACGAGGTCGACGTCGTTCTCGAAGGCGTATCCGGTGACCGTGGCCGGGTCGTTCGGGTCGAGGGTCACGAGGGTCGCATCGGCGGCGATCCCCGCGTTGCCGGGTGCGGCGAGGATCTCGTGGCCTGCTGCTTCGGCGCGGAGAGCGAGGATGATGGCGTGCTCGCGGGCACCCGAACCGAGAACGAGGATCTTCACCCGGCCATCCTACCGGCGGAGGTGTCGCTCCGACGGGGGTGTGGGCCTGAGCGAGCGTGGGGCCTGAGGGAGCGTGGGCGTGCGGGAGCGTGGGTCCTGAGGCAGCCTCGGCGCGCTACCGTCGTCGGTATGGCGCGGAAGATCACCACCGGCGACGGCCGCGACGCGCTCGCCGCCGTCCGCGAGGGCAGCACGACCCGTGCCGATCTCGGCACCGCGGTCCGTTACCTGTTGCAGCTGCTTGCCGAGAAGGCTCCGGGCAACTCCGTCGAGGTGCGGGTTCCGCCCTTCGGTGCCGTGCAGGTCGTCGAGGGACCGCGCCACACCCGAGGGACTCCGCCGAATGTGATCGAGACGGATGCCGCGACCTGGATCGGCCTCGCCACCGGTGAGCTCGCGTGGGCCGACGCCGTCACGGCCGGCCGCGTGCAGGCGTCCGGCACGCGCGCCGACCTCATCGGGCTCCTGCCGCTGCGGCCCTGAGCGGTGCGCCTCGCGCATCAGCCGGCCTCGCCGGTGCCCGAGCTGCCGCCGGGCCCGACTCCTCACGGCCGACGCTCCCGTACGATCGCTCCGGAGAGGAGCACGATGACCCGCACCATGACGCCCGCAGCGCTGACTGCCGCGCTCATGGTCGTCGCGCCCGCTGCGCTGCTCGCCGCCCCCACTCCTGCATCCGCGACCGACACCGTCGCCTGCACGGTCACGGTCGCCGATGTCCTCTGGGAGGCGGGATCCAGCGAACTGATCGCGTCCGGTGCCGTCTCCACCGACGACGAGGCCATCTCGTTCACCGACGGCAGTGGCGTCGTCGACCCGGTCGGCCCCGTCGGCAGCATCGCTTTCGAGGGCACACTCTCCTTCGCGAGCGACGCCGGAGTCAAGACGACGCTGTCGGGCGGCACCGTCGTCCTTGCCGAAGACTCCGGACAGCTCCTCTTCGATGTGGATGCCGAGGGCTCGTCCTCCGCAGCCCAGGCCCCCCTCGCGACGATCGACCTGCGCGGAGCCGCGGTCACCGAGGACGGCGAGACCGTCACCGTCACCGCCGTCGAGGCGCCGACCTCCTTCGCCGACGACGCGATCACCGGGTGGGTCGGGGAACCGGGGGCGCTGGACCTCACCGTCGTCGCCGAGTGCCCGGCGCCCGAGGCGACGGGAGCCCCGGATTCGGAGACCACCGGCGCCGCCCCCGGTGCGGCCGATGACGCCGACGGTCAGGGACTCTGGATCGGGCTCGGCGTCGGCGCGCTGGCCCTTGTCGTGGCGGTGCTCCTCGCGGCGGGTTCCATCGCCCGGCGACGGCGCGATGCGGCATCCGCTGATCAGCCGACCCACTCGACCGGGCCCACGGACCTCCCCGAGCCCGATCAGCACCACCCCTGACCGCGCCCGCGGCGCGTGGGACAATGGGGGAATGATCGAGCACTCCGAGTCGCACGTCGAATCCGCGGAACTGCGCCGCAGCCCCCGCTTCGGGGTCTTCTTCGCCGTGGGCGCCGCCGTGGGACTGCTCGCCGCGCTGATCCTGACGTTCGCGTTCGGCGGCACCGCTGCGAGCCCCAGCACCGGAGTGACGTATTCGACGACCCAGGTCTTCGGGTTCCTCCTGCTGGTGTGCGTGCCGGTGGGACTGGCGCTCGGCGCCGCCGTCGCGCTCATCTTCGACCGCTCCTCGCGCCGCCGCACGCGCACGGTGCAGATCACGCACGAGACGGTGCGCGAGGAGGATGGGCAGACCGGCTGACCGCGTCAGGCGATCTCGGCGATGATCGGCTGAATCGCCGGATCGAACGAGGCGACATCTCCGCGGAGCCCGTCGGTGACGGCGATCGTGAGCGACCCGATCCACCAGACACCGCGTTGGGTGAGCGGGAGCACCTGCACATTCAGCTCGAATGAGTGTGCGCGGCGCCCGACTCGCCGCTCGTGCTCGGCGATTGCGCTCGCATAGGCCCGGTAGCTGCTGGCCGACCCGCCGCGGCTGTGCATCGCGTACCGCTCACTCTCGTGACGCGCGAAGGCGACCGCCTGCACGGCATGGGGGGTCATCGCCGCGCGCAGCTCGTCAAAACCCTCGACGGGCAGCACTGCGAGCGTCTCGAACCCGTCGACCAGGTCGAGCGGAACCGGGGAGGGGTGGGCCTGCGGTTCGACCGTCATCGCCCAGTAGGCGAGCCACTGGCGTTCGAGGAGGCGCTGATCGTCGTCGTCCGCCGCGGCGACAGCGGCGGGAGCATTCCGCAGGTGCGGGAGCTCCTCGGGCGAGCGGATCCCCAGCGCCTGGCGCACGAACAGGGCGACGAGCACCGCAGCCCCGGCATCCTCTCGCACGACCCATTCGGGCCGGTCAGCCCCGCTCATGGCGCCATCATAGGGTCCCGGCCGCCGGCCCGGCCGGATCCCGGCGCTCTCCGGCGGCGCTCGTCCCTGGCGGGCGCCGGCTTCTGTGCGGCCGTAACTCCTCACTTTCGCCGCCGATGGGCGTCGACCGGCCTTCCGAGTCCGGATCCGGCGAGTTCTTGAGGAGTTAGCGCACGCGGTGCGCGGCGACGGCGAGCCCGCGCGGCCGCGACCACGCCCCGGGGGAGCACTCACGGGCACCGGCGGAGCGGCGGCGACGGGTAGGCTGAGGGGGTGGCCTCGACTCCCACCGATCCTTATTCCGCAGCCGGCGTCGACACCGCGGCGGGAGACCTCGCCGTTGAGTTGATGAAATCGGCTGTCCGCCGCACCCACGGGCCCGAAGTCCTCGGTGGTGTCGGCGGCTTCGCCGGACTGTTCGACGCCTCGGCCCTGCTCGGGTATTCGAAGCCGCTTCTGGCCACCTCGACCGACGGCGTCGGCACGAAGGTCGCCATCGCGCAGGCCATCGACAAGCACGACACGATCGGCCAGGACCTCGTCGGCATGGTCGTCGATGACATCGTCGTGGTCGGCGCGAAGCCGTTGTTCATGACCGACTACATCGCCACCGGCAAGGTCTTCCCTGAGCGCATCGCCGACATCGTCCGCGGCATCGCCGACGGCTGCTCCGCGACCGGCACCGCGCTCGTCGGCGGCGAGACCGCCGAGCATCCGGGCCTGCTGGGCATCAACGACTACGACGTCGCGGGAGCCGCGACGGGTGTCGTCGAAGCGGATGCCGTGCTGGGCGCCGACCGGGTCCGTTCGGGCGACGTCGTGCTCGCCCTCGCCTCCAGCGGCCCCCACTCCAACGGCTACTCGCTCATCCGCCACATCATCGCGAACGCGGGCATCGGCTACGGCGACCACGCCGCCGACTTCGGCCGCACGTGGGGAGAGCAGCTCCTTGAGCCGACTCGCCTCTACACGTCGCCGCTGCTGCGCGCGATCGACGCGATGCCCGGCGCGATCCACTCCCTCAGCCACGTCACCGGCGGCGGGATCGCCGCCAACCTCGCGCGCGTCCTCCCGCAGAACACCTGGGTCGACGTCGACCGCTCCACCTGGTCGCCGTCGCCGGTCTTCCGCGTGCTCGCGGACCTTGGCGACCTGTCGCTGGAGCAGACCGAGGGCACCTGGAACCTCGGCATCGGCTTCCTCGCCGTCGTCGCGGCCGAGCAGGCGGAGGCCGCAGCATCCCTTCTCACGGCGGAGGGCATCGACACCTGGCAGGTCGGGACGGTGTCGGATGCCGCGCGGCCCGACGGCGACTACGAGCAGGGCGCCAAGGGTGTCGACGGTGGCGCGGTGCGCCTGGTCGGCACGTACGCCGGCTGATCCGAGAACTGAGCAACACGGGAATGGCGAAGTAACGAATGTGCGGAATCGTCGGCGTCGTCGGACAGGGACCCGCCAATCAAGAGGTCTATGACGCACTGCTGCTCCTGCAGCACCGCGGTCAGGACTCGACGGGCATCGCGACTGCGGAGGCGAACGGCGTCTTCCACATCGCGAAGAACCGGGGCATGGTGCGCGAGGCGTTCCGCACCCGCGACATGCGCTCGCTGCTGGGCACGATCGGTCTCGGGCACGTCCGCTACGCCACCAAGGGCACCGCGTCGAGCGAGGAGGAGGCGCAGCCGTTCTACGTGAACGCGCCGTACGGCATCGTCCTCGTCCACAACGGCAACCTCACCAACACGCGTGAGCTGACAGAGGAGCTGTTCCGCACCGACCGGCGGCACCTCAACACCAGCTCCGACACCGAGCTGCTGGTGAACGTCCTCGCGAACGAGCTGCAGACGGTGATCTCTGGCCTCGAGCTCGACCCCGAGCAGATCTTCGCCGCCGTCAGCCGCGTTCACGAGCGCGTCGAGGGCTCGTACGCGTCGATCGCGCTGATCGCCGGCTACGGTCTGCTCGCATTCCGCGACCCCTTCGGCATCCGTCCGCTGATCCTCGGCACCCGACGCGCCGAGAACGGCCGGTACGAGTGGACCGTGGCATCCGAGTCGCTCGTGCTCGAGAACGGCGGATTCGAGGTCGTGCGCGACGTCGACCCCGGCGAGGCGGTCTTCATCGACCTGGACGGCAACCTGTTCACGCAGCAGTGCGCCCCGAAGGCGCAGCTCGCGCCGTGCTCGTTCGAGTACGTGTACCTCGCCCGTCCCGACTCCGTCATGAACGGCATCTCGGTGTACGAGGCGCGACTGCGAATGGGCGAGCGCCTCGCCGACACCATCGCGAAGTACACCCCCGAGGGGTCGATCGACGTCGTCATGCCGATCCCGGACTCCTCGCGCCCCGCGGCGATGCAGGTGGCACGCAAGCTCGGCATCGAGTACCGCGAGGGCTTCTACAAGAACCGGTACATCGGCCGGACGTTCATCATGCCCGGGCAGGCGGTGCGCAAGAAGAGCGTGCGCCAGAAGCTCAACGCGATGTCGACCGAGTTCAAGGGCAAGAACGTCCTCCTGATCGACGACTCGATCGTGCGAGGAACCACGTCGAAGGAGATCATCCAGATGGCTCGGGATGCCGGGGCCAAGAGCGTCACGTTCGCCTCCGCCGCTCCGCCGATCCGCTTCCCCCACGTGTACGGCATCAACATGCCGTCGCGGCACGAGCTGGTCGCGTACAACCGGACGATCCCCGAGATCGCCGAGGAGCTCGGCTGCGACTACCTGGTCTACCAGGAGATCGACGACCTGAAGGCTGCGATCCTCGACGGTGCACCCGACGTGGAAGACCTCGACATGAGCTGCTTCGACGGCCGCTACGTCACGGGCACCGTCTCCGACGAGTACCTGGCCTGGGTCGAGGGCACGCAGGAGTCCTGACCTCCGCGGGCGCGATCGGCGACGACCGGCCTGGCGGCGGCGCCCCGTCGCGGCGGGTCTAGGCTGAGTCGGTGACGTCCGCTCCTGCCCGCCCGCTCTGGGAGGGCCGGACTCTCGCGATCGTCGGCATCCTGCTGATCGCCTTCTCGCTCCGCTCCGCGGTCGCCTCGCTCTCGCCGCTGTACGACCACATCGCGGAGGACTTCGCCGTTCCCGCCGCGGTCGCCGGTCTCATCGGCACCGTGCCGCCGCTCTGTTTTGCGGTCTTCGGACTCCTGGCATCCGGCTTCGAGCGACGCTTCGGGCTGGAGCGCACCACCGTCGCGGCCCTCGTCCTGATGACGGCGGGGCTGGTGGTCCGGGCGGTCGCCCCCGACGCAGTCGGCCTCCTGCTCGGCTCGGTGTTCGTCTTCGCGGGCGTCGGGGTCGGCAACGTCCTCGTCCCGGCGCTCGTGAAGAAGTACTTCCCCGATCGCATCGCCCTGCTCACCACGGTCTATTCGACGACGATGGCGGTGTCGACGACGTTGCCTCCGCTGCTGGCGGTGCCGGTGGCGGATGCCGCGGGCTGGCGCATCTCGTTGGGGCTGTGGGCGGTGTTCGCTCTGGCGGCGCTGATCCCTGGATGGGCCTGTCCGTGCGGGGCCGAGCGGCTGCGGCGGATGTGGACCTCGAGACGGTCGACACCCGTGCGCTGGGTCGGATGTGGCGCCTGCCGACGGCGTGGGCGCTCGCGATCACGTTCTTCGTGTCGAGTTCAATCGCGTACACGTGCTTCGCGTGGCTCCCCACGATCCTCATCGATGTGGCCGGGGTGAGCGCCCGGGATGCCGGTCTGCTGCTGTCGCTGTTCGCGTTGATCGGATTCCCGGCTTCGCTGCTCATGCCCGCGCTGGTCGCGCGACGCGGAATCGTGATGCCACTGTTCGTCATCGCCGCAGCGACCGGAGTCGTCGGCGCCGCGGGGCTGCTGTTCCTTCCCACGGTCGCGACGTGGCTGTGGGTGGCACTGCTCGGTTCCACTCCGCTGCTGTTCCCCATCGTCCTGACCCTCGTCGGGCTCCGCACTCGCCGGCACCAGACCACGGTTGCGCTGAGCGCCTTCACGCAGAGTGTGGGCTACGCCATCACGATGCTGATGCCGCTCGGCGTGGGGCTGCTGCACGATGCGACCGACTCATGGACGGCGCCGATCGTCATCCTCGGCGCGATCGCCCTCCTGGCACTCCCGACCGGCCTCGTCATCGCCCGACGTCGGAAGATCGAGGACGAATGGGAGCTCCGTCACGGCGCATGGTGACCGATGCCGAAGCGGCCGGTTCGAACGCCCGAAGCCGGGCACGCCGATGCGGGACATTTCTGCGTCCGTCATGCCTCACTTGATTCGCGGAGGCGAGCCCTCAGGCCTTGTGGAAGGTCGGTGACGGAGAATCCGACGCGTCGTCGTCCTCGTCGTCGTCCGCGTACTGGTCAGCCCACTTGTCCTCGTAAGGGTCCTCGTGGGGCGCGCCGAGCTCACGCTCGAGCGCGTTGATGTTCAGGCTGTACGTGTCGTACTTCAGCTCACGGGCGATCTTCGTGTGCTTCGCCTTCTGACGGCCACGCCCCATGCGTAACCCCCTCATTTCACGAGTTGCGGGTCGGATCTGACACCCGCTGCAGTCACAGTCCGGCGAGAGCCGGGAAGAGTAGCATTCAGGATATCACGGCGCCCTCCTGCCGCCTCCGAGGGGCGGTGCGGGCGGCCTCGCACGAAAGGTTCTGGACTCGACATGACCGATGCCGCGCCCTCTCCGATCAGCCGACGACCCGATCGACCCGTGATCGTGGGAGTCCTCCCCGGTCTGCCCGCGCGCGTCGTGCGCGAGGCCGCGACGTATGCGCGGCTGCACGGAGTCCCGCTGCTGGCGGCACACGTCGACATCACGCGCTTCGTGTCCTACGAGGACCCGGACGGTTACGTGCACACCGCGCCGATCAACCTCGACGCGCTGCCGAGTGAGCAGACGGCGGCGCAGATCCGGAGCGAGGTCGAGCGAGCGCTCGCCGGGAGCGAGGTGACGTGGTCGCTCGAGATGCTCGTCGGGGACCCGGCAATCGCGCTCCGCGACCTCGCGCAGAAGACCGACGCGAAGCTCATCGTCGTCGGCACCCGCAAGCGCGGGATCGGCGAGTCGATCCGCGAGTTCTTCACGGGATCGGTGGCCGCCCGCCTCGCGCACCGTCAGCCGCGACCGATCCTCGTCGTCCCGTTGGGTGAGCCCGTGAGGGACGACGAGGACCTGTGGCCTGACTCCGGGTCCTGATCCGGCGACTCAGCCGCGCGTGGCGCGTCGCACGGCAGCGGCCGCCTCGTCGAGGACGGCGGCGAGTTCGTCGATGACGGATGCCGCGAGCTCCCCGCCCTTGGCGACGTGGGTGCGGATGTCGGTCCGCACCTCGGTGCGGAAGTCGGCGATGAGCGCCTCGGCCCGGCGCACCTGTTCGCGGGACACCCCGCGGACGTCAGCGGCTGCCGGCCGCTCGCGCGCCCGATCCGTCTGCGCCTGAGCCGTATTCGCCTGGGCGGATGCCGCGGCGAGGTCGGCCTGGAGGCTCTTCATCGCTTCGCGGACTCCCGCCCGGACCCCGTCCGCGATGAGGCGCACGCTGTCGGCGAGACCGGCCTCGATGCCTTCGAGGTCGCCGACACGGGCCGCGACCTCTGCGCGACCGGCATCCGTGATCTCGTAGACCGTCTTGCGACCGTCGACGGTCTTGGTGACGAGCCCCTCTTCTTCGAGCTTCGACAGCCGCGGGTAGACGGTGCCGGCGCTCGGAGTGTAGGTGCCGCCGGTGCGGTCGGAGAGGGCCTGCATGAGGTCGTAGCCGTGGCGAGGACCCTCATCGAGCAGGTTCAGCAGGTAGAGGCGGAGGTCGCCGTGAGAGAAGACGGGGGTCATGTCACCACTCCTCGGAGGTCGCGGCGCCGCCCGGTTCGGCCGCGCCGGGTTCGGTCGAACCCCCCGATTCTGCCGTCGGGGCGGGCTCCGCGGCGGGGGCGGACTCTGCGGCGGCGGGAGTGCGACGGATCACCGTGACATCGCCCGAGACGGTGTTGGCGCGGACGTCCGCGAACGACCCGCTGAGCTCGCCCGACGAACCGCTGTAGCTGGAGCCGATGCCCGAGTCGGAGCGCTCGATGCCGTCGACGCGCAGCTTCCCGCTGACGGATCGGAGGGCGTACTTGGTCGCCACGTCCGCGTCGAGCCGGATGGTGACATCACCGCCGACGCTGTTGAAGCCGATGTTCTGGGCGGGCCCCTCCGAGTCGATCAGGGTGCCGCCGCTGACCGTGTCGATTGAGGCGGACCGGATCCGACCGCTCGCCGTGATGTCACCCGAGACCGCATTCGCTCCGAGGGTGCCGGTGAGGCCGCGCACCTGGACGTCGCCGGAGACGGTGTTCACGACGAGGTCGCCGGTGAGGCCGTCTACGATGAGCTCGCCCGAGACGGTGTTGAGCTTCGCGCCTGCTTCGAGTCCGGACACGAGAGCGCTGGCGCTGACGACGCCCAGGTTCAGTGCGACGGATCGGGGCACGGCGAGGCTGATCTCCGCCTGCGGACCGCCGGCGCCGAAGTTGCGGAACACGTCGAGGAAGTTGTCCCACCGCAGCTGCGCGTGGTCGATCTCCACCGCGCCGTCGGTGGCTTCGATGCGCAGTTCCTTCACGCCGACCGAGTGGACTTCGATGCGGACGCCGGGGTCGTCGTGGGCGACGACGTCGACCTGACCGCCGACGAGGCCGAGTTTGATGCGGCGGATGCCGTCGAGGTCGATGACCCGGGTCTCACCGGGCTGAACGAGCCACTTCTCGAGAGTCATGTCGTCTCCTGGAGGATGAGGGCGATAACGAGATATATCGCGTTGCAAGAACGATAACACGATATATCTCGAGTGGGGGAGTGCCTTCTTGACCTTTCCCCTGCGTCAACCGTGGGAAAGCCGGGGCGAGGTTCGTCCGAGATGCGGTGCGCCACCGCCTGGGCGAGGACTGACCGTCCGGAGACAAAGGGGAAGCCCCCTCTACCGGAAGGCCGGGAGGGGGCTTCTGCGCGCTTATGGGGGAAGCGCGGGCCGACATCGCGGGGGGACGCGTCGGACTAGTCAGTGACGAGTGTCACGTGTTCTTGCGAAGTACTCGCATCAAGAAGGCGATCAGGGCGATCACGCCAACGATGATCGCGACCCAGAGGAGGAACTCCAGTCCCGTTCCGAGGCCGCTGACGATCGCGAGAATGATGGCGACCACGATGATGATGATGAGTGCGAGATTCATTGGAGGCTCCTTTGTGTCTCCGCTTCCGCCGGTGAGCGGATGCCGGCACGGGTGTGTGCCGAGACATTGTTACCAGCGTTCTCCCAGGCGTCACGAGGGTCTTGACACGACTCTGAGACAGTGCCATAGCGTTACCCGACGCGGGTGCTCCATGCCCGCTCGCAGCGGGAGGCGGAAGCGACATGCCGGCAGGTCGAGGCTCGAACAGCCTGAAGGATCCAGAGCTCTACGAGGAGCTCCGCAAAGACGGTGCGTCGAAGGAGAAGGCCGCGCGCATCTCGAACGCCGCCGCCCGTGACGGGCGCGACGCCGTCGGCCGCCGAGGCGGCAGCTCCGGCGACTACGAGGAGTGGACCGTCGCCGACCTCCGCGCGCGGGCCAAGGAACTCGGCCTGTCGGGGTACTCCTCCGCCCGCAAGGCAGACCTCATCGACCTGCTGCGGTCGCACTGACGTGCCCCGTTTGAAACGGGTGCGCCCAGGCGTCGACCTCGGCTACCGCCGGCTCCGCGCCGGAACAGGCTTCCGCTATCTCGACGCCGACGGCCAGCCCCTGCCCACCCGTGAGGCGGACCGGGTGCGCGCGCTCGTGATCCCTCCGGCATGGCAGGACGTCTGGATCTGCGCCGAACCGAACGGCCACATCCTGGCGACCGGCGTGGATGACGCGGGGCGCGTGCAGTACATGTACCACCCGCAGTGGACCGCCGGCCGCGACCGCGGCAAGTACGCGCGAGCGCTCGCGCTCGCCGAAGCGCTTCCCCGTGCCCGCCGTCGGGTGACCGGCTCGCTCCGACGGGAAGACATCGATCAGGAACGAGTGCTCGCGGCCGCATTCCGTCTCCTCGACCAGGCCGCCCCCCGCGTGGGAGCCGAACGCTACCTCGTCAAGCACGGCAGCCGCGGGCTGACCACCCTGCAGCGCCGTGACGCCTCGGTCGACGGCAGCGTCGTCGCCCTGCGCTTCCCCGGCAAGAGCGGCCAACGGCAGGAGATGGAGATCGACGACGTCGACCTCGCCGCCGCCGTCCTGTCGCTCGCCGCCGGCCGGCCGAGCTCGCCGCTGCTGGCTTACCGGCGCGGCCGACGCCGGGTGCCGCTGTCGCCCAAGGACGTGAACACGTACGTCCGCGCCATGACCGGGGGAGCGTTCACCGCCAAGGACTTCCGCACTCTGCGCGGCACGATCCTCGCCGCCGACGCGCTCGCCCGCATCGGCCCAGTCGCGACGAAGACCGAGCTCAAGCGCGCCGAGGTCCTCGCGGTCAAGGCGACCTCCGAGGCGCTCGGCAACACCCCCGCCGTCGCGCGCAGCTCGTACATCGACCCGCGAGTGTTCGACCGGTACCGCCGCGGCATCCTCCTGGACACGACGATCTCGCCCGAGTCCGCGATCCGGCAGCTCATCCTCAACTGATCGGGAGTTCCACCCGGCGAGGCGCCACGGCGGCGTCGCCTCGGAGCAATAGCGTGTGGCCGTGGCATCCGCTCGGCCGGTGTGGTGGGTGGCGCTGCTGATCGTCGTGATCGGCGGAGCCGCCGGCGTCGCCGCGCGCGCCGTGCTCGTCCTGCCGTTACCGGCCGACGCGCACCCCCTCGCCGTCCCCGGGGTCACGCTCGGCATCAACGTGGTCGGGTCGTTCGCGCTCGGCCTGCTGAGCGGCGCGCTCGGCGAGCACCGCCCGGGCCTGCGTCTGCTGGTCGGCACCGGATTCCTCGGCGGGTTCACGACGTACAGCGCCTTCGCCGTGCACGCCCTGCAGGTCTTCACCGACGCCCCCATCGTCGGGCTCGCCCTCATCGTCGTCACCCTGTTCGCGGGCGTCGTCGCCGCCGGTGTCGGGCTCGCGCTGGGTCAGCGTCGGGCACGGGATGCCGCATGAGCGGCGTCGAACTGGCGATGCTCATCGCCGCGGGCGGGGTGGGCGCGGGCCTCCGATACCTTGTCGACCGTGCGCTCACGGCGAGACAGCGCGAGGGGGGCTTTCCGCTGGGAACGCTCGCGGTGAACCTCGCCGGGTCCTTCCTCCTCGGATTCCTGGTGGGACTCGGGGACGCGATCGCGTGGGCGCCGATGCAGATCCTCGGCATCGGGCTGTGCGGCGGGCTCACGACCTTCAGCACCGTGTCGGTCGACAGTGTGCGACTCGCCCGCGTCGGTCGCCGCGACCTCGCCTGGGGGAACCTTCTCGGCACGTTCGTCGTCTGCGCAGGAGCTGCGGGCATCGGACTGATGCTCGGCGGCATCCGCGTGGTCTGAAACGGGTCTCGGGGTCTCAGCCGACCGAGAGCAGACCCATGGGATACTCAGGCAGATCCCACGCTTGCTCTCGTTTCGCATGTGGCATCGCCGGACCGCGTCGAAGGGCCCCTGTGTCGAATCTTGCCGTTCTGAGCCTCAAGAACCGTGCGCTCATCGCCCTCATCACGATCGTCGCGGCGATCTTCGGTGGACTCGCGCTGACGAACCTCAAGCAGGAGCTCATCCCGTCGATCGAGCTGCCGCAGCTCTCGATCCTCACCACCTACCCGGGGGCCTCGCCCGACGTCGTCAACAACGACGTGTCCACCCCGATCGAGCAGGCGATCCAGTCGGTCCCCGACCTCGAGGGCACGAGCGCGACGAGCACGACGAACGCGTCGATCATCCAGGCATCCTTCGCCTACGGCACGAACCTCGCCACCGCGGAGCAGAAGATCACGCAGGCGATCGGCCGCATCGACAGCACGCTTCCCGAGGGCATCGACACGAGCGTCCTCGCGTTCTCGACCGACGACCTCCCCGTCATCGCCCTCGCCATCACGGGCTTCGACGACGCCGACGAGCTGCAGTCGCGGCTGGAGAACAGCGTCGTGCCCGACATCGAGGACCTCGACGGGGTGGCTGCCGCGCAGATCATCGGCGGCCAGACCGCGCGCGTGACGGTCGTCCCAGACCAGGCCGCCCTCGCCGCGGCCGGCTACACCCAGACCGCCATCACCGACGCGCTCGACCAAAACGGCGTCCTCTTCCCCGGTGGCACCGTCGACGAGGGCGATCAGACCTTCACCGTGCAGACCGGCACCAAGGTCGCCTCCGTCGAGGAGATCGCCGACCTGCCGCTCGTTCCCTCCAACGCCGATCAGTTCGCCGCCGGAGCCTTCACCGTCGGCGACGTCGCCGAGGTGACCCTCGGCGAGGATCCCGTCGAGTCGATCTCCCGGGTCGACGGCGAACCCGCCCTCACCGTCTCGATCACGAAGCTGCCCTCCGCCAACACGGTCGAGGTGTCGGATGCCGTGACCGAGGCGTTGCCCGAGCTGCGCGAGGCGCTCGGTGACGACGGCGTCGAGTTCACGATCGTCTTCGATCAGGCGCCGTTCATCGAGCAGTCCATCGAGGCGCTCGCGCAGGAGGGCCTGCTCGGCCTGGTCTTCGCGGTCATCGTCATCCTGGTCTTCCTGCTGTCGGTGCGCTCCACCATCGTCACCGCGATCTCGATCCCCACGAGCGTGCTCATCACCTTCGTCGGCATCCAGGCGTTCGGCTACTCGCTCAACATCCTCACGCTCGGCGCCCTCACGATCGCGATCGGTCGCGTCGTCGACGACTCCATCGTCGTCATCGAGAACATCAAGCGGCACTATGTGGGGGATGCCGACAAGAAGGCAGCCATCCTCCTCGCCGTCCGCGAGGTCGCCGCCGCCATCACGGCGTCGACCCTGACGACCGTCGCGGTGTTCCTGCCGATCGCCCTGGTCGGCGACCTGACCGGAGAGCTGTTCCGCCCGTTCGCCCTCACCGTCACGATCGCGATGGTCGCGTCGCTGTTCGTCGCGCTCACGATCGTGCCGGTGCTCGCGTACTGGTTCCTCCGCCCGGGCAAGCCGATCATCGACGAGCACGGCCGCCAGGTCGACCCCGAGGACCCCGCCGCACCGCCGTCCGCGATGCAGAAGGGCTACATCCCGATCCTCCGCTGGACGCTCAAGCACTCCGGCATCACGCTCGCACTCGCCGTTCTCGTGCTCGGCGGCACGCTCGCTGCCGTGCCCCTCATGAAGACGAACTTCCTGGGCGACTCGGGGCAGAACACCCTGACCGTCACCCAGAGCCTCGGTGACACGGCGAGCCTCGAGGCGCAGGACGAGGCCGCGGCGCGGGTCGAGGAGGTGCTCCTCGAGGTCGATGGCGTCGAGACCGTGCAGACCTCCATCGGCTCGACCGGCTCGGCCCTGACAGATGCGTTCTCCGGTGGCGGCGCGGGCATCACGTACTCCGTCACCACGGACGCCGACGTCGACCAGGAGAGCATCCGCACCGGCATCCAGGAGGCCGTCGCCGACCTCGACGGCATCGGCGAGGTCACCCTCGCCGCGCAGGGCGGCTTCGGCTCCAGCGACATCGAGATCGACGTCACCGCCCCCGACGCCGGCGTGTTGCAGGAGGCGACCGACGCGGTCGTCGCCGCACTCGAGGACGAGGACGGCATCGAGCAGGTGGACTCCAACCTCTCGGCATCCCTCCCCTTCGTGTCCGTCGCCGTCGATCGCGACAAGGCCGCCACGCTCGGGCTGTCGGAGGTCTCCGTCGGAGCACTGGTGGCTAACACCATGCAGCCGCGTCAGATCGGCACGGTCGAGATCGACGACACCTCGGTCACCGTCTACCTCCAGGCCGAGGAGATCCCGAACACCATCGAAGGCCTGCGGGACCTCGAGATCGCCACCGGCCGCGGGCTCATCCCGCTGTCGGAGGTCGCCACCGTCGAGGAGTCCGAAGGCCCGTCGTCCATCACCAGCGAGGGCGGTCAGCGCACCGCGTCGGTCGCCGCGACGCCTGCTTCTGACGACCTGACGGCAGCGACCGCGATCGTCACCGAGGCTCTCGCCGAGCTCGATCTGCCCGACGGCGCGGATGCGTCGATCGGCGGCGTCGTGACCCAGCAGCAGGAGGCGTTCGGTCAGCTCGGCCTCGCGATCCTCGCGGCGATCCTGATCGTGTACATCGTGATGGTCGCGACCTTCAAGTCGCTGCGCCAGCCGATCCTGCTGCTGATCTCGGTGCCCTTCGCGGCGACCGGCGCGATCCTGCTGCAGATCGTCTCGGGCGTGCCGCTCGGTGTCGCCTCGCTCATCGGTGTGCTGATGCTCGTCGGCATCGTCGTCACGAACGCCATCGTGCTCGTCGACCTCGTCAACCAGTACCGCGAGAAGGGTCTGTCGACGCCCGACGCCGTCATCGCCGGTGGCGCCCGACGTCTGCGGCCGATCCTCATGACGGCCCTCGCCACGATCTTCGCGCTCACCCCGATGGGGCTCGGGATCACCGGTCACGGCGGCTTCATCTCGCAGCCGCTCGCGATCGTCGTGATCGGCGGTCTGATCTCGTCGACGGTGCTGACCCTGCTGGTCCTGCCCGCCCTCTACAACCTCGTCGAGGGTGCGAAGGAGCGTCGCGCCGCCAAGCGCGGCGAGCCGGTGCCCGCCGTCGTGAACGCCGCCGGCGTCGCCGCCCCGACGCTGTCGCGACGTGAGCGCCGTGAGCGCGCCGCCGCGTCGGTCGCCGGCGCAGCCGGTGGATCGGTGACCGGTGCGGCCGCCGTCGACACCGCGCTCGTCATCGAGGAATCGCCTGATGTCGAGATCCCCGCGCCGGCCGCCGCGGGCGACGCCGACGCGGCGGATGAGCTCGCGGACGCGCAGCAGGAGTCGCCCGACATCGAGATCCCGGCCGACTCCGGTCCCGAGGGCGACGAGCACTCCGAGCCCGACAGCGGCGAACGCCACAGCTGATGTGAGACGACGAACGCGCCGCGGCTTCGGCCCGGCGCGTTCGTCGTTCCCGTGTGATCAGGCGCGGTAGGTGACGCCCCACTCCAGGGTCCAGTCCGCACCGGAGGCGAGCCGCCGGAGGCTCCGGCCGGAGTTGAACGCGTCGGCGGGCGCCGTCATCGGCTCGATCGCCACTGCCACCTCGTGGCCGGGGAAACGGTCGGTGACGAAGACCTGCAGGTAGTCGAAGCCGGTACCCGCCCACACCGTGAGGCGCCGGCCGTCGGGGGCGAGGAGGTGGGCCTGGGCGCGGTCGGCGTCATCGCGCGGGAGCCCGGCGTACGCGGCATCCCGTGCCTCATGACCGATGCGACGCGGGACGCTCAGATCGTGCGCGGCGTCGACGCGCTCCTCGGCGACGGGGATGTTCTTGTCGTCGAGACGGAACCAGGTCTGCGCGTCGAGCTGCACGGCGAGGTCAGCGGTGTCGACGTCGGAGATGCAGAAGTACGGATGGGTGCCGACGGCCACCGGGGCGTCGCCGGCGCCGACGTTCGTGATCGCGTGGGACACGTGGAGCCCTTCGGCCGTGATCCGGTAGGTGACCCGGTTCTCCAGGTGGTACGGGTAGCCGGTCTGCGGGAAGACGTCCGCGCGCAGCGTGAGCGCGTCGGCGGACTGCGACTCGGCACGGTAGGCGGCGTAGCGGAGCAGACCGTGGGAGGCGTTGCCGAACTTCGGCTCGGTGATCGCGAGCTGACGGATCTCGCCTCGGTCGTCCCAGCGGCCGTCGCGGATCCGGTTGGGCCAGGGGACGAGCACGACGCCGGATGCCGCGGGCGTGGCGGTGTCGTCGGGATAGCCGGGCACGAGGTCGACGCCTCCCACCCGCAGGGCGCGGAGTGCTGCACCGACCTCGGTGATCTCCGCGGTGATGTCGCCGGATCGGATCGAGAAACGGGTTCCGGTGGGGTCGCTGGCCATTCGCCCAGGGTATCCGGGCGCACCGGCCAGGCGTCCTCCCAGCCTCTTCCGGTAGCGTTGTCGGGTCGGCGGAGGACACCGTGCTGTGCACGGGCATTCTGTGTGAGTCCTCGGGGCCGATCTCGAAACCCGATCCGTGGTTTCGGAACCAGTAACTGGAATGGCCCCCGGTCGACGACAGCCCGGGTATGTCTGCGTGTGTGCGCAGCGCTGTTCTCGTGTGAGAACTCAGAAGGAATCTCCCATGCCCAAGAACAAGAAGCCGGCCGGCGGCCGCGCTCAGAACTTCGAGCCGCGCTACGGCAAGAAGACCTCCTACCAGGACGCCAAGCGTCGTCCGGGCCAGTCGTCGGCGGGAACCGCCGGCAGCAAGAGCCCCAGCCACCGTGGTTACCGCGCCCCCGAAGAGGGCGGCGCCGCTGCGAAGGGCCGCTGGAGCGCGCAGGAGCGCGTCGGCCGTGACGAGGCACGCGGCATCCGTTCGCAGGCTCGTGGCGACCGCCGCTTCGAGGACCGTCCCCGCCGCGACGACGACCGCCCGGCACGCTCGTTCGACGACCGCCCGCGTCGCTCGTTCGACGGCGACCGCCCCCGTTTCGACCGCGAGCGTCCCCGCGTCGACCGGGCCGACCGCCCGCGTCGTGATGACCGCGGGTTCGGTGCGAGCGGTAACTCCTCAGATTCGGACCGTCGCGGCTTCCGTGGCGCTGATTCGCGCGGATCGCGTGAGGATGTGCGGAGTTACGACCGCCCGCGTCGGGATGACCGCCCGGCTCGCTCGTTCGACGACCGGCCGCGTCGGGATGACCGTCCGGCTCGCCCGTACGGTGACCGTCCGGCCCGTGATGACCGGGGTGGGTTCGATCGTCCGCGTCGTGATGACCGTGGGTTCGGTGCGAGCCGTAACTCCTCAGATTCGGACCGTCGCGGCTTCCGTGGCGCTGATTCGCGCGGATCGCGTGAGGATGTGCGGAGTTACGACCGCCCGGCGCGCAACGACCGCCCGGCGCGCACCGACCGCCCGGCACGTCACGAGGAGCGGCCGAACCGCTCCAACTGGGCCGCGGAAACGGCGGCCAAGGCGGCGCACGAGCGTGTCGACGTCGTGCACGAGCGTCTTCAGGCTGAGGCCGTGGATGCCGCGACCGTGGAGCACTCCTCGTTCGCCGACCTGGGCCTCGGCCAGAACCTCGTGAAGACCCTCGCCGACATGGGCGCCGAGACCCCCTTCCCGATCCAGGCCGCCACCGTCGGTCCGATCCTCGAGGGCCGCGACGTCCTCGCCCGCGGCCGCACCGGCTCGGGCAAGACCATCGCCTTCGGCGCGCCGCTGGTCGAGTCGATCCTCCGCAGCCAGGCGGGTCAGCGTCGCGAGTTCGGACGCTCCCCGAAGGCGCTGATCCTCGCGCCGACCCGCGAGCTCGCCCTGCAGATCGACCGCACTGTGCAGAGCCTCGCGCGCAGCGTCGGTCTGTTCACGACGCAGATCTACGGCGGCGTGCCCCAGGCGCGCCAGGTCGGCGCGCTGAAGAAGGGTGTCGACATCATCATCGGCACCCCGGGCCGCATCGAAGACCTGCAGGCGCAGGGCAAGCTCGACCTGTCCGAGATCCGGATGGTCGTCCTCGACGAGGCCGACCACATGAGCGAGCTCGGATTCCTCGAGCCGATGCAGCGCATCCTCCGCCTCGTGCAGGACGGCGCCCAGAAGCTCCTGTTCTCCGCCACCCTCGACCGCGAGGTCGCGGCGCTCGTCGACGAGTTCCTCGTGGACCCGGCCGTCTACGAGGTCGCCGGCGAGACGCAGGAGACCAGCACGATCAACCACCGCGTTCTCGTCATCGACCACCGCGACAAGGCCGATATGCTCGCCTCGCTCGTCGACCGGCCCGGCAAGACGCTCGTGTTCACCCGCACCCGCGCGTACTCCGAGATGCTCGTCGAGCAGTTCGAGGATGTGGGCATCGCCGCGGTCGCCCTCCACGGCGACCTCAACCAGGCCAAGCGCACCCGCAACCTGCAGCGCCTCACCGACGGCAAGGTCAACGTGCTCGTCGCGACTGATGTGGCGGCCCGCGGCATCCATGTCGACGACATCGACCTGGTCGTGCAGGCCGACGCTCCCGACGAGTACAAGACGTACACGCACCGCGCCGGCCGCACCGGCCGCGCCGGCCGTTCGGGAACCGTCGTCACGCTGATCACCCGTCAGCGTCGTCGCCGGATGACCGAGATGCTCGAGCGCGCCGAGATCGACGCCCCCTTCGACGAGGCGCGTCTCGGTGACGACGTGCTCGAGGAGATCAGCGGGCGTCAGGCCTCCAACGTCGACGCCTGACGCACTGACTCGTCAGAACGGCCCCGGACCACGCTGTCCGGGGCCGTTCCGCGTCTTCGCTCCGCCGTCGTCCCGGGCTGACCTCCCGTCAGAACAGCATCGCGGCCGCCTGCTCGCGCGTCGCGGTCTTCATGGTGACGCCGCGGTTCGCTGTCGCCGCGGGGGAGCGGCCCGTCGCGCGGACCGGCCCGGGTCCGGATGCCCCTCGAGGCGGAGCGGCCTCCTCCTCGAGCCGCCCGTGCAGTCCATGGCGGCGCAGCAGCGGGCGCACCCGTTCAGCGAGCCAGGCGCGGTATCCCTTCGGCGCCGACACGGCCACCCCGGGATACAGTCCGCGGTACGCCGGCACCAGATCGGGGCGCTCGCGCTCGAGCCACTCCCAGAACCATTCCTTCGCGCCGGGGCGCAGGTGCAGCGCCCCGAACACGACGCGTTTCGCTCCGGATGCCGCGATGCGACCGATCGCGTCATCGAGCGCGGCGATCGAGTCGGTGAGGTGCGGGACGATCGGCATGAGGAAGACCGTCACCGTGAACCCCGCGTCGGCGGCGGCGCGCACCGTGTCGAGGCGGGCTTGGAACGTGGGGGCGCCCGGCTCGAGCAGATGTCGCATCTGTTCGTCGGGGACAGCGAGGGACATCGCGATGTGCACGGGCACACGCGTCGCGGCATCCGCCAGCAGGGGCAGATCCCGACGGAGCAGCGTGCCTTTCGTCAGGACGGAGAACGGCGTCGCGGAGGATGCGAACGCGTCGATGATCTCGGGCATGAGCCGGTAGCGTCCCTCCGCGCGCTGGTACGGGTCGGTGTTCGTCCCGAGGGCGACGGGCTCGCGAGCCCACGTCGGCTTCGCGAGCTCTCGCCGCAGCACCTCGGCGACGTTCACCTTGACGACGATCTGCGAGTCGAAGTCCCGCCCGGCATCGAGGTCGAGGTACGTGTGCGTGTTGCGAGCGAAGCAGTTGTGGCTGATCACGCCGTTGGCGATGAAGTCCTGCGTTCCTGTCGAGATGTCGATCATGTCGATGTCGTAGCCGAGGTCGGTGATCGAGAGAACGCGGAGATCACCGACCGTCTTCACGGCATCACCGGCCACGGCCAGCTTTCTCGTGATCGCCGGCTTCGTGATGGTGAAGAAGCGTCGGCGCGACGGCATGCCGCCGGTCACGCGGATGCCAGCGACTCCGTTGGGGCGCGCGGGCTCCCGCACATACGGGATCCCGAACAGTGCGAGGGCGTCAGCGATGTCCCTCAGGACGTCGGGGGCTTTGTTGCTGATGCGAAGGATGCCGCGTGAGCACGAGCCTTCTGCGTCGAAGATCCCGGACAGGAAACCGGCTCGCCACGCCGGTACCGGGGTGGCCGGCAACGCGCGCGATCGATCGAGGGCCTCATCGTCGGCAAGCGCCAGGCGGAAGCGGTGGATCTCACGCACGCGGCGCGAATCGGCGTAGCTCCCGTGGAAGATCATCCCGTCACCACGAATCATCCCGTTGAGGTAGCCGGCCGCGAAGTCCGGATCATCCGCAGAGGTCTGCGCCGCGACACCGCCGAGTCCGAACCCCTGCAGCCGGACGCCTGGGGTGAGGTGCGGACGTCGGGAGGAGCCGGACGTCGTGCCGGTGACGTGCTTCCACCCTCGATTCGTGAGGAAACGGTGATCGCCGCTCGCGGTGATCTCGGTGCCGTCGGAGAGCGTGATGCGGTGGGCGCGCTTCCGCGTGTGCCACTTCGCGAGCACCCGCGTCGGCGTGTATCGGCGATAGGCGCCCTCGAGGACGGTGCCGATGATCTCGTCGCCGACGGTGAGGTCCGCAAGCCGTCGGTGACGTCCGTCGGCCATCATGATCGCGGTGTCCGGATCGAGGCAGTACACGCAGGCATGGGAGCAGCCCCGGTAGGGGTTCACGGTCCAGGAGAACGGCATAGCCGAGGTCTGGGGAACATGGTTGAGGGCGGACTTCGCGAGCACTTCGTGGAAGGTCATCCCGGCGAAATCAGGCGTGGTCACGGTGCGTACCAGTCCGCCCGTCGATTCCATGCCGGGCAGGGCCGCCTCGTCCACCGAGGAGATCGCCTGTCCCGCCCACCGCATGGAGAACAGTCGAACAGAACATCGAGAGTATGTCAATCGATGCTGTACGACATTCGAACACTGTGGGTCCGAGGCTTCGCGGTGTCGGCTGAAACAATGAGGGCATGTCGGGGGAAATGCGGCCGAGGGTGAGTGCGCATCGACGAAAGATTCTGCGCGCGCGTCGCCGTCGTCGGGCGCTCGTCTTCCTCGTCTTGTCGATCACCCTCGTCTTCGCGACGACGCAGCTCGTGTCGACGCTGGTCTCCGGCGATGAGCCCGCAGCGGCTGACCCGCCCCCTTCCGTGCCGACCGACAGTCCGGCGGCCGAGCCGCCGGCTGCCGAGACCGCCGCTCCGTGCGAGAGCGATGCGGTCCTGACTGCGCTCTCAGCGGGCACGGACGACGAGGTCGTCGACGCCTTCGGGGGCGGCGAGGCCTTCCGTGCGGCGGTCGCATCCGGCGCGGCGCCATGCATCGACCTGCACGAGGCCGACCGCCTCTGGGTCGTGGCGAACAAGCGCAACGCCCTCGACCCGCTCGAGTACTGGCCGACGCCGCAGGGCCGGCCGCAGGAAACGCGCGTCATCGCGGGCGGCTGGTTGCTGCAGCGGACGGCGGCCGCCCTCGACGAGCTCTCCACCGAGATGAAGGATGCCGGGGCGGGCACCATCGCGGTCGACAGCGGCTTCCGCCCCTACGACTTCCAGGTCGATACCTACGCCCGCCACGTCGCGAACCGCGGGCAGGCCGAGGCCGACCTGCGCAGCGCTCGGCCGGGACACAGCGAGCACCAGACCGGTCTCGCGGTCGACGTGGTCGCGTGTGGATCCTCGGGATGCGGCGACCACGACGGGTTCGGCGGAACCCCCCAGAGCGACTGGATCGTCGAGAACGCCTGGCGATACGGGTTCATCGTCCGGTACGAGGAAGGGCACACCTCGACGACCGGATACGCCGCCGAGCCGTGGCACCTGAGGTACGTCGGACCGGCCCTCGCCGAGGCGTACGCCGACGGCGGATTCCACACGCTGGAGGAGTTCTTCGGGCTTGACCCCGCCCCGGACTACGACTGATTTCAGTGGTCGGCACAGCCGCGGCATCCAGTTCCTTTGAAGGTGGTATCGAATCCCACAAACGGATGCCTCCGAACCCGTGGGATGCGTACAGTGGAACCGGCGACGACGCCCCGATCCGGGCATCGTCGCGCGAGACGAAAGGGGTCAGCGCATGGAGCGCGACATCTACGACGAGGACCACGAGGCGTTCCGCGACGTCGTCAAGGAATTCCTGAAGCGCTACGCCACGAACGAGAAGCGTGAGCAGTGGGAGCGCGACGGTGAGATCGACCGTGAGACGATGCTCGCCGCGGGCGAATCCGGCATCATCGGCCTGTCGGTCCCCGAGGAGTTCGGCGGCGCCGGCATGCTCCAGGACTACCGCTTCCGGGCGATCGTGAACGAAGAGGTCATCGGCGCCGGGCAGGGCTCGCTCGCCGGTGCCTTCGGCATCCAGGACGACCTCGCCGTGCCGTACCTCGTGCACATGGGCACGCAGGCGCAGAAGGAGAAGTGGCTCCCGCGCATGGCGACCGGTGAGATCCTCGGCGCCCTCGCGATGACCGAGCCCGGCACCGGCTCCGACCTCCGCGGAATCAAGACGACCGCCAAGAAGGTCGACGGCGGCTACATCGTGAACGGCGCGAAGACGTTCATCTCTTCGGGGAAGACCGCCGATATCGTCGTGACGTTCGTCAAGACCGGTGAAGGCAACCGTCCCGACGCGTTCAGCCTGCTGATCCTCGAGAACGGCATGGAGGGCTTCGACCACGGCAAGAAGCTCGAGAAGATGGGCTTCCACGGCTGGGACACCGCCGAGCTGTCCTTCACCGACGTCTTCGTCCCGGAGGAGAACCTCATCAGCGGCCGTGAAGGCGGCGGCTTCATCCAGCTGATGATGAACCTGCCCCTCGAGCGCCTCTCGATCGGCGTCTCGGCGGCGGCCGCCGGTGAGGCAGCGCTGAAGTGGACGCTGGAGTACACGAAGAGCCGTGAGGCGTTCGGTCAGCCGATCGCCGACTTCCAGAACACCCGCTTCCGTCTCGCCGACATGGCCACGACGGTGGACGTCATGTGGACCTACGTCGACCGCGCCATGATGCTCTACAAGGACAAGAAGCTGACGGCCGAGGAGGCCGCGGCCGTGAAGATGTGGACGACCGAGCGCGAGTGGGAGCTCCTCGACATGGGCGTGCAGCTGCACGGTGGCTACGGCTACATCACCGAGTACCCGATCACCCGCGCGTTCCTCGACGCCCGCGTGCACCGCATCTACGGCGGCACCAACGAGATCATGCGCGACATCGTCTCGCGCCAGCTCGTCGGCAAGCGCTGACCGACAGACGCGTAGACCGGATGCCGGGGGCCTGAGGCTCCCGGCATCCGTCGTTCCCGCGTCTGTCAGGCCGCGGGCTCGGGCAGGGGCTGCTCGCGCATGCCCCACGGGGAGCCGTAGCCCTCGGGCTGCGGTGCGGCGAGCAGGTCGAGGAAGGGCTTCGCGTCGAACGCCTCGGGGCCGAGGACTCCGGAGCCGGACCACGTGCCCGTCGCGAGGAGCTCGAGCGCGATGACGGGGTTGATCGCGGTCTGCCAGACGACGGCCTGCGAGTTGTCCTCGCGCATCGTCTGCTCGTTGTCGGCCACGTGGTACAGGTAGGTCGAGCGTGGCTGCCCGTCCTTGCCGGTGCCCGTCACCCACACGCCTGCGCACGTCTTGCCGCTCATCCTGTCGCCGAGCGTCGCCGGGTCCGGCAGTGCCGCCGCCACGACGTCGCGGGGCGCCACCTCGACGCCCTTCACGGAGAGCTTCTCGGTCGAGTCGAGCCCGAGCTTGTGCAGGACCTTCAGCACCTCGATGAACTCGTCGCCGAGGCCGTACTTGAAGGTGACGCGCTTGGCTTTCGTCCACCGCGGCATGAGGAGCACCTCCTCGTGCTCGACGTTGACGCACTCGACCGGGCCGATCCCCTCGGGGAAGTCGAACACTTCCGGCTCACTGAACGGCTCGGTGACGAACCAGCCCTTGCCCTCCTCGTAGATGACGGGCGGGTTCAGGCACTCCTCGATCGTCGTCCAGATCGAGAACGAGGGGGCGAAGTCGTAGCCCTCGACGATGAGATTCGCCCCGTCGCGCACCCCGAGCTCGTCGATCTCGTCGAAGAGATGGTCCTCCGCGTAGCGGGCGAAGACGTCCGACAGACCGGGCTCGACGCCGATGCCGACGAGCGCGAGCCGACCGGCATCCGTCCACTCGCCCTCCTTGGCGAACTGCTCGTCGCCGAGTTTCACGCCCACCTTCTCGTAGGGCTGCTCGGGATGCCGCTGCGACAGGCTCATCGCCATGTCGAGGTAGGTCGCGCCCGCCGCGAAGGCGCCGTCGAAGATCGGCATGACGAAGCGAGGATCGACCGCGTTAAGCACGTGCGTCGCGCCGTGCTCGGTGATGAGGGATGCCACGGAGCCGGCGTCGGAGGCATCGACCTGCGCCGCGACGAAACGATCGTCGCCGAGCTCGTCGACCAGCGCCTGCGGCCGTGCCGGGTCGTAGTCGGCGATGATGACGGACTCGTAGAAGCTCCGGCGGCGGAGGATGCGCGCGGCGGCGCTGCCGACGCCACCGGCTCCGATGATCAGGATGCGCACGAGGGGTCCTTTCGGGCGGTCAGATGCCGCCGTCGATCGAGCGGGTGGCCGACGAGGTGTCGTCGGGGACCATGACGGGGGTGTCCGCGTTCAGGCTCTCACCTCGGAAGAACCGCTTCGCCCGCGGGAAGGTGAACCAGATCACCATGAGCACCACGCCGATGGCCAGTGCGCCCACACCGACGACGAAGGTCGACCCCACCCCGAGGAGCGTCCCGGAGTAACCGTAATCGGGGTCGAGCATGTCGATCGCGGACTGCACGAAGGCATACGTGAGCATCAGCGCGCCCACGAGGGGCAGCACCCCGCGGAACACCAGATTGCGCGCGGAGGTGAACAGGTCCTTGCGGAAGAACCACACGCACGCGTAACCGGTGATGGCGTAGTAGAACGCGATCGCGAGGCCCAGGGAGAGGATCGTGTCCTGCAGGATGGCGTCGCTGAGCGAGGTCATCACGACGTAGTACACCGTCGCCACCACGCCCATGACGAGGGTGGAGAACGAGGGGGTCTTGTAGCGGGGGTGCACCTCTTTGAACTTCGCCGGGAGCGCCCGGTAGACACCCATCGCCAGGGTGCCGCGGGCGGTGGGGAGGATCGTCGTCTGCGTCGAGGAGACCGCCGAGATCAGCACGGCGACCACGAGCAGCCAGCCCCACGGGCCGAGCAGTCCGTCTTTGATGGCGAGGAAGAAGTCGTCGGCGTTGGCCTCGTTGCCCAGGCCCGATCCGCTCTCGCCGATGCCGGCGTACATCATCGCGGCGATTGTGACGGTGACGTAGGTGACGAGCAGGAGCACGCAGGTCAGCAGCGCCGCCAAGCCCGGGATGCGCTTGGGGTCCTTCGTCTCCTCGTTGAGGGCGAGGCACGTGTCCCAGCCCCAGTAGATGAACAGTGCCAGCAGGATCGCCTCGATGAAGCCGCTCCACTCGCCGAACGCGAACGGGTTGAGCCATTCCCAGCTGAAAGCGGTGGGGTTCGGAGCGCTTCCCGCGAAGAACTGGGTGAGCGCCGCGACGACGAAGACGATGAGTGCAAGGTACTGGATGGCGAGGAGGATGTTCTGGATGCGCTCGCCGATCTCGACGCCGCGCCACGAGACCCAGGTCATCGCCGCGATGAACGCGACCGCGACGAGCACGATGCGCCAGTCATTCGGCTCGTCGAACTCCTGTCCGAGGAGCGCCCAGAAGTAGACCGAGCCGATCTGGGCGAGGTTTGCGAGGACGACCATGCCCGCGACGGCGACGCCCCAGCCGCCCATCCACCCCACCCACGGACCGAACGCCTTCGTGCCCCACGTGAAGGTCGTGCCGCAGTCGGGGACGGCGGTGTTCAGCTCGCGATAGGCGAAGGCGATCAGCAGCATCGGGATGAACGCGACGATGAAGGCGATCGGCGCCTGCCCGCCGACAGCGAGCACGACGTAGCCGAGGGTCGCGACGAGGGAGTACACCGGCGCGGTCGAGGCGAGCCCGATGACGGTCGAGCCCCACAGGCCCAGGGTTCCGCTGGCGAGCCCCTTCCCGTCCGGCCGTTCCAGATGGATGGGTGTCGTGCTCACGCGGCCTCCTCGGGAAGGTGGCCCCACCCTAGCAGCGGCATCCCGCCCGACGGGAGGGGTGCGCGCTGGTTCAGGTGGCAGGTGTGGTCGCTTCGCGGGGTGGATTGCGGCGTGTCCTGCCACCTGGAGGGGGAGGGATGCCGCGCCGCGGGTTCAGGTGGCAGGTGTGGTCGCTTCGTGGGGGGCGGTTTCAGGTTGTCAGCGCAACACCGTTGATCAGTTCGTTGATCATGTCAGCTGGTTTCCGGTAGCCGAGGGTGCGACGCGGTCTGATGTTCAGGAGTCGCTGGGTTTCGGTGAGTTCGTCGTCGGTGATCTCGTT
>NZ_JBHWTD010000061.1:0-17660 GCF_043427715.1 Microbacterium sp. | reverse complement strand
GTCGCGCCGGGCGTGGACTCGTACAGATCCACCGCCCGCTGCCGGAACTCGTCCGTGTAGTTCTTCCTAGCCATCCCTTGGATTCTCGCTTCCCCAGCGCCGTGCTGGAATCAGCGTGTCCAAGATCAGGGGTCAAGCGCCACACCTTGCTCGCGCAGTGAGAGACACCGGCCGACAGCCCTCCTTAACTCTGACGGCCGCCCAGAGCCATAACTCCGAGTATGCAACTTCTGGGCGGGCCGATACGACCAGACTCGTACTCGATGCCCCATAGTTTGCGCATGAGCACCGCCCCCGAGTGGCGATGGGACTGGTCGTCAGATGGTATCTTCCTTCGGAAACGCTTCAGTCTGAGAACGCGTCGGAGAAGTAGCCCAGCTTCGGGTCGTCCAGAGTGCCGATTACGAGACCTCGATCGAGGAATCGATTGAACTCCTCACAGCTGGTCTCGGGGAGGAGCCCACAGGCGTGACACGCCGCAAGGTTGCAGGAGTCCGGTCCCTGCCCCTTCTCGCCTGCATCCATACACACCGGATCAGTCGAGCACCAGTGAGCGTCCGCCAGTGCAGAGGCAAAAACTTGCCGCAGGTTGTCCGGGCGTGCCATGCGAACAAGTCCGCCCATCGTCCCTTCTGAGTCGCCCGCCGCTGTGTAGATCAGTACGCCGGCCATGTTCCGATCGGCCGAGTCAGAGACGTAGAGACGCTCCCGGAGCGAAGCCGAGCTGTAGCCGCAGGCGAAGATGAACTCGTTGATCAAGAGATGCGACAGCGTATGCAGCAGCACGAACCTTGGGCTAATCGTCCGCCCCTGCAACCCGCGCTGGCTTGCCACTGATCCGTAGTGATCGGTGATCCGCTGGGCGCGTGCCTGAACCTCCGCACGCCCCTCCCAGGCTGCAAGGCGTGTCCCATCGAGTTCGAAGTAGATTCCTTCACCCTTGACCACATAGGCCGGCAGCCAATCCTGTGCAGGGGTCAAGCTGGCACGCCTGAGCATCGCCTTCCCCTCCGTCAGCTTCAGCTCGCCGTCGCGAACTCGCGTAAACCCCCGCAACGCGCGCGTCTCCCGAAGCACATCGATCGACCTCACGCGAGAGAGGTGGCTTGCTAGATCAGCGTGAAGACCGGGGTCGGATGCCGCGAGGAAGTCATCTTTCGGTGTCTCGCGAATCTTCACGTATTCCGGATGCCGCCAGATGTCGTCGCTCGTCAGGCTCTCCGCGTCGACCGGAGTCTCGACTGGCTCCTCCCCGCTGCTCTCGCCGATGCCGAACTGATCTTGGTATGCCGCCAGTAACTCGTCGTCCGAAATGGGAGCGAAGAGTTCGGGCGGGACGTTTCGCTCCAGCAGCTTCCGTAGCTGCCCGCCCGACACCTCATCAAGACTCAACTGAAACACGTTGTTGAAGGTCGTGCTGACAGCAGGGTGTCGGAGCAGCTGATGGACCTCCTCGCTGACGGCTCCCTCACGTCGAGGGAGATAGATCGAGGACTCCACCTTGGGGAAGTAGACGTTTCCAGCAGCGCGCAGGGCGCCTCGAATCGGTTGATCGCAAACACCGTCAAGCTGCGCTAACCAGGGCCGAGCCCCACCGCAGAGATAGGGCTGTTCGGGCGAAACGAGCTGATCGCTGAGATTGGTGTGCTCCTCGCCGTTCTTGTCGAATCGGGCCTCGGTGACCCCTCGAAGCGAGCGCTCCTGCTTGCAGGTATCGCAGGTTACGACCTGCCCTTCGAGCCCGCCGCCTCCGCGTGATACGAGGCGCAAGGTGCCCGTACATGATGGGTTGGCCGATCGATGCACCCACTTGTCAAAGGGAAAGTCATCCAGGTGTCCTCGGGCGCAGATCGCCACGAACGGAACCTGCGACATCTTCGGCTTGTACTTCTTGTCGGCATGCTCCTTGTCCTGGCACTCAACGAGCGTCTTCATCGTGAGCTTGCTGAGTTCCAGACGCTTGCAATAGATGCAGAACGACCATCGGGGGAAGCGCAACACGGGCACGGTAAGTCGGACGTTTCGCAAGTCGCTGCCCTGGCCTGACGGCCTGTAGTCCGGTGGCAGTCGGAACTCGGAGACTTTGAGGCGAGACTCAAGCCGCCAGTCGTGTTCCTGGTACTCCTCCATCGCGAGAGCGCTTTGGTCGACGACCTCGTACCAGTGATCAAGACCAGCAGTGATCACTGAGGTCCCATTCACAAGCACGCTCATGGCCCCCACGCCGAATGGAGTCACTAGCTGCGCTCGGCGCATTGCTCCAGTGCTCATGCTGGCTCCTCCGCGGCCGTGTCCTCGAACAGGTACGCCTGACTGATCTCCAGGCGGCATTCGGCATCGACGTTCCGCATGCTTGTCGGCACATCCCAGATCGTCGCGCGCCTATCGAGATCAGGGAGGGTTCCCGCGAACCGCATGAGCCCCTGCAGCGGATCACCAGTACGGGGGTTGGCGTCCCACTCGGTACGCTCCCAACCACCCCACTGACGGGCGCGATCACGCGCAAAACGATCGAGGACCGGGAGCTCGTCGGGTTCCGCGATTTCTGCTCGCTCACGCAGCAGGCGAATGGCCTCGTCGTAGGCAGTCGAAGGGAACGGGTCGGGTCCGAGTGTCTCGGGAGCGGTCTGCCGAACATAGGCGACCGCGGCAGCGTGAAGCGCTCTGCGAAGGACCGGCATGGCAAATGGAGTGACGGAAGTAGGCTCCACCTGCGCGTAAAGCTGTTGATGGTAGGTGCGGAAACGCTCGTAGTGGCTGCGGTCACGCGGCTTCGCGGCCCCGTAGATGGTGATGACCAGTCCAGGGCTGACTTCCTGCTTCCGGCCGACCCGACCGCTCACCTGGATGTACTGCGCCGTGGTCTTCGGTTGCCCGACGATCGTCATCAGCGCGAGCCGATCGATGTCCACACCTACCTCGATGATGTTCGAGGCGAGACAGATATCGATAGCCTCTTGTCGCTCCTTCCCAGGGGCGTACCTCACCTGGAGCTGTTCGATCGCTTTTGGAATCTCGTCTGACCGCCGCCTCGATGTGAGTTCCATCTGTCGGTGAGGCCACCGTGGCACGATCCCGTCCCGTCGGCGGAGCCCGGTGAGATAGTCGGGAATGTCAGCCTGGAGGAGCGAGACGGTATTCCCGAGTTCCCGGAGCGAGTTGAGGAAGTTGAGGTTGGTCCAGTAGCCGTCCCGGTCCTCTTCCGGGATGTCCACCGCGGCCTGGAGGGTTGCGGCGGCGACGCGGACCTGGACCGTCTGTGTCGAGCCGAGCGATGCGCTCATCACACCGATGTAGCGCCGCCCTGGTTCCGGGGTTCCGTCGGCCGAAGTCGCGGGTTCAGCGAAGAAGGATCGCCCCTCCTCAAGACCGTGCGGCGGAAAGAGCGCGACGGTCTCCCTGCCGAAAAGCCCCTTGATCTGGTCCTCATATCGTCTGACCGTCGCCGTGGAGGCAATGATCTTGGGGAGCACAGGACTCGCGCCGCGGCGATCGGTACAGAGTTCGTCGATCACGGGCTCGTAGATTCCGACCATTGAGCCGAGCGGGCCGGAGATCAAGTGCAGCTCGTCCTGAATGATCAAGCTGGGCGGAGACACCTTTCGCGCGCCACTCCCGTCAAGCCCGAAGAGATTCCTCGCCCTGGGGCGCCACGCCATCATCGCGAACTTGTCGACAGTCCCGATGACAATCGAGGGCCGAGCTTCATAGATATCGTCATCGACAACATGGACCGGCAGACCAGCGCGGCGTGAATACTTGCACTCGCCGTCAATGCAGCGGAGCACGACCCTGCCCGCTGCTTCCTCGTACCCGATCGGTTCCTGTCCACCGCCCTTCTTAGGCTGCGGGCCCATCTGTGCACCGCACCAGGGACACCTCAGCAGAAGGAAAAGGTTCTGCTCGTGAGGTCGTCTACGCAGAGCCCGCAAGTTGTCAAGTGCTTGCTTCCACGTATTCGGCGTTGAGCTGCCACCCAGCCAAATCCCAATTCCAAAGGGAGCAGCACCGAGGGTGTCAGAGTTCTGCTCCCGAATGTCTTCGAGCACGCAGACCAGCGATGCAGCACGGAGGAACTGCTGCGCCGTGAGGAGACGCAGGGTGTATCGCATGAGCGTGTCTGTTCCGGCGTCCTCGGGGTTACGGAGCCGCCGGGAGAGCAAACTGACGGCGGCCGCGCCAAGGTACGCCTCTGTCTTGCCACCACCAGTGGGGAAGAAGATCAGATCGACGTCGCTGCGAGTCTGGCGTTCTGGCTCTACGAGTTCGGGCAGCACTGCAAGTAGGAACGCGATCTGGAATGGACGCCAGTATCCCCGGCCAGTCGGCACGGTGAGTGCGGGGTGCGCTCCCTCGACTCTCCAGCGACCATCGCCGCTCTGCTTGGCCTCGCGCAGCTCGAATCCGGATCGGACCTGCTGGAGCAGCATCGCCTCGTTTGCCCAGCGAAACGCTCGCGCAGCTCGATCGTTCGCTGCCACGAGGCTCCAGCCTGTTCGCATCCGCGTCAGCGCCGCTCGTGCTCGACGCATGTGCTCACTCGCGGCGTCCTGATAGCGCGGAAGCAACTCGGGGATCTCGGCCTCCCGCCGGTCGATCCACTTCTCGTACTGACTGAGGACAAGCTCCACTTGGGCGGCGCCGTCCTCGCTACCGCTTGCCAGGGCCGCCATACTGACAGCCACCGGCTGCCGCTTGCCATCGGCATCGAAGGCAGGATTCCCGTTGTCGTCAGACAGGTACACGTTCGGTGAGAGGCTGACGACCTCATATGCAGGCAGAGCCGCGGCCTGCACGAACGGCACAACTCCATCGGCGTTGACTGCCCCCCATTCGGCTGCACAGCCATGCCCGATCGCATAGGTGCGCTGGTTCCGGTAGAGGAGGTCAAGTGATCGCTCCTCCTCGTCCCGGTCGGGCAGCTCGACCTCCGGATAGGGGACGATGTCAGCGTCGCCGACAGTCGACACCTTGAAGCCAACCTGAAAGACCGCCGCAGACGGGCCGGAACCAGGGGCATCGTTGACGACTGCGAGGGTCACGATCCTGAGAGCCGGGTCGTCAGCCCCGGGGACCGGACGACTGAACACTCGCACCGCAAGAGGGACAACGCCTTCGCCGCTCAGGAGCACGACGTCGATAACTTTGAGCCGATTCGTCTCCCGCAGAACCGTACGACCCGAGATCGTGCCGACCGCCTCGAAGGGGCGTCTGACCCACCAATCGACTGGTTTGGCGACACCTGGGATGTGCACGGTCAGCTTCTCGTATCTCGCGCCGACTACCTCAACTGTGAGGGTTCCCGAGTCAGCCATGCGAGTCTCAAACGAGACGGCCATCGCCGACGGCTTGAACGTGTTGGCATCCGTGAGATCGAAGTCATCCGAGTCAGCGACATCGTGACGGACGTGGCCCTGAATCTCGACAGGCGGCCCAATCTGGTCGTCTTCGGAGAGCGCGATACCGGTGATTCCGTCGAGGGCGTCGGAAACCTCCTCGACGGCGCTTTCCACCGGCGAGCCGCCGACGGTGGCGCCCGCGAATAAGACTCCGACGCCGTAGCGCTTGAGCGGGGTGCCGCTCGTGAGAATCTCCTGGCCGCTGTCCGCATCGTGGAACTGGCCCCGGGATGCCTCCGTCGTCTCGAAATGCACGACTCCAGCGTTAATCGTCAGCGGCTGCCCCCGCACGGGATCACCGTCGAGAGGCCCGAAGAGCTCGCGCCGTAGGGCCGCCTCAACGGTCTCACGGGCTTCGATTCCGCTCATGCCTCTCCTCCAACCAGTCGCCGTAGCGTCTTCGTTTCTACCAGGGCGGTCAGGCGATCCGTCGCGCGTGTCAGCCCGACGTAGACGAGGGCATCGAAGTGCGGCCCACCGGAGTCATCAAGGTCAGTGACGATGACGGCCGGCGCGTCCAGTCCCTTGAACGAGTGGATGGTGCCGTAGCGGAGCCGCCCCTTGATCGGCTTCGAACCGTCTGCGGGACTCAGCACTTGACGAAGCCAGGGCTCAGATGTGCTCGCAGCGACAGAACTATCGCCAAGCGGGCTGAGCACGACGATCTCTGTCAGATCGAAGCCTTCGTCACGCAGATCGCCTACGACCTTCCGCAATATGGCGGCCTGGTCCTCGCCGCGGACGTACTTGATGATCGTCGGATCGATACCGTCGTCGGTTCGGCGGAACTCTCTGAACCCCGGCGTCAAGTGACCGAGGAGATTCACCTGATATCCGATGCGGGGCAGGTTCCGACAGTTCTCGGACAGCCGGAACGACGCCAGATGCGGCGATCGGGCGCGAAGTACCTCGCGTGCCCCCTCGCTGCCATAGATCGCCTGGCGTTCAAAGTCACCGAACATGAGAACGCGACCGTCGCGCAGCCCGCCCTTGACGAGCAGATCGAGCAAGTCGAGGTAGGTGCCAGTCGCGATGTCCTGAATCTCATCGACGATGAGGAAGTCCCCGACCTCCTCCGCACTCCGCTCAGCAAGGCCCTCAAGGGCCTTCTCGGGCAGCACTCGCTCCCAGAAGTCGCTATCGGCGTCTGCCGGCGGGCCGCTCATGCCGGCGAGTCGCAACATCTCCTGGTGCAATGTGCCCACGCGGAGCCCCACGACATCCATGAGCTTCTCGCGGAGACTACGCCCAAGTAGGCGGTTGAAACACAGAAGTCGACCTGCTCGCCCCTGAGCGACCTCCCGCTGAGCCGACTCAGCGGCGAGGAAGGTCTTGCCTGTGCCGGCGGGGCCTGTGAACAAGACGCCTCTGTTGTCGGCGGCTGAGTCCAGTGCGCGGTACTGCTCCTCGACGAACTGTGCGAGCTGACCCTCTCGCGCTTGTCGGCGGTCCCCAGCAGTCATCACAACCTCGAACCGCGGACGAAGCGTAGCCACGATCCGTTCAGTGGTGGCCCGGTCCGGGCCATATCCACCAAACCCGAAGTACTTGATCATCGAGGCGAGGTGCTGCGCTCCCTCTCTCATGACTCGTTCAACCGCTTGAGCTGTGGTCGGGAGGTCGCTCGAATCAAGCACCTGCCACGAGTGCCACTCAGGTGAGTCGGGCAGCGTCGCTCGCGCACGCACTCCCGTGAACCACACCGCGTGCAGGACCGGGACGTCCCGCAGCTCGACCCGTTTGCTCCGGAGGTAGCCCCGGATGCTGTGCATCGCCTCCTGCGCCTGCTGAAAAGGTCCTCGCACGGTCGGAGGGTCCTGACCGAGGCGCCAGGTGCCATCGGAGCTACGCGCGACCGACAGGTGCGACTTCACCTCTACCACCAGCAGGCCAGCGTCGGGCGCGACGACGACGAAGTCCGCCTCTCCTTCGACCTGTCGCTCATGCTGCGCGATCCCAAGTGAGTGCAGCACAGTCCAGTGTTCAGTCCCAGCTGCGTCCCGCAGTGCCACAAAGACGGCCTTCTCGCCTGGAGGCGCGGACTCGGTGCAGTAGGCCGGGATCATTCGAGCCATTGAGCACCCTCGTCGGCAAAGGGCACGCGAGCGTCGTAGCGGGCGACCAGTTCCGTAAATGGCGCGATCGCAAGGACGCGGGTGACGAACATGCCCCGAAAGCCTGGCTCAGCAATGTCGAGAGTCATATGACCGACGCGCTCGAGCTCGTGAAGGTCCGCGGCATCCGCCGCTGCTTCCAGCCGGTCACGCAGCTCCCGGGTGGCTCGATGCACCTCATGTCTTAGCAATGAGGCGTGCCCGAAGTGCGGCTGGATCGGTAGCCCCAGCCATCCGAGGAGCCGCTCGAAATCGCCATCACTCTGCGGACGGATAACGTGCGGCGATGCCCAGGCGCGAACCTGGCCGGCCGCGCGAACACCGAGTGCACGCAAGGCGCGTTCGGAGTCGCGGATGCCTCTCGCCCTAAGTTGCTCAATCAGTGCAGACTTCCAGGACGCCTGCGACTCCTGGGTTGCTGACGCGCGAGGGCCGATTCGCGTATATGCTCGCGCATGGAGGGACTCCCGCTCAGCCTCACCTTCACGCAGAAGCAGGTACGTGCCCGGAGCGACCGCGGACACCTCCGAATAGCCGACGCGCTCGCCAGGCGGCTGTGTCGGATCAAGCGCACGGATGCGCTCACCATCGTCATCAAGCCAGATTGCGCGATTCCCCGAAAGAAGAATCTTGCGCGCTTCCACCTCGTCCGCGTGCGGCGCACGGTCCTCACTCACCCGGCTCCCCCAGACCGGCTGCGGAAGGAGGTCCTCCTCCTGGATCGGCTCGGTCTCCGACATCGCAGGCTCCGGCGGCGCAGGCAGCGCATCGCCGACCTCGACGATGCGCGCGGCGACCTGGATACCGCCTTCGGCGTACTGTGCGATCGCCGACCTTGGGACGTTTCGATCGCCGAACCACGCCGGAAGGATAAACGTCACTTCCAGCGTGCGGGGCGCAGTGACCGCCGTCGGTTTGAAGAATCGCGGGGGACCCACGAAGTAGGCGATGTCCTCGGAAACATCGGCGCGCTCAAGATCGCCGAGCGTGAGAACTCGTGCCCCAAGCGAGCCGAGCCATTCGCCCAGGGCTTCTCGCGATCGACTGCTCGCAGTCACGACAATTGCCGAGTCCACTCCGACCTCAGTCAGCGACTCAAGCAGTACGGCGCCTACGAGTGGGTCGCGGGTGCAGAGTGCCGCCGCGGCGTCAGCGATCTCTCGCAGGAGCGCATCTTCGTCGACGGCTCCGATCAGCTGCCGAGCCTGACGACCCACCTCGCCCGCAGCAGCCGTGAGCTGAGCATTGCGCTCTATCGGCATCGGGTCGGTGATGAGGCGCCAGCGCAGTGCTTTCGCGGCACCGGCAAGATGATCCCAGACGCCGGGCCCATCCCGCTGGATCAGTCGGAAAAGGCCGCGGGTGGCCGAATCGAACCTTGCACCGAGTTCGTCCCGAACAGCAATGATCTCGACGCCATGCCGCACCAGCGAAGCCGAGGCTGTATATCGCTGATCGAGTCCGATGATCCGCGACGTCATAGTGCCACCGTGAATCCGAGTGCCTCGACACCGGCAGGAGGAGCCCAACCGAGCTGTGTCGACAGCGCAATCGGCTCTCCGCGCGAGTTTCTGAGCTGCACGACCTGTTCCGCTGCACTCTCGTCAGCAACGGATCGATCGAAGACGCACACGACGATCGGGCTTAGGACGTCATTGAGATATCTGATCGCACCTTGGCCGTCCAGAATCGTGAGGGATACGTCATCCGAAAGCGGAAGCTGGTCAGCAAGGCCCGAAGACGAGTAGATGCGCGAGAACCAAGTTGCCGATTTCTCGGTCCTCGGCAGAAGCAGGGTAGCCAGCGAGTCGCCATCGGGATCATCACCCCGGGCAAGAACAGCTTCGAGGTCGTCGCTGATCCAGCTTTTCGTGCCCACGATTGCGAGGTCCGCCGCAGGAGCGACAAGACGCCGCGCCCAGTTTCGGTCAACACCTGTCATCCGACCGATGCTCCCGATGCGCGGTCGCGGCATCCGCTCGGCCGGGTCGCCCTCGGCAGTGGCCGCGACTGCTTCCAGCATGTCGACGACCCACTGCCCTGCGAGTGTGACATCAACGCGCAGCTTGTCTCGCACGACCTTCTCGGACAACCCCTGGAACCTACCTGAAATCACGTGGTTCGCGTTGACGGCACGATAGTTGCCCTGCGGCAGTGCCGCGCGCAGAACCGTCAACGGATCAGTCGCCACCTGAGTGGGCGGCCTTCCGAGAGTCCAACCGGAACCAATGAGCGCCGCTGCATACTCGCGACTCGGAACCGAGATTGCAATGATCAGCTGTCGACCTCTGAAATCATCAACCTTCCGCGCAAGCCGCGTTCCCAACGCGAGGATGGGACCAATCCAAGACGAGCAAACCGAGGCGGAGTCAGGGTTTTCAGCAAGACTGAGGAGCACGTTCGGCCCAGGCCGACTCTCCGCCTTACTCATCGTTTCCTCCCCCCTCCACTGTAGGGATGACGGCCGACATTGGACGCAGGCAGCGGCTGAGCTGACTACGCTGTGACCGTCTGGGTAGCGCTCGCCGACGTGGTTAGCGCAGTCGAGGTGGCCGCCGCGAGCGAACGAGCCACGGGCGGTGGCACAGCGTTCGAGACCTGCTCCACCTGCTGTGAGAGAGTGCCTTCGAGGACGAATGACCTCGGGAAGCCCTGCAGGAGCATCGCCTCATAGATGCTGAGCCGACGCGCTCCGTCCGGATGAACATGAATCTCGCGATGTCCGTAGGCGACCGTGGGACTTGGCTTGTCCCACGACAGGCGTCGGAAGCTCCTAGTGGGCGCGGGCGCAGCGGTCTCGCCCTTGAATCTCTTGGACCGCGGAGTCATCGTCCAATGGTTCGGATGTGTCGGGATGTCGTCCGCTGAGAGGCTTCGCGAGAAGAAAACTGGCTGAGGCAGGTGACCAATTGCGCCGCGCACGGTCAAGTCGACTCCCTCGCGGGAGATTGTCTTCGGCTTGAAGGCGCTAGCGGCTGCCTCGTTCTTGAATCCTGAAATGATCACACGGTTCCGTGTCTGGGGCACGCCGTAGTCGAGGGCCGAGTGGTCGGCGACACCCGCCGTGAGTTCCAACTCTTTGAGGCGAGCCAGGATCCCACGGAATGTCACCGAGTGCTTCGCATCGCGGATGCCCATGACGTTCTCGAAGAGCACGAACTGCACGTCGTAGCGTGTTTGCAGCGCCTGAACGATCTCAAGGTAGAAGGTTGGCATTTGATTTCGGGGGTCATCAGCGCGAGAGTTCGAGTTCGCGCGTGAGAATCCCTGACACGGGGGCCCGCCGATGATTCCGATGGCCTCGCCATCCGTCAGCGCCTTCGCGATCTCATCCAAGACGGCGAGGCTGCCGGACGCCTCGTTCCGGATCGTGATGTCCGCCGCAACTGACATGGTCGCTGGGAAGTTGCGCTTATGCGTCTGCACCGCGGCCACCATCCGATCGACAGCAAAGGCGATTTCGTAGCCCTCCAGATGGAAGCCAAGATCAAGTCCTCCTGCACCCGAGAAGAGGCTCACGATGCGGGGCAAGACCATCGGGCGCTCCTTCGGCTACGCAGGCACCCGACTGGGCCTTTCCGGCCTAGCGTACCGGCATCGCCGACTCAGATCAGACCGCTGTCGGCGTGTCGTGAGGCTCCTTCTGCTTGTGTCGGCTATTGCTTCCTCGCCCCCTACCAGAGCGCGCCGGAATGGTCCGGATGGGGCAGCTTAACGCGAACAGACGGAACGGGGCTGTTCGGACTGTCCGGTGGAAGCCAGGGCGCTAGCGGCAGGAAAGCTGTGGTGAATTTCGATTCCTGCGCGCTTCCCTACTCGACCAGTCGGACACTCCGAGGAGCACCTCCGATCAGTTCCCCGATTCACCTTCCGCATGAAGACCTCGTCGGGCCCTCTCCCCGGCCGCCGCCTCAAGGGGCCCTCGAAGGGATCGGGTCACGTACCTGTCTTGTGTGACGGTGTCGATGCGTGTGCTCAGTGCGGGGGAGGGGTATCGGTATCTCCTCAAGAGCATCGCGGCCGGTGACACCGGGCGGGACCTTGCGACGTCACTGACCCGCTATTACGCGGAGGCGGGAACCCCGCCGGGATTCTGGCTTGGTACTGGTTTGACCGGTCTCGAGGATGCGGCCGTCGCGGACGGTGAGGTGGTGACGGAGGCCCAGCTTCGTCATCTGCTGGGACGGGGTGAGCATCCGACGACGGGTGAGCAGCTCGGGCGGGCGTACTTCGCGTTCAAGCCGTTGCGGGAGCGGGTGAAGATCCGCACTGGCAGGTTGTCCGAGGATCTGAACGCTGAGAAGCGGGAAGCCGCGGTGGAGAACATCGTCCGTGAGGAGAAGGAACGCAAGCGCCCGCGCACCGTCGCCGGGTATGACTACACCTTCTCCGTCCCGAAATCGGTCTCCGTACTCTGGGCCGTTGCAGACGGCGGCACACAGGCACTGATCGGACAGGCCCATCACGCGGCAATCCGGGAAGTCATCGATCTGATCGAGCGTGACGTCGCGGCGAGCAGGACAGGCACGAACGGTGTCGCGCAGGTCGACGTGCGGGGCGCGGTGGCGACCGCGTTCGATCACTTCGATTCCCGCGCGGGCGACCCTCAGCTGCACACGCATGTCGTGATCGCGAACCGGGTGCAGGCAGCGGACGGGAAGTGGCGGACGCTGGATGGCCGGCCCATGCACGCGGCCGTGGTCGCGTTGTCTGAGCACTACAACGCGGTGCTCGCCGACCACCTCACCCGTGTCCTCGGGCTGGGGTGGGAAGCTCGCGATCGCGGCCGGGACCGCAACCCCTCGTGGGAGATCACCGGGGTGGGCGACGCGTTGATCGATGAGTTCTCGTCCCGGTCGGCCGCGATCGACACGGAGAAGAACCGGCTCATCGACGAGTACGTCACGCGTCACGGGAAGTACCCGTCAGAGACGACGATCATCCGGTTGCGCCAGCAGGCGACCCTCGCCACCCGTCCCGCGAAAGAAGTCCGCTCCCTCGCTGACCTGACCGAGGAATGGCGTGGACGGGCGACCCACGTGCTGGACGAGGAATGCACCACGTGGGCGACGCATCTTCTCGAATCCGGCACCGCCCGGGGAACCCTGCGCGCAGATGATCTTCCGCTGGACCAGGCCACCGCGATCGGTGAAGTCGTCGTCGCGCAAGTCGGGGTGAAGCGGTCGACGTGGCGGCGCTGGAATCTGCATGCCGAGGCATCCCGGCAGACGATGGGACTGCGCTTCGCGTCCACCACCGACCGGGAAACGATCATCGGCATGATCGTCGACGCCGCCGAGACTGCGTCGCTGCGGCTGACCCCGCCTGAGCTCGTCGTCCCGCCAGCGGAGTTCACTCGTCCGGACGGGTCGAGCATGTTCCGTCCGAAGCATCACACGGTCTTCTCCTCGACCCGCATCCTGGAAGCCGAAGACACCCTCCTCGCACTCTCACAGGCCACGAACGCCCCCGCCGTGCCGCTGCGCACCGTAAGCGCAGTCGTCTCCCGGCGAGACGCCCGAGGCATCCGGCTGTCGGTGGAGCAGCAGGCCGCGGTGGAGAAGATCGCCGTCTCCGGGCGGAGCATCGACGTGCTCGTCGGCCCTGCCGGAACCGGGAAGACCACGACCCTCGGAGCGCTGCGCCGCGCATGGGAGAAGAAGCACGGCGCCGGCACCGTCATCGGACTTGCCCCCTCGGCCGCTGCGGCGGAAGTGCTTGCAGAGGACCTGGGCATCGAAACCGACAACACTGCGAAGTGGCTTCATGAACATGACCACGGCCGATGGGACCTGCAGCCCGGCCAGCTGGTCATCATTGACGAGTCCTCCCTCGCTGGCACCCTCGCCCTGGAACGCATCGCCACCCACGCCGCCGAGGCCGGCGCGAAGGTCGTCCTCGTCGGGGACTGGGCGCAGCTGACCGCGGTCGATGCCGGTGGGGCATTCGGGTTGCTCGTCCGGGACCGCGGTGATGCCCCCGAGCTGGCCGACGTGCGCCGATTCCACGCCGAGTGGGAGAAGACGGCGTCCCTGCACCTCCGCCTGGGCCGGACCGACGTGATCGACACCTACGACGATCAGGGTCGGATCGTCGTAGGTGACTTTGAAGACATCCTCGACGCCGCCTACCGGTCCTGGTACATGGACATCGCCGACGGCAAGAGCAGCCTCCTGATCGCGGAGACCAACGAGACCGTCACCGAGCTGAACGGCCGCGCCCGCGACGACCGCATCCTCGACGGCCACGTCTCACCCGACGGCATCCGTCTGCGAGACGGCACCCGCGCCGGGACAGGAGACATCATCATCACCAGGAAGAACGACCGGCGCCTGACCACCGGCGGAGGGGCGTGGGTGAAGAACGGCGACCGGTGGCGCGTCGCCGAACACCACGACGACGGTTCCCTCACCATCGCACGTGCCGACGCCCGCCACGCCACCACCGTCGTGCTCCCCGCTGGCTACGTGGCAGACAACGTCGACCTCGGATATGCGGTCACTGCCCACCGCGCACAGGGCGCAACCGTGGACACTGCGCACGCGATCGTGCACTCGTCTTCAATGACGCGGGAGAACTTCTACGTCGCGATGACCCGCGGCCGGGCGTCCAACACCGCCTACGTCGCCATCGACCAGGCCCACCTTGAAGAACACCAGCTCCCCGACACCGAGCCCACCGCCCACTCGATCCTCTACGGGGTCTTGCAGCATGAAGGGGCGGAGAGGTCCGCGCACGAGACGATCGAGGCCGAGCAGCAAGCCTGGTCCTCGATCGCGCACCTCGCCGATCAGTACGAGACCGTCGCGCAGGAAGCCCAGGCGGAGCACATCACGGAACTGTTTGCGCGAGCGGGCCTTGACCACGGCCTCGTCGACGAGCTGACAGAGTCGGAAACGTTCGGGTCCATCGTCGCCACGCTGCGCCGGGCAGAGGCCGCCGGGCACCGACCGGAACGGCTGATCGACCGCGCACTGAAGGCCGGGCCGCTCACTGACGCCGATGACCCGGCGAGCCTGCTGCGCCACCGCGTGCAGCAACTCGCCACGCGCACCAGCCCCGGACGCGGGCGCGGCACCCGGCGACGGTTCATCGCCGGGTTCATCCCCGAAGCATCCGGCAGCATGCCCGAGGACATGACCCGCGCGCTGACCGAACTACGATCGCTCATCGAACAGCGCGCCCAAGCCCTCGCGGACGACGCCCTCACGGAGAAGCCTCCCTGGCTGAAGGCGCTCGGCCCCGAACCTCGTCCCGATTCAGCTGCGAGAGAGCCGTGGGGGACGGTATTGCGCATGGTCGTCGCCTATCGGGAACGCTACGGGATCACCGACCACACCCCGCTCGGGGCGAAACCGGATGCCACGCAGCAGCGCCTCGATCACGAACGCATCGACGGCTTCCTTACCAGCCTCCGCCGCCGTGGCACGCCTCCGGCCACGCCCGAGGTCACGCGAGAGGGAATCGGACGGTGAGCGTTCCGTCAGGACGTGGCGTCGTAGGCGGCGACGATGGCCGCCGAGACACGTCCCCGATCGCTCACCGTGTATCCGTGATCCCGTGCCCATTCCCGGATCGCCCCCAAGTTCCGAGCCTGCGCGACAGAAGATGCCGGGCGCCCGGCTGGGCGACGCCCCGTCAGGCGTGCGGCCGTCAGGTACGGGGTGAGCACCTGCCGAAGTTCATCCGCGTGTGCCGTCGACAGGTCGATCTCATACGTGCGGCCATCCAGCCCGAAGGTGATGCTCTCACCGGTCCCGTCGAGCTCGGCGCCATCAAGGTCATCAACGAGCTGAACACCATTTTGCGTGCCATGCGTTGATCGTGACACACCACAAGGGCGTCGCATCTCTGCGACGCCCCGGCACCTCACCCCAGTGGGTTCCTATCCATATGCGGTCATCTGCCCAGTGGCTCCGGGCGGGCGTCGATGCTGTGACCAGTCACCCCGGCGGTGACCGTCGGCGACGCTGGGCCCAGCTGCCGGGCACGCTCCGATGGTGTCGCCGCCTCGGCCGCGCCAGCGATACTGCGGGTCAAGCCCACGTGTCCCAGCGAGTGATTCCACGACAGGTGATATGCGCCGCTGCGGAACTCCCTATCCCACGTCCCGACCGGTGGCGCCTTGTAGACGTGACCGTTCGCGGCTGCAGCCTGCTCCGTCTCATCTCCAAAGTCCCACTGCGCCAAATGCGCGATCGCTGCCTCCGGACCGCGCTCTTCAAGAACCGAGAGCGCGGCGTCCGCGTCCTCGCCCTGCAAAAACACCACCGACGCCCACGGCCCTTCCTGCTCACCGAACCGCCCGGTGAACACCTCCGGCTCTTCGAGCTCGAACGACGCCATCGCCAGCTCGTCCTCATTCAGATACGCCTGCTCATAGACCCACTCCGGGTAGGCGTCATCCGGCGGGCACATGCCCGAGCGGTATCTCTCGCCTGCCTTAGAGAGGAACCCCGCCAGCACCCCGACCATTCGCGACGCCGACACATCCATCCCGACACCCGCATACAGATCCGTACCTCGATAGACATGCTCGCCGGCACGCACCTCGTACAAGAACTGCATCCGACTCCCGCCGGCCTCCTCGGGCGCGCGGCCTGTCTTCTCGACCCGCAGCGACATGCCGCCGACCACCGTCGATGCCTTACGATCCAACTCCGAAGCCATGACCAGTCCTCGCATCTATCTATCCGCTCACTTGCGTAAAGAGGTACGAGACGACCACCCCACGCAGGGCTGACGACTCCTCTCACGCTCGTGGCCGGGTCAACCTCGCTGAACCGGACGGTGCCACGGTAGAATTGGGGCATGACGGTGGCTGAGGTGATCCAAGCCGCGATGGCGCTCACGCCCGAGGAGCGATCGCGGGTCGCCGACGTCCTCTACGACGCCGACGCCCCCGACCAGGCGGTCATCGACGCAGCCTGGGCATCCGTCGCTTCACGCAGGGCTGACGAACTCGAGAACGGCACGGTCACGATGCTCTCTCGCGAGGAAGCGAACGCCTACCTCGACGCCCGCGCTGCCGAGAGAAGCGTTTGACGCTCCGCGTCGGGTTTCACCCCGATGCCGTGCGTGAGCTGGACGACGCGATCCAGTGGTACGACCAGGGTGGACAGCACCGCGGCGCGAGGTTCCGCACCGACGTCGACCGGGTCATCGATCGTCTCCTCGAATGGCCGGAGTCAGCCGAGACCATCCTCGACACGCCGGCTGGCCGTGTCTTTCGCCATGCCAAGGTTCCTCACTCGCACTACCGCCTCGTCTACTACCTCACCGACGAGGCCCTGAAGATCGTCGCCATTGCCCACGAACGGCGCATGCCGCTGTACTGGAGCGGAAGAGACTGACACGCCGACGGCGACCGCAACTACCCTGAAAGCATGGCGACGATCTTCCTCACCGTGCGGGTCGCGCTCGATGACGTGGATGAGGCGCTCCGCGTTGCGAGCGGCCTCGGATACGAGGCGCGTCCGATCGGCGGCAGGCGCCGCAGCACTCTCGTGCTGGTCGAGACGATGACCATCGACGACGCAACGGACGAAGGCGCCGCCGAACAGCGGGTGCGTCACCGTGTCGCTACGGCGTTGACAGAACACGGCCTCCAATACGACCTGATCGGTAGCGGGACGGACGCATCGAGCATTACGAAGTCGCTCTTCACGATCAGGCCCATCGGCGCCACCGACGAGACCGACTCGCTCGAGATCCGCGCCGACAACCGAGCCGAGTTCGAGCAGCGCCTGGCCGCCGTGCGTTCGCTGTTCAGCGGGGAATCGTGGCCGAGTCAGGACCTCGTCGGATACGAGGTCACCGTCGATGGCCTCGCCGCCGGTGATCCCGACGTGCAGCACCTGCCCTTCCTCCCGAAACGGCGATAGATCCGCGACGGGCACGTGCAGACGCCAGCTGGGACGAGTACAATTTGTACTGTGTCACGACCCGTTTCGGCGAGTGCAACAAGCCTTTTGGTACGAGTGGCACGCAGGTGGCACGGCCGGTCTGCGGAGACGCAGAGACCGCGAGATCACGTGCTTCCCGACGAGAACTGGGACTTCTCATCCACGCACAGCACGACCGCCTTCTCCGGCGGGTTCAGGTACAGCCCGACCACGTCGCGGACCTTGGCCTCCAGCTCCGGGTC
>NZ_JBHWTD010000060.1:0-3018 GCF_043427715.1 Microbacterium sp. | reverse complement strand
TGACTTCGGTCGCCTGATCGAACAGCAGCTGGCGGATTCCGTGCCGCTCACGTCAGAGTGGGTGGAGCGTTACGCCCGACAGTACGTTGCGCCGGTGCGGAACGGAGTGTCCGCCGTCGAGCGGGCAGTGCGTCGCAATCTCGAGCGGCTCCCGCGTCCCGATCGACTCGTGGCTGCCCCGGTCGACTCGGTAGCGGAGCCAGTAGCGGGATCGATCACGCCCAACGCAATGCAGCAAGAGGCGCTGATTGCCATCGATGCGATGCGGCGGGACGGCAAGCGCCGCGCGGTAGTCATCTCTGCAACGGGGACGGGGAAGACGATCCTGTCCGCGCTTGATGTCCGAGCGGTTGCGCCGATGCGGATGTTGTTCGTCGTGCACCGTGAACAGATTCTCGATCGTGCGATCCAGGAGTTTCAGAGAGTTCTAGGAGCCCCGGCTTCAGACTTTGGGAAGCTCACCGGCTCGAGCAAGCAGACGGATGCGCGCTACCTCTTTGCAACTATCCAGACGCTCTCGCGACCCGAAGTCCTCGCGAGCCTGCCGTCCGATGCTTTCGACTACATCCTCATCGACGAGGTCCATCGAGCGGGGGCCCAGTCTTACGCCAGGGTCCTACAGTACTTCGAACCAGCCTTCCTGCTAGGCATGACGGCGACGCCGGAGCGGAGCGACGGCTTCAACGTCTTTGAGCTGTTCGACTTCAACGTTCCGTACGAGATTCGCTTGAACAAGGCACTCGAAGCGGACATGCTCGTGCCGTTCCACTATTACGGCGTCACGGATGTCGAGTTCGACGATGGCTCGACCGTCGACGAGCAGTCGTCGCTGTCCCAGCTAGCAGGCGCAATCCGAGTCGACCACATCATCGATGCTGTGTCGACGTACGGTCACGCCGGCGTTCCGGTTCGCGGGCTCATGTTCTGTAGCCGGAAGGAGGAAGCTCGCGCCCTATCCGAGGCGCTGAACGAGCGCTTTGTCTTTGGGCGCCAGTTGCGGACCATCGCGCTCACTGGCGATGACTCGATCGAGCGACGTGAGCAGGTCGTGGACCAGCTTGAGGCCGGCGAGCTCGACTACATCCTAACGGTGGACATCTTCAACGAAGGCGTCGACATCCCGTCCGTCAATCAGGTGGTCATGCTTCGGCAGACGCAGTCCGCCATCGTTTTTGTTCAGCAGCTGGGACGCGGGCTCCGCAAGGCGGACGGCAAGGATTACCTCGTCGTCATCGACTTCATCGGCAACTATTCGAACAACTTCCTCATCCCGATCGCCCTGTTCGGCGACGATTCCCTGAACCGCGAGTCGGTGCGGCAGCACCTGATCTCCGCCGAGGAGGTCGGTGTAGTGGCGGGACTGTCGAGTGTTCGATTCGATCGGATCGCGCAAGAACGGGTACTCCGCTCGCTCGCCGACACGCAGCTGGATAGCTTGCAGCGCCTGAAGCAGGCAATCGAGACTCTCCGCAACCGCCTCGGCAGGCTACCGTCGCTCCACGACTTCCTGCGGTTCGAGTCCGCCGACCCCGTGGTGCTGGCTACGCGACTCGGCAGCTATCCGCTCTTGCTCGAGCGTCTGACCAAGACCCCCAGCGGTATGACTGGCGCGGAGCTACGGGCTCTGATGTTCCTGTCACATGAGGCACTAGCAGCGAAGCGCGTCGACGAGCTGCTAACTCTGCGGCTGCTCATCCGAGAGGGGTCAGTGTCAAGTGCCCGCCTTGCCGAGGAGCTTGCCCCGTTCGCTCATTCCAACCCGGAGCGGCATGCGGAGAGCGCCGTGCGTGTTCTGTCGCTCGCGTTCGCAACCGAAATGGAGCAGAAGAAGTACCAGGCCCCCGCGGTTCAGGTGTTGCACGACGGACGAATCTCACTCGGGCGAGAGTTCGCGGAGTCGTACCGGCGGTCATCCGCGTTTCGGGTCGCGGTGGACGATTTGATCGAGACTGGCCTCGACCTCGTGCAAGCGCGCTATACCATCGGCCAACCCTTCACCACTGGACGCCAGTACTCGCGCAAGGACGCAGTGCGTCTGCTGCTCTGGCCGAAGAACTCCTCCTCGACCGTGTACGGATACAAGGTTGACCGAGACACCGCCACGTGTCCGATCTTCAACACGATGCACAAGTCAGAGGAGATCGCCGCGAGCACCGCATACGAGGACGAGCTGCTCGATCGGTCGACCATGCGGTACTACTCGAAGAGCAAACGAACGCTGCAAAGCCCCGACGTGTCGGCGATGCTCTCGGGGGACATCGCACTGCACGTGTTTGCCAAGAAGAGCGACGCCGACGGCTCGGCCTTTTACTACCTCGGGGAAGCCGACGCTGCCTCGCCGGAGCAAACGAGCATGATCGATGACCATGGCGACAGCTTGAGTGTTGTCCGGATGATACTACGATTTCTCGAACCGATTGAACCGGGCATCTTCGACTACTTCCAGCCGAGCTTGAGCTAGCGCTAGGGCCGATGATCGCGCGCGCCGTCAGCCGCTCCTTCCCGTGTCAGCCGTCTTTCACGCTGAGTGGGAGGCGCGCATCGACCCACCCGAGACCTTCCCCGACACCGTTTGGATCAAGGGCGAGCGCAGTCGCTACCGAGTTGCGCACTGACTACACCTGACGCGAACCGACACCCGCAGAGGCTTCCTGCGGGCATCCCCCTCAGCACTCGGTGGCGGCCATGCCGCCTCTTGTCACCGATCCGTCCTCTGCAAGCGTCAGACCTGCGTGCTTAAGCGCGCCAACAGCGTCTCGACCAGCGGACGAGCCGAGCAGAGACTCGCGCGCGAACGCGGGGAGGTGAAGCAGTTCACACAGCTGCGCGCGGATGATGAGCTTCGACAAGCGAGTCGCCGCTACCAGCAGGTCGCGGTCCGGGTAATTGGGGCGGTCCGGGTGCTTCAGGTCGTTATTCACCTTGGCGATCATCTTCGCTACGGCACGGTTGCTGCCGACCGCAGGTAATGACGGCGCTCACCGAAGTTCCCCAGAGTTGCTCGGTGATCTTCCCCAG
>NZ_JBHWTD010000059.1:0-16544 GCF_043427715.1 Microbacterium sp. | reverse complement strand
ACCACCGCTGGCATCTCCGCTGCGGACCCAGCAATCGGCGAGAAGATCGCCGAGGCTATGTACACCGTGGGCAACGGCTCCGTAAACAAGGACTCCGTTATCACCGTGGAAGAGTCCAATACCTTCGGTGTTGACCTCGAGGTAACCGAGGGTATGCGCTTTGATAAGGGCTACATCTCCGGCTACTTCGCTACCGATATGGAGCGCCAGGAGGCAGTCCTGGAGGATCCGTACATCCTGCTGGTCTCCTCCAAGATCTCCAATATCAAGGACCTCGTTCCGCTGCTGGAGAAGGTCATGCAGTCCGGCAAGCCGCTGCTGATTATCGCCGAGGACGTTGAGGGCGAGGCCCTGTCCACCCTCGTGGTGAACAAGATCCGCGGCACCTTCAAGTCCGTCGCTGTAAAGGCACCAGGCTTCGGCGATCGCCGCAAGGCCACCCTGCAGGACATGGCCATCCTTACCGGCGGCCAGGTCATCTCCGAAGAGGTCGGCCTCTCCCTCGAGACCGCCGAACTCGAGTACCTGGGCCAGGCACGCAAGGTCGTTGTCACCAAGGACGAGACCACCATCGTTCAGGGTGCTGGCTCCCAGGAGCAGATCGACGGCCGCATCAAGCAGATTCGCGCTGAGATCGAAAGCTCCGATTCCGATTACGACCGTGAGAAGCTCCAGGAGCGCCTGGCTAAGCTCTCCGGCGGCGTTGCCGTCCTTAAGGTCGGCGCCGCTACCGAGGTCGAGCTCAAGGAGCGCAAGCACCGCATCGAGGACGCCGTCCGCAACGCGAAGGCAGCCGTCGAAGAGGGCATCGTCCCCGGCGGTGGCGTCGCGCTGATTCAGGCCGGCGAGAAGGCGTTCGCGAGCCTCGAGCTCGTGGGCGACGAGGCCACCGGTGCGAACATCGTCAAGGTCGCCATCCAGGCTCCGCTGAAGCAGATTGCGCTGAACGCCGGTCTCGAGCCCGGTGTCGTCTCGAACAAGGTCGCTGAGCTCCCCGCGGGCCAGGGCCTGAACGCGGCGACCGGCGAGTACGTCGACATGTTCGCCGCCGGCATCATCGACCCCGCCAAGGTCACCCGTTCGGCGCTGCAGAACGCGGCATCGATCGCGGGTCTGTTCCTCACGACCGAAGCGGTCGTCGCGGACAAGCCCGAGAAGGTCGCGGCTCCGGCCGGCGACCCGACCGGTGGCATGGACTTCTGATCCGTCGCTGACACACACGTTGGGCCCCTCCGCGAGGAGGGGCCCTTCTTGTCGTGTGCGGGCGTCAGCGGAAGATCCCGGTGGCGGAGAGCTCGGTCTGCGCATACTGCTGACCGACGACGCCCAGGGCACTGCTGATGTCGCCGAGCGCGGCGTCGAGCTCACGCTGAGCCGCGCGCCAGCGCTCGATGACCGACTGGAACGCGACCGACGCCGATCCCGTCCACGACCCCTGCAGCTGGGTGAGCTGGCCGAGCATGGCGGCTGTTTCGCTCTGCACCCGGTCGCCGGTGGCGCGGATGGTGGCGGTGGCGGCCATGACGGCGTCGCTGTCGACGGTGAAAACGCTCATGTCGTGCTCCCTTCGTAGTGGATGCCGTCACGCTACGAACCGGGGAGCACCGGCCCGGGCGTAAGGGCCGTCGCTGTGGATGACCGCCGGACGGTGGGCCCTGTGGAGGATGCGGCGTCTCGCGAAGCGTCAAGCCTCGGGTGAGGGGAGCTTCGGCATCGGCTGGGTGGCCAGATCGCCGGGGGCAGCCGCGAACGCTCGATCCTGGGCGAGCGGGAAGGACACGGTGAACGTCGCCCCTCCGCCGGCGGTGTCGGTCACCTCGATGGAGCCGTTGAGCGCAGACACGATCGACGCCACGATCGAGAGGCCGAGTCCCGAGCCGCCGGTCTCGCGGGTGCGCGACGAGTCGGCGCGCCAGAATCGCTGGAAGATCTTGCCGCGGATCTGCTCGGGGACGCCCTCCCCGTGATCGGAGACCGCGATCCAGCCGCGGTCGCGCCGGATGTCGACGCCCACCGACAATTCGATGGGAGAACCCTCCGGCGTGTAACGCCGCGCGTTGCCGAGCAGGTTCGCGACCACCTGGCGCACCCGGTTCTCGTCGGCGAGGACGATCGGGACGGGGTCGGCGCCGAACGGCACGGTGAGCGGGCCGGAGGCGAGCGTGGGAGCGGCATCCGGGGTCTTCTCGTTCGAACGCGGCCGTCGGCGCAGCAGGGATCGAGTCGCGACGATGCCCGCTCGACGCTTCGGCGCGGGGCGCTCCTCGGTGAGCGTTGCCAGCGGAATCGCCGCCGTCGGCGTCTGGCCGAGGAAGGTGACGGCGCGGTCGGGAGCGGCGGCGCGGGCATCGAGCGCGGCATCCCGGGCGATCGGACGGAGATCGACGGGGGTGACGGCGATCTCACGCTGCTCGTCGAGACGCGCGAGGGCGAGGAGATCCTCGACCAGCGCACCCATCCGGATCGCTTCCTTCTCGATCCGCTCCATCGCCTGCGCCGTCTGCTCGTGTCCGTCGATCGCGCCCATGCGGTAGAGCTCCGCGTAGCCGCGGACGGTGACCAGGGGGGTGCGAAGCTCGTGACTGGCGTCGCCGATGAAGCGTCGCATCTGCTGCACCGTGGCATCCCGCTGACCGAGGGCATTGTCGATCCGGTCGAGCATCACGTTGATGGCGGTCTTCAGTCGGCCGACTTCGGTGCCCGGCGCGATGTCGCCCATGCGCTGGCTGAAATCGCCCTTCGCGATCGTCATGGCGGTGTGCTCGACCTGACCGAGCCCTCGGAAGGCAAGGGTCACGAGTCCTCGCGTCAGGACGGCGCTGAACAGGATCACGAGGAGGGCGAGCACCGTGTAGATGCCGATGTAGTTGGTGACGGTGCTGTTCACCTCGTTGAGGGGCAGGGCGATCATCTGCGAGTAGTACTCACGGGCGCCGGGGATCTCGAGCACGTCGACGCTCGCCCGGAACCGTGCCGAGCCGTCCGCGGAGGCGAGATCGAACGGAGCGGTGCCGAAGATGTAGGTGCGGTCGATCGGGAACTCGTCGGGGAAGGCGGGGGATGCCACCCCGTCACCGCCTCCCGCGACGGCGACGCGATCACCGTCGGCGTCGTACACCGCGACGTGAAAATCGGTGGGTGCGGCGGACGCGGGGCTGAAGGCGATGACGCCGCCGATCTTCTCGACGTCGAAGAGGTTCGTGGCGATGTCGGTGGTCACCGTCTGGGTGAGCGACTGATCGACCGCCGACAGCTGCGCGTTGCGGAGGAAGATCATCGTCCCGACGCCGGCGCCGATCAGACCGAAGGCGAGGACGCTGACGGTGACGCCGGTGACCTTGGCACGCAGGCTGATGCCGCGCCACCATCTCGTGACGCGGTCATGCGACCCGTCGTATGCCGTCTCCAGGGGGTGCTCCCGGTCAGGAGGTGCGGTCGGCCTTCAGCATGTACCCGAAGCCCCGCTTGGTCTGGATGAGGGGTTCGGACGAGTGCGGGTCGATCTTCCGGCGCAGGTAGGAGATGTAGCTCTCGACGATGCCGGCGTCCCCGTTGAAGTCGTACTCCCACACGTGATCGAGGATCTGCGCCTTGCTGAGCACCCGGTTGGGGTTGAGCATGAGATAGCGGAGGAGCTTGAACTCGGTGGGGGACAGGTCGATCGAGGTGTCGCCGATCTGGACGTCGTGGGTGTCCTGGTCCATCGTCAGCTCGCCGGCCTTGATGATCGACTCCTCGTCGGCTTGCATCGTGCGCCGGAGGATGGCCTGGATGCGGGCGACGATCTCGTCGAGGCTGAACGGCTTCGTGACGTAGTCGTCACCGCCCGCGTTGAGACCCTCGATCTTGTCCTCGGTGCCGTCCTTCGCGGTGAGGAACAGGATGGGGGCGGTGTAGCCCGCGCCGCGGAGGCGCTTGGTGACGCTGAAGCCGTTCATGTCGGGCAGCATGACGTCGAGGATGATGAGGTCGGGCTCCTCCTCCAGGACGGTGGAGATCGTCTGAGCGCCGTTGGCGACGGCGCGGACCTGGTATCCGGCGAAGCGGAGACTGGTGACCAGCAGGTCCCGGATGTTCGGCTCGTCGTCCACGACGAGGATGCGCGCTGCAGTCATAGGTTCATCCTGGCACCGGAGTCCATCGGTTTGCTGGACATTCCGCCGCGGGGTCCGTTCGATGTACGATCCCGCTCGGGCGTGGGAGAGGATGGTCGGGTGACGTATCCGACCCCGCCCGCACCCCGCCCGCTGCCCGCTGATGCGACGACGGAAGGGCTGGCCTTCCACCGTCTCGTGTTCGCCCGGCGCCGCTCCGGCTGGTGGACGCCGCTGGCGACCGGTGCGCTCGGCGTCGCCTTCTACCTGGTCGTGTCGCTCGTGCTCGGGGTGGCCCTGGTCGCCTTCATCTTCGTGAGCGATCCGATGGCCGACCCCGACGTCACGCTCGACCGTTTCCTCCGCTTCGACGTGCGCGACCCGCTCAGCCTGGCGGTGCCGCTCGTCTCGCTCGCGCTGATGATCCCGTGCTACCTGTTCGCCTCGTGGATCGTGAACGGCGGCCGCATCCGCCTGATCTCATCGGTGGCGGGCCGCCTCCGCTGGCGTTGGATGCTGCTGTGTGCGGGAGCCGCCCTGGCGGTGTACCTCGTGATCTCGGCGCTGTCGTTCCTCCTGCCCGCGGAAGACACAGCGGGAGCGGAGCTCGTCGCGCCGGCCGAGAACTCGGCGTTCCTGGCATCCTTCGTCGTCCTCCTCCTGTTCGTGCCGCTGCAGTCCGCGGCCGAGGAGTACGTGTTCCGGGGCTACTTCATGCAGGCGATCGGGCGCTGGCTCAAGCATCCGCTGTGGGCGATCCTGCTGCCGGTGCCGGTGTTCGTCCTCGGTCACGGATACGACCCGCTCGGTCAGACCGGCGTCGGGATCTTCGCGATCGCCGCCGGGTGGCTGGTGTGGCGCACCGGCGGGCTCGAGGCGGCCATCGCTCTCCATGTCGTGAACAACCTGGTCGCGTTCGGCTTCTCGCTCTTCGGCCTGAGCGATGTGAACGCCACCGACACGAGTGCCCTGAGCCTCGTGGGATCGGTCGTGATGATCGGTGCCTACTGCGCGGTCGTCGAGTGGCTGTGGCGCAAGGGAGACGGTCGTCGCACGCTGCGGCTGACGCCCGCTCCCGCCGTCGCGCCGCCGGTGTTCGCGTATCCGCCCGCGGGCTACCCGGTCGCGGCCGGCGTGTATCCGGGGCAGATGCCGCCCTTCAGCGGAGGCATGCCGCCGCAGAGCCCCGCGGGAGCCCCTGGCGACGGGGCCGTGCCGGCAGCGCCCGCGGTGACGCCTCCCTCGGCCGCGGGAATTCCGGCGCCGCGCTGGGGTGAATACGCGCCGGGGCACGAACCGGCGGCCACCTCGGATGAGGATCCGCGCCGGGACTGAGGAAGGCGCGGGTCAGGCGGCCGCGAGGTCGTCGGCGTCGAGGATCGTGTAGCTGTACCCCTGCTCGGCGAGGAACCGCTGGCGGTTCTGCGCGAAGTCCTGGTCGACGGTGTCGCGGGCGATCAGCGTGTAGAAGCTCGCCTTGTGGCCGTTCGACTTCGGACGCAGGAGTCGGCCGAGCCGCTGCGCCTCCTCCTGACGTGACCCGAACGAGCCCGACACCTGGATGGCGACGGAGGCGTCGGGAAGGTCGATCGAGAAGTTCGCGACCTTCGAGACCACGAGCACCGGGATGCGCGCGGTGCGGAACGCATCGAACAGCTCCTCGCGCTCGTCGACCGGCGTCGCACCGGTGATCTTGGGCGCGCCGAGCTGCTCGGAGAGCATGTCGATCTGGTCGAGGTACTGCCCGATCACGAGGATCTGCTCGCCGTCGTGCTTGGCGACGAGGTCGCGCACGACGTCGATCTTCACGGGAGCCGTGGCCGCGAGACGGTAGCGCTCGTCATCAGCGGATGCCGCGTACTCGAGCCGCTCGGAAGCGGGCAGGTCGATGCGGACCTCGTAGCAGACGGCCGGGGAGATGAAGCCCTGCGCTTCGATCTCCTTCCAGGGGGCGTCGAAGCGCTTGGGGCCGATGAGACTGAAGACGTCGCCTTCGCGACCGTCCTCGCGCACGAGGGTCGCGGTGAGACCGAGACGCCGGCGGGCCTGCAGATCGGCGGTCAGCTTGAAGACGGGTGCGGGGAGCAGGTGCACCTCGTCGTAGACGATGAGTCCCCAGTCGAGCGCGTCGAGCAGGGCGAGGTGGGCGTATTCGCCCTTCCGCTTCGCGGTGAGGATCTGGTAGGTCGCGATCGTGACCGGCTTGATCTCCTTGGACTGCCCGGAGTACTCGCCGATCTCCTCCAGGGTGAGGGAGGTGCGCTTGAGGAGTTCGTCACGCCACTGACGCGCGCTCACGGTGTTCGTCACGAGGATGAGGGTCGTCGTCTTGGTGTCAGCCATCGCGGCCGCTCCCACGAGCGTCTTGCCGGCGCCGCAGGGGAGGACGACGACGCCGGAGCCGCCCTCGCTGAAGATGTCGACGGCCTTCCGCTGATAGGGGCGGAGCGACCAGCCGTCCTCGTGCAGCTCGATCTCGTGCGGGGTGCCCGGCGTGAAGCCGGCGTGATCCTCGGCGGGCCAGCCGATCTTCAGCAGCTCCTGCTTGATCTGGCCGCGCGCCCAGGCGTCGATGACATACGTGTCGGGGGAGGGGTGGTTCAGCAGCAGCGGCTGGATGCGGCGGTTCCGAGCGATCTCGGCGAGCACGGCGGCATCCGTCGATCGGAGGATGAGGGTGCCCTCGTCGTCCCGCTCGATGACGAGGCGGCCGTAGCGACCGACGGTCTCCCGGATGTCGATGGAGACCGACGGCGGCACCGGGAACTTCGCCCAGCGTTCCAGGGTGGCGAGCATGTCTTCGGCGTCGTGACCGGCGGCGCGGGCGTTCCACAGGCCCAGCCGGGTCACCCGGTAGGTGTGGATGTGCTCGGGCGCGCGTTCGAGCTCGGCGAAGATCGCGAGCTCGTGGCGCGCGTTCTCTGCGTCGGGGTGCGCCACTTCGAGCAGCACTGTCCGGTCGCTCTGGACGATGAGGGGTCCGTCAGCCATAACGGGTCAGTCTAGCGGCCGTCGGTGAACCCCCGGCGCCGGCGGCACCGATCAGGCGGGGCGGACGCTGATGATGCTGGACAGTGGCAGGGTGCGCTCGACGTCGGCGGCGCGGTCGCGCCCCCGAAGGCGCCCGCCGCCCAGCCCGGCGGCTTCGACGGTGACCTCGCGCGTGCTGCCGTCGGGCATCCGCACGTCGAGGGTGACGACGGCGCGGGTGCGGACGGCCTGGTCGAGCTCGCGCTCGAGCCACGCGGCATCCGTGTCTGCGGAGGAGTTCGCCTGCAGCCGCTCGACGAGCGTCCGGTACTGGGTCAGCGCGGTGGGGGCGGAGTGCTCGTCCTCCCCGACGTGGTGCCGATCGAGAGCACGGGGCTCCCCGTCGATGTTCACCGCCAGCACCGGGTAGCGGGCGTCGGAGAGCATCCAGAACGTGGTGTCGACGCCGCTGCGGCTGAGCAGGTGCGTGCCGTCGTGCAGGAGGCCCAGCGGGCGCAGCGCCTGATCGACGGCGAGGGCTTCGAGCAGGTCGGGGTCGCCGCTGATGCGGGTGTGCCCCTTCGCATCGGGCCCCACCCGCAACCGCCCGTGGCGCGTCGCGGACCGCTCGATCTCGTACGCGAGGGGCTGCGGCACGCCGGTGAGCGACAGCGTGGTGAGGAAGTCGGTGAGGGATGCCGCGGTCTCGCCGCCCGCGAGGGCGGCACCGATCGACTCGGCGGTGAACCGGTAGGTGGCGGCCTGGGCGCGCGATTCCCGGCGGGCCATCGTGCGCAGGCGGAGGTCGAGCTGGGGCTCCAGCGGTCCCGGAGCGATGGCCGTGAGGTCGTTCTGGAGGTAAACCTTGTCGACCTCGTGGGGGAGGAGCGCCTGCAGAGCGGCGAGGTCGGCCTCACCGCCGGCGGCGAATCGCCTCGCCCACCCCGAGGGCGTCCCGTCGGGTCCGAGGATGCCCCACTGCACCCAGAGCGCGGCGAGCTCGGCGATGCGATCAGGCCACGCCGGGTCGAACGGGTGGGCGCCCGCCCACTCCTCGGTCGCCCGCCACCCGCCGCCGTCGCTGCGCAGCGCCGGCGGCAACTGGGTGCGGAGCGAGTGCGCGACGAGGTCCCAGCGTTCCGCCGTGCGGCGGCGGAGCCAGTCCAGGCCCGCGTTCGTGACCATCCAGCTGCGCTCGCCGACGCCGACGAGAAGGCCGGCGAGGTCGGCGATGGCGACGAGACGGTCGGCGTCCTCGGCGGTCGCCACCGCTCCCGACTCCACGAGCCGGCGCCGGTCGCTGGCACTCAGTGCGCCGGTGCCGATGCGCGCGAGCGGGGCTTTCGCCGCGCTGTGAAGGAGGTCGGCGAGGGAGGCGGCGGAGCCGAACACGCGCTCGGCGACCGCGGCATCCGATTCCGGGGCGCCCGTGAACACGGACGCGGGAGCCACCGGCTCGGCAGCGCGCACGGCGTCGGCGACGGCCGCGTAGACGGTGCCGTCAGGTGCGACCAGCGCGCGAGCGGCGAGATCGGCCGGGTCGTCGACGGCGCGATCGGCGGCGAGGGCGTCGCGCAGTGCCGCCACCTCGTGGTCGGTGACAGTGGCGACGGCGCGGGCGAGCTGTGCCGGTTCGAGGAGCCCCTCGGCGACGTCGAAAAAGTCGGCCCAGGTGCTCGTGGGGGACACGGCGCGGGCGGCGAACAGATCGGCCAGCGCATCGGCGTCGAGCGTCGCGAGGTGCGTCGCGAGCGATCGAGCGTCCGAAGCTGTCACCGTCATCGGCCCTTGTTGGCCCGAGCCCTTCTCACGAAGGTCATGATCAGCAGCGTGAGCAGCAGGACGAACGCGATCGGTGGGGCGACGTAGACCACCAGGGAGACGATCGGCCAGATCCCGTCGCCGAAGTCGGCCTGCTTCATTCCACTGCCGCTGGCGATCATGATCGCGAAGAAGCAGGCGATGGAGAGCACGAGCAGTCCCAGGGACATGAACGCGAGGATGCGGTCGATCCGGCGGACGGGGAGGTCCCCGGGCGAGGGCGTTGTGCTCATCCGATCAGAGTAGCGGCTCGCCCGAGTGCACGAGCGCGGGGTGACGTAGTCTGGAGGTCGGGCTGAGATGGTCCGGATTTCCTGTTGCCCGCGCGCGGGCTCGAGTTGCGAGGTTTACGACATGCCCACCGGCAAGGTCAGGTTCTACGACGAGGCAAAGGGCTTCGGCTTCATCACCACCGAGGACGGTCAGGACGTCTTCCTGCACGCGACGGCGCTGCCCGCCGGCACCGAGACGATGAAGCCCGGCACCCGGCTGGAGTTCGGCGTCGCCGACGGCCGCCGCGGTCTGCAGGCGCTCGCCGTACGGGTGCTCGACGCCCCCGTCAGCCTCAGCAAGCGCAACCGCCCCAAGGCCGACGACATGGCCGTCATCGTGGAGGACCTCGTGAAGCTCCTCGACGGCATCGGCGGCGACTTGCGTCACAACCGTTACCCGAGCGCATCGCACGGCAAGAAGGTCGCGGCGATCTTGCGCAAGGTTGCCGATGACCTCGACGCCTGAGCCCGAGACCGGCCTGCCCGAGGCGGAGGCGCCTGAGGTCGACACGGTCGAATCAGCGGATGCCGCGGCCGCAGCCGACGCCGTCGCCGCAGACGATGCGGGGGAGGGCGAGAGCGTTCTCGACGTCGCCGCGGAGTCGGTCGCGGAGGAGTCCGCGGCGCCCGCTGAGGACGAGTCCCGTGCGGCCGAGGCTGTCGCCGCGGAGCCGGTGGAGCCGGACGCGCGACTGTTCGAGGCGCACGATCTGGCACGCGCGGCGCTGGCCGAGGTGACCCCGGAGGCGACCATCGGTGCCGCGGCGGGTTACACCGTCGAGAACGACGGTGTCGTGTCGCTGCGCTTCTCGAACCGCATGCCCGGGTACCCCGGGTGGTTCTGGACGGTCAGCGTGGCCGTCGTCGAGGGCGCCGAGCCGACGGTCCTCGAGGTGGAGCTCCTCCCGGGCGACGGCGCGCTTCTCGCGCCCGAGTGGCTGCCGTGGGCCGAGCGTCTCGCCGAGTACCAGGCCGCGCAGGCCGCAGCCGCCGAAGACGACGACGCCGACGAGGACGCGGAGGACGAGTCCGACGACGACGATGACGACGACACCGAGGACCTCGATGCCGCCGACTTCGACACCGACGGTTCTCCGATCCTCCACGCCGGCGACGTCGACGGGGTCGACATCGATGAGCTCGACGCGTCCGGTGCGGACGACGATGACGACGATTCGGACGACGATGACGACGACTCGGACGACGACGACGAGGACTCGGACGACGACCGTGAGGACCTGCGCGAGTACTGACGCGTGAGGCCACCGGCATCCCACTGACAAGGAAACGACCCCGAGGCGAAAGCCCCGGGGTCGTTCTCTCTGCGCCGGCGGTCAGCCGGCCAGGTGCTCGACGGTGTAGTCGATCGCGGAGATGAGCGCGCGCACGTCGTCCGGCTCGATCGAGACGAACGTCGCGACGCGCAGCTGGTTGCGGCCGAGCTTGCGGTACGGCTCGGTGTCGACGATCCCGTTGGCGCGCAGGCTCTTCGCGACCGCGGCGGCGTCGACGCTGTCGTCGAAGTCGATCGTCACGACGACGGGGGAGCGGTCGGCCGGGTCGGCGACGAACGGCGTCGCGAACGACGCGGCATCGGCCCACTCGTACAGAGCCGACGACGATTCGCCGGTGCGGGCGCCGGCCCACGCGAGTCCGCCGTTCCCGTTGATCCACTCGAGCTGCGAGTCGAGCAGCTGCAGGGTCGCGACCGCGGGGGTGTTGAGCGTCTGATTCAGGCGCGAGTTGTCGAGCGCGTTCTTCAGGCTCAGGAACTCGGGGATGTACCGGCCCGAGGCGGCGATCCGCTCGATCCGCTCGATCGCGGCGGGCGAGACGGCCGCGTACCAGAGGCCGCCGTCGGAGCCGAGGTTCTTCTGCGGGGCGAAGTAGTAGACGTCGGTCTGCGTGACGTCGAAGTCGATGCCGCCGGCCGCGCTCGTGGCGTCGATGACGGTGAGAGCGCCCTCGTCGCCGGCGACTCGCGTGATCGCCGTCGCGACGCCGGTGGAGGTCTCGTTGTGCGGCCATGCGTACACGTCGACGCCCTCGACGGCCTCGGCGGTCGCGCTCGTGCCGGGCTCGGCCTTGCGGACATCCGGGGCCTCGAGCCACGGGGCCGCGGCGGCCTTCGCGAACTTGCCGCCGAACTCGCCGAACTGCAGGTTCTGCGCGCGCTTCTCGATCAGGCCGAACGCCGCGGCATCCCAGAACGCGGTCGAACCGCCGTTGCCGAGGATGATCTCGTAGCCGTCGGGGATGCGGAGCAGGTCGGCGAGGCCCTGACGGGTACGACCGACGAGGTCCTTGATCGGCGCCTGGCGGTGAGAGGTGCCGAAGAGGGTCGCGCCGCGCGAGACGAGCTGCTCGAGCTGCTCGGCGCGGATCTTGGACGGACCGCAGCCGAATCGTCCGTCGACGGGCAGGATCTCGCGGGGAAGCGTCACGGTGGCCATGGGTCAGATTCTACGGGGAGCGGAGCATCCGGCACGGCGTCGTGACGCTCTGCGACAGGGAACGCGGGGCCGTCGACGCGGCCGACCGGATAGGCTGGAGGGCGACTGTCCGCCGCGCGAGAAGGCATGGGATGACCGACCTCATCGACACCACCGAGATGTACCTGCGCACGATCCTCGAGCTCGAGGAAGAGGGCATCACCCCCCTCCGTGCCCGCATCTCCGAGCGTCTCGGCCACTCCGGCCCGACCGTGTCGCAGACGATCGGTCGCATGGAGCGCGACGGGCTCGTCGTCGTCTCCGAGGTGCGCAAGCTCGAACTGACGGATGCCGGTCGGCAGAAAGCCGTCGACGTGATGCGCAAGCATCGCCTCGCCGAGCGCCTGCTCAGCGACGTCATCGGTCTCGACTGGGCGTACGTGCACGACGAGGCCTGCCGGTGGGAGCACGTCATGAGCGAGCTCGTCGAGCGTCGCCTCCTCGAACTGCTCGACCACCCCACCGAGTCGCCCTACGGCAACCCCATCCCCGGACTCGACCAGCTCGGTGACGCCCCCACGAAGACGTTCGATGAGGGCGTGGTGGGGCTCGTCCGCCGGCTGAACGAATCCGAGGCCCCGTTGAAGGCCCGTGTGCGACGCCTCGCGGAGCCCGTCCAGGTCGACCCGGAACTGCTCGCGCAGCTCCGCGACGCCGGGGTCATGCCCGGTTCGACGGGAACCTTCCGCTTCAACGAGGGCTATGTCCTGGTCGAGATGGACGGCGTGCCCGACGCCCTCGAGCTGCCCGTCGAGGTCGCCTCGCACATCTTCATCGTCGACGCGCAGAACGCCTGATCGGGAGTTCTCCTACCTGGGCGTCACCCGGGTATCGCGCTGTCCGGGATGTCCGAAGCGTGACTTATTCGTTATCTTCCGGTAGCCTCGGAAAGTCCAACGGCGAGAAGCCCGCCACGGACCGCTTCGCGAGTTGCCTCTCCGGCTCGTCATTCGCGCAGTGACACCCGTACATCTGTGCCCGACACTGAGTGCCGACGAGCCAGCATCCTCCCCCCCGGATGCAGAGGCGCCGGAGGATAGCTTGGCTGAAGAGTTCCACCCGTCGAACGAGATCTCCGAATCGTCGACCTCGCCCCGTAAGAGCCGCTTGTCGCGCCGCGTCGCACCCAAGACGCCCGCAACCCGCTCGAACACCACCCGCCCCCACCCGGTCCGCAGCTTCGTGACCCTCGCCGCCGTCGCCGGCATGGTCGCCACCGTCGCGATCCCTGCGTTCGTCGCCGCCGACGGCGGCACTGCCGCCGAGGCCCGCACGATCCAGCAGCTGTCGGCGGACGACGCCCAGTCGCTCGTCGTCGCCTCCCAGGCGACCCCCGAAGCCCTCGAGCGCGGCGGCTACTCCGCCACGACGCCCGAGGAGATTGAGGCGAAGAAGGAGAAGGAGGCCGCCGAGGCCGCCGCCAAGGCAGCACTCGCCGCCCGTCTCGCCTCCGCCCGCTCCGCCGGCTCCAGCGGGTCGACCTCGTTCTCCTCCGCGGTTCCGCTCGTTGCTCCGGGATCGGGCATCGTCCGACGCCCGCTCGGCGGCTTCAACAACTTCGGGCGTCCCTACGCCGGCCACAAGGGCACCGACTACATGGTCGGCTCCGGCGCGGGCATCTACTCCGTCGCCGACGGCACCGTCGTCGCGTCCTCCGAGTCGGGTCCCGGCTGGGGCGTCTACGTGAAGATCGCCCACAACATCGGCGGCAAGAGCGTCACCTCGCTGTACGCGCACATGACGTACGGCACCCGTCGGGTCTCCGTCGGCGACACCGTCTCCGCCGGTCAGCTGATCGGCCAGGTCGGCGCCACCGGTCGTGCCAACGGCTCGCACCTGCACCTCGAGATCCGCGTGAACGACGGCTACGTGAACGCCGAGTCGTGGCTTCAGGCCAACGCGGGCTGACGACACGCGGCATCCGTTCTCCTGCTGTTCGGCCCGAGAGGGGCGGACGTGTAATACCCTGACCCCGACGCTCGTTCGAGCTGAGGGGAAGCCATGGACACACCACCCCGCATTCGCAACCGGAATGCGCTAGGTCGTCACGTCCTGCGGCATCACGTGCATCGTCACCACGACGTCGGTCGTGCGAGTGAAGGCGCTGTCTTTTGACAGCGCCTTTTTTCGTGCCTGCACACCCTCTCCGCGCCCGCGCGTCGCATGAACCGGACAACCGCTGAAGCCGTCACGGCCGTTCGAGAGGACCCTCTTATGCGCACCCTGGTGCTGAACGCTGGATACGAACCCCTGGCCATCGTGTCGTTCAAACGAGCGCTCGTGCTCGTCATGAACGAGAAGGCCACCGTCATCGAACGGGTGGAGGGGGATCCGGTCTGGGCGTCGCGGGACGTGTTCGACCGACCCGCCGTCATCCTGCTCACCCGCTACGTGCGCATCCCGAACGGGCGTCGCGTTCCGGTCACCCGCCGCGGTGTGCTGCGCCGTGACGGGCACCGCTGCGCCTACTGCGGCAAGAGCGCCTCGACGATCGATCACGTGCTGCCGCGTTCGCGCGGGGGAGCGGACTCCTGGGAGAACCTCGTCGCCGCGTGCCTGCGCTGCAACAACATGAAGGGCGACCGCACGCCGCAGGAGATGCGCTGGGAGCTGCGCTGGCTGCCCATGCCGCCCAGCGGAGCGCAGTGGCGGGTGCGGGGGACCGAGCGCACCGAACCGGCGTGGGAGCCATACTTGGCGCTCGCCGCCTGAGCCTCGGGACCGCTACTCGTCTTCGTGCGCAGTGCCGTTCGCCGCAACGCGGCGCGGCCGCAGGGTGAACGCGAGCAGTACGACGATGGCGCCGGCGATCGGGTAGACGATCAGTGCGGTCCGCAGGTCGGTCTGCTCCGCGAGCAGGCCGACGGCCGGCGGGGCGAAGAGGAAGCCGAGGCGCATGAGCCAGGCGAGGAGCGCGAGCCCGAGGCCCAGGGCGATCAGGATGCCACCGGCGCGAGCGACGGCGACGGCGCCGAAGCGGTCGGTGAAGCGGTCGCCGAGCATCCGCCCGACGAACTGCGCGCCGATGAGCGCGATGTAGCCCGTCGCGGCGATCGCGCCGATCGCACCGAGGGAGTCGGAGAGATAGAGCGTCGACCAGGAACTGCCGAGATCCTCGACCAGCGCGCCCGCGATCGCGATGACGACCAGCGCCGTCAGCAACGCGATGGTGCGGATGCCGGGCCGCACGGCGGGGACGACGGGCGCTGCCCCGGCGGTGTCGTCGAGCGACTGCTCGCGGGTGCGCGGCAGGCAGAACCGCCATGCGGTGAGGGCGGATGCCGAGAACACCGCACCCGCGATCGCGAGATGCACGGGCACCGGGACGCTCAGGGCGATGGCGCCGGCGGCCATCGCGCCACCGAGCACGGCGCCGACGGACCAGATGGCATGCAGGGAGTTGATGATCGAGCGGCGAATCGGCGCTGCACCTCAAGGCCGTGGGTGTTCTGTCCGACGTCGACCATGGCGTCGAGCGCCCCGCCGAGGAACATCGGGACGGCGAACAGGATCGCTGTGGGCGCGAAGCCCGCGCACAGCAGGGCGATCGCGATGAGAACGGTGCCGACCGCGGCGACGGGGGCGGAGCCGAACCGGCGCATCAGGGGCGCGGCGAGCAGGCCCAGGAGGAATGAGCCGAGCGGCCAGGCGGCCAGGAGCAGCCCGTAGACGGCGGTGTCGACGCCGAGCGTCTCTTTGATCTCGGGCAGGCGCGGCACGATGTTCGCGAAGAGGGCGCCGTTCGTGAGGAACAGGGCCGAGACCGCGATGCGCGCGCGGCGCACCTCGGTGGGGATTGCGGAGGGCATCCGTCCATCCTGCCGTGCGTGGGCGTCGTCTGCGGTCGCGACCCGGTGTCTGCCGGGCGCGGCGATGTCGGAACCCGTGCGTATCTTCGATTCCGACATCTTGAGTCATTCGAACAAAGCTTCTACCATGTCGAGGTGAGATCCATCGTGCGCGACACTGCCACTGCACAAGAAGTGCAGCGGCTGCGTGCGCAGATGGCGCAGATCCAGGGGCGCAAGCTCGACGCACCGCCGCTTCCCACCCATCCTGCCCTGGCCGACCTGCTGCCGGGCGGGGGACTGCGGCCGGGGTCCTCGTATTCGCTGGGCGGGTCGATGTCGCTGCTGTTCGCGCTGCTGGCGCAGCCGTCGCAGACCGGGAGCTGGTGCGGGGTCGTCGGCATGCCGGGGTTCGGCGCGGAGGCGGCGCAGAAGGCCGGGGTGGACCTGTCGCACCTCGTGCTGATCCCCGAGCCCGGGCCGCGCTGGCTCGCGGTCACCTCGACGATCGCCGATGTGCTGCCGGTGGTGGCGGTCCGTCCGCCGAGCCGCGCGAAGGATGCTGACATCTCACGACTTGCGGCGCGGATGCGCGAGCGGGGTGTGGTGCTGCTCGTGCAGGGCCCGTGGCCGCAGACCGAGGCGATGATCGATGTGACCGACGCCCGGTGGTCGGGACTCGGCGACGGGTACGGGCTCCTGACCGACCGTGAGCTGACCGTCACCGTGTCGAGCCGGCGCTTTCCAGTGCCCCGCTCGTCGCGGATGCTGCTGCCCGCTCCCGACGGGGCGATTGCGGTGCGCGAGCACCAGCTGGCGCCGGTCGTGGACCTGCCGATGCGGGCGGTGGGCTGATGTGCGGGGCGGATGGCGGCTCGGCGCGCGGTCGCAGACGGGCGGTGCGCTGATGGATGCCGCGCTTGTCGACACCGGGGCGGAGCCGGTGCGCAGCCTGGTGGTGTGGGTGCCGGACTGGCCGGTCGTGGGGCTCGCCCGAGAGGGGCTGGCCGACGCGGACCAGCCGATTGCCGTGTTCGAGAAGGGGATGGTCGCGGCGTGCTCCCCGGCTGCCCGCGCCGACGGGGTCCGGCGCGGGCAGCGGACAAC
>NZ_JBHWTD010000058.1:0-23534 GCF_043427715.1 Microbacterium sp. | reverse complement strand
CAACTCGTCGACGTCGATGCCGCGCGCGGCGACATCGGTGGCGACGAGCACGTTGATCTTGCCGGCCTTGAACGCCGCCATCGAGCGCTCGCGCTGCTCCTGGCCCATGTCGCCGTGCACGCCGCCCACGTTGAAGCCGCGGTCGGTGAGCTCGTCGACGAGGCGCTGGGCCGCGCGCTTGGTCCGCGTGAAGATCACGGTCTTGCCGCGCCCATCGGCCTGCAGGATGCGGGCGATGACCTCGTCCTTGTCGAGCGAGTGCGCGCGGTAGACGACGTGCTTGATGTTCGCCTGCGTCAGGCCCTCGTCGGGGTCGGTGGCGCGGATGTGGATCGGGTTCGACATGAAGCGGCGCGCGAGCGCGACGATCGGCCCGGGCATCGTGGCCGAGTAGAGCATCGTGTGACGGACGGGGGAGACCTTCTGGAAGATCTTCTCGATGTCGGGGAGGAAGCCCAGGTCCAGCATCTTGTCGGCCTCATCGAGGACGACCTCGGTCGCGTTCGACAGGTCGAGCAGGCGCTGGTTGTTGAGGTCGATGAGCCGGCCCGGGGTGCCGACGACGATCTGGGCGCCGGCCTTGAGCTGGTCGATCTGACCCTCGTATGCCTTGCCGCCGTAGATCGCGACGACGTTGGTCGCACGGCCGGACGTGAGCATGTCCATGTCCTCGTAGACCTGCACGGCGAGCTCGCGGGTCGGGACGACGATGAGCGCCTTGACGCCGGGCTCGGGGTCCAGCCCGAGGCGCTGGACCACGGGGATGCCGAAGCCGAAGGTCTTGCCGGTGCCGGTCTTCGCCTGACCGATGATGTCCTGGCCGGGAAGGCCGAGGGGGATCGTCTGCTCCTGGATCGGGAACGCGTCGACGATGCCCTTGGCCGCGAGCACCTCCACGATGTCCTGATCGACGCCGAGATCTGCGAAAGTCGTCATTTTCCATGCCTGTCTGGCGGTGAGAAGCCGCCGGGGTGAGGGTCCACGCCCTTCACTCAGCCACAGGCGCGGGGTCCCGATCCGTCGCCGGGACCCGCCCAGCCTACCCGAGCGAGGCCGTCCGACCCGTAGGCTGGCCTGGTGGTGAGGTGGTTCTGGCAGCGGCAGAGGCCGGCCGGTCGTATGCTCCGGCTCCGTTCGCGCGACGAGGCGAGCGATGTCCGTCGTGTCGATTTCGAGCAGCTCGCCCCCGACGTCGCCACCTACCTGGGGCAGGCGGCGTACCTGCAGCTCGGCTATGCCGAGACGCTGAGCTCGCTCATCGAGCGGAGCCCGGAGCTCTCGCACAAGGAGTCGCTCTCACGCGCTGTGGCCGCCGCCCTCATCAAGCACCAGGGTCTGGTCGCCCTGATCCGCGACCGCGGTCAGGATCCCATGGAGCTGATGCTGCCGTTCCGTGAGCCGCTCGACGTGTTCCGCCGGGCCACGCACGGTGCGCGGGCACTGGAGACGATGCTCTCCGTCCACATCACGGCGGGCATGCTGGACGACTTCTACCTGTCGCTGTCGGGCAGCTACGGCGACACCGGTCGTCGGGTCGCGGCTATCCTCCGAGCGGATGCCGATCGCTCGGCCCTCGTGGAGATCATCACCGACGCGATCGCGGCGGACGATGAGTGGCGATCGATCCTCAGCATGTGGGGCCGACGACTCGTCGGCGACACACTGCTGGTCGCTCGCGGTGCGCTGAGGCCGGAGGGCCTCGACAGCGAGGACGAGAAGCAGGTCGAGCCCGTCTTCACCCAGCTGCTGGGTGCGCACTCGCGGCGGATGTCCGCGATCGGGCTCGACGCCTGATCAGATGCCGAGGCTCGCGCGAGTGTGAGCGTCGGCGCGCGTCCGCGTGCGCGTCAGCAGCACGAGCGCTGCCGGAACGATCACCGCGGGGAGCACGATCGACGCGATCCACACCCAGGCCGAGTCAGGTCCCTGCCCGACCCAGGTGAGCACCATCCACGCCGCGGCCGCGACGGCGCTGCCGAGCAAGGGCGCGATCGCCGCGCCGCGCAGTTCGCGCCCGGGGACCCCGAAGTGCGCGCCGGCACCGAGGACGGCCCCGAAGACCAGCGCGAGGACGATCAGCATCTCAGGCGACGAAGCCGACGCGCCGGGACTGGTCGGTGCCGACCTCGACGAAGGAGATGCCCGCGGTGGGGACGAGGTAGGTCGCGCCCTTCGCATCGGTCAGGGTGACGTACGCCGCACCGGAGTCGAGCGCCGACGCGATGGTCGTCTTGACGGCGTCGGCCGTCTCGTTCGATTCGAAGCTGAGCTCGCGCGAGTTCGCGATGCCGATGCGGATCTCCACGGTGATGCCTGCCTTCCCTGCCCCGCCGGTGCGGGTGCTCTCCGAGCCTACGACAACGGCTCCGGGCGGGCGTTGCGGCGGTGACGCTCTGGGCGAACGCGCCCACGGGACGCGCGCCGTCGGGCGAGGCGGTGTCGGTGGCGGCGGATAGCGTGGAGCGCATGGGTCAACCGTCACCTCCGCTCGCGCTGGACGCCTCACAGCGAGCGGTCGTCGACCTTCCCGTGGATTCCTCGGGGGTGGTGGTCGGTGCGCCGGGCAGTGGGAAGACCACGACCATCGTCGAGCGGGTCGTGCGCCTCCTGGGCGGCGGACTGTCGCCGGCGCAGGTGCTCGTGCTCACTCCCAGCCGTCTCGCCGCGACGGTGCTGCGCGATCGGCTCGCCCTCGCCGTCGGCGTCGCGACGGATGGCCCTCTGGCCCGGTCGGTGGCGGCCTTCGCCTTCCAGATCGTGCGCGCCGAAGCAGTGCGCCGCGGTGACGAGCCGCCGCAGCTGCTCACCGGCCCTGACGAGGACCGGCTGATCGGAGACCTCCTCGAGGGGGATGCCGAGGACGAGGCTTACGGAGCGTCACGCTGGCCGGAATGGGTGACCCCGGAGATCCGCGCGACCTCCGGGATGCGCGCGGAGATCCGCGCGTTCCTCGCCGAGATGACGACCCTCGGGATCGAACCCGATGCCCTCGCTGCGATGGCCGCGCGCCATGACCTCGACGTCTGGGCGTCGCTGGCCTCGTTCGCGAAGGAGTACCACGATGTCCGCGCACGGATGCGCGGGTCGCATCGCGACGCGGCGGGCCTCGTCCGTGAGGCGGCGGCCCTCGTCGCACAGACTCAGCATGACGCGCTGGGGGAGCTTCGGGCGATCATCGTCGACGACGCGCAGGAGCTCACCGCACTCGGGATCGACCTGCTCGAGGCGTGCCGGGCACGGGGGATCGCGGTGCTCGCCTTCGGCGACCCCGATGTCGGCTCGGGCTCGTTCCGAGGAGCGCGACCGGAGAACCTCGCCCGGCTCGCCGTTCAGACCTATGTGCTCACGGGCACGCACCGGGGCACCGCCTTCCAGCGCGATCTTGTCGCCGAGGTCACCTCACGCATCGGCGCGGCCGGCGTGGTCGTCCATCGCCGCGTCCCCGCGGGCGTCGACGCCGACGGCAGCGTGCGAGCGTTCACGCTCCGATCGAGCGGTGAGGAGTTCGACACGATCGCCCGCCTCCTCCGAGAGCGACACGTCCACGACCGCGTCCCGTGGTCGAGGTGCGCGGTCATCGCGCACGACACGCGCCAGGTGGCGGCACTGGAGACCGAGCTCGCCGCGCGCGATGTGCCGACCTCGGCGATCGGCCCGGCGCGCGCGCTCGCTGCGACTGCGATCGTGCGTGACCTGTTGAGCATGGTCGACGTCGCCTCTCGAGCGGATGCCACGGATGACCCCGACGAGGTGGTCGACGTCCTCCGCGGGGGAGGCCTCGACCCCGTTGAGCTCCGTCGCCTGCGCGCCGCGCTCCGCCACACCGAGCTCAGCGCCGGCGGCGAGCGGTCCGCGCGGGAGCTGATGGTATCGGCCATGCGGCATCCGCTCGAATTCGCTCTGCTCGACACCCCCGAAGCGCGACGTGCCGCGCGGATCGCGGAGACCGTCGCGCAGCTGCGTGAGCAGCTCGCCGAAGGGGCGACGGCGCATGAGCTGCTCTGGACCGTGTGGGAACGGCAGGGGCGCGAACGCGAGCTCCGCACCCTCGCCGATGGGCACGGCCCGCTGGCGGAGCAGGCCCGGCGAGACCTCGACGCCGTCGTCGCCCTGTTCCAGGCCGCGAAACGGCACGGTGAACGTGAGGACGGCACCCTGCCGATCGACTACCTCCGCGCCGTCCTCCATTCCGAGGTGGCTGAGGACCGGCTCGCGACCTCCGCGCAGACGGCCGGGGTGCAGGTCTCCACTCCAGCGGGTGCGCTGGGTCTCGAGTTCGACACCGTCGTCGTCGCCGGGGTGCAGGACGGCGTGTGGCCGAATCTGCGGGTGCGGGGGAGCATGCTCGACACCTGGCGTCTCGCGGGCGGCGGCGCGCCCGACGGCGCGCTCGACCGCCGACGCACGGTGCTGCACGACGAGCTGCGGCTGTTCGCGCGCGCCGTCTCCCGGGCGAGGGCGAAGCTCATCGTGACGGCCGTGGACGACGACGACACCGGTCCGAGCGCCCTGTTCGAGTTCCTGCCGCCGGCCGAGCCCGCACCCCCGTCCGCCGCGCATCCGCTCACCCTCCGTGGGCTGGTTGCGCAGCACCGGCGCGTGCTCACCGACCGGCACGCGAACCCGGCGGCGCGGGAGCACGCCGCCGAGCAGCTCGTCCTCCTGGCCGACGCCGGTGTCGCCGGCGCCGCTCCCGAGGACTGGTACGGCGTCACCCCGCTGAGCAGCGACGCGCCGATCCGCGACCCGGAAGCGGGTCCGATCCGGGTCTCACCGTCGCGCATCCACGCGCTCGAACAGTGCCAGCTCGACTGGGTCATCGGCGACCTCGGCGGCGATCCGGGAACGAGTGTGCAAGGCCTCGGCACCCTTCTGCACGCCGCGTTGGAGAAGGTCGGCGTCGGTGACGAGGCCGCACTGTGGACCTTCGTCGAGGACCGCTGGGGTGGGCTCGAGTTCGAGGCGCCGTGGATCGATGAGGCCGAGCAGCGCCGCGCCCGCGACCTCGTCATGCGCTTGGCCGCCTATCTCCGCGATGCCGAGAGAGAGGGCGTTGAACTCATCGGCGCGGAGCCGCACTTCGAGGTCGAGATCCCGGTGGCGGACTTGCCGCATCCCGCGATCCTCAGCGGCTACATCGACCGCGTCGAACGTCGGCGCGACGGCAGCGTCGTCATCGTCGACCTGAAGACCGGACGCGCCGAGGCGACGGGCGACAGAGCCGTGGCCGACAATCCGCAGCTCGCCGCCTACCAGATCGCCTTCGAGCGGGGCGCGATCGCCGAGGCCGCAGGGGCGCCGCCGGGAGGGGCGAAGCTCGTCGTGCTCAAGAAGACCCGCAACGCGCCGTACGCGCAGCCGCATCAGCCGCCCTTCGATGACGAGACCCGTGCCGCGTTCCTGCAGCGCGTCGAGACCGCCGTCACTGTCATGCGCGGGACGAGCTTCGAGGCGCCCTTCGAGGAGCACTGCCGCGACGACCACACCCGCGGCCTGTGCCGCATCCACACGATCGGGCCGGTGAGCGCCTCATGACGACGATCGTCAGCCCCGAAGCCCTTGCCGCCGCGCTCGGGCAGTTCCCGCCCACCGCAGAGCAGTCCGCCGTGATCTCCGCGCCGCTCGCCCCGACGCTCGTGGTCGCCGGCGCCGGCAGCGGCAAGACGGAGACCATGGCGGGCCGGGTCGTCTGGCTGGTCGCCAACGATCTCGTGCGGCGAGAGGAGGTGCTCGGCCTGACCTTCACCCGCAAAGCCGCCGGCGAACTGGCCGAGCGGATCGGCAAGCGGCTCCAGCGACTCGCCGACCTCCAGCGGCGCAGACTGATCCCCCTCCTCCCCGAGCTCCACGCAACCGGCCGACTCGACGAGCTCGTCCGGCTCGAGCAGTCCGGTGCGCCCGAAGCCGCCCGCCGCGCGGTCCTCGACGCGCTCGCGCCGCCGGTGCCGGATGCCACCGGCATCGACACGCTGCTCGATCGCCCCACCGTCTCGACGTACAACAGCTTCGCCGATGCCATCGTCCGCGAGAACGCCGTCCGGATCGGCCGCGACTCCGACGCCGTCGTGCTCAGCGAATCCGCGGCCTGGCTGCTGATGCGACAGGTCGTCTTCGCCTCGACGGACAGCCGGCTCCCGGACCGCGCGGAACGGCCGTCGACCATCATCGACGCGGCGCTGCGGATCGCCCGCGACGGCGTCGACAACCTCGTCGACCTCGACGCGCTGGCGGCGTTCGCGGACGACTTCCAAGACGTCCTCGAACGTCCATCCGAGAGTGCACGCACGACCGTCTACGCGGACGTGCGCACCGCCGCGGAGAAGGTCAGCGGGCTGTCCGTCCTGGTCGACCTGGCGCGCGCCTACGATGCCGAGAAGCGGCGCCGCGGCGTCATCGACTTCTCCGACCAGGTCGCCGGCGCCCTTCAGGTGATCACCGCGCACCCGAGCGTGGCCGCAGACGTGCGTGACCGCTACCGCGTCGTCCTGCTCGACGAGTACCAGGACACCTCCGTCGTCCAGACCGACCTGCTCGCGGCGCTCTTCGCCGGCACCGCGGTGATGGCCGTCGGAGATCCGCACCAATCCATCTACGGCTGGCGAGGCGCGAGCGCCGGCAACCTCGGCGACTTCGGGGTCGCATTCGGCGTCGGCCGCGGGGCCGCCGGATACTCGCTGCTCACGAGCTGGCGCAACAGCGTCGACGTGCTGCGCGCGGCCACGGCCGTGCTCGCCCCACTCGCCGCCGGCGCCCCCGTCGAGGTCGGCGCGCTGCGGCCCCGGCCTGGCGCGCCGACGGGTCGCGTCGAGATCTGCGTGGACGCCGACGTCGACACCGAAGCCGATCGGGTCGCGGAGTGGTTCGAGGCCGTCCGGGAGGAGCGTCGCGGCGCCGGCCGGGCGACCACCGGCGCCATCCTCCTTCGCAGCAAGAAGCACATGGTCCGATTCGCCGATGCCCTCGGCCGACGCGGCATCCCGCACCGCATCCTGGGTCTGGGCGGCCTGCTGTCCACGCCCGAGGTGGTCGATGTGGTGTCCGCCCTCCGGGTGATCAGCGATCCGCGGGCGGGATCGGCACTCATCCGGCTGCTCGCTGGGCCGCGCTGGGCGATCGGTCTCGCCGACCTGCGAGAGCTGTCCCAGCTCGCCTCCCGGCTCGCCCGCCACGACGCGGCTCTGCAGCCGCTCCCGCTGGACGTCACCGCGGCGCTTCGGGAGTCATCCGACGACGAGCGGGGGTCGCTCGTCCTCGCGCTCGACTTCCTCTCGCGCCAGAAGCCCGACCACGGGTGGCTGGCAGGCTTCACACCGGCCGCGCGTGAACGGCTGAGGGAAGCCGGGGCGGTCTTCGCGGGACTGCGTCGTGCGGCGTCCCTCCCCGTTCCCGAGCTCGTGCGTCTCATCGAGGCTGAGCTGCGCCTGGACATCGAGCTCGCCGCGAACGAGAGCCGGGGACCCGCGCGCGTCGCCGGTGACCAGCTCCGCGCCTTCGTCGACGAGCTGCAAGGTTTCCTGCAGACCGACGAGCGAGGCTCGCTGACGAGCCTGCTCGCCTGGCTCGACCGCGCCGAGCGACTCGATGAGTTCGCGCCGCGGACTGAACCGCCCGAGGACGACGTGGTCCAGCTCCTCACGATCCACGGATCGAAGGGGCTGGAATGGGATGCCGTCGCCGTGGTGCGCGGCGTGGAGGAGGAGCTTCCCTCACGGCTGCAGGACGGCAAGGGGTGGCTCGGCTTCGGCGTCCTGCCGTACAGCTTCCGGGGGGACCGGGCGTGGCTGCCCGAGTTCGCGTGGCAGGGGCATCGGTCGCAGACCCAGCAGGAGCTGAAAGCGGCGCTGGAGGCGTACGCCGACGGCATCCGGGAGCGTCATCTGGCTGAGGAACGGCGCCTGGCCTACGTCGCGGTTACGCGCGCCCGTGAGCACCTGCTGCTGAGCGCCTCGGCATGGGCGGGGACGAAGAAGCCGCGGAAGGTGAGCCGGTTCCTCCGCGAGATCGCGGGTGAACTGTCGGTCGACCTGCCCGAGGAAGAGGTCGACGGCGAGTCCGTCTTCGGGGAGAACCCGTTCGAGGGCGAACGGGCGACGCTGCAGTGGCCGATCGATGCACTCGGCGCCCGGCGCGAACGCGTGCAGGCGGCAGCGGCGCAGGTGCGCGCTGCTCGGGAGAGGCCACGGGCCGCGCCGACCCGCGATCTCGAGCTGCTCCTCGCCGAGCGCGCCGCCCGCGCGGCGGGGGAGGACATCATCGCCCCGACCCGCATCCCGGCCTCTCGCTACAAGGAGTTCGTCGCCGACTACGCGGGGGCAGCGACGGCTGCGGCCCGGCCCCTGCCGGAGCGGCCCTACCGGCAGACGCGGCTCGGGACCCTCTTCCACTCCTGGGTCGAGCGGCGTTCCGGTCTCGTCGGCCGGGCGCGATCGGCCGACGATGTGCTGTGGGAGGACGAGGATGCCGCGGGCGACGCGTCCGCAGCCGACGCCGCGGCGCTCGAACGGCTGAAGGAGGCGTTCCTCGCGACGGAGTGGGCGCCGCTGCAGCCGATCGAGGTCGAGACGGAGATCGACTTCGCCGACCCGGACGCGTTCGGCGACGGTCGTGCGCACGTGATCATCTGCAAGCTCGACGCCGTCTACCGCCGGGGCGAGCGCATCGAGATCGTGGACTGGAAGACCGGCAGGCCGCCGCGAACGGCCGTGGAGCGGGAAGAGCGGATGCTGCAGCTCGAGCTGTACCGACGGGCCTACCACGCCAAGCACGGGGTGCCGATGTCGCAGATCGACGTGGCCCTCTGCTACGTGGGCGACGGGATCGTGATCCGCGGCTGAGGCGACGGTGTCAGGCGGTACCGGTCCACCGACGCAGCGCGTTGCGCGCGGCGTCGTCGGGGTCGCGATCCTCGTCCTCGGCCGAAGCCGGCGCCGGCGCCTCGTCCATCCCGGGCCAGCCGGAGAACTCGATCGGTTCGGTCTCCTGATCGATGGAGGCGGAGCGAGCCTGGGCCGGCTCGTCCTCGTCGTCGAACGGGTCCATCGAGCCCGGATCGTACGCGTCGGTCTGCATCGAGGTGTCCACGCTGTCGGTCGGCGTGGCGGGCACCCGCCCGAGCGCCGCGATGGCGTCGTCGAGCGTCACGGTTCCGGCGGCCAGAGGCGGCTCATCCCGGACGCTCTCGTCCAGCGATTCGAGCAGCGCCACCGCGTCGTCGAGGATCGTGCTCGAGCCGCTCTCGTGGCCGTGGATGAGCCACTTCGCGAACTCCAGCTCGGCGTGCAGCCGCGCACGCTCCGCGAGCAGCGCATCGGGGGAGCGCTCGGTGCCGGCCGCGTACGCGCGGAACACGTCGGCGACGGCGTCGGGTGCCGACGAGGTCCAGCGGAGATCCTCCGACGGGTCGCCCACCCGCAGGCCGCTCCAGTCGAGCAGGCCGCTGACGGTCGGCACCCCGTCGATGTCGGTGAACGTGAATGTCGAGGGGTCCACGCCACCGAGGGTGACGGTCGGCTCGAAGCGCCACAGGGCCTCGGCCGCGAGCGCGCGGCTCCACCGGCGCAGGAGACCGAACGGCAGGCGCCCGGTGGCCTCGGCGCGGTCGAGCAGCGCTTCGGTCTCTGCGTGGACCTGCGCCGCGGTGGCGACCGGCAGGCCGGCGCCCTGGACGACGGATGCCGGAAGGTCGTGGACGGCGGCGATGGCGCCGGCCAGCGACGTGGCGACCCCGCGCCCTGCGGGCACGTGCGCGGCATCCACCCGGTAACCGGGGAGGTAGGTCATCACGCGCGCCACGCCGTCGCCGAGGCGGGCGTGCCCGCGCACCTCGGGGGCCCGGAAGCCGAGCAGGGCGCGCACTCCGGCCGTCAGCGCGGTGAGAGCCTGCACCTCTCGGGAGAGGCCCGCCTCCGCCTCGGCGGTCTGCGGCACGCGGATCACCAGTCGGCCCCCGTCGGCGAGGTGCAGCAGGGCGCTGTCGAACGTGCCTGCGCCGCCCTCGGTGAGCGGCGCGACGCCGACGATCTCCGCACCGGGACCGGAAGCCGTCGACAGAGCGGCCGTGGCCGCCGCGGCTAGAGTGAGGGGAGAGCGTGCCATGCCCCCCAGAGTAGGTCGGCCGCGCCCCTGCGCCCCTGCGCCACGCCCGCGAAAGAGGTCCTCGAGGATGCCGATGGACGTCCCCCCGCCCCTGGCCCGCGCGGTCATCGACCGTGCCGCCGACGAACGGGACGACGCGCTGCTCGAACGCGCCCGCGCCGAGGCGTCGACACGGGTGCTCGTCATCCACGGCGACCGGGCGCCGGTCGCGGACGCTCATCTGCGCCTGGTCGGAGTGTCCGACGCACCCGGCGAGTCGCTGTGGGCCTTCCTCGGCCGCGACGCGGACGGGTGCGCTGTCGTCGCCGCCGTCCTCCCGGCATCCGCTCCGGCGCCGGAGCTCCCGGGCGTGGAATGGGCGGGGCTGCGGGCGATCGGCGGGGATCTCCCGGCCGACGAAGCGGGGCGCTTCGTTCAGGCGCTGAGCCTCGGACGCTGGCTTCTCGACAGCCCGTTCTGCCCGGCGTGCGGCTCGCCCACAGACATCCGCCAGGCGGGCTGGGTTCGGGTGTGCCCGCAGTGCGGGAAGCAGCACTTCCCGCGCACCGATCCCGCCGTCATCGTCGCCGTCGCCTCCTCCGATGGAGAGCGGCTCCTGCTCGGCCGCAATGCGGCCTGGGGCGATGTGCCCGGCTACTCGACGTTTGCGGGCTTCGTCGAAGCGGGGGAGTCCCTCGAGACGACGGTCCTCCGCGAAGTCGCCGAGGAGGCCGGCGTCCACGTGCATCGGCTGTCGTACGGCGGGTCGCAGGCGTGGCCGTACCCGCGCTCGCTCATGCTCGGTTTCCACGCGCACGCGGTCGACGACTCGGCGGCGCGGCCCGACGGCGAGGAGATCGTCGACGTGCGCTGGTTCACCCGAGATGAGCTGCGCACCGCCCTCGCCGGCGGCGGCGACGTGCGCCTGCCCGGCACCGCATCGATCGCGCGCAGCCTGATCACGCGGTGGGTGGAGTCATGACCCGCGGACCCCTCGACGATCTCGATGAGCATCAGCGGGAGGCCGCCGCGGCCCTCCGCGGTCCGGTGTGCATCCTCGCCGGCGCCGGCACAGGGAAGACCCGGACGATCACGCACCGCATCGCCCACGGCGTCGACACCGGCGCGTACTCGCCGCAGCGCGTGATGGCGCTCACCTTCACGACGAAGGCGGCCGGCGAACTGCGGGGAAGGCTCCGCGGGCTCGGCGTCGAGGGCGTCTCCGCCCGCACCTTCCACTCCGCCGCGCTCGCCCAGCTGAACTTCTTCTGGCCGCAGGTCGCCGGTGACGGCGCCCCCACGATCGTCGACAGCAAGGTCCGCATGCTCGGGCAGGCGGCCGGCGACATCGGACTCCGCCTCGATGCGGCCACCCTCCGCGACGTCGCCTCCCAGATCGAATGGCGCAAGGTCACGATGCGCTCGGTCCGGCAGTACGCAGCCGAGCGGCCCACGGGGCTCCCCGGTCTCGCGCTGTCCCCGCTCATCGACCTCATGGAGGCGTACGAGCGGATCAAGGACCAGCGCCGTCAGCTCGACTTCGAGGACGTCCTCCTGGCCTGCGCCGGGATGGTCGAGTCGGAGCCCCGCGTGGCCACCGCCGTGCGCGAGCAGTACCGTCACTTCACCGTCGACGAGTTCCAGGACGTCTCGCCCGTCCAGCACCGGCTCCTCGAGCTCTGGGTCGGCGACCGCCGCGACATCTGCGTCGTCGGCGACGCCTCGCAGACGATCTACTCCTTCGCGGGCGCCGACCCGCGGTATCTGCTCGAGTTCCCGAGCCGGCACGACGACGCGCAGGTCGTGCGGCTCGAACGCAACTATCGCTCGGATGCCGCCGTGCTCGCCGTCGCGAACGAGCTCATGCGCGGGCGCCCCGGCGCCCTCCACCTCGCGACCGAAGGCGAGCCGGGGCCGCTGCCCGAGGTGGTCGCCTACGACGACGACAACGCCGAGGCGGAGGGCATCGCCGACCGGGTCGCGGTGCAGCTCGCGCGGGGGGTCGCGGCATCCGACATCGCCGTCCTCTACCGGATGAACGCACAGTCGGCGCCCCTTTTGGCGGCGCTGTCGGCGCGGGGGATCGCCGCCACGGTGCTCGGCGGCAAACGGTTCTGGGATCTGCCCGAAGTCCGGCAGGCGCTGATGGCGCTGCGGGCGGCGGCGGTCGCACCGCTGTCGGGGTCGTTCGCGGCCACCGTGCGCGACGTGCTCCGCTCCCTCGGGCTCACCGACGAAGCCCCGCCCGCCGGCGGAGCGCTTCGCGACGCGTGGGAGGCGCGCGCCGCGGTCCTCCGGCTCGCGGAGGAAGCTCCGGAGGGCATCACGCTGCGGGCGTTCACCGATGAGCTGACCGCGCGCGCGAAGGCGCAGCACGAGCCGACTCTGCGCACCGTGACCCTGGCGACGCTCCACGCCGCGAAGGGCCTGGAGTGGGAGCACGTGCACCTCATGGGCCTCAGCGAGGGTCTCCTGCCGATCTCCTATGCCACGACGTTCGAACAGATCGATGAAGAGCGCCGGCTCGCGTACGTCGGCATCACGCGGGCCGCGCGAACGCTCTCACTGTCGTGGTCGCGGGCATCGGGCGTTCGGGAACGCCAGCCATCCCGCTTCCTTCAGGAGATCGGCAGAGACAGCGTTCGTGCGGGCGGTGGGCGCGCCACGCGCGCCGCGCGTCCCCGGCGCTGAGTCCCACCGAGCGCCCGGCGTCGCCGGTGCGGAGCAACCGCGCCGCGAGGACGGCGGCCTCCAGCATCAGGAGCGGATCGGTGCGGGGCGCCGGGCGGGCGAGCAGCTGAGAGGCCACGAGCGGCCATTCCGGATCGAGATCACGCCGTGCGGCGTGCAGGCAGGCCATGCACGCCGTCTGGCCGGCGATGACGAGCGGCCCGACGCTCACGCGATCGCCGGAAAGCTCCACCGGCAGATGAGGGACGTCGTCCGCGAGCAGCCGCGCGGTCCGGTGCGGCGCGACCAGCCGGTGCGCGACGACGATCACCGGGGTGCGATCGGCGGCCGTGTCCAGGGCCCAGCGCGCGGTCTCGCGCGGACGGATGCCGCCGGCGCCGAGCCCTGCGATCAGGGTCGCCTCCTCGTCGCCGGCGAGGTCGGCAGGAAGCTCCACGCGCACGTCCAGATCACGTTCGGGTGCTGTGCCCAGCGCTCCGCGGATGCGGTCGAGGAAGGCAGCCGCTTCCTCTTCCGAGGCGCCGAGTTCGCGCGCCAGCGGCAGGAAGCGGGCGTCGGGGATGCCGGTGACCAGCTCATCGAGCAGCCGCTCCTGCCAGGGACTCAGCCCTTCGAGCGGCCTCTCGTCGTCGGGCCCGAGCTGGATCGAGGACGCGGTGCGCCACAGCGGCGGGCGAGAGGGGGCGAGGCGAAGCATGGGCCGATTCTGGCCCCGCGCTCCACGCTGATCCCGGCGTTGTCCACAGTCGGAGCATCGACGGGCAGCCGTGTACGGCTGTGGAGGAGGCGGTCAGACGGGCCGCGGCCCGGTGGGATCCTCCGGCTCGTCGCCGGGAGGGGCATCCGCCGGCGGATCGGCGGCGTCGTCGCGCGACTCCTCGTCCAACAGCGCTTCGAGCGCGTCATCGAACGCGTCGCGGACGGGCTCCTCACCGCGGGCGTGGGCTTGCAGACGGGCCACGAGCGCGGCGGGATCGTCGATGTCCTCGGCGCTCGGCATGAGGTCGGGGTAGTCCCACAGCGCGTCCCGCGCGGCGGGACCGACCGCGTCGGTGACGGCACGCCACATCGCCGCCGCTTCGCGGAGGCGGCGCGGACGCAGCTCCAGCCCCACGAGCGAGGCCATGGCGCGTTCCGCGGGTCCGCCGGCGGCGCGGCGGCGGCGGACGGTCTCGGCGATGCGATCGGCGGCGGGAAGGCGCGTGAGGGCGTCGGCGGTCACGACGTCGACCCAGCCTTCGATGGTCGCCAACAGATTCTCCAGGCGGGTCAGCGCGATGACCTGCGCCTCGGATCGCTGGGGGAGGAGCGCGCCGCTCTCGATCGCTTCGCGCAGCTCCTCGGGCGAGGAGGGATCGAAGCGCGATGCGAGGTCCTCCAGGGCGCCGACGTCGACGTGCACGCCCCGGGCGAACTCGGTGATCTGCGAGATGACATGCAGGCGCAGCCACCGGGCATGGCGGAACAGGCGCGCGTGCGCGAGCTCCCGCGTGGCGAGGGCGAGGGCGAGCTGATCCTGCTCGATCTCGAGATCGCGCCCGAAGTCGGCGAAGTTCTGCGGGAGGATCGTCGCCTCGCCGTCCGGCATGAGCGGGATGCCGACATCGCCCCCGGAGACCACTTCGCGGGAGAGGCGCCCGATGACGGTGCCGAGCTGCCCCGCGAAGAGCGCTCCGCCGACCCGCCGCATGAGGCGCCCGGCGCCGTCGATGACGCTGCGCATCTCCTCGGGGGTCTGCGATTCGAGGGCCGCCAGGAGGGCGTCGGAGATGGAGGTGGCGACGGGCTCGGCGAGCTCCTGCCACACCGGCAGCGTCGCCTCGACCCATTGGCCGCGCGTGACCGCACGGGGCGGGGCGACGAGGTCACCGATCGCCGTCGCCTCGCTCAGCCACAGCGAGGCGAGCGTGAAGGCCTGATCGAAGTCGGCGCGGGTGCCGTCGGTGATGCCGAGGCCGTCCTGGTTCGCGATGTGGAGCGCGCCGGTCTTGGCCGCAGACCAGTCGATGCCGTCGTCGTCACCGGCCATCGCGCCCTGCATCATGCGCATGACGTTCTGCAGCATGGCGGGGTCGACGCCGCTCACGCCCATCTGGCGAAGCTGCTCAGGGTCGATCCCGCCCTGGCCGCTGAGCAGGCGCCGGAGCATCTCGGCCAGATCGTCGTCGCCGGGGCGGTCGTCGTCTGTCATGTCAGGCGCCTTTCAGCAGGGGGAGACATCTCGTCCTACGCTAGTCGCGGGTTTCCATCGCACGGTCCGAGCGGGAGCCGTCCCGTGTACGCCGGTCGCGAACGAGCGACGGAAGAAGGTCCACCGTGTCCCTGTTCCCCCCTGAAGACACCGCTCCGGTGGAGCCCGCCCGGCGATTGCGTCGACCGGTGCGGATCCCGATCGGGGTCTGGGCGCTGGCGGTGGCACTCGTCGCCCTGCTGGTGCTGAGCTTCCTCCCGACCGCGTACGTCATCCAACGGCAGGGGCCCGTCGTCGACACGCTGGGCACGGTGTCGACCGCGGAGGGCGAGGACGTCCCGCTGATCTCCGTGGAGGGGGCGAAGACGTATCCCGTCTCCGAGGGATCGCTCAACCTCACGACCGTCCAGGTCGTCGGCAACCGCGAGTGGACGCCGTCCTGGTTCGAGCTCGCGCTCGCCTGGTTCGACCGGTCGAAGGCCGTTCTGCCGATCGAGCAGATCTACCCCGAGGGCGTGACCACCCGGGAGCGCAACGAGGAGAGCGCGGCGCTCATGGTCGACTCGCAGAAGGAGGCGACCGCTGCCGCGCTGACCGAGCTCGGGTACGACGTGCGCCCGACGGTGAGCGTCTACGGCTTCAGCGAAGACTCGCCCGCGACGGGGCTGCTCGAGGAGGGCGATGTGTTCGTGACGGCGGACGGCACCCCGATCGAGTCGACCGACACCCTGCGCGAGGTCATCAACGCGGGGGAGGGTGAGGCAGTGGAGCTCGCCGTCCTTCGCGGCGGCGAGGAGGTCACCGTGGAGGTGACTCCCCGGCAGAGCGACGGCGAGGAGGGGCCGGTCTGGCTGATCGGCGTCACCACGAGCCACGACTACGAGTTCCCGATCGAGGTCACGATCCAGCTCGACCGGATCGGCGGTCCGAGCGCGGGACAGATGTTCGCGCTCGGCATGATCGATGTGCTCACCGAGGGTGAGCTCACCGGTGGCGCGCAGATCGCCGGCACCGGGAGCATCGACTCCGAAGGCACGATCGGGCGGATCGGCGGCATCCGACAGAAGCTGTACGGAGCAGAGGATGCCGGCGCGGAGTACTTCTTCGCCCCGAAGAGCAACTGCGACGAGGTCGTCGGGCACGTCCCGGGCGATCTCCGGGTGGTCGCCGTGGAGACTCTCGACGACTCCCTCGCGGCCTTGGAAGCCATCCGCGAGGGCGAGGGCGTCGACGCCCTCCCGACCTGCGCCGCCGGCTGAGGGGGAGCACCCGTCGCGGCAGGGGTCGCACCCGGCTACGATTTCGCCGAGAGAGGTCTCCCGCCCGGAGTCCGGGGTCCGGCACCCGCCTAGGATGAGAGGGTGACCTCGACACCGAATGCGGGCCCGGCCACGCCTTCCGCTCCCAATCCCGTCCGTCGCACGATCGCCATCACCGTCGGTGTGCTGGCCGTGCTCGTCATGGCGTTCTTCGCGTTCGCGAGCCTGTACGCCGACTGGCAGTGGTACCGCCAGCTCGGTTTCGACGGGGTCCTGATGACGCAGTGGATCGCGCGGGTCGTGATGTTCGCGGTCGGCTTCGTCGCCATGGCGGCGCCCGTGTTCGCGGCGATCCAGCTGGCCTACCGGCTTCGCCCCGTCTATGCGCGGCTGAGCTCGCAGCTCGACCACTATCAGGAGGTGGTCGAGCCGCTTCGTCGACTCGCGATGTGGGGCATCCCGGTGTTCTTCGGGTTCTTCGCCGGCTTCGCGGCATCCGCTCAGTGGGAGACCGTCTGGCTCTGGTTCAACGGTGTCGAGACCGGAATGACCGACCCCGAGTTCGGCATGGACACCGGCTTCTACCTGTTCCAGATGCCGTTCTACAGCGCGGTGCTGGGCTTCGCCTCCGCCGTCCTGCTGATCAGCCTCCTCGTCACGGCCGTTGTCGCCTACCTCTACGGGTCGGTGCGCGTCGGTCAGCGTGAGCTGCGCATCTCGAAGGCCGCGCGCATCCAGCTCGCGATCCTCGCCGGCCTCTACCTCGCCGTCCAGGCCGCGAGTCTGTGGCTCGACCGTTACAAGACGCTCACCACGCAGGGCGAGCGCTTCACCGGCGCCAGCTACGTCGATGTCAACGCGGTCATCCCCGGGCTCGGGATCGTCGCGATCGCCGCCGCGATCGTCGCGGTGCTCTTCTTCGTCACCGCCGTCATCGGCCGCTGGCGCTTCCCGCTCATCGGCACCGGGCTGCTGATCGTGTCCTCGCTCGTGGTGGGCGTCGCCTACCCATGGGCCGTCACGCAGTTCCAGGTCGCTCCGAACCTCGAGACCTATGAGGCGCCGTACGTCGAGCGGAACCTCGAGGCGACGAAGTTCGCCTATGGCATCGAGGGCCTCGAGAAGACCGACTACGAAGCGGTCACCACCGCCGAGCAGGGTCAGCTGCGCGCAGATGCCGAGACCACGGCGTCGCTGCGCATCATGGACCCCGCGGTCATCGGCCCGACCGTCCGCCAGCTCGAGCAGTACCGCTCCTACTACCGCTTCACCGACCCGCTCGACGTCGATCGCTACGAGATCGACGGTGAGATGCAGGATGCCGTGGTCTCGGTGCGCGAGCTGAACCTCGACCAGCTGGGTACGGCGCAGGGCTGGTACAACAACACGCTCGTCTACACCCACGGCTATGGCATGGTCGCCGCCAAGGGCAACGAGCGCACCGAGGACGGCAACCCCGTGTTCCTCGAGCGCGGCATGCCGACCTCGGGTGAGCTGACCATCGGCGAGGAGTACGAGCCGCGGATCTACTTCGGCGAGTCCTCGCCGCTGTACTCGATCGTGGGCGCCCCTGAGGAGAGCGACCCGATCGAGCTCGACTATCCGCGCGGCGAGGACGGCGCGGCGCAGACCCGCACGACCTTCACGGGTGACGGCGGACCCAGCGTCGGAGACCCCTTCAACCGCCTCATCTACGCGCTGAAGTTCCAGTCCACCGACATGCTCTTCTCTGACGGCATCAACGAGGAGTCACAGATCCTCTACGACCGCGACCCGAGCGTGCGTGTCAAGAAGGTGGCTCCGTACCTGGAGCTCGACAGCGATCCGTATCCGAGCGTCGTCGACGGCCGCGTGGTGTGGATCATCGACGGGTACACCCTGAGCAACAACTACCCGTACTCGTCGATCGTGAGCCTCCGCGAGGCGATCTCCGACACGAACACGTCGCCCCGGGTCGCGCTCGATGACGTCAACTACATGCGCAACTCGGTCAAGGCGACCGTAGACGCCTATGACGGCTCGGTCACGCTCTACGCGTGGGACGAAGAGGACCCGATGCTGCAGGCGTGGCAGAAGGTCTACCCGACGAGCCTCAAGTCGATCGACGAGATGTCGGGCGACCTGATGAGCCACGTGCGCTACCCGACCGACCTGTTCAAGGTGCAGCGCGCGATGCTCGGCACCTATCACGTCGACGACGCGCAGTCCTTCATCCGCCGCGACAACGCGTGGCGCACCCCGCAGGACCCGGTAGCCGGGACCAACCTGCAGCCGCCGTACTACCTGACGATGCAGATGCCCGGGCAGGACGAACCGTCGTATTCGATGTTCACCTCCTTCATCCCGGCCTCGGTCGGCGATGGCGAGCGGAACGTGCTGATGGGGTACCTCGCCGTCGACAGCAACGCGGGCAACGAGGACGGCGTCAAGGCCGACGGCTACGGCACGCTCCGCATGCTCGAGATCAGCGCCGAGGTCTCGGTGCCCGGTCCCGGCCAGGTGCAGAACACGTTCAACTCGAACGAGACCATCTCGCAGCAGCTCAACCTGCTCAACCGCGGGCAGTCGGAGGTCCTCCCGGGCAACCTTCTGACTCTGCCCGTCGGTGGCGGTCTGCTCTACGTGCAGCCGGTGTTCGTTCAGGCCTCCAGTGGCACGCAGCTGCCGACACTCCGGAAGATCCTGGTCGCGTTCGGTGAGGAGGTCGCCTTCGAGGACACCCTCCAGGAGGCGCTCGACTCGCTGTTCGGCGGCGACAGCGGTGCGACCACGGGTGACCAGGACACGGCCCCGACTCCGGACGCCACGCCGAGCCCGGGTGCGACCGAGGACCCGGCCGACCCCGAGGCGCCGGTCGACCCGGATGCCCCGACCGTGCCGGTCGACGAGCTGGACCGCCTGCTGCAGGAGGCTCAGACGGCGATGATGGAGCGCAACGACGCCATGGCCGCCGGAGACTGGGCCGCGTACGGCGAGGCGGACGAGAAGCTCACCAACATCATCGAGCGACTGCTCGAGCTCGAGGGCGAGTGATCTCGGTGGTGGGCGCTCACGCGGTGAGCGTCCACCACCAGATCAGCAGCACGGTGACGATGAACCCGGCGAACTGGTTGAGCCAGAGGAACCTGTCCCACCCGCGCGTGGCCGCCTCCGACGCGGCATCCGTCACCGAACGATAGGGCCAGACCGTCGCGAGGTAGGGAAGCGCCACGATCGCCGCGAGAGGACCTGGCCAGGTCGTGAAGAGCATGGCAACCCCGGATGCCGCATAGGCGACGACCGCGAAGCGCACCGTCCATGCCGCGCCGCGCGCCGTCGCGATGGAGGAGATGCTCGCCTCGCGGTCGGCGACGACATCCTGCACCGCGCCGAAGGCGTGGGACGCGATGCCCCACAGCGCGAAGGCCGCGATGATGACGACGAGCTGCCACGTCCAGGTGGCACCGGCGAGCACCAGGCCGTACACGGCCGGTGAGAAGAAGTGGATGCTGCTGGTCACGGAGTCGGCGAACGGCCGCTCCTTCGTGCGCAGCGGTGGCGCGCTGTAGGCCACGACTGCGAGCATGCTGAGGCCGAGGACCAGCCACGACAGCGGGTCCCCGACGGCGACGAGGAAGACGAGGAACGGCAGGCAGAGCAGACCTGCGGACCAGAGGGTCGGGCGGTGGAGCTCCTTCGCGAGGATCGCCCCGTGCGCGCCGCCCTTGCGCGGGTTGCGGAGGTCCGACTCGTAGTCGAAGACATCGTTGATGCCGTACATCGCGACGTTGTAGGGGACAAGGAAGAAGACCGTCCCGACGATGAGGATCAGGTCGATCTCCCGCGTGACCAGGAGGTAGGCCGCGGCGAACGGGTAGGCCGTGTTGATCCAGCTGACCGGCCGCGACGACAGGACGAGCTGCTTCGTGAACTCGCCGGCGTTCATGCGGGGTCCTCTCGGGGCGTGAGCAGGGTGAGCACTGCGGGGACGAGGAAAGCGGCGCAGACCGGATAGGCGAAGTCCTCGATGGGGGCGAGGCCGATGCGGATGCCGCTGATGAGGTGCTCGGGATAAGTGAACAGATCGGCCGCGATCATCAGGTTGTCGAACACCGCGGTGAGGGCGACCAGACCCAGGGCGGCGACGCCCGACGCGCGCATGCGCGCCGAGAACCGCGGGCGCCGGACGGTTGCGAGGGTGACCGCGACGGTGAGCACGGCGAAGGGGATGACGATCAGCGGATAGGTCACGTCGCCCCCGGCTCCCGCCGCCGGCTGACCCACCGCGTGCCGGCGGCATGGAGGACGAGCGCGAGATAGCTGAGGAAGGCGAGGAACACCGGCTCCTCCACCGGGAGATGCGGCGCGAGGTCCCACCCGAGCAGCAGCGGGCTGTCGCCGCGCACGAACACGCCGGTCGCGATCCCGACGGCGTCCCAGGCCAGGAAGAAGGCGGTGCCGATCGCCACGGCGATCACGGCGCGGCGGGGCTGGTGCGCCATGACGAGCCGGAAGCGCACGTCGAGTGTCGCGATTCCGGCGAAGGAGAGGACGAGGAAGAGGAGATACAGCCCTGGCACGTCAGCGCTCCGCGCGGGCGGGCTCGCTGAGCTTTCCGGTCGCCGTGTCGCCATCGATGAGCTTCACGATGAGCTCCGCCGAGATGAGGCACATCGGCAGCCCGACGCCCGGGAGCACGGAGTGCCCGCCGTAGAAGAGGTTGGTGAGCTTCGACCGGTTGCCGGGGCGGAACATCGCCGACTGGCGGAGCGTGTGCGCAAGACCCAGCGCGCCGCCGCGGAAGGCGCCGAAATCGGCGGCGAAATCGCCGGGCGAGATGGTGCGCCGCACCCGGATCCGATCGGCGAGGTCCGGGATGCCGGTCCACGAGGCGATCTGAGCGATCACGGCGTCGGCGGCGGTCTCGATCCCGGCGTCGCCGTCGCCGTCGACTCCGCCGCGTCCGAGCTCGGGAGCCGCGGGCATCGGCACGAGGACGAACAGGTTCTCGTGCCCGGGCGGGGCGACCGTGGCGTCCGTCGCGCTGGGCCGGCACACGTAGATCGACGCCGGGTCCGGGACGCGGGGCGCCGTCCGCGCCTCATCGCCGAAGATGGCGTCGAAGCCGGCGGCCCAGTCCTTCGTGAACAGCAGGGTGTGATGGGCGAGCTGGGGGAGCTCGCCCTCGACACCGAGGAGGAGCAGCAGCGCGCCAGGGGAGGCGACTCGGGCGTCCCACCACTTCTGGTCGCGGGTGCGCGCCTCCGGCGGCAGCAGCGCCGTCTCGGTGTGGTGCATGTCGGCGGTCGAGACGACGACGTCGGCCTCGATCACCTCGCCCCCTTCGAGACGGATGCCGGTGGTGCGGTCGCCGTCGACGAGGATCTCCGCGACGGGCGTGCCGGTGCGAATGGTCACGCCGCGCTCTCGGGCGAGGCGTTCGATCGCGGCGATCAGCTGCGTGAAGCCGCCCTGCGGGTAGAGGACCCCGTCCTCCAGGTCGAGATGGCTCATCAGGTGGTAGAGGCTCGGAGCGTCGTACGGCGAGCTGCCCAGGAAGACGGCCGGGTAGCCCAGGATCTGGCGGAGCAGCGTGTCGCGGAAGCGGGCGTCGACGTGCCGGGACAGCGAGGTGAGCAGCAGCTTCGCGAGTTGCGGCAGACGACGCACGACGTCGCGGTGGGTGAGACCCCGCCACGTCACATACGGGTCGTAGAGGAACCGCGAGACGGCGAGGTCGTAGATCTCCTTCGCGGAGTCGAGGTACTTCGCGAGTGTGCGCCCGGCGCCCTTCTCGCGGGCCTCGAAGGTCGCGACCGCCACCTCGCGGCCGGAGACGATGTCGAGCGGCTCCGGGTCGCCCTCGCCGTACACCCGGTAGGCGGGGTCGAGGCGGACGAGGTCGAGCTGCTCGGCGGCGGACGTGCCGAGGAGCGCGAAGAAGTGCTCGAACACCTCGGGCATGAGGTACCAGCTGGGGCCGGTGTCGAACCGGAAGCCGTCCTGTTCCCAGGAGCCGGCGCGCCCGCCGACCTCCGGCAGTGCCTCGAATACGGCGACCTCGTCGCCGCGGTCAGCGAGGAGGGCGGCGGTGGCGAGTCCGGTGATCCCTCCGCCGATGACGGCGACCCGGCGGCTCATGACGCCCTCCGCACGGGAGGGCGCCCCGCGACGGCGCGAGCGGCGATGATGGCCTTCACGGGGTCGGGGACGCGCACGCGTTCGTCGCCGACGGCTGTCCGAAGGCGGGTCGCGAGCGCGGCGAAGAGGTCGTGCGCTGCCGTGACGGCGGCGCGACAGTCGGCGGGCAACAGCGAGATCGTCTCTGCCGCGGCATCCAGGTCTGCGTCGATGCGATCGAGGACCGTGGCGCGGGTCGATCCGTCCGTCACGCCGAGGTAGTCGCGGCCCAGGAGCCCCGCGTCGTCGGCCAGGTCACGCAGGAAGTTGATGTCCTGGAAGGCGGCGCCCAGCCTGCGGGCGCCGGTGACGAGGGCCGCGGGCGCCGGGATGGGAGCGTCGGGGCGGCCGGCGTTGGCGAAGACCTGCAGGCACATGAGCCCCACCACTTCCGCCGAGCCGTACACGTAGTCGTCGTGGGATGCCGCGTCGTGTGACGCCGTCTCGAGGTCTGTCCGCATCGATGCGAAGAACGGGCGGACGTGCTCGGGGGTGATGCCGCACTCGCGCGCCGTGAGAGCGAAGGCGTGGACGACGAGGTTCGCACTGAAACCGCTCGACATCGCGTCGAGGGTCTCCTCCTCGAGGGCGTCGAGGGTGCGGCGCTGCGCATCGAGACTGAGCCCCGCCGCGGCGGCCTCCCCGTCGACGATCTCATCGGCCACCCGCACGAGCGCGTACACGTTGCGGACGTGGCCGCGTACGCGAACGCCGAGGAGCCGCGTCGCGAGGCCGAAAGAGGTGGAGTAAGCGCTGATGACCGCGGCCGCCGCCGCCGAGGCGGTGCGGTCGTAGAGGGTCCCGGTCATCGGGGGATCCTCTCCTCGACGGCAGCCGCGAGGGCGGCGAGGAGCACGACGGCGTCGCGGGGGAGCGCGGCGTCCGCAGCGCGGGTGCGGGCGGAGCGCTGGGTGTCCTCGATGAGTTCGACGGTGCGCTCCCGCGCGCCGCTGGCGGCGAGCTCTCGCTGCGCCTCGCGGACCGCGATCGGTCCCGTGGGGGCCAGCGCGAGGGCGGACGCGACGCGCGGCCAGAGTGCGGTCTCGGCGGCGAGCGAGATGAGCGGTGTCCGCTTCGCGGCGCGGAGATCCGCACCCGGCTCCCGGCCGGCCTGCGCGCGCGAGCCGAACGTCCCGATGAGGTCGTCCGCGAGCTACATT
>NZ_JBHWTD010000057.1:0-11561 GCF_043427715.1 Microbacterium sp. | reverse complement strand
CGGAGGCATCGCACGCCCCTCATCTGATCGGCCTTGAGGTGGCGAGCGTGCTGCGGCGCACCGTCGCATCGCGGCCGCCGACGGGTGTGCGGCGCTCGACGCGTGGCGCGGCATCGGCATAACGCGGTACGCGGCGACCGGGTCAAGTCCCAAGTAGTGGTGTAGCGGCGTCCTTCGTTCTGATTGGTTAGGCGGAGAGCTGGAGGACGGGGTCGGTGGTCACCTCGCTTCCGGTGTCGGGCACGAGGGTGAGGCGGCTCTTGGCGAGCACGTCGAGGCCGAGGTAGCGGCGGCCTTCTGCCCATTCGTCGGTCTGCTCGGCCAGGACCGCCCCGACGAGGCGGATGATCGCGTCGCGGTTCGGGAAGATGCCGACGGAGTCGGTGCGGCGGCGGATCTCGCGGTTGAGCCGCTCGTTCGGGTTGTTCGACCAGATCTGCTGCCAGACGGCTTCGGGGAAGCCGGTGAAGGCGAGGATGTCGGCGCGGGCGGCATCGAGGTGCTCGTGCGCGGCCGGCAGCTTCTCCTCGACGTAATCGAGCAGCCGGTCGAACTGGGCATGCACGGACGGCCCGTCGGGCTGGTCGTAGACGGAGTGGAGCATCGCCTTCACGGCCGGCCAGTAGCTCTTCGGCGTCACCGACATCAGGTTCGCGGCGTAGTGGGTGCGGCAGCGCTGCCAGGCCGCTCCCGGCAGGTTCGCCGCGATCGCCTCCACGAGCCCGCGGTGGGCGTCGGAGGTGACCAGGCGCACGCCCGCAAGGCCGCGCGCGACGAGGTCGGCGAAGAACGTGTTCCAGGCCGGCCCTGTCTCGCTGGTGGCGACCTGCATGCCCAGCACCTCGCGCCGGCCATCGCCGTTGACGCCGGTCGCGACCATGACGACGGAGTTGATGACACGGCCGCCCTCGCGGACCTTCATCGTCAGCGCGTCCGCGGCGACGAACGTGAACGGTCCCGCCTCATCCAGCGGCCGGTGCCGGAACTGCTCGACGTGCTCGTCGAGCTCGACCGCCATGCGCGAGACCTGCGACTTCGACAACGAGTGGATGCCGAGCGTCTTCACCAGCTTGTCCATCCGGCGGGTCGAGACGCCGGCGAGGTAGCAGTCCGCGACCACCGTGATCAGCGCCGACTCGGCGCGCTTGCGCCGCTCGAGCAGCCAGTCAGGGAAGTACGTTCCGGCCCGCAGCTTCGGGATCGCGACATCGACCGTGCCGACACGTGTATCGAGCGGGCGGTGCCGATAGCCGTTGCGGCGAGTCAGACGATCGGGGCTGGGCTGACCCCATTCGGCGCCAACCACGGCGTCCGCGTCGGCGGACAGCAGCGCGTTGATCATCGTCTGCAACAACGAGCGCATCAGATCCGGCGACGCGTCGGTCAGGGCTTCTGCCAGCACGCCGGCAGGGTCGACAATATGAGGAGCGGTCATCGTGATGACTCCATTCGAGTGGGTTGTAGGAGATTCCTCGAAGGATCACACGGTGACCGCGCTCACGTCGGTAGCGACGAGCCCGATCACCGAGCGTTACACCACTATGCGGGACTCAACTAAGTCGACTCTGTTGGATGAGCTTGCTCGGCGCGGGCGTCTGACCGTGGACACGGACTACGACGGCTGGGAGTTGCCCGGCTCGGTGTGGGACGAGGATCGGATGAGCGCGCTGCTGGATCGTCACGATGATGTGGTGGTCTCGGGAACGGTCGAGAACCAGGGCCGCTTCTATGACCGGTTCGAGCATGTGGTGCTGCTGAGCGCTCCGGTCGAGGTGCTGATCGAGCGCGTCGCGACTCGGACGAACAACCCGTATGGTCGCTCGGCTGACCAGCAGGCCGAGATTCGCCAGTACGTGGTGGACGTCGAACCTCTGCTTCGGAGAGGGGCGACTATCGAGCTTGACGGTCGACGCCCAGTTGGCGATCTGGCCGACGTGATCGAAGCGCTGCGCTGAGCGTGACCAGCTCAAGGGGAACGCCGATACGTTGTGTCTCGCAGGGCGGGGTAGTCGCCGCGAGTGCTGCCTGAGAGGCGGGCGTAGTTCTCGAAGGTTGCAACGCTGAGGTCGAGCATGTCCGCGAGGACTTTGGCTGGGACCGCGCCTGCGAGGCGGAATCGGGCTGTGTTCTGCAACTCGGAGATGGTGACGCCGAGCGGGCGGAGTCGCCGGTTGAGATACTGCGGGTCACGCGGCCGACCGGGTCGGAGGCCCGGGAACAGCCAGCCATCAGGCGGTGCCTCCGAGAGGAGATCGAGTTGTTCCCTGGCGAGGACGGCGATCGGATCGGGGAGCACGAGTGGGCGGTCTCCGATGAGGAGGTCGAGGGCAGCGACTTCATCGCGGAGCTGATTGCGGCGCAGTGCGAGAACTTTGCTGGCCGGGAGCCCGTAGACAGCGATCAGCAGCGATGCGAGGCGGGCATCGAGTGCGATGGTGCGATCCGTCGCGAGGATGCGGATGACGTGTTCGAGCTGCTCTTCGGAGGTGCTGATCGCGGGTTCCCGCCGTGGGAGCGTCGCGATGCCGAGGTCTGGTGCGATGTCTCGTTCGGCGGCCCATGTGAGGAACTGCGGGAGCCATCGTCGCGCAGTCCGGAGAGTGATGAACTCCTCGACCTGCGCCTGGTTGAGAGTCCGCAGCGGCGTCTGTTGTTCTTCGATCCAGGCGAGGAAGGTGACCAAGCCGCGCAGGGACGATTGGACGTGCCGGGCGGCTCCGATGGCGATGTCGCCGGAGTCGTCTCGGCTGGCGCGGCGGAGAAGTACCCACCGGGTGTAGGTGCGCAGCATCTGTTGATGCTCGGCCGGGGCCTCGGTGATGGTCTGCGTTGTCCAGGCCATCAGCTGCCTCGTGGCGGCCGTGTCGCGGGGCAAGGCACCGGCGTCGAGGAGCAGCGTCCGCAAGTAGATCAACGGCTTGCTCGGTCGAGGCGCGTCGAGCACCATATCGACCGGCGCTCGGCCGGATGCGATGTCGTGTAGCAACGCGGTGCTCGGTCCCATGCGGAGCCATTTGATGATCTGGGCCGGGCGAGGCTGCGCGAGCAGGTAGTCACGCAGCGCCCGCATCGGAGGAAGGAACGCTCCGCCCGGGCCGGTGAGGATGTCGTCGCAGCGGTCGCTGAGAACGCACTTCCCGCAGAGGCGACCGTAGCTGTGTTCTTCGCTCCCGCAGCGGCGGCAGGCGTAGCGGGCGGGCTGCCCCGCGCATCCTGCGCAGCACGGGCGGTCGCCGTCACCGAGGAACGCAAGGATGCGCTTCTCGCCGCACCCGGGGCAAGGGGCGGCGTTGCGCAGGATGCGGTTGTGGCAGGCAAAGCAGTGCGGGCCGTGCAGGATGGTCGCGGCGATCTTCTTCTGCTGCCCGCACGAGACGCAACGCCGCAGTCGCCGGGGATAGCAGTTCAGGCAGACTCTCCTCCCGTTGATGCGCCCGACGGTGGTGACGATCTTTCCGCAGTTCTCGCAGGCGAAGGTCGGCATGCCGTCCGGCCCGCAGCGCTGGCAGACGCGCTGCCCATCAGCGTTGGTGGCGGTGAGCTTCTTCATCCGCAAACACTCTGGGCACTCGCCACGCGATCGGCGCTGCGCGCAGCGGAAGCACTCGCGCTGCCCTTGCTCGTTGCGCGTCTTGACGACCTTCCGGGTGCGACACGTCGGGCAGAGCGGGAGCCGGATGCCCGTCGCGCCCTCGCGTGCGAGATTCGCCAAAAGAACCTGAACGACGACGGTGGTCTCAGCGTGCACGTCGCCGGGATCAAAATCCTCGCTCAACAGCAGGCGGAGCACTCCGTTCCGTCGCGACGTTGCGATGATTCGCTCTGCCGCGTCGATGATGGCCTGTTCCAGCGCGGTCACGCCCTTGGTGGCCAGCGCCGCGGCGACGCGCAGCCCGAAAGCCCCATCCGGCTGCGGAGTGCCGCGTGGGATCGTCACGGCTTCGGTCGCTGGATGCGCGCGGGGACGGGGCGCAGGTCACCGATGTCCTCGATCCGCCCGCTCGTCCCCGTCGCCTGCACCGACCGTGCGGCGGCCTGTTCGAGGACGAGCAGGTCGCTGGGTGTGCAGTCCAGGATCGTGCAGAGCGCGGCGAGGACTTCGACGTTCAGCCGTTGAGGCGTCTGCGTCACCAGCCGGAACACCTGCTCGCGGGAGAGCGCGACGCCCTCGTTTTTCAGCGGTTCGAGGAGATCGGTGGTCTTAAACAGACCGCGCTCGGCCATCAACGTCCGCAGCCGCCAGGTGATCGTCTTCGTTGTCATCTCGTGCTTCCTTCCGGGAAGTAGAACTTGTCGATCGCTGCCGCCAGGACGCGGTTCCGGTAGTCATCGGTCACCGAGGTATAGATCGCCGTCGTCGAGGCGTAGGCGTGGCCGACCTGGGTCTGCACGAACTGCTCCGCGTAACCCAGCTCGATCAGATGCGTCACGTAGGAGTGGCGCAGACTGTGCAAGGTCAGCTCGCTCGGCAACCCGGCCTCGTCGCGCAGCTGCGCGAACCGGCGGTCGAGGTAACGGTCACCGACGCGCGTGCCGCGCTCAGTCGGCCACAACCCCGGATGATTGCCGGGGTGGAACCTCTCCCGGACCTGTTCGACGTAGACGCGCAGCCCGTCGATCGCCCAGTCGAACTCCGGCAACGACAGCACCGAGCGGCGCTTGGGGATCGACCCTTTCGAGGACTTCCCGTGCCGCACATGCAGCAACCCGAGCCGGCCCCATTGCGGTGTCTTCGCATTCGTGCGCAGATCGACCACATCCAGGCCCAGTGCCTCGCGGCGACGCAGACCCCACGCATAGATCGTCTTCAGCAACTGCGCGTCCCGTAGCGCGGCCAGCGCACCCTTACGGCCCTGCCGTCGCAACGTCTCCACCCGGGCATCCGCGACGGTGAACAGCGCGTCCAGCTCGTCATAGTCCAGCGGCCGCCGGCCCGGCGTGCCCTCGAAATCAACGGTGTGCGCGACCGTGTTCCACTCGAAGCACACCTGCGTCGGCACCGACCCGAACCGCGAGCGACACTCTGCCACCCACCCATACCGTTGGTCGGTGATGAAGTCACAGAACGCGCGCAACGTCAGGTGATAGATCCGCACCGTCGAGCGCGATAACGGTCGCGGGCCGCTGAACAGGTTCGTGGTGAAGTCCTCGATGTCGCCTGGCAGCCACTCCCACGGGTGCGAGTCCGCGAACCGTTGGAACCGCTCCACCTGCCAGCGGCGCATCTGAATGGTCTGCTTGGCCAGACCGCGACTCACCTGCTGACGGGAGAACCCATCGAGCATGCCGCTGAACACCGCCGCGTCCTCGTGCAACGGCACGACGCCCGGTTGCCGAAGCAGCAGCACCTCCGCATCCTCACTCACCCCATCATTATTGCATCTAACGCAACGCTATGATGGATGACATGGCTCACGACGCGGATCACGTCCTCGGGAAACCGCCCGGAATCGTGCGGCCGAGCGCCATCCGGGGACATCGGCGCGTCCCACTCCACGCCTACGCAGGCATGCAGACGCGATCCTGGCGGCCCAAAGGCCCGGAAACACGCGGGACCACCGCATGTTGCATCAGATCGAAAAGTTCTCGCTTCCAGGCGCACCCCTTCCGCGAGGGCAACGGCCGCACATCGAAGGTGTTCATGGCCCACGTGGCCGAGCAGTCGCCGTACCGGTTCGACTTCGCCCGCGTGAGCCCGGAGCAGTGGAACGGGGGATCGGCCATGAGCCGACCCGACATGTTCGCCTACGCTCCCGAGCCCGCATCCCTCGTCCCCGTGTTCGCCGCGGTGACCGTCGAGCGCACGGCACCCCAGGCCGGCCCTGACCGGGCCGCTCAGGTCCGTTCCGCGCTCAGTGCGTCGTATCCCCGCCCCGCGTCCGAGGCGACCCGCCAGAGCCCGCAGCAGGGCACCCAGGCCCGACGGGGGAGCGCCGGCTATCGCTCCGATCGCGGCACCGGCCGGGAGTGACCGTGACCGATCCCGAGGCCGCCACGAGCAGCGCCGCCGCCGAGCGGCGATCGCGCCCCCGGCGTGAGAGAACCCCGATCTATGACCAGCTCGCCGCCGACCGAGAGCGCCGAGCACAAGAGCAGCAGGAGGCCGAGTCATGACGAACGTCGTCGGTTACGCGCGAGTGTCCAAGCGTGAACAGAACCCCGCCGCTCAGGAGGCCGAGCTGCGCGCAGCAGGAGCCGTCCGGGTGTTCGTCGACCATGGCGAATCGAGCCGGATCGCAGACCGCCCGCAGTGGCTCGCCTGCCTCGACTACCTCAACGAGGGCGACACCCTCCTGGTGCGCCGCCTCGACCGGCTCGGAGGATCGGAGCGGATCATCATCGAGACGCTGCACGACCTCGACCGCCGGGGCGTGAACATCAAGAGCCTGACGGAACCGATGATCGACACCACCACCCCAATGGGCCGCGCCCTGTTCGGCATGGTGGCCGTGTTCGCGCAGCTCCGCGTCGACACGATCCGGGAGAACACAATGCGCGGCCTCGCGCACGCGAAGGCGCAGGGTCGGGTCGGCGGCCGGCCGTCGAAGATGACGCCGGAGAAGATCGCAGAGGCGCAGCGGATGCGCGCCGAGCGTGCCAGCCTCGACCACATCGCCGGAGTGCTCAGCGTCGGGAAGTCGACCGTTGCCCGCGCGCTCAGCAAGGCCGATCAGGAGCTCACCCAGGCCCAGCGCTAGCGCCGTCCCGGTCATCGTGCAGGAGGACGCCCGGAGCCACATCGAGCGCGCCGGCTATCGCGTTCAGCTCGTCGACCGTGAGGCCCGCCGGCCTCCTCAGATGCAGCCGCCGAGCGAGGGTGCGTGGCTTGATCCCGGTCGCGTCGGCCAGCCACTCGACCGTTAGACCGCGGGTGTCGAGCACGCGCCGGATGCGCTGCGCGACCTGCACGGCGATGGATCGCGTCATCGTCCGTCACCGTCCGAATCGCTCTCGCGGGTGAGCGTGTCGATCACCGTCACGACGTCGCTCCCCGGCACCGTCACGGACGCCGCCAGCCGGTAGCCGGAGCGGCCGTAATCGTAGAGCTGTTGGTCACGCTCGCTCACGTTCCGCATCAGCCGGCCGCGCTCATCGTCCGACGTCGGCAGCGTCGTTGTCAGCGTTGCGAAACTCACGGGTCCACTCATCGTTCGATCCCATTCCCTTGTTGTGTGTCCGATGAAAGTAGGCAGTTCGGCGGTACGCCGAGGTGCCGGCTTTCTCGGAACACTTGCCGGCTTGCACGCAGCGGAGAGCCGGTCAAGGGGAGCCCGCAGGGCTCTCCCGAAGGGACGCGAAGCGCCCTTGACGGGATCGGGAGCGGAGTGCAACCCCGCAGCGCGGGGACACACGAAAGCCCCACGCCGCAGAGCGGAACGTGGGGCCGGAACCGTGCCAGCGATCAACCCTCGGTAGAAGGCTCCGACTGCGCATCGTCAGCCGCCGCAGGGGCCGAGCTGGACGCAGGCTTGCGCGTCGATCGACGTCGGGTGCGCGCCTTCTTGTCGGGCTCAGCGAACCCGATCTTCCGCAGCTCATCGGCAGACCATCCGGCGCTCAGCGCCGCCGAATAGGCGCGCACGTCCTCTCGCTCCGCGGTCGCGATCCTCTCAGCGATCCGCGCCTGTAGATCGGCCAGCTCGCGTGCTGTCTCGTCGCGCACATCACTGAGCGACTGCCGCGCCTCCGCAACGGTACGAACCGCTGTCAGGCGGTCATCCTGTAGACGTCGCGCGCGTTCGATTGCTTCCTCTGGTGTCAGTTGCGTAGCCATACACAAATCGTACGGATCGCGCCGTTCGAAGTCGACGCCTGTCGACACATTAAAAGCACGCCGAGGCGAAGCCTCGACCACTCCCGTCTGTCGACGTGAGCGAACCCGAATGGAGTCCCAGACGGAGCAAGCTAAATACTTAGCAGGGCTAAGTGGGCTTGACCCCTCGACAGTCGTCGACGGGTGCGGCACACTGGACGTGTGGTCCCCGCACGGGGCGGGGTCGCTGCGCTGGGCCGAAGGAAGGGGATCGCATGTCAGATGAGACGGCAGCCGCGCCCCAGACCGAGCGGCGTCGGCGCGCGAATGCCCCCGGCGGCCGGAAGCACAAGCACGAAGTGAAGGTGACTCCCGAGGAGGAGGGCCGGCTGCTGCGCCTCGCGCTCGCTCAGCGGGTGACGATCCCGCGGCTGCTGGTCGAGACGACCCTTGCATCCGAGACGGGGGAGACGGTCACCGAGCGGCGCAACGCGATCGGGAAGCTGTTCGAGCTGCACCGGCTGTTGGCCGCGGTGTCGAACAACGTCAACCAGATCGCGAAGGCCACCAACGCCACCGGTCAGCGTCAGGCAGAGACAGACGCCACGCTCGCCGCCGTGCGCCGAGTCGCGGAGCGCATCGACGCCGCCGTGGATGAGCTGAGCCTGTCATGATGCCGAACGTTACGCGCGGCGATCGGATGCCCGGCCTCGTGTCCTACCTCGTCGGCGGCGGCCGCCACAACGAGCACACGGAGCCGCACCTGGTGGCCGGCGATCACGCGCTCATGGCGTGGTACGACGATGCGGAGCTGAGCGTCGACAACGCGAAGGCGATCGCGCGTCACCTTGACCGACCGCGCACCGCTATGGGCGTCGAGGTCAAGGGCGGTCACGTGTGGCACGCCTCACTGTCGCTGCGCGCCGAGGAGGGCATTCGCACCGACCAGGAGTGGGCGGCGATCGCGCAAGACTTTGTGTCCGCGATGGGGTTCGACGACAACGACGGGACCAAGGCCCCGTGCCGTTGGGTCGCGATCCGTCACGGCCTCTCACAGGCCGGCAACGACCACGTGCACATCGCCGTGAACCTCGTTCGCGAGGACGGCACGAAGGCGTCGACGCACCTGGACTACCAGCGTGCACAGAACGCTGCGCGCGCGCTCGAAGTCAAGTACGGCTTGGAGCAGTTGGAGTCGACGAAGGGGGAGCGTGCGACTCGCGGCTACAGCCCCGCGGAGCAGTCCCGCGTCGAGGAGCGTTCGGCGCTCATGGCGCAGCGCAAGTACGAGCAGCACGCCGCGCGCATCGGGGGAGAGCAGCCCGAATGGCACCGCCTCGACCCGAAGGAACGCCAGGCACGCATCACGGCTGAGGTTCGACTGAACGCGCCCCGGAACGACCTCGCGCGCAGCGTCCGAGCGGCAGCCGGCGCGAGCGAGAACGAAGCCGAGTTCGTGCGCCGGCTGCGCCGCTCCGGCGTCCTCGTCCGCCCCCGGTTCGCGGAGGGCACGACGGACGTCATCACCGGCTACTCGGTCGCGACCAGGCCCACGAAGGGCGACCGTCCGATCTGGTACGGGGGCGGTCAGATGGGCCGCGACCTCACCCTGCCGAGGCTCCGCGAGGGATGGCCCGACACACCCACCGGGGCGACCGACGCGGCCGCCGAGTGGCAGGCAGCGGGACGGGGCCGGCGGCCCGTTGCACCTGGTCGCGAAATGCGCGAACCAGACCCCGAGCTGTGGCAGCGCCACACCGAGGAAGTCGGGCAGCTCCGCGAGCAGCTTCGGTCGATCCCGCTCGACGACCGCGACACCTGGTCGACGGTCGCACGGCAGACCGCCGCCGCGTTCGCAGCCTGGTCAAACGCCGTCGAGGAGACACCCGGCGACCTGGCCGAGGCGTCCGACGCACTCGCCAAGTCGGCGCAGACCTACCGTCGCCCGGTGAAGCGCCAGCGCGCCGGCCGGGTGGCAATGTCGGGGGCGACGATGCTCCTCGCCAGCGTCGCCCGCGGCGGCCAAGGGACGGCCGCACAGCTCGCCATGCTGCGCCAGCTCATGAACCTCTCGCAGGCCGTCTACGACGCCGCCAAGGCCGCCGGGGAGGCACGGCAGGCAGCGAACGTCGAGGCCGCCGTGCGGGAGCGCGTGATGAACGTTCGTCGTCAGCTCGAAGCCATGCCGGCACCCGCGGCCGCGATGTCGACGACGGCCCCCACGTCGACCGCCACGGCGACCCCGCCGAAGGTCGACCGCTCCGCGATCGTCGACGCATCCGTGCAGGAAGCGCTCGACAAGATGCAGCGCGCGGAGGAGCAGCGCAACAAGACCACCGGCTCGCCGGTTCCGCCACAGGTGGAGCCCGCGCGGCCGCGCACCACGACGAAGCCGGGCGCAGATCGCGGCCCGGAGCGATGAGAAGGGAGTCAGATCATGGCCGATGAGAGCGACGGCATCGAGGAAGCATTCGAAGGGCAGCTCCGCATCGCCGTCACCGCGGCGGGCCGCGTAGGCGAAGCGTTTGCCCGCGGCCGCGAGGAAGCGGCACGACGAGCGCAGGCGCAGAGCGAGCAGGCAGCGCGCGAACTGTCGTCACGGTTCGAGGCAGAGAAGCGCGCAGCTCGCGTCGAGCTGGGTGGTGTGTACCGCTCCGATTGGTGGGACAAGGCGACGCCGCAGCAGATCGGCGGCGCACTCACCACGGCGCGCGCGTGGGGCACGGAAGACCCCGAGGCGCAGCGCGCGGAGGGCCGCATCCGCGACGAGCTCCGCACGCGCTACGGCGTCGACGTCGACAACACCGGCGCCGATCCCGCGGCCGTCCAGGCGGCCGTCGAGGCTGAGCAGCTGCGCCGGCAGTCCGACACCGAGCGTCAGCGCAGCGCCACCGAGCAGGCCGAGGCGGTCGCACTGTCGCGCCAGGCCGACGAAGCCGACCGTGCGGCCGAGGCGTCACGCGACACCGCCGACACCACTCCCGACGAGGGAGAGCGCGAGCAGGCACAGGTCCAGGCCGAGCGCGAGCAGAACCGCGCCGAGGCCACCCGCGAGAAGGCCGAGCCGCTGTACGACTCGTCCGAGCGGCGCGAGCGCGACGCCGACAAGCTCGAACAGCGCGGCGTGGCCAAGGAGGCCGTCAGCGCGAAGATGGCCGCCGACGTCAGCCAGGGCAAGCCGGCCACCGAGGCGGTCAAGGCGCAGCAGCTACAGAGCGCCAAGGCGCGGCCGAACCGGTCGCGATCGTCGAAGGTGCAGCGCACTGAGATTGGTCGATGAGCGTCCGCGGGAGGCGCATCGCGCAGCTCGTCAGCGTCGGAGTCGTCGCGGCGGGTGTCGGGTTCGGCGCGCGTAGCCTCCTCCCACCGTTCGCGGACGACCCATTTTGGCGCGCGTTCTGGTCAGGCCCGCCGATGGCGGGTCTGTTCGCCATCGTCGCGGCCGCGGTCGCTTTCTACCCGGCCTACCGGTCGACACTGATCGCGCGCGAGAACGCCGCACGCGAGCAATGGTGGAAGCGGGCGGAATGGGCGCTCGGGCAAGCTGGTTCTGACAATCAGACTGACCGCGAAGTCGCGAACGACGCCCTGGTGGCGCTATTCGACGAAGCGACCGAGACAGAGGGCAAGATGATCTACCGCACGATGCAGAACTTGCAGGATGCGAGCGGCGTAGACAGCGAGCCCGTATCGGCGGAAACTAGTAGTAGATGGAGGTGGCTACCGTGGGTGAAGTGACGAAGAAGGCAAGCAGCTTGCAGCGTCGGATCGCGGCTGGCAAAGCCGAGCCGATCAGCGATCGCGAGCG
>NZ_JBHWTD010000056.1:0-20371 GCF_043427715.1 Microbacterium sp. | reverse complement strand
TTAGTCCTCGAGTGCCAGCGCGAGGGCGAAGTAGTCGCCGCCCATGCCGCCGTACTCCTCGGGGAACGGCAGGCCGAACAGGCCCATCTCGCCCATCTTGGCGATGACCTCGTAGGGGAACGTGTGGTTCTTGTCGTGCTCGGCGGCGACCGGCGCGACGACCTTGTCGGCGAAGTCGGCGACGGAGGACTTGAGTTCGGCGTAGTGCTCTTCCAACTCGGGCATGTCAGAAATCTCCTTAGTTCTACTTCCAGTGCGCACTTGAGGTCGTGATCACAGCCTCAAGTGCGCACCGGCGCGAAGCGCCCTACTCCCACTCGATCGTCCCCGGCGGCTTGCTCGTCACGTCGAGGACGACGCGGTTGACGTCGCGAACCTCGTTGGTGATGCGGTTCGAGATGCGTGCGAGCACGTCGTACGGCAGACGCGTCCAGTCGGCCGTCATGGCGTCTTCGCTGGAGACCGGCCGCAGCACGATCGGGTGCCCGTAGGTGCGACCGTCACCCTGCACACCGACCGAGCGGACGTCGGCGAGGAGCACGACGGGGCACTGCCAGATCTCGCCGTCGAGGCCCGCCTTGGTCAGCTCAGCCCGGGCGATGGCGTCGGCGTCACGCAGGATCTCGAGACGGTCAGCGGTGACCTCACCCACGATGCGGATGCCAAGGCCGGGCCCCGGAAAGGGCTGCCGGCCGACGATCTCCTCGGGCAGGCCCAGCTCGCGGCCGATCGCGCGGACCTCGTCCTTGAAGAGGGTCCGCAGCGGCTCGACGAGCTCGAACTGCAGGTCCTCGGGCAGACCACCGACGTTGTGGTGGCTCTTGATGTTCGCGGTGCCCGCTCCCCCGCCCGACTCGACGACGTCGGGGTAGAGCGTGCCCTGCACGAGGAACCCGATCGGGTCGCCCTCGGCGGCGGCTTCGGCGATGAGCTCCTGCTGCACCTTCTCGAAGGCGCGGATGAACTCGCGGCCGATGATCTTGCGCTTCTGCTCGGGGTCGCTGACCCCGGCGAGGGCGTTCAGGAACGTCTCGCGGGCGTCGACCGTGATGAGGCGCACACCGGTGGAGGCGACGTAGTCGTTCTCGACCTGCTCGCGCTCACCCTTGCGGAGGAGTCCGTGGTCGATGAACACGGCGGTGAGCTGGTCGCCGACCGCCTTGTGCACGAGCGCGGTCGACACGGCGGAGTCGACGCCGCCGGAGAGCGCGGAGATCACGCGGCCGGTGCCGATCTGCGCACGGATGCGCTCGACCTGCTCGGCGATGACGTTGTCGCTGTTCCAGTCGGCGGGGAGCCCGGCGGCCTTGTGCAGGAAGTTCTCGAGTACGCGCTGCCCGTGGTCGGAGTGCTTGACCTCGGGATGCCACTGCACGCCGTACAGCTTCCGCGCGTCGTTCGCGAACGCGGCGACGGGAGTGGCGGCCGTCCGGGCGAGCACCTCGAAGCCGTCAGGAGCGGCGGAGACCTGGTCGCCGTGGCTCATCCACACGTTCTGGTCGACGGGCTGGCCGGCGAGCAGCACGTTGTCGGTGACGATCGTGGCATCCGTCGCACCGTATTCGCGCAGGCCGGTGTTCGCGACCTCGCCGCCGAGGGTCTTCGCCATGACCTGGAAGCCGTAGCAGATGCCGAGCGTCGGGACGCCGAGGTCGAAGACGCCGGCGTCGAGCTGCGGGGCGCCGTCCTCGTACACCGAGGAGGGACCGCCGGAGAGGATGATCCCGACCGGGTTCTTCTCGGCGATCTCCGCGGCGGTCGCCGTGTGCGGCACCAGCTCGCTGTACACGCCGGCTTCGCGGACACGGCGGGCGATCAGCTGCGCGTACTGGGCGCCGAAGTCGACGACCAGGACGGGGCGCTGGGAGGTTTCGGTCTGTTCGGTCACCGGGTCTCCGTGGGGGTCGGGTCGGGAGCGGATGCCGCGCGCTCTTCACGCGCAGCCAGGTAGGACTTCACTTCGCGGGCGACGCGGCCCTCCATGACGAAGGACAGCAGCGGCACGACACCACCGAGGGCGAGGAGGATGAAGCGCGGGAAGCCCCAGCGCATCAGGCTCCACAGCCGGAAGCACGCGAACAGGTAGACGACGTAGAACCAGCCGTGTGCGATGAGGATCAGCAGCGAGATGTTCACCCCGTCGCCGAGCGAGGTCATCTCGCACTCGTTCGTGCCGGGGAGGAACAGCGACCACCAGGCGCAGTCGGGGCCGGCGATGACGCCCGCGAACCAGAGGAACCCGCCCGAGCCGCCCGCGAAGAGCTCGAGGTGCAGCGGCGTGTACTTCAGGATCATCTCCGCCAGCAGCAGGAGCAGGCCGATTCCGGTGATGACCGACGCGATCTGGTAGAACTTCAGCGCGCCGCGGATCGCCGGGAACGAGGCGAGTTTGGGCTGAACGGGCATGGGTTCCAGTCTACGGGCGCGCCGCGGTGCCGTCGGCGTCCACGGGAGGCAGCAGGTCGTCGTCCTCGTCGTCGCCCAGGAGCTCCTCGACCTCTTTCTCCCACGCGTCACGGGTGAGGCGGTACCACATGTAGAACGCGAAGCCGGCGAACACGACCCACTCGATCGCGTAGAAGATGTTGAGCCAGTTGATCGGCGACAGCTCGGCCGGAGCCGGCGAGTGGATCTCCTGGAGTCCGCCGAACGCCTCGGCCGAGGTCAGGTAGGGGCGGTAGACGTCGATGCCCGCGGCATCCGACCACCGCGACAGCAGCGCCGCGGGCGACATCCGCACGAGCTCGTTCGGGTCGTCGCCCGTCGACGGCGGCCGCACGCCCTCATCGGAGATGATCCGGCCGGTGAGGGTGACCTGCTGCGGCGGATCCTGATCGAGAGCGGATGCCGCGGCCTCCGCGTCCTCGCGGGTCTCGGCGAACCCGACCGCGACGGCGAGCGAGGTCGGGTCGGTGACGCCGGCGGTGGACGGGTCGACACGGAACTGGCCGGCGACCCAGAATCCCGCAACGCCGTCGTCGAAGCGCGACGAGATGACGTCGAAGTCGCCCTCGACGAACGAGCCGGACACCTCGACGCGCTGGCCGACCTGCGGCTCAGGGAGGTACTCCCCCGGTTCGACGACCTCACCGAGCGGGCGGAGCTCCTCGGTCATCCCCGGCGGGGGCGGATCGCTGTCGATGGCGTTGCCGAGCTGCCATTGCCCGAGCCACGCGAAGATCCCCGCGACGGCCAGGGCGACCACCAGCATCCCGATCCAGAAGGGTCGGAGCATCACTTCCCGCAGTGTCGGCGGGAAGACGTCGGGGAGTTCGGGTGCGGGGTCGGTCATCAGTGGCCGGAGTACGGCGCGACGACGACCTCGACGCGCTGGAACTCCTTGAGGTCCGAGTAGCCGGTCGTGGCCATCGACTTGCGCAGCGCGCCGATGAGGTTCGCCGTGCCGTCGGCGACCGGTGCGGGGCCGTAGAGGATCTCCTCGAGGGGGGCGACCTGACCGACCTGCACGCGGTGTCCGCGCGGAAGCTTCGAGTGGTGCGCTTCGGGGCCCCAGTGGAAGCCCTGGCCGGGAGCATCGGTGGCGCGAGCGAGTGCGACGCCGAGCATGACGGCATCCGCTCCCATGGCGAGCGCCTTGACGATGTCCCCGGAGGTGCCCACGCCGCCGTCGGCGATGACGTGCACGTAGCGGCCGCCCGACTCGTCGAGGTAGTCGCGCCGCGCACCGGCGACGTCGGCGACCGCGGTCGCCATCGGTGCGTGCAGGCCGAGGGTGGCCCGGGTGGTGGATGCCGCTCCGCCGCCGAAGCCGACGAGCACGCCGGCCGCGCCCGTGCGCATGAGGTGGAGGGCCGCGGTGTAGGTGGCGGCGCCGCCGACGATGACGGGGACGTCGAGGTCGTAGATGAACTTCTTGAGGTTCAGCGGCTCGTCGACGCTCGAGACGTGCTCGGCCGAGACGGTGGTGCCGCGGATGACGAACAGGTCGACGCCGGCGGCGACGACGGTCTCGTAGAGCTCCTGTGTGCGCTGCGGCGTGAGGGCGCCGGCGACGGTGACCCCGGCGGCGCGGATCTCGGCGAGCCGGTCGCGGACGAGCTCGGGCTTGATCGGCGCGGCGTACAGCTCCTGCATGCGGCGGGTGGCGCCGTCGTGCGGGAGGGCGGCGATCTCGTCGAGCAGCGGCTGCGGGTCGTCGTAGCGCGTCCACAGACCCTCGAGGTCGAGCACGCCGAGGCCGCCGAGCTGGCCGAGCATGATCGCCGACTGCGGACTCATGACCGAGTCCATGGGCGCACCGAGCACCGGGATGTCGAAGCTGTAGGCGTCGATCGACCAGGCGGTCGAGACATCCTCGGGGTTGCGGGTGCGGCGCGAGGGCACCACCGCGATGTCGTCGAACGCGTACGCCCGGCGGGCGCGCTTGGCGCGACCGAGCTCGATTTCCATGCTCACCCTCCCAGCCTACCGGTGGGCCCCGCGCGGCGCCCGGGGCTCCCGCGACATCCGCGCTGCGGAGGCGATCCGCATTTCGGAGGACCGAGTCGCGGCATCCATCCTCCGAAGTGCAGCTATCCTCCGTTGCGCCTGACCCCGTGGGCGACGCGCCCGATGACAGGCGCCGTGGGATGCTGGCGGCATGGCACGGATCGTGGTCGTCGGCGGCGGCATCATGGGACTGTCCACCGCGTGGGCGCTCGCCCGGCGCGGTGAGCGGCCGATTGTCCTGGAACGCTTCGCGCGCGGCCACCACGAGGGTGCGTCCCATGGTGAGACGCGCAACTTCAACAACGCATACGCCGACGATCACTACCTCGATCTGCTGCAGCTCGCCCGGGAGGGGTGGGACTCCCTCGGACCCGTCGACGGCGACCCCCTGCTCCGGCTGCATGGGCTCGTGACCCACGGGTCCGGCGCCGACCTCGGCGGGGAACCCGGCGGGCTCGCGACGATCGCGGCCCGACTGCACGCCCGCGGCATCCCCGCCGAACTCCTCAGCGGAGCGGATGCCGCCCGGCAGTGGCCCGGCATGCGGTTCGAAGACGAGGTGCTGTACTCGTCGGATGCCGGTGTCGCACGCGCCGCCGCCGCGATGGGCGAGCTCGAGCGGCGCATCGTGGCCGCGGGCGGCGACGTCCGCTGGAGCACGCCGGTCGCCGCGGTGGACGACGCCGGAGACGGTGTGGACGTGCGGCTCGCCGACGGCACGCACGTCGGCGCCGATGCCGCCGTCGTCACGGTCGGCGCGTGGACCAGCCGGCTGCTCCGCGGCATCCATCTCCCGGCGCTCACCGTGACGGAGGAGACGCCCGCCCACTTCGCACCCGTCGACGACGCCGCCTGGCCGTCGTTCAACCACTTCGTCACCGCCGGGTACCCCGCGCCGATCTACGGCATGCCGACACCCGGCGAGGGCGTCAAGGTCGGCCTGCACCGGGTCGGGGACGAGATCGATCCCGACGCGCGCCCTCATCGAGTGACCCACGCCGACACCCTGCGGGAGTACGTCCGGGAGTGGATGCCGGGGCTCGACCCCGACTCGGCGGTGCACCTCTCCTGCACATACACGACGACGCCCGATAGCGCGTTCGTGCTCGACCGGTCCGGGAACATCGTGGTCGGCGCCGGCTTCTCCGGCCACGGCTTCAAGTTCGCGCCCGGGGTCGGTGAGACGCTCGCGCGCCTCGCGCTCGACCCGGGCGCCCGCGCGGCCGCACCGTTCCGCTTGCCCGGCTGACCGCCGCCCGCGTAACCGGTTCGCCTCGGTTCGGAGGTGATCCGCGTCCGGGAGGTCCGAATCGCGGCATCCGTCCTCCCTACGGCAGATCCCCTCCGCTGCGTCGGCCGCCGGCGGCGACCGACGCCCCGGCCAGGCCTTCTCCACACGGGCGTGGCGAAGCGTCATATCCCCGGATGCCGCCCCCGCCGCCGACCGCAGGTGACCGACAAGCGACGCTCCGACGATGGACGAACAGGCGCTGTGCCGCGAGATCCGGCGACTCGGTGGAGTCGCGCGCACGTCGACTCTGGTGGCCGCTGGCGCGAGCCGACACCGCGTCGAGACCAGCGTGGCCCGCGGTCTCGTCATGAAGGTCAGGCGCGGATGGATCGCGGTGCCGGATGCTGACGCCGAACTCATCGCCGCAGCGCGCGCCGGCGTGGTCATCACCTGCGTGAGTGCCGCGGTGCGACACGGTCTGTGGGTGATGCGCGACGCGCGGCCGCACGTCGCCGCTCCAACCCACGCGGGACGCATCCACCGAGCAGACGCGATCGTGCACTGGGCCTCGCCGACGGTTCCGCGCCACCCCGACGTACTCATCGACTCCGTGGAGAACAGCTTGATCGCCGTCGCGCGCTGTCAGCCCCACGACCTCGCGCTCGCCGTGTGGGAGTCCGCGCTGCGCAAGGGCAAGGTGACGCGTGACTCAATGCGGATGCTCACGATGCCGCCCGCCGCCCGGTCGCTCTGCGAATCGGCATCGCTTTACTCGGACTCCGGCCTCGAGACCCTCCTCCCTCGTCGGCTGCGTTGGCTGGGACTGCCCCTGCGCCAACAGGTCTGGCTGATCGACCGCCCCGTGGATCTCCTCATCGCCGATCGGCTCGTCGTGCAGGTCGACGGCGCCCACCACGTGGGCGCGCAGCGCGCCGCCGACATCGCCCATGACGCGAGGCTGATGCTCCACGGCTACCACGTCATCCGGGTCACTTATGGGCAGGTCGTCGACTCCTGGCCGGTGGTGCAGGACCTGATCACCGGGGCGATCGCCCGCGGCCTGCACCTGGCACGCTGACCGAGCCGCGGGCTGACCGCGACGACCGCGCGCCGGCATCCACACAACGGAGGAGATCTGCAGACGGGAGGGCGCGAGGTGCGGAAACGTCCTCCGAAACGCGGAGCACCTCCGCTGTGCCTGGCACAAGTGGATGCCGTGGACTCGCGGCGCCGACCCCGTCAGCGCGCGTGCCGCCCGCCGTCCGGACCGGGTCAGCGCTTGTAGTTCGGCGCCTCGACGACGATCTGGACGTCGTGCGGGTGCGACTCCTTGAGACCGGCCGAGGTGATGCGCACGAACTTGCCGCGCGCCTTCAGCTCCTCCACCGTTCGGGCGCCGACGTAGAACATCGACTGCCGGAGGCCGCCGACGAGCTGGTAGGCGACCGCCGAGACGGGACCGCGGTACGCGACCTGACCCTCGATGCCCTCGGGGATCAGCTTGTCGTCGCTCGGGACGTCGGCCTGGAAGTAGCGGTCCTTGGAGTACGACGTCTTCTTGCCGCGGGTCTGCAGTGCGCCGAGTGAACCCATGCCGCGGTAGAGCTTGAACTGCTTGCCACCCTGGAAGACGACCTCACCCGGCGACTCGTCGGTGCCGGCCAGGAGCGACCCGAGCATGACGGTGTCGGCACCGGCGACGAGCGCCTTGGCGATGTCACCCGAGTACTGCAGGCCGCCGTCGGCGATGATCGGCACGCCGGCCTCGCGGGCGGCGAGAGAAGCCTCGTAGATCGCGGTGACCTGCGGCACGCCGACACCCGCCACGACGCGCGTCGTGCAGATCGAGCCCGGCCCGACGCCGACCTTCACGGCATCCACTCCCGCGTCGATGAGCGCCTGGGCACCCTCGCGGGTGGCGACGTTGCCGCCGATGACGTCGATGTGCGCGAACGACTCGTCCGACTTGATGCGGCGGACCATGTCGATGACACCGGCCGACTGCCCGTTCGCGGTGTCGACGACGATGACGTCGACGCCCGCGTCGCGGAGGGCCTCGGCGCGCTCCCACGCGTCCCCGAAGAAGCCGATCGCGGCTCCGACGCGCAGGCGGCCCTGATCGTCCTTCGTCGCGAGCGGGTACTTCTCGCTCTTGTCGAAGTCCTTGATGGTGATGAGACCGGCGAGCTTGCCGTCCTCGTCGATGAGCGGGAGCTTCTCGACGCGGTGGTGGGCGAACAGGGCGATGACCTCATTCGCACCGATGCCGACGGGGGCGGTGATGAGGCCCTCGCTCGTCATGACGTCGCGGACCTTGGTGGTCTGGCGCTCGAAGCCCGAGACGAACCGCATGTCGCGGTTGGTGACGATCCCGACGAGGATGCCGTCGGCGTCCACCACGGGGAGACCCGAGATGCGGTACTGGCCGCAGAGGGTGTCGACCTCTTCGATGGTGGCGTCGGGGTGCGTCGTGATGGGGTCGGTGATCATCCCCGACTCGCTGCGCTTGACCCGGTCGACCATGGCCGCCTGGTCGGCGATCGAGAGGTTCCGGTGGATGATGCCGATGCCGCCCTCGCGTGCGATCGCGATCGCGAGGCGGGACTCGGTGACGGTGTCCATCGCGGCGGAGAGAAGAGGGGTCGCGACGGTGATCCGGCGCGTGACCCGGGAGGAGGTGTCGGCTTCCGACGGGATGACGTCGGTGTGGCCGGGCAGCAGCAGGACGTCGTCGTACGTCAGTCCTACGAATCCGAACGGGTCGTTATGCTCCATGTGCTCTCCTGCGTCGCGGCGGCCGTGGTTTCTCTGGGCGTCCAGGGCTGTAGGAATTCTAAGGCGCGGGAGGGTCGATTCATTCCGGATGCCGCGACCCGGCATCCGTGGGACCGATGCCATATCGATACCGAATCGGCCGAGTGTCACTGGTTGCGGCAGGGAAACACACCGGCAACAATCGCTGGATACGGTCGTGTGGCGCCGCGGGCACCCGTACCTCAGCGCGCTGACCATGCTTCAACCAGGAGGTGTCGGTGACGACCACCCGCTACACGCGCGCCCACAAACGCTGGCGACGTGCGTTCATGGCATTGATGGCCGGATTGTTCTCCGGCGCCTTGCTCTTCGGCCTCGCAGGCCCCGTGATGGCCGAGACGCAGGACCCCGAATCCTTCCCGTACGCGGTGCAGGGCAACGTCCGGATCGTCGGTGAGCCCGTCGAGGGCGCGACGGTGACGGTCACCGGCGGTGGCTACACCGGCGAGGCCACGACCGATGACCGCGGCACCTGGCGCGTGCCGGTGCCGACGAAGGACGAGCCGTACACGGTCGAGCTCGTCGCTGACTCCCTCCCCGAAGGAGTCGAGGCCCCGGAGGGCTTCGAATACACGCAGGAGGTCGAGTTCGGCGCGACCAGCACCGTCACCCGCAACTTCACCCTCGGCGCCGCCGAGCGGTCGACGACCTCGTTCTGGGATCAGCTCGCCTCCCGCGCGGTGAACGGCCTGAACTTCGGCCTCATGCTCGCCCTCGCCGCGATCGGCGCCTCGCTCGTGTTCGGCACGACGGGCCTGTCGAACTTCGCGCACGGCGAGATGGTGACCTTCGGCGCGCTGATCGCCCTCCTCTTCTCGGTCGGCTTCGACTTCCCGATCTGGGTGGCGATCCCCGCGGCGGTGATCATCTCGGCGGGCTTCGGCTGGGGGATGGATGCCGGGTTGTGGCGTCCCTTGCGGCGGAAGGGGCTCGGCACCGTCCAGCTCATGATCGTCTCGATCGGTCTGTCGCTGGCGCTGCGCTACGTCTTCCAGATCTTCGTCGGCGGCGGCACCGAGAACCTCCCCGGTCGCTCCACCACGGTCATCGCCGGTCTCGGCCCGATCCGCCTGTCGGTCACCGACGTGGTCAGCATGAGCGTCTCGATCGTCGTGATCATCGCCTTCGCCTGGTGGCTGATGCGCACCCGCATCGGCCGAGCCACGCGCGCCGTGTCGGACAACCCCTCCCTCGCCGCGGCGAGCGGCATCGACGTCGACGGCGTCGTGCGGATCGTCTGGATCATGGCGGCGGCGCTGGCCGGCCTATCGGGCGTGCTGTGGGCGTACTTCCGCCCCGGCATCCGGTGGGACATGGGTACGAGCATCCTGCTGCTGATCTTCGCGGCGATCACCCTCGGCGGCCTCGGCACCGCGTTCGGCGCCCTGCTCGGCTCGATCATCGTGGGTCTGCTCGTCGAGGTCTCCACGCTGTGGATCCCCTCCGACCTCAAGTACGTCGGCGCACTCGTCGTGCTGATCGTCATCCTTCTGTTCCGTCCGCAGGGCCTCCTCGGACGCCGAGAGCGAATCGGATAACGGCTCATGGACTTCCTGCAGATCCTCAACAACACGGCGGCTCAGATCCTGTCGCCGACCACGCTCGGCTTCGTGCTCGCGGCCATCGGCCTCTCGGTGCATTTCGGCTTCGCGGGCCTGCTCAACATGGGTGTCGCCGGCTTCATGGCCATCGGCGCCTACGGCTTCGCGATCTCGACGCTCACCTTCGGGCTCTCCTGGCCGGTCGCGGCACTGATCGGTCTGGTCGGCGCGGTGCTGTTCTCAATCGTGATGGGCGTGCCGACGCTGCGCCTGCGCGGCGACTACCTCGCCATCGTCACGATCGCGGCAGCCGAAGTCGTCCGCCTGCTATTCCTGACCTCGACGTTCCGCGACACCACCGGCTCGGCCGACGGCCTCTCCGGGTTCCAGCGGGACTTCCGCGCCAGCAACCCGCTCCCCGCCGGACGCTACGGCTGGGGCCCCTGGACCTACCAGTCCGACCAGTGGTGGGTCATCATCGTCGGCACCATCACGATCGCGATCGTCGTCCTGTTCGTCTGGCTGCTGATGCGGAGCCCATGGGGCCGCGTGATCCGCGGCATCCGTGAAGATGAGGACGCCGTCCGCTCGCTCGGCAAGAACGTGTTCGCGTTCAAGATGCAGGCCCTCATCGTCGGTGGTGTGATCATCGCCGCCGGCGGCATCATCACCGCGATGGGCACGAACGTGAACCCGAACGTCTACGTCACCTCGCAGACGTTCTACGTCTGGACGGCGCTGCTGCTCGGCGGCGCGGCCACCATCTTCGGTCCGGTGCTCGGCGCCGTACTGTTCTGGGTGGTCCGCGCGTTCCTGTCGAACCTCCTGCCGGCGCTCGTGAAGATCGGCTGGCTGCCGTTCCTCAACGCCCAGCAGAGCCAGATGCTCGTCTTCGTCCTCGTGGGCGTCGCGCTGATGCTGCTGGTGATCTTCCGCCCGCAGGGCATCCTCGGCAACAAGAAGGAGCTGACCTTTGTCCGCTGACGTTGCACCCCCCGCACCGCGCCCGAAGGCGACCGGTCTCCACAAGGGCGAGATCCGCCCCGGCGTGGAGAAGGTCGACCCGATCATCGTCGCCGACGGCGTCACGCGCGTCTTCGGCGGTCTGACCGCCGTCGACGTCGACCACCTCGAGATCCCCCGTAACGCCATCACGGCGCTCATCGGGCCCAACGGTGCCGGCAAGACGACCCTGTTCAACCTGCTCACCGGCTTCGACAAGCCCAACGAGGGCTCGTGGTCGTTCGACGGCACGAACCTCTCCGGCATCCCCGCCTTCAAGGCGGCACGGATGGGCCAGGTCCGCACGTTCCAGCTGACGAAGTCGCTGGGTCTGCTGACGGTGCTCGAGAACATGAAGCTCGGAGCGCCCGGTCAGGGTGGCGAGAGCATCTGGCGCGGCATCTTGCCCTTCCTCTGGAAGAAGCAGGAAGCCGAGATCGAGGAGAAGGCCCGCGGCCTGCTGGCCCGCTTCAAGCTCGACGCGAAGGAGAGCGACTTCGCGGCATCCCTTTCTGGCGGTCAACGCAAGCTGCTCGAGATGGCGCGCGCCCTCATGAGCGACCCGACGCTGGTGATGCTCGATGAGCCGATGGCAGGCGTCAACCCGGCGCTGACGCAGTCGCTGCTCGACCACATCCTCGACCTCAAGGACCTCGGCATGACGGTCCTGTTCGTCGAACACGACATGCACATGGTCCGCCACATCGCCGACTGGGTCGTCGTGATGGCCGAGGGCAAGGTCGTCGCCGAGGGCCCGCCCGACACCGTCATGAAGGAGCAGGCCGTGATCGACGCCTACCTCGGCGCCCACCAGGACGTCGACCTCGGCGTTGTGACCGGCCGCTACGAAGGCGAGCTGACCGCCGAGGGCGAAGAGCTCGCGGCGCAGGCACACGAGCTGCAAGAGGTCGTCGAAGCGGATGCCACGGCCTCGGCATCTGCCGAAACCAGCGACCCGGCGGCCCCGACCACGGAGGAGAACAAGTGAGCGACACCGCTGCCGCACCGGCCGGGGCGACCGCCACGGCTCCCACTGCGAACGTCGTCGAGCTGCGCGACGTGCACGCCGGCTACTTGCCGGGGGTGAACATCCTCAACGGCGCCAACCTGACGGCTGCGAAGGGCGAGCTCATCGGGATCATCGGCCCCAACGGCGCCGGCAAGTCCACGATGCTGAAGGCCATCTTCGGTCAGGTCAAGATCCGCTCCGGCGCGGTCATGCTCAACGGCGATGACATCACGGGCCTGCGCGCAAACAAGCTCGTCGCGAAGGGCGTCGGGTTCGTTCCGCAGACGAACAACGTGTTCCCGAGCCTGTCGATCGCCGAGAACCTTCAGATGGGTGCGTACCAGCGGCCGAAGGTCGTCGAGGAGCGCATCGAGTTCGTGACGTCGATCTTCCCCGACCTCGCCAAGCGTCTGCAGCAGCGGGCGGGATCGCTCTCGGGTGGTGAGCGGCAGATGGTCGCGATGGGTCGCGCACTCATGATGGACCCGCACGTCCTGCTGCTCGACGAGCCGTCGGCAGGCCTGTCCCCCTCCCGTCAGGACGAGGCGTTCCTGCGGGTCTCCGAGATCAACAAGGCCGGCGTGACGACGATCATGGTCGAGCAGAACGCGCGCCGCTGCCTGCAGATCTGCGACCGCGGCTACGTGCTCGACCAGGGTCGCGACGCCTACACCGGCACGGGCCGCGAACTGCTCAACGATCCGAAGGTGATCGGACTGTACCTGGGGACGCTCGGCACCTGAGCCTCCCCCGCGTGCAAGGCCCCCGACCGTCTCGTCGGGGGCCTTTCTCGTTCGCGTGCGCCTCGGGCTCGGCACCGCGTCAGCGAGGACTGGCGGACGCGGGAGGATGGGAGGGTGACGAGCCTCCTCTCCCAGCCCCTCCGGATCGGATCCTTCACCGCGCCGAATCGCATCCTGCAGGCCGCGCATTCGAAGCAGTACAGCAACCGCGTCGAGTCGGAGCGGGAGACCGCCTACTACGTGCGCCGAGCCGAGGGCGGCTGCGGGCTGTTCGTGGCCGGCAACCACTTCGTCCACGAGAGCGGTTCGATCCGCGGCTTCCAGGACGCCTTTCGCCCGGAGTCGGTCGCCGCGAACCGGGCCATGACCGATGCCGTACACGAGGCGGGCGCGCGGATGCTCGTGCAGCTCAACCACCACGGTGCGCAGGCGGCACCGCAGAGCCTCGACGGCCCTCGCCCCATCTATGCGCCGTCCCGGCTGCTGTCGCCGTCGACGGGTCTCGCAACACGGGAGATGACGCATGCCGACATCCGCATGTTCGTCGACGCGTGGGCGCACTCCGCCCTCCTGGCGCGCGAGGGCGGGTTCGACGGTGTCGAGATCCATATGGCGCACGGGTACCTCCTGCACCAGTTCTTCACGCCGCTGTCGAACGCGCGGACCGACGCGTACGGCGGCAACCTCGACGGACGCACCCGGTTCGCCCGGGAGGTGCTGACCGCCGTCCGCCGCGAGGTGGGCGATGACTTCACCGTCGGCATCCGGATCTGCCTCAGCGAGCACAACCCGGACGGGCTGGATGCCGCGGACTTCCGCGAGATCGTCGCACGCCTCCAGGCCGACGCGCAGCTGGACTTCATCGACACGGCGGCCGGCAGCTACCACGACGTGCACTGGGTGTTCCCGTCGTCGGCGATGCCGGCGGCGTGGCTGCGCGAAGACGTCGCCGCCCTCAAGGCCGCGAACCCCGACGTGCCGGTGTTCGGCGTCGGCGCGGCGCTGCGGGTCGAAGAGGCCGAGGAGGTTCTCGCGAGCGGCATCGCCGACATGGTCGCCCTCACCCGCGGTCAGCTCGCCGACCCCGACCTCGCCCGCAAGCTGCAGAGCGGCGACACCGGCACCATCCGGCACTGCATACGCCTGAACCAGGGATGCCTCGGCCGCGGCTCACTGGGACTGCCGGTGACCTGCACCGTCAACCCCGACGCGGGGCACGAGCTCGATGCTCCCGCGCCGGCGCCCGCGGCTCTGCAGCGGTGGACCGTCGTCGGCGGTGGCCCCGCCGGCGCGTGGGCCGCGATCGACCTCGCCGCGCGCGGGCACGCGGTGACGCTCCTCGAACGCGGTGAGGCGCTGGGCGGCCAGCTGCTCCGCGCCCGGCGGGTGCCGGGCCGGGAGTCGGTGGGGCTCCTCGTCGACGACCTCGTGCGCGACGCCGCGGCCGCCGGAGTCGATGTGCGGTTCGGGGTCACGGCATCCGTCGCCGCGATCGCTGAGACCACGCCGGATGCCGTCGTCCTCGCGACCGGCGCGACCGCGCCCGCGACCTCGGAGCTCACCGGCGGCTCCGGCTTCCGCGGCGCGGCGCCGGTGACCGTCGACGCGTGGACCGCGATGGACGACCCGGCGGCGCTCGGCGATGAGGTGCTGGTCGTGGACGAGGACGGGACGGCGTATGCCAGCGGCATCCTGCTCTCGCTCGTCGGAGCCGGAGTCCGCGTGCACGTCGTGACGCCGTTCGAGACGCTGCTCCCCCACGTCGGCGCGGGCTACGAGCGGCAGATCGTGCTGCGGACCCTCGCCGCGGGCAGGTTCTCGCGCAGCGTCGGCGCCGTGGTGCGGGCGGACGACGAGGGTCCTGCCGGCCAGGGCCCACGCACCGGCCTCGGCGTCGTGGTGCGAGACCAGCTGACCGGCGAGGAGACGCGCCGCCGCGCGAGCTCGGTCGTCGCGCTGACGCCGCGCTCCGCCGTGAGCGTAGACGGGCTCCACGCCGACGGCCTGGCCGCGGCGCTCGGGGTGCTTGTCACCGCGATCGGCGACGCCCTCAGCCCCCGGAACATCGACGCCGCGATCTTCGAAGCCCACCACCTCGCGCGCCGCGCCTGACCGGTCGCCCCCGGGTGGGCCTCGGCGGGCGGCCTTCGACGGGTCGGCGGGTCGGCCTCCGCCCGATACATCTGCACGACGCGTGGGGCTGGAGTTCACCCACGCGCCGCTGGAGGCAACACCCGCACCACCGGTCGTGCATCTGTATCGGCGACACCGCGGTGCTGCGCTTCGCGCACCCGAACGGCGAGGCCACCGTGATCGCGATCGATGTGCGGATCCCCATCCCGAAGCTGCGCCGCCTGACCCAGCCGCGGGTCGCCTGACGCAGCCGCAGGTCGTCTGACCCAGCCGCCGCCTTGGGGTGGCAGGGCGATACACCTGCACGATGCGTGGTGCGCGAGTCGACTCGACGTGCCCGCGAGACAACACCCGCACCACCGGTCGTGCATCTGTATCAGCAACCGCGACCGTTGCCCCCACCTGACACTCAAGAGCGGAAACGAAAGGCGAGACCCCGGCCGGAGCACACAGCACAGCGGCCCCGATCCGAAGACCGGGGCCGCTGCGACTCGCGTGAAGTGGGTCAGCCCACGTTCAGGAACGAGTAGGTGTTGTCGTCGCCGTACTCGAAGACACCGATCGATGCCTCCGTCGGGTCGCCGACCTCGTTGAACGTGATCGGGCCCGAGACGCCGTCGTAGTCCGCGACCTCACCCGCGAGGATGATGTCGGCGCACTCGGCGTAGGTGGTGCACTTCGTGCCCTCACCGGCGCCACCCGAGACCTGCTGCAGGTGAGCGGCCACATCCGGGCCCTCGGCCGAGCCGGCCTCGAGGGCGGCGAGGGCGAGCAGGATGATGGCGTCGTAGGACTCCGGCGCGTACGTGAAGTCGCTGAGCTCCGGGTCACCCGACTCGACCACGAACGCGTTCAGGTCTTCACGGAAGGCCGCGATGCTCTCGGGGTCGACCGCGGGGTAGGTGCCCTTGGCGCCTGCCAGCGTGCCGGCCTCGAACTCGTCACCGAAGTTGGCGAGGTTGCCGTCGACGAAGTACATCGCCTCAGCCGGAACGTCAGCCGCGACCAGCTCGGGAATGATCGTCTTGACCTCTTCGAACGTGATCAGGGCGATCGCGTCCGGGTCGGCAGCCAGAACCTGCTCGACCTGAGCCGAGAAGTTCGTGTCGCCCGTGTTGTAGAGGGATGCCGAGACGACCTCGCCACCGGCAGCCTCGAAGGCGGCCTTGGTGAAGCAGGCCAGACCCGTGCCGTAGGAGTCGTTCAGGACGATCATGCCGAGCGTCTCTGCGCCGTCGGCGGCGATCAGGTTGCCGAGCACCTCGCCCTGCAGGACGTCGGAGGGGGCGGTGCGCCAGTACAGGCCGTTGTCCTCGTAGCCGGTGAAGGCCGCGGACGTGTTGGCGGGCGAGAACTGGATCGCGTTGGCGGCGATGACCTGGTCGATGAACTGCAGCGACGTGCCCGAGGAGGCGGCACCGACGATGGCGGTGGCGCCGGCGTTCAGCAGACGCGGGATCTCGGTCTCGTAGGCCTTGTTGTCGGTGTCGCCCGAGTCGCCCTGGATGAGGTTGATCGTGACGCCCTTGTCGGCTGCGTTGACCTCTTCGGCGGCGAACTCGGTGCCCGCGATCTCGGGCGGGCCGAGGAAGGCGAGGTTGCCGGTGACGGGCAGGGCCGTGCCGATGGTGAACTCGAGGCCTTCGGCCGGTCCGGTCGAGGTGGAGTTCAGTTCGGGGGTGTACGACGCCGGTTCTGCCTCTTCACAGTTCACCGGGAATTCGAAGGCCGATCCCTCTGCGGGAGCGTCGGTGCCTTCCGGGTCGCTGGTGTCGCCGGCACATCCGGCGAGGACGAGAGCGCTGGCACCGACCAGGGCGATGCCGCCCATGACCTTTGCCGCGCGCGAACGGGTGAGAACGCTCATTGTGCTCCTTGCTGTGGTGACACGGATCGGATCGGGACCGGCCCGGTGTGAACAACCTAGCGGCCCCCTTACGTCGCGAATGTTGCCGTTCGTTAACGATGTGTAACGACATGGGCGCGCTCTCACGTGACAGCCCTCTGGGCCCCGGAATCACGCGGATCGGGCGGTGATCGGGTGAGCGGATGCCGCGACCCGGCATCCGGCGAAAGATGTCAGAGCGGGTCGGAGACGCCCGCCGCGATCGCGCTGCGCTGCCGTCGGGCGTGGATCACGGAGTCCACCGTGAACACGGCGACGGCTGCCCACACCAGCCCGAATCCGACCCAGCGCTCGGGCGGCATGGGCTCGCCGAGCAGCAGCACGCCGGTGAGGAACTGCATGATCGGTGCGATGAACTGCAGGATGCCGACGACGGTGAGCGTCGTGCGGCGCGCGCCGGCCGCGAAGAACAGGAGCGGCACGCCCGTGATGATCCCGGCGAGCAGGAGGAGTCCGGTGTGCCCGGCGCCTTCCTGGCCCATCGTGAGACCGCTGGTCACGCCGACGATGATCAGCTGCACGGCGGCGATGGGGATGAGCCAGAGCGATTCGAGGGTCAGTCCGCTGAGGGCGTCGACGCTCGGCCCGATCTTCTTCTTCACGAGGCCGTAGGTGGCGAAGCTCGCGGCGAGGCTGAGGGCGATCCACGGCACGGTGCCGACCGCGACGATGATGACGATGACGGCGACCGCGGCGATGGCGACCGCCACCCACTGCGCGATGCGCAGCCGCTCGTGCAGCACGATGACGCCCAGGAGCACGGTCGCGATCGGGTTGATGAAGTAGCCGAGGCTCGTTTCGACGACCTGCCCCGTGAGGGTTCCGATGAGGAACACCTGCCAGTTGATGTAGATGAGCACGCCGGCGACGATCGTCCACATCACCAGCCGCCGGTTGCGCAGCAGGGCGAACAGCCGCTTCCAGGTGCGGGTCGCCGCGAGGAGGGCGACGCAGAAGACGAGAGCCAGGACGATGCGCCAGCCGACGACCTCCCACGGGGTGGTGGGGGCGAGGCTCACGAAGTAGACGGGCATGAAGCCCCAGAGCAGGTACGCCGCGAAGACGTAGATCCCGCCGAGGGACTGCTCCTTGGCGGCCTGTTCGGGTGTCACGGGTACGAGCCTACGACGGTCATGACAGCTCGGGATGCCGCGGAGTGCTCACGAACGACGAAGGGCCCGGATGCCAGTGGCATCCGGGCCCCTCGAAAAGGGTGCTGAGGATCAGCGGACGACGACCGCCAGGACGTCGCGGGCCGACAGGACGAGGAACTCGTCACCGCCGAACTTCACCTCGGTGCCGCCGTACTTGCTGTACAGGACGCGGTCGCCGACGGCGACGTCGAGCGGGACGCGGTTGCCGTTGTCATCGATGCGGCCGGGGCCGACGGCCACGACCTCGCCCTCCTGGGGCTTCTCCTTGGCGGTGTCGGGGATGACCAGGCCACTTGCGGTGGTCTGCTCGGCCTCGACCTGCTTGATGACGATGCGGTCCTCGAGCGGCTTGATGGAAACCGACACGGTCTACCTCTTTCTTGCTGGTGGGGTCCTGCGGAAGACTCAATCAGCACTCCCGTACCGAGAGTGCTAACGGCAAGTCTAGGGCGACGTTGGCACTCATGCAACGCGAGTGCCAATCGATGGCGCCGCCGCGCGTCCCGCGGCGGACGGCAACCGATCCGCTCGTAGGTCGTCGCGGCCGGGGCCAAGGGGAGGGATGCGGTCGACGGCCTAGGCTGGCGAGGTGGAACAGTCCGAACTGAGCGCCCTGCTGACCGCCGAGGGCCTTCGGATGGTCGACGAGATCGGCCCCCTCGCCTCCACCGCGGAGGTCGCCGCGGCCGTCTCGAGGCTCCGCTCGGCCGGTCACTCCCCCGATCTCGTCTCGGCCGTCGTCGGTCAGGCGCATCTGCGCGTGCGGGCCGCGGCGAAGTTCGGCCCGTTCGCCGACCGGATGCTGTTCACTAGGGCAGGCCTCGAGCAGGCGACCCGTCTCGAGGTCGCCGCTCGCCACGCCGGGCGCTTCCGCGACGCCGGCCTGACCCGCGTCGCCGACCTCGGGTGCGGCGTCGGTGGTGATGCACTCGGCCTGGCCGGGATCGGCCTCGAGGTGCTGGCCGTCGACGCCGACGAGACAACCGCCGCCCTCGCCGCCTACAACCTCGCGCCCTTCGGCGAATCGGTCACCGTGCGCCACGGCCGCGCTGAGGACACCGACCTGTCCGGCATCGACGCGGTCTGGCTCGACCCGGCGCGTCGCACCGCCGGACACTCCGAAACCTCACGCACCCGCGCGGAGGACTGGTCCCCGTCTCTCGAGTGGGCGTTCGACCTGGCGGAGCGGATGCCGGTGGGCATCAAGCTCGGCCCGGGCCTCGACCGCGGGCTCATCCCCGACGGGCTCGAGGCGCAGTGGATCAGTGTGGACGGCTCGACCATCGAGCTCGTCCTGTGGTCGCGGGAGCTGCGACGCGACGGCATCCGTCGGGCGGCGCTGGTGATCCGGGGCGGCACGGCTCACGAGGTGACGGCGTCCGCCGACAGCGAGGACGAGCCGGTGCGCGACCTCGGCGCATTCGTACACGAGCCCGAGGGCGCCGTGATCCGCGCACGGATGATCGGCGAGGTCGCGCGTGAGCTGCAGGCAGGCATGCTGAGCGAGGGTCTCGCCTATCTGACGTCGGATGCCGCGTTGACGAGCCCGTTCGTGCAGTCGTTCCGGGTGCGCGAGGTCATGCCGATGAAGGTGCCGACGATCAATGCCGCGCTCCGCAGCAACGGGATCGGGACGATCGAGATCAAGAAGCGCGGCGTCGACGTCGACCCTGCGCAGTTCCGACGCAAGCTGGTGCTCCGCGGCGACGAGTCGGCGACGCTGATCCTCACGCGCATCGGCGCGAAGCAGCGAGTCGCGATTCTGGCTGACCGGGTCTGACCGGCAGACTCACGCTCCGCGGGGACGCGGTCAAGCGAACAGCGCGCCCTGCGAGTGTGCCCACCACAGCCACCCCGCGCTGTAGACGAGTGACACCAGACTGAGCGCGAGCGCCCAGACGGCCAGCTCGCGGCTCTCCCACGGACGGCGGAGCGCGATGATCGCGAGGACCGCGCCGAGCAGGCCGACCGGAAACGCCCAGCCGACGAAGAACGACAGGATCAGGCCGAGGATGCCGAACAGGAGAGCCCAACCGGCACTGCGTGGCAGGGTGGGCGGCGGGTGGATCCAGTGGACCGACGGCTCCGCCGTGCTCGGGTCGGGGTGCACCTCGAGCGGCGGCGCGATGGGGAGAGGCTGCGTCATCTCGCGTCGGAATCCGCCGCGGTGCTCTCCCGGGAGCGTGGGCGCTGCGGGGGCACGGGCGACGTCGTCCGAGGGCGGCTCGACCGAGGTGCCGGCGAGCCCGAGGGAGGCCGGCAGCACCGGCGCAGCCAGGAGCGACTCGGGCGACAGCACGAGTCGGGGCGAGACATCGGCGGGAGCGGGGTCGGCGGGCGCGGCGTACACCACAGGCGTCGCAGCCGGCGCAGCGTCGGCTGGCAACAT
>NZ_JBHWTD010000055.1:0-6164 GCF_043427715.1 Microbacterium sp. | reverse complement strand
ACGAGATCACCGACGACGAACTCACCGAAACCCAGCGACTCCTGAACATCAGACCGCGTCGCACCCTCGGCTACCGGAAACCAGCTGACATGATCAACGAACTGATCAACGGTGTTGCGCTGACAACCTGAAACCGCCGGGAGCGGTCGCGCACGATGAGTCAGCGCACGCCGTCTCCGTGAACGGCGCGGCCGTCGCGTCGGCCGCGCACGGTTCGTCGGCCGCGGGCACGGATGCCGTTGTGGTGCTGGGCTGCCTGCGCAACGCCTCGGCGGTCGCGCAGGCGGTGCTCGCCGAGCAGACGCGCCGCGGGGAGCGGACGAGTGTCAACGTGATCGCCGCGGGTGAGATCGACGAGTCGGGCGAGCTGCGCTTCGCGATGGAGGATCTGCTGGGTGCGGGAGCGGTGCTCGGGGCGTTGGAGACGCTGGGCATCGACCACACGTCGCCGGAGGCGGCCGCGGCATCCGAGTCGTTCCGAGGGCTGCGCCGGGCGGCGCGTCACCTCATCACCGCGAGCGGGTCGGGGCAGGAGCTGCTCGCCCGCGAGCTGCGCGACGAGGCGCTGGCGGCGGCGGAGATCGACGCGGACGGCGTGGTGCCGGTGCTCCGCGAGGGGCGCTGGGTCGCGTATTGAGCGCCCTCAGCGCGGGGCGAGTGCAGCGCGCCGCGTCTCTGCGGTGATCTCGCGCCGACGCCACGCGAACAGGTGCCGCTCGTCGAAGCGGGGAGCGCAGATCGCGCAGGAGGTCGCACGGGTCGCGCGGCGATGCCGGTAGGCGACGTGACCGGCGGGGCAGACGCCCACCCACGGGGCGAGTTCGGTCGCCGTCTCACCGCGGTGGGTGACGCCGCCGGTGTAGCCGAGGGAGCGCGCGATGCGCTTCCAGTCAGCACCGTGACCGGCGGCCGGCCCGGCGAGGGCGTGCGCGATCTCGTGGAGGACCGTCTGCCGGTTGGTGGTCTCGTCGTAACGGGCGGACAGGTAGCGCGAGAGCGTGATGCGCTTGCGCGCGTAGTCGCACGCGCCGGCGCGTCGCTTGGCGTTGTCGAAGGCGAACGTCCAGGACTCGTCGAGATGGACCCGCAGCAGGTGCTCCGCTTCGCGGCGGACGTCGGTGAGGTCGGTCATGCGTGGAGGGTAGAACGGATGTACGACACTCAGCTCGCGACGGAGGTCCCGGCCCGCCGACGATCAGCCGCCTCGATGGCGAGAAGGGTCGATTCGAGCTGGTCTTCCGGGGCGCCCGCCTCCTGACGCAGGAAGAGCGCCTTCTTGAAGTCGGCACGGGCCGAGACGTAGTCGCCGGCGTCGTAGTAGGTCTTGCCGCGGTGCTGGCAGGCGAAGGCGGCGAGGGCGGCCCAGCCCTGACCTTCGGCCTCCTCGACGCACATGTTCAGCTCGTGGATGGCTGCGGCGTGCGCGCCACGGAACTGCTGCACGGTGGCGTGGAGCACGCGGGCGCGAAGGAGGTCCTTGCGGGTGCCGGCCATGCGGGCCAGCCGGACGGACTGCTCAGAGACAACGAGGGCGTCGTCGAGGCGGTCGAGGACCTTCAGCAGCCAGACGCGCTCGAGCATGGCAGCGAGGCTGCGCTGCTCGCCGAGCTCATCGAGGCGGGCCCGGCACTGCGAGAGGTCGACGATCTCGCGCAACGTCTCCGGGTCGTATCCCTTGATGTAGCTCACGGCGCTTCCTCCCGAACACTCCCGACGTGTCGTTCCAGTGTCGCCGAGGGGGCCGGTTTGCGAGGCAGGGCACGCCGCGCGTGTCAGCGTTCGAAGACGGATGCCGCGGGTTTCGGTGACGGTTCGGCGTCGGCATCCGTCATGATCCGCGCGGTGCGCGCGAAGGCGTCGAGTTCGGCGCCGTGGGCGACCTTCGCGGGGTGGGGTCCGGCAGCCATGAGGCGGGGGAGCCAGTCCATGGGGAGCGGGGACGCGGAAGCGGCGATGACGATGTTGCCGAAGCTTCCGCCCTTGAGTGTGCGGACCTCGGCGAGGGCGACGACGTGCTCGAGGACGTCGCGGACCGTCGCGACCTGGCGGCGGGCGAACGGGAGGCCGCTGCCGTCGGCGACGTTGATGAGGAGGATGCCCCGTGGGGCGAGCAGATTCGCGAGGACGCGGTAGTACTCGATCGTTGTCAGGTGCGCGGGGGTCTGCGCGCCGGCGAACACGTCGGACACGATGAGGTCGACTTTGCCGAGGATGCCGCCTGGGAGGCGTGCCGCGACGTCGCGCGCATCGCCGATGCGGACGCGGATGCTCGCGTTGCGGGGCAGGGGAAGGTGCTCGCGGACGAGGTCGATGAGGGGCTGCTCGAGTTCGATGACCTGTTGGCGGGAGCCGGGGCGGGTGTGCTCGACGTAGCGGGGGAGGGTCATGGCGCCGGCGCCGAGGTGCACGGCGGTGAGGGGCTCGCCGGGCGAGCCGATCAGGTCGATGACCGCGCCCATGCGGGCGATGTACTCGAAGTGCAGGTGCGAGGGGTCGTCGAGGTCGACGTGCGACTGCGGGGTGGCCTCGACGACGAGCTCCCACCCGCCGGCGAACCGGCTCGGCGTGACCTGCGCTGTGCGCCCGTCGGAGAGCGTGGTGCGGGCGACGTCGTTCTCTTCGTACGCCCGGGCCATCCTTCAACGCTAGTCGGTGCGGGGATGGGCAGTGCGCCGGATGGAAGCGTGGGTCGAACCGCGGCGCGGGCCGAGACGGACCGCGGCGCGCGGTCACCGTTCAGAAGGGTGCGGGTGTGGTGTCGGCAGGGGTGAACGCGACGGCTGGGGTGGGTGCGTCTTCGCGGTAGGTTCTGCCGAGGGGTGAGGTCCATTCCAGGACACCACCCGAGAGTTGTCGGACTCTCCAGGCTGTGAACTGTTTCATCGAATGGTGTCGTTGGCACAGGTGACCCAGGTTTCGGGTGGTCGTCTCACCGCCGAGGGCGTGATCCACCGTGTGGTCGACTTCACACCGGATCGCTGCGGTGCGGCATCCGGGGAACCGGCAATGCTGGTCTCTGGCTTGCAGATATCGGCGCATCCGATGCGGGACCCGGTAGGTGTCGACCTCATGCACCGTACCCGTGACGGGATCGGTGAACAGTCGCTCCCATGCCGGCTGATCGCCGGCAAGACGTCGAGCCGTCTTCGCGTCGATGGCCGACCGGCCGACGAGATCGGCGGGGCCGTCATCGCTGCCGGTGAGGCATGTCGCCGTCACGACGACCTGCACGCGCGCACGGATCGCGCCGAGGGGCCCGGCGGTCGTGTCGCGGGTGTCGTCGAGGGCTGGGGTGCCGGCGAGGAGCAGGTCGGCGAAGATGTCCGCACGGACCTGATCGGTCGAGCGGGTATCGGTTGCGGCGACCGCGGCCCGGGTATCGGCCGCTGCGGCGTCCTCGCCGCTCACGGACCGCTCACCGCGCGTGTCGATCACCGCCCGGGCCTGCTGGGTCAACCGGTCGTGGATCCCTTCGGCGATCACCGTCGGGAGCGTCGCGATCAGGTCCGACATCCCGTCACGACCCGGAACCAGCCGCACGCACCGGGTCGCGGCAGCCTCGGTGTGTCGTTCGGTGAAGGACCGGGGGTGCATCCGCTGCGCAAGGATATCCAGCCCCGGCCGCACCCGGTTCGGAGTGTCCTTCTCGCACCGCGCAATCGCGGCCGCCTCGAACTCGGCCCGCATCTCGACCGGAACGACCGACCCCGTGTCGACGATCACGAGCACGTGACCGCGGGTGATCCGACCTTGCTCCCACGCCACGACCGACGCGGGGTAGCCCTCGATGATCGTGCGGGCCTCGTCGATGCGGCGCTGGACGGCGCGGTCGGTGATCCGCATCACCCCACCCACCTCGGCGGCGATGCAACGCAACGCCATGTCGTGAGCAGCCACTCGCCGATCCGCGCCCACTGTCTGCGCTTCGGCGAGCTGCCCGGCCCGGGCGAGCACTCGCAACTGGGTGATCTGGCCCGCGGCGACGAGCCGTTCCGCTGCCTCGACCTCGTGCACGATGCCCGCGAGCGACGCGAGATACGCGTCCGATCCGGGGGCCTCTGGCGTGCTGGTCATACCTCCATTGTGGTGAGGGCCTCCGACATCGAACCGTCGCTAGCCCGTACATTCGGCGCTGGTCAGATGAGAAATCCCTCATCTCAACGGCGTCCCGTCCGGGGAGGGACTCCGACCAGCAGGCCGGCCCGGGTCGCCGGAAGAGGCCCGCGTCGGGTGGGAGACTGTTCGTGTTCCTGAGCGTGATTTCACGTGCACGCCCCGAACGTGATGGGCTGTCTCTGCCGAGATCGCGGAAACGTGATTGAGATGCAGATGTAACCGGCTGACCGCTCACGCCGGGGTAGCGTCAGGACATCCCTTCGGCGGCGTACAGTCGCGCCTGCCGACGAGCCATACGGAAGGTGCACAGCACATGCTCTCCACTCACAGAAAGCGCATTGTCGTGAGCGTCGCATCGCTCGCGATCGGCGCGCTCGCGCTCACCGCGTGCGGCAGCCAGCGTGACGACGACGGCGGCTCCGCCGCTCCTGAAGACGTCGACGGCACGTTCGTCTTCGCCGCATCCAGCGACCCGGCCAGCCTCGACCCCGCCTTCGCGCAGGACGGCGAGACGTTCCGCGTCTCCCGCCAGATCTTCGAAGGTCTCGTCGGCACCGAGCCCGGCACCGCCGACCCCGCACCGCTCCTCGCTGAGTCGTGGGAGTCCACCGAGGACGGCATGAGCCACACCTTCACGCTCAAGGAGGGTGTCACGTTCCACGACGGCACCGACTTCAACGCGGAGGCCGTCTGCGCCAACTTCGACCGGTGGTTCAACTGGGAGGGTCTGGCTGCCAGCGAGGCGCTCGGCTACTACTACAACAAGCTCTTCAAGGGTTACGCCTCGAACGCCGAGGACGCGGTCTACAAGTCCTGCGCCGCCGACGGTGACACCACGGTGACCATCGAGCTCAACAAGCCGTTCGCCGGTTTCATCCCCGCGCTGTCGCTGCCCGCGTTCGCGATGCAGTCGCCGACGGCCCTCGAGGAGTACGCAGCTGACGAGGTCGGCGGCACCGCCGAGGCTCCGACGCTCAGCGAGTACGCCACCGGCCACCCGGTCGGCACCGGTCCCTACGTCTTCGAAGAGTGGGCTCCGGGCGAGCAGCTGACCCTCACCGCCAACGAGGACTACTGGGGCGAGGCCGGTCAGATCGACGAGATCATCTTCCGCGTGATCGATGACCCGACCGCACGCCGCCAGGCGCTCGAGGCCGGCTCGATCGACGGCTACGACCTCGTCGGTCCCGCAGACACCGCCGCCCTCGAGGAGGACGGCTTCACCATGGTGTCGCGTCCCCCCTTCACGATCCTCTACCTCGCCTTCAACCAGGCCGTCGAGGAGCTCCAGGATCCGACCGTGCGTCAGGCCCTCTCCTACGCCGTCGACAAGGACGCGCTCATCTCGCAGGTCCTGCCCGAAGGCACCGAGAAGGCGACGCAGTTCATGCCTGACACGGTCAACGGGTACAACCCCGACGTCACCACGTACGAGTACGACCCCGAGAAGGCCAAGGAGCTCCTCGCGGAGGCCGGCTACACCGAGGAGAACCCGCTCACGCTGACGTTCAACTACCCGGTCGACGTCTCGCGCCCCTACATGCCGGACCCCGAGCAGATCTTCACGGTCCTCTCGAGCCAGCTCGAGGCCGTCGGCGTCGTCACCGAGCCCGAGACCGACGCGTGGAACCCGGACTACCTCGACAAGATCACGGCCAGCTCCGACCACGGCATCCACCTCCTCGGCTGGACCGGCGACTACAACGACACCGACAACTTCGTCGGCGTGTTCTTCGGTCAGAAGTCGGCGGAGTGGGGCTTCGACAACCCCGAGCTGTTCGCAGCGCTCGACGAGGCCCGCGGCATCGCAGACCTCGAGGAGCAGTCGGCGCTCTACCAGGAGATCAACCAGATGGTCGCCGAGTTCATCCCCGGCGTCCCGCTCGCTCACCCGGCCCCGACCCTGGCCTTCGACCCCCGTGTCGAGAGCTACCCGGCCAGCCCCGTGAACGACGAGGTCTTCAGCGAGATCGTCCTCAGCGAGTAAGACGTACCCGGCGGCATCCGTCGCCACACCGGTGCGGGACGGGGTCACCCCCGTCCACATT
>NZ_JBHWTD010000054.1:0-15358 GCF_043427715.1 Microbacterium sp. | reverse complement strand
AGCTTGTTGGACTCCTCGACGGTGATGACGCCCTCGTTGCCGACCTTGTCCATGGCCTCGGCGATCATCTCGCCGATCTCGGTGTCGGCCGCGGAGATGGACGCGGACTGCGCGATCTGCTCCTTGGTCTCGACCTCCTTGGCCATGCTCAGCAGCTCGTCGTTGACCGCCTTGACGGCGACCTCGATGCCGCGCTTGAGGGCCATCGGGTTGGCGCCGGCGGCGACGTTGCGCAGGCCCTCGCGGACCATCGCCTGGGCGAGCACGGTGGCGGTGGTGGTGCCGTCACCGGCGACGTCGTCGGTCTTCTTGGCGACCTCCTTGACCAGCTCGGCGCCGATCTTCTCGTAGGGGTCCTCGAGCTCGATCTCCTTGGCGATGCTCACACCATCGTTGGTGATGGTGGGGGCGCCCCACTTCTTCTCGAGCACGACGTTGCGGCCGCGGGGGCCGAGCGTCACCTTGACGGCGTCGGCCAGCGTGTTGAGGCCGCGCTCGAGGCCGCGGCGGGCCTCCTCGTCGAAAGCGATGATCTTTGCCATAAGTGTGTCGTCCCTCCCGGACGTGACGTTTCAGTCCATGCGCTCAGAGGCTGAGCGCTGAATCGTTCTGGCACTCAGGATGAGTGAGTGCTAACTCATTCTGGCACTCGACCCTGTCGAGTGCAAGCCGCCGCCGCGGCGGGTCGACGCACCGTCCGCGGGTCGACCCACCGCCATGGGATGCGGCGCGGCATCCGTCAGAGAACGCTGATCGAACCCGACTTCGGCATGAGCTCGATCCAGGTGTTGCCGGGCGCGAGCCGCACCTCGCTGCCGGCGGCGTTGCGCAGCACGATGCGCGAGTCCCGGTCCTTCTTCGACCAGCTGACCTTCATCACGTGGCCCCCGGTGGAGACCCAGCCCTGGCCCTTGCCCACCATGATCGTCTTCGGGATGCTGCCGTAGCGGTTGTCGATGCCGACTTCGAGGACCACGACGTTCTTCGCCGTGATGCGCGCTCCCCCATCGACGGTGTCGGCCTTGCCGGCCTGCGAGCGCTGGTAGGACTGCTTCTTCTCGCTCCATCGCCAGCCCCGTTGGGAGGCGTTGGAGAAACGCACGTCGACACCGTCGGAGGGCCGACCGAACAGCGGCGCCCATCCGGACGGCGAATAGAGGAACTGCGCCTCGGGCGCGCCGAGGTCGTCGTAGTGATCGACGATGTCGTCTGCGCGGAGGATCACGTTGTGCGGGGCGCGGCGCTCTTTCGTCCGAGACATGAAGCGATCGTCCCTGCCGCCGTGGATGGCGTTGTGGAGATCGGTCTTCTTCATCATCGAGACGAACCGGGCCTGCCCGCCGGAGTAGGCGATGATGCCCCCGAGCGGCGAGGCGATGTCGGGATCCATGGGACGGATGCTCCGGACCGGTCCGACGCCTTCGGGGACGTCGGAGTGCCACACCGCGACATACCGCGTCAGACCGCCCTCGACGAGCTCCTCGAAGACGATGTCGGTGCGGTCGAGACCGTACTGCGGACGCGCATCGACCTGATTGTCGATCTTGACCGAGAGCGCCGGACGCGCGGCATCCTCGATCGGCATGTCCGTGCCGCGCAGCGGCGCCGTCGCCGTCGTCGGCGCAGGCTCCGGAGCGGGCGTGAACGTCGAGACCGGCGCGGGAACGCTCGGTGAGGGCGAGGACGTCGGGGACTCTGCGGCCTCGGGTTGGGGCGCGCAGGCCGCGAGCATGACGGCAGCCAGCATCATCGGGAGGATGATCCGGCGTCGGCGCGAGACGGTTCGGGCGGTCGGGCTGTTTCGAATCACTCGGGCAGGATACGCGTCGTGGAAGAACGTTTCGCGCGCACGCTCAGGCGACGACGCGAACCGATTCGGCCTGCGGCCCCTTCTGACCGGAACCGACCGTGAACTCCACGGTCTGCCCCTCTTCCAGCACGCGGAAACCGGACATCTCGATGTTCGAGTAGTGGACGAAGACGTCCTGACCATCGACCTGCGTGATGAATCCGAACCCCTTCTCGGCGTTGAACCACTTGACGGTTCCCTGGGTCATGATCGTGTCTCCGTCATGCGAATCTCCTGAAGCTGTGGGACTTCGCCAGATTAGCGATGCCGCGAGGGCGGAAAATGCCGTTCGGGCCCTTGTTGACGTGCACGCATCGAAGTGTTTACCGACCCGAAACACGAGGCCAGGAAAGGGGCTCGACGTCACTGCGTGCGCATGTCCAAGCCGACGACGACGACCAGCTGCGCGCCCTGCTCGCCATCCACCGACGGCGTGCTGGGGTCGCTCACGACCGCGTAGGTGTCGTCGAGGGAGACCTCGGCCCCACCGATCGCGTCTGCGAGTCCGCGCGCGGCCGCTTCGTCGCTCTGCCGCGGGTAGTAGACCGTGGTGACGGCGAAATCGTTGGAGCTGGCGTTGCCCGCCTCGACGTCACCCTCCGCCCAGCCCGCGGCGATGACCTTCTCGGCGATGACGGCATCGAGCCCCGCTTCGTCGGTCGCGTTGAGCACCAGCACCGGATACGACGTGTCGATCTCCGGCGCCACCGGCTCCTGACCCTGCGTCTGGGCGGGGCCGGGAGCGAGGTTCAGCCGACCGGTGGCCATCATCGTGCCGAACATGCCGATGAGGATGAGGGCGACGGTGGCCACGGCTGACCACATCACGACGCTCCGCAGTCGCAGGCGCGGGTTCTCCGCACGGTGCGCGCCGCGGCGAGCGGTCGTCGCGGGAAGGTCGTCGAACCGATCGGACGGGAAGTCCTGCGAGGCGGCACGGCCGCTCGCGGGCACCTGCGTCTGTGCGGAGGGCTCGGTGGCGGAGGTCGGGTTCGTCACTCCGGGATTCTACGGGGTGCTCCCGCACCCACCTGAGCGCGCGTGCGCCGCGCCCGCTCCTGGGCGTCGCGCAACCGGCGCAGCCGGTGCACGAGCACGGGGTCGTAGGCCACCGCCTCTGCGGTGTCGACGAGTCGCCCCAGCAGCTGGTAGTACCGCGCCGGCGTGAGGGACAGCTCCGTGCGGACGGCCTCCTCCTTCGCGCCCGAGTGCGAGCTCCACCTGTTCTCGAAGTCGAGCAGGGCGCGATCGCGGTCGGAGAGGGTCACGAGACGACGGTACCGACGATGAGTCGGTCGAGACTGGAACAGACGGGCGGTTCGTCGGGTTGAATAGGGCGAGCGGAAGGAACAACATGAGCTATCGCGTGGAGAAGACCGACGAGCAGTGGCGTGAGGAGCTCACGCCCGAACAGTACGAGGTGCTTCGCAAGGCCGGCACCGAGCGCGCCTGGACGGGTGAGCTGCTCGACGAGAGCCGCGCCGGTCTGTACGCCTGCGCGGCGTGCGGAGCGGAACTGTTCCAGAGCGGCACGAAGTTCGACTCGCACTGCGGGTGGCCGAGCTTCTACGAGTCGGTCCGCCCGGAGGCGGTGGAGCTCCTCGAGGACAACAGTCACGGCATGCAGCGCACCGAGGTCCGCTGCGCCGCGTGCGGATCGCACCTGGGACACGTGTTCCCCGACGGGTTCGGCACCCCCACCGGCGACCGCTACTGCATGAACTCGCTCTCGCTGTCGTTCAGCCCGAAGGAAGACTGACCCTCACCGGCGAGCCCGCCAGAACCCCGCCACGAGCACCGAGCACAGCGCGATCGCGACCGTGACCGACTCGACGGCGAGGCCCGGGCTCGCCGGTGCCGGCCATAGGGCGTCCAGGACGAGGGATGCCACGAGCTGGCCCGACACGGCACCGAGGCCGAACAGGAGCACGCCGGTGCGCCCCACCAGCGCTGCCGTCATCATGATGTACGCGACGCCCACCGCGCCGCCGAGGTAGAGCCACGGCTCCCCCGGCAACGCGCGCGGGGGGCCGCCGGCGGCGACCGCGACGACGGCGCCGATCACCAGCACGACCGTGCCCACGAGGAAGTTCACGAAGGTCGCCGTGAGCGGCGTGCCGATTCGCTGGCGCAGTCGACCGTTCGTGGCCTGCTGCCACGCGAGGCCCACACCGACGACGACCGGCAGCAGGAGCAGCCACAGCGGGACGTCGGCGATGCCCTCACCGAAGGTGAGCATCACCGTGACCGCGATGAGGGTGAGAGCCGCACCGACCAGGCGCGGCACCGTCACGGGCACCACGCCGCCGGGACCGTAGCCCAACCGGTCGAGGGCGAGCCCGCCGACCGTCTGACCCGCGACGAGTCCGACGGTGAACAGCGAGACCCCGACGATGCCGACCGTGAGGCTCTGGGTGGCGACGGTCACAGCGCCCGCCGCACCGCCGACCAGCATCCACCACGGGATGGAGCGGTCGCGGATGCCGCGGACCAGCGCCGCGAAGCCGCGCCGCCCCGACGGCGCCAGCGCGCAGATCGCGGCGACGAGCAGGAGGCCGCTGCCGAACGAGATCACCGCGGCCGTCATGGGGTGGTCCAGGCGCAGGGCCAGCTGCCCGTTGATGCGCGCCTGGACCGCCGTGAGGACGCCGACCACCACCGCGCCGAGCAGCGCCGGCCAGATCGAGGGCTCGGGGTGCCCGACCGCAGCCGGCGAACGATGCCCGTCAGCCAAAGAGCGCGGCGGCTTCTTCGTATCGGTACAGCGGAACCGAGTTCAGCTCGCCGAGCGCCTCCTCGAAGGCGACCCGGACGATGTCCGTGCCCTTGAGGGAGACCATCTGACCCCACGCCTGGTCGACGACCGCGTCTGCCGCGTGAAGTCCGAGGCGCGTCGCCAGCACCCGGTCGAAGCCGGACGGCGATCCGCCGCGCTGGATGTGGCCGAGGACCGTCGCGCGCGTCTCGATGCCGGTGATCCGCTCGATCTCCGGCGCGAGGATCTCGCTGATGCCGCCGAGACGGGGTCGGTTGAACGCATCGAGCCCCTTGTCGCTGAAAGCCTCGTCCATGCCGGTGAGCTTGAAACCCTCCGACACGACGACCAGCGGCGCGCGTCCCCGGTCGTGGGCCTTCGTGACCTGCTCGGTGATCTCGTCGATCGACATCGGCACCTCGGGGATGCAGATGACGTGGGCGCCCGCGGCGATTCCCGAGTGGAGCGCGATCCAGCCGACGTGCCGACCCATGACCTCCGCGACCATGCACCGCTGATGCGAGTCGCCGGTCGTGCGGAGTCGGTCCATCGCTTCGCTCGCGATGTTCACGGCGGTGTCGAACCCGAACGAGTAGTCGGTCGCGCGAAGGTCGTTGTCGATCGTCTTCGGCACGCCGAGGACGTTGATGCCGTCCTTGTGGAGACGGTTCGCCGCCGCGAGGGTGCCCTCGCCGCCGATCGCGATGATGCCGTCGAGCCGGTGCCCGTACATGGTCTTCGAGATGTTCTCCGCGCCGCCGCGGGGCCCCTCGTAAGGGTTCGTGCGGCTCGTGCCGAGGATCGTGCCGCCGACCTTGGAGAGACCCTTGACCTCGTGACGGGTCAGCGGGAAGAAGTCGCCGTCGACGACGCCGCGCCAACCGTCGCGGATGCCGACGAACTCGATGTCGTAGGCCGTCGTGCCCTTCAGGACGACGCCGCGGATGACCGCGTTCAGGCCCGGGCAGTCGCCGCCGCTCGTGAGGATGCCGATCTTCATGAGAGATCCTTTGTGGTTCGGGTTGATGCTGAGGGCGACGCTGCCTCCACCGACCCTATCGCCGCAGACGGTCCCCGGCCAGCAGGCCGGGGACCGTCAGTGCGATACGTGTGCAACGCTCGATCAAGCGGCGCCGAGCGCCTGCCGCAGCAGGTGCATGAGGGCGGACAGCTGCACCGAGTCGCTCGAGGTCGGGTCGACGGCGTCGCCGTCGAGCGCACGCTGAGCGAGGCCCTGCTTGCTGTCGATGAGCTCGGCGATCTTCGTGTCGATCGTGTGCGCGGCGATGATCCGCCACGCGGTGACGGGCTCTTCCTGACCGATGCGGTGCACGCGGTCGATCGCCTGCGTCTGCTCCGCGGCAGTCCAGCTGAGCTCGGCAAGGACGACGTTGGAGGCTGCCTGCATGTTCAGGCCGACGCCGGCCGCCGTGAGCGAGCAGACCGCGATCGCGACCTCCGGATCGCCGTTGAAGGCGTCGATGGCCTCCTGGCGTGCCGGCGTCGACTGGTCGCCTCGGATCGAGACGGTGCGGAGCCCAGCGGAAGCGAAATGCGCCTCCGCGGCATCCATCACATCGATGTGCTTCGCGAAGAAGACGACCTTGCCGACCGAACGCTGCAGCTGCACCGCATAATCCGCGGCCAGCTGCGCCTTCGCCTGACCGATCCGCCGCACCATCGTGAAGACGTTCTCGGAGCCGGAGCCTGCGGCCTTGGACTCCTCGAGCTCGCCGTGCGCGACGAGACGGACGATGTCGTCGTCGGCTTCACCGGGGATGACGCGATCGCCGCGGGCTTCGATGATGCGTCGGTACTTCGCCGCCAGTCGCTCACCGAGCTCGCGCTCGGCGGCGCGGATGGAACGGCCGTACTCGTCGTCCAGCTCGACGGGGAGGTCGGCGACGAGCTTGGCGGGGAGGTCGGCGGCGACGTCCTTCTTCTTGCGACGGACGATGCCCATCGAGATGACCGCGTCGCGCGCCTCGGGGTAGAACGCCTTGTCGGCGGGGGTGAGCCCGGTGGCATCCAGCCGCTCCATCAGGACGGGACCGGGCTTCTCGCCGTTGGTCCAGCCGAGGAAGCGCCAGATCGCGTCGAAGTCCTCGACGTCGTTGATGAGCGGCGTTCCCGTGAGGGCGAGCATGAGCGGGTCGCGCACCTGCTCGCGGATGCGCGAGGCGAGGGCGAGCACGTTCTGCGATCGCTGTGACGTGAGGTTCTTGATGAAATGCGCCTCGTCGACGACCATGCCCTTCAGCCCGATCGAGCTGAGCCATGACAGGTGCCGGTCGAGGATCTCGTAGTTGACGATGAAGACGTCCGCGAACGCGTCCATCGTCTCGCCGTCGCCCTGGATGACGGTCGCGCGACGCTGCGGCGTCCACCGCTCCACCTCGCGCGCCCAGTTCATCTTGACGACGTTCGGGACGACGACCAGCAGCGGGTACGCATCGGCGACGGATGCCGCGAGCACCGACTGCGCGGTCTTGCCGAGGCCCGGCTCATCGGCGAGGAGGAAGCTGCGGTGACCGGTGCGGACCGCTTCGAGGAACCGGGACTGGTGGGGCATGACCTCCAGTCCCTTGGGCGACAGGCGGTCGAACTCGGGGACCTCCGGGAGGTCCATGGAGGCGGCTCCCCCGCCGGCACCCGTCTCGAACGCCTTGTACAGGGGGCCCATGAGCTCCCAGCCATCCAAGCGGCGACGAGGCGAGGACGCCGGTGCGCGAAGCGCCACGTCGGGCGCGAGGAACGGGTTCGACTCGCGCCGCGCCTCGATCTGCGGCGGGGTCACCTGACGCTCGGCGAGCGCGGCGGGCACGACGGGCGCCTGCACCGGCTTGACGTCCGTGATGATGAGCTCATCCTCGGGGAGTTCGGCGCCGGATTCGAGCAGCCAGTCACGGCGCATGCGGCGCGCGACGGGTGAGGCGGCCTGGTCGACCTCGAGCAGCTGGATGAGCGACGTGTCGCGGGCTGCGGTCTTGGCGAGGATCGTGGCGACGCCGTCGAGCCGCTTGAGCAGCTCGGCGCGGGCGCCGTCGGCGATCTCGGTGTCGGCCTTCACCCGGGCGCGCTCCTCGCGCACCAGGAAGGCGATGACCTGGAACTTGACCCGGTTGGTGGGTCCGAGCTTTCCGCGCTGGGCCTTCGCCTCGACCTCGCGCACCTTGCGGGCGAGGATCGGGATGAGGGGCGCGTCGTCGTCGCGGCGCGACGAAGATCCCTTGCGACGGCGCGATGCCGACTTCGGGGCGGTGGATGCCGTGGTCGGCATGCTCCTCCTGAGCGTGAGAACCGGTCGAAGACCGGCAGGCCGGCCGTGTCCGGCGGGCCGATGGACCGCGACGTGCGACGCGGCGAGGGGATGTACCCGGGTCGTCTCGGCTGCGGGCACTCGCTTCTGCGAGCTGCGGCGACGGGACTGACCCTTGGCCCCAGTCTAGCGCGTCCTCCCCCGCCCCCGATGCCGCGGCGTCACGGTGACGCGTAACCTGGAGTCATGCCCACCGAACGCGAACTCGCCGCCACCATCGACCACGCCATCCTCAAGCCCGAGCTCACCCGTGCCGATGTCGACGCCGAACTCGACATCGCCGCCGAGTGGGGCGTCTTCAGCGTGTGTGTGCGCCCGAGCGACATCGCGCACGCCGTCTCGCGCCTCGCCGGCACCGGCGTCGCCGTGGGCACCGTCATCGGATTCCCGCACGGCACCACCTCGACCGTGACGAAGGTCGCCGAGACCCGCCAGGCCATCGCCGACGGGGCCGCCGAGGTCGACATGGTCGTCAACATCGGCGCCCTCCGCTCGGGCTTCGACGACGTCGTCGTGGACGACATCAAGGCCGTCGTGGAGGCGGCATCCGGTCACATCGTGAAGGTGATCCTCGAGACCGCGCTCCTCGACGACGAGCAGATCGAGCGCGGCAGCCGCCTCACCGAGCAGGGCGGCGCGGACTTCGTGAAGACCTCCACCGGTTTCGCCGGCGGCGGCGCGACGATCCCCCACGTGAGCCTCATGCGAGCGACCGTGAGCGACGCGGTGCAGGTGAAGGCCTCGGGCGGCGTCCGCAGCTACGCCGACGCGCTCGCGATGCTCGAGGCCGGTGCGACGCGCCTCGGCACGAGCGGCAGCGCCGTCATCCTCGGCGAGGCCCGTCGCATCGACGCCGGTGGCGAGTCCACCGGAGCCGTCGACTCCTCCTCGTACTGAGCGGATGCCGCGCGCGATCAGCGGCCGTCGCGGAGCGCGGCGCGGACGGCGGCGACGTCGTCCGTCATCGTCTCGATGAGCGCATCGATGCCCTCGAACTTGACCATGCCGCGGATGCGGTGCGTGATCTGCACCTGCACGGTGTGACCGTAGAGGTCGAGGTCCGTCTCATCGAGCACGTACGCCTCGATCTGCCGCACCGTCACGTCGTCGAACGTGGGGTTGGTGCCGATCGAGATCGCAGCGGGGTACCGCGTCGCGGAGGCGAGCGGATCGTCATCCGAGCCCTCATCGATGAGCCACCCGGCGTAGACGCCGTCGGCGGGCACGAAGCCCTCGACCTCGCGAGCGAGGTTCGCGGTCGGATAGCCGAGTTCACGCCCGCGCTTGAGGCCGTGCACGATCTCGCCGCGCACCGCGTGCGGGCGTCCGAGCAGACGCGCGGCGTCTTCGACGTGACCGGCGGCGAGGAGCTCCCGCACCCACGTGGAGGAGACTCGGCGGCCGCCGCCCTGCACGTCGCCGACGACCTCGACGTCGAAGCCGAACTCGGACCCCAGCTCGACGAGCACCGCGGGGGTGCCGCTGCCGCCCCGACCGAATCGGAAGTCATCGCCGACCATGACGCACACCGCTCGCAGCGCGTCGACGAGGACGAGCTGGACGAATTCGCGCGCGGTGAGGGATGCCAGGGCCTCATCGAACCGCAGGACGAGCGCCGCGTCCACCCCGGAGTCGGCGAGGAGCGCGATCTTCTGGTGGACGCTGACGAGGTTCTCAGGGCAGGCTTCGGGCCGCAGCAGGCTGAGCGGGTTGCGGTCGAAGGTCACCGCGACGACGCTCGCGTCGGATTCCGTCGCGGTCACCCGTGCCCGGTCGATGACGGCACGGTGGCCCGAGTGCACACCGTCGAACTTCCCGATCGCGACGACGCTCGATCCGAAGTCGGCCGGCACATCGGCCGGATCGAAGAAGATCTTCATGCGGTCTCCTCGACGCCCGGGCGGACGGAGCGATGGGTGATCAGCCACCAGAGTCCCAGGAACGGGAGGATCAGCGGGATGAGGACGTATCCGATGCCGTATCCCGACCATACGGTCGGGTGGGCGAACAGGTCAGGCAGCACGAGGGAGAGCGTCCCCACGACCAGCACGCCCACGAGTTCGAAGCAGATCGCGACCCACGCGACGCGGTACCAGCGCTCGGAGGAGCTGAAGATCAGCGCGAGCGTCGCGAGGATGTAGACGACCGCAGCGATCGCCGACAGCGTGTACGCGATCGGCGCCTCGTCGAACTCCCGCACGATCTGCACGAACGACCGTCCGGTGGCGCCGAGCGCCATGATCGCGTAGAGGACGACCAGAACGCGACCGATGCCGGTCATCCGGCCGGTTGCGGAGGTCTTCGGCGAGGTCGCGACGGTCTCAGACATAGCCTTCCCATCCTACGTTCGCGGGCGGGGTCCGATCGGCCTCAGACGACCTGGATCGTCCAGATCACGTGCATGCGCCACACCATGATCGCGATGGCGAAGGATGCCACGCCCATCACGACCGTGCTCCATCGGCCCCGCTCGATCAGGGCCCACAGCACCGCCGCCGGCGGGATGAGCACGGCGGAGATCAGATAGACCCAGAATTCGAGCAGGTCGCCCGTGGGCGGGTTGCCGGTGAGGGGCGCGACGATCGCGACGACCACCTGTGCGATCAGGAGCAGGAAGACGAGCGCCTGGGTCCCCACGCTGAGGTCGCTGGGCCTGCGCCCGGCAAGGCCCAGCACTGTGCACAGCAGACCTGCGGCGCACGCGACGGCGATCTGCGCGACGGTGAATCCCCAGATCACGGCTGCTCCTCCGGCATGTTCATGATGCTCTTCACGTCCGCGCCACGGCGGCCGACGATCCCCACGAGCTCCCCGTCCGGATCGATCGCGGCGGGGTTCTCCCCCACCAGACGCCCCGCGGCTCCCGTCAGCCGTTTGCCGTGACGGAGATCGCGCGCCTCCTCTGCGGTGACGCGGAACACGCCGAGGACGGATGCCGCGACCTCCGCGGCCGGCGCGAGGGCGGCATCCGGGGTGATCTCTGCGACCGCGTCCTGCACGTCGAACGAGCCGATGCGGGTGCGGCGGAGGGCGGTCAGGTGCCCGCCGACACCGAGAGCGGCGCCGAGGTCGCGGGCGAGCGCACGGATGTAGGTGCCGCTGGAGCAGTCGACGACGACGTCGACGTCGATGACGCCGTCGCCCCGGCGCGTGTCGGAGATCTCGAACCGGGAGACGGTGACGGCGCGCGCCTTCAGCTCGACCTGTTCACCTGCCCGCGCGAGGTCGTACGCCCGACGGCCGGCGACTTTGATCGCCGACACGGTGCTCGGAACCTGGGAGATGTCGCCGGTGAGGGCGGCGATGCCGCTCGCGATCGCCTCGTCGGTGACCGACGTGGCATCCGTGCGTGACGTCTCGACGCCGTCGGCGTCGTCGGAATCGGTGCTGACTCCGAGCCGGATCGTCGCCTCGTACGTCTTGCCGAGCCCGACGATGTAGGTGAGCAGGCGGGTCGAGGCTCCGACACCGAGGACCAGGAGGCCGGTGGCCATCGGGTCGAGGGTGCCGGCGTGACCGATCTTGCGCGTGTTCAGCGCGCGCCGGGCGCGGGCGACCACGTCGTGGCTGGTGACCCCGCCGGGCTTGTCGACGAGCAGGATGCCGCTCGGGTTCGGCGTCGGGTGCATGGGTTCCAGTTTATCCGGGCGGCGAGGGCGCCCCGCGGCGACGAGGCACGGCGTCCGCATACGCTGAATCGGTGCCCGACCTCGCTCCCCCGCTCAGCGCGTGGTACCGCGACAACGCCCGCGACCTGCCGTGGCGGAAGCCGGGGTTCGGAGCGTGGGGCATTCTCGTAAGCGAGTTCATGCTGCAGCAGACGCCGGTCGCGCGGGTCATCCCGCGCCTCGAGGAGTGGCTGGAGCGCTGGCCGACGCCGGCGGATCTCGCGGCAGCCCCCGCCGCCGATGCGGTGCGGCTCTGGGCGAATCTCGGCTACCCGCGGCGCGCGCTCTGGCTCCACCGCGCGGCGACGGAGATCCGCGACCGCCACGACGGGGCGGTGCCCCGCAACGTCGACGCACTGCTGGCACTCACCGGCATCGGTGATTACACCGCACGCGCGGTGGCCGTCTTCGCCTACGGCGACCGGCACCCGGTCGTCGACACCAACACCCGCCGCGTGCTCGCCCGCGCTGTGGGCGGCAGGTCGCAGCCGGGTCCGCCGTCGCGCGCCGACCTCGCGGCGATGGAGGCGGTCCTGCCTGCAGGCGACACGGATGCCGCGATCGTCAACGCGGCGGCGATGGAGCTCGGCGCGGTCGTGTGCACGGCGCGTTCGCCCCGGTGCGAGTCATGCCCGATCGCGACGATGTGCGCGTGGCGCGCCGCCGGATATCCCGACACCGGCGACGACCGCCGCAAGCAGGCGCGCTACGAGGGCAGCGACCGGCAGGCGCGCGGCGCCGTGCTGCGCGTGCTCCGCGACGCTCCGGATCACACCGTCCCGGCGGACCGGGTCATCGCGGATTGGCCGGACCCGGCGCAGCGTGCGCGGGCGATCGACTCGCTCATCGTCGACGGTCTCGTCGAGACGAGCGACGACGACCTGCACCTGCCCCGCTGAGAAGCGGGAGCCGGCGCGGGCTCACTCCTGCTCGTCGTCCTCGCGCGGCTTGACGTACGGGTCGGCGTCTCCGGCGTAGGTGCCGGTCGCCGCGATCCCCGCGACGGCGGCGTCGCGCTCCCGCGCCTCGCGGAGGAGCTCTTCGATGTGCCCGGCGTTCTCGGGCAGGCCGTCGAGGATGAACTCGAGGGTCGGCGTGAGCCGCACGCCGAGCTTGCGCCCGACTTCGCTGCGGAGCATGCCGGTCGCCGCCGTCAGCGCCGCAGCGCTGTCGGCGCGGGCCTGGTCGTCGCCGTAGACCGTGTAGAAAACCGACGCGTGCTGCAGGTCGCCGGTCACCCGCACGTCCGTGATGGTCACGAAGCCGAGGCGCGGGTCACGCAGCCCCTTGTCCAGGCGCTCCGCGATGAGCACGCGGATCCGGTCGGCCAGACGTGCCTGTCGTTCTCCAGCCATGTCCTTCTTCTCCTTCTCAACCCTGCCCCGCGACGCGAAGCAAGGAATTGCGAAGGCGATGGATGACTCGCGCGAAGTCGGGGTAGGGGCCCTGTTTCGCGCGAGGCATCCATCGCCGTAGCAAACGCTGGATCAGCCGCGCGGCTTCTCCACCATCTCCGTGGTCTCGATCTCGTCACCGATCTGGATGTCGTTGAACTTGCCGAGGCCGATACCGGCCTCGAAGTCCGTACGGACCTCCGTGACATCGTCCTTGAAGCGGCGCAGCGATTCGATGGCGAGGCCGTCGGCGAGGACGACACCGTCGCGGATGACGCGAGCCTTGGCGTTGCGCGTGATCGTTCCCGACCGCACGATGACACCGGCGATGTTGCCGAACTTGGACGAGCGGAACACCTCGCGGATCTCGGCGACGCCCGACTGGACCTCTTCGAACTCCGGCTTGAGCATGCCCGTGAGCGACTGTTCGACGTCTTCGATCGCGTTGTAGATGACCGAGTAGAACCGGACGTCCACACCCTCGCGGGCCGCGCGCTCGCGCGCCTTCGTGTCGGGACGGACGTTGAAGCCGATGACGATCGCGTTGTCGATCGTCGCCAGGTTGATGTCCGACTCGGTGATGGCGCCGACGCCGCGGTGGATGATGCGCAGCTGCACCGAGTCGTCGACCTCGATCTTGAGGAGCGACTCCTCCAGCGCCTCGACGGCACCGGAGACGTCACCCTTGATGATGAGGTTGAGCGACTCGACCTTGCCCTCTTCGAGAGCGCGGGTGAAGTCCTCGAGCGAGATGCGCTTGCGGGCCTTGGCCAGTTGGGCGTTGCGCTCGACCGCTTCACGCTTCTCAGCGATCTGGCGGGCCATGCGGTCCTCGTCCGTGACGATGAACACGTCACCGGCGCGGGGCACCGAGTTGAGACCCTGCACCTGGACCGGACGCGACGGGTACGCCTCTTCGACGGTCTCGCCGTTCTCATCGATCATGGCGCGCACGCGGCCGTAGGCCGTTCCCGCGACGATCGCGTCACCGACGCGGAGCGTTCCGGACTGGATGAGCACCGTGGCGACAGAACCGCGGCCCTTGTCGAGCTTGGCTTCGATCGCGACACCGCGAGCCGCCTTGTTCGGGTTGGCCGTGAGGTCCAGACCCGCGTCGGCGGTGAGCAGCACGGCATCCAGAAGCTCCTGGATGTTCGTGCCCTGGCGGGCCGAGACGTCGACGAACATGACGTCGCCGCCGTACTCCTCGGCGACCAGGCCGTACTCGGTGAGCTGCTGGCGCACCTTGCCGGGGTTGGCCTCGGGCTTGTCGACCTTGTTCACCGCGACCACGATCGGCACGTTCGCCGCCTGGGCGTGGTTCAGCGCCTCGACCGTCTGCGGCATGATGCCGTCGTCAGCCGCGACCACGAGGATCGCGAGGTCGGTGACCTGGGCGCCACGGGCACGCATGGCGGTGAACGCCTCGTGACCGGGGGTGTCGATGAACGTGATGGCGCGCTCGATGCCCTCGTGCTCGGTCCAGACCTGGTAGGCACCGATGTGCTGGGTGATACCACCGGCCTCACCGGCGACCACGTTGGTCTGACGGATCGCGTCGAGCAGTCGCGTCTTACCGTGGTCGACGTGACCCATGACGGTGACCACGGGAGGACGGATCTCGAGGTCGTCCTCGCTCTCGGCCTCGAGCTCGGCCTCGAGGTCGAGACCGAAGCCCTCGAGGAGCTCTTTGTCCTCGTCCTCGGGCGAGACCATCTGGATCTTGTAACCCAGCTCCTCGCCGAGGATCTCGAAGGTGGCCTCGTCCAGCGATTCGGTGGCCGTGGCCATCTCGCCGAGGTTGAAGAGGATCGTCACGAGCGTGCCGGGCTGCACGGTGTAGCCGCGCAGCGCTTCGAGCTTGTCCGCGAAGTCGGAGATCGACGCACCGCGGCGCAGCCGGATGATCTCGCCGTTGCCCTTGGAGACGTTGACGCCGCCGACGACGGGCGCCGACCGCATCTCGAACTCTTGCCGCTTCGCCCGACGCGACTTGCGCTGCTTCGACTTGCCGCCGCCCTTGCCGAAGGCACCCGCGGTGCCACCGCCGGGGCCACGGCCGCGGCCACCGCCGCCACCGGGACGACCGGCGAAGCCGCCACCGGCAGGAGCGCCGGGACGTGCGGCACCGAAGCCGCCGGCACCGCCGGGACGACCGGGGCCGCCGGGACGCTGCTGGAAGGGTGCGCCGGGACGACCTCCACCGCCGGGCCGGCCTGCGCCGCCGGGACGGGGAGCGCCCGGACGCGGGGCGCCGGGACGCGGCGCCTGCGGACGCGGGATGTTGCCGGGCGAGGGCCGCTGCCCCATGCCCTGCGCCGACGCGAACGGGTTGTTACCCGGACGCGGGCCGGCGGGACGCTGGCCCAGATC
>NZ_JBHWTD010000053.1:0-17981 GCF_043427715.1 Microbacterium sp. | reverse complement strand
GAGGGGGTGGATGCCACGTGGCATCCACCCCCTCCTTTCCATCACTGAGGACACTCAGTGCACGGTCATGAGGCCAGTTCCGCTTCGGGTGCGGCCGTCGTGGTGAGAGAGATGACGCCGTAGTCCCAGCCCTTGCGCCGGTAGACGACGCTCGGCTGGTCACTCCGGGAGTCGATGAACAGGAAGAAGTCGTGGCCGACCAGTTCCATCCGATCGACGGCCTCCTCCACGGTCATCCATTCGGGTTCGAAGCGCTTGGTGCGGATGACGACCGGGGTGTAGTCGTCCTCTTCCTCCCCTCCCGCGACGACGGGGACCTCGCCGGTGCTGACGGCGCGAATCGCGTCGACCGACGCCGGCTGCACGTCGATGCCGGTCAGGGTGCCGCTGCCCTTCTCGAGCTTGGCGCCGCGCGGGTGGTTGCGGGCGTCCACACGCTTGTCCTTGGCGCGGCGGATCTGCTCGGCGAGCTTGGTGACGGCGAGATCGAGTGCGGCGAACTTGTCACCGTCCACCGCCTCGGCCCGCACGAGCGGGCCCTTGCCGGTGAGGGTGAGCTCGACCGTCTCATCCTCCCGAGCACCGTTGTGGTACGCGCGATGGGTGACCTTGATATCGATCCGCTGCGCCCGGGGGGCGAGGTGTTCGATGCGGGCACACTTCTCTTCGGCGACCGAGCGGAAGCGATCGCTCACGCTCACTCCCACGCCGACGATACTGATGTCCATCGTGACCTCCTTGTTCCGGTCCACCCGGTCAAGGGCGGACCTCGGTTCGCCTTGTGTCCCCCCACGGTAGTGGCGAACACCCTCCGAGGCCACCCCTATCGGCCGTGAATATCGGTTCACCTCCCCCGGCGTCGGGTGGCGGCGACCGTGACCGCCCCGAGGACCTGCGCACCTCCCTCCCGAAGCGCCCGCGCGGCCTCGATCAGAGTGGCTCCCGTGGTCACGACGTCATCCACGATCACCACGACCGCTCCCGCCGCGTCCGGCGTCGCGATCAGCGAGCCCGCGACGTTCGCCGTTCGCTCGTCGCGGCCCAACCCGCGCTGATCGTGCGTCGAGCGGACGCAGCGGAGCAGCCGGGCGCTACGGAGCCCTGCCCGACGTACGAGCAGTTCGGTCGGCACGTACCCGCGCCGCCGGATCGACGCCCGGGACCCGGGCACGGGAACGACGTGAGCGTCGCGGTACGGCCACGTGGCGGCGAGAGCCTGTCCGAGCGGCCGGGCGAGCCCGGTGCGGCCGTCTTCTTTGAGCGCGCGGAGGACCCGCGCGGGGACCCCTTCGAACTCCAGCGCACTGTGCACCTCCAGTCCGCCGGGCAGTGCGCGGCGCTGCGGATGGGCCTGCACCAGGGCGAGGCACCTGTCGCACAGGAGGACGTCGACCTCATCGCACCCCGCGCACCAGGTCGGGAAGATGAGTCCGAGGGCTTCGGCGAACGCACCGGAGAGGTCGGGGGTCGAGGCGGGCATGACCTCAGCGTGAGCGGGCCGGATCGGGAACACCTGCCATCGCCGTCGGATTGCGGAGAGGCTCCTCCGCGCGCGAGCCTGGGGAGAAGGCTCAGCCGGGGGTGCCCTGCTGCACCGCGAGGACGGAGACATCGGTCGCGAGGAGCTGCCACGACCCGCGCTGGACGAACAGTCCCCCGTCTTCGGTCAGCAATCGAACCGAACCGGACTGGTTGCCGCCGGCGATGTGCGCCGCGCCCTCCGGCGCGCGCACCTCGCTCCCCTCACCGCCCACCGGCTGCTCGCGCATCATCCGTTGGTCGCCGTCGCTCCACAGCAGGGCGACCGTCGCGTCGTCGAGCCACGTGAGCTCGATTCCCTCGCCGCCGAGCATCGCCAGCGGGTAGGGGTCTCGGAGGGCGATTGGTACGCCGTCGTCGTCACGGACGACACCGGATACCCACACCGCCGGCGTCACGCCGTCCCGCACGAGCGCGACCATCCGAGTGCCATCCCGGGAGATCCGCATCGCGGACACGTCGGTCGCGCCGAGCCATCCGCCCGGCACCGTTGTCGCCGAGCCGTCGGGACCGTACGCGACGACCTCGGTGGGTGACGCCGACGGCACCGTCCACACGTGGCCGAAGGCGTCCACCGTCGGCGCCGTCATCCCCGGACGGGTGTCGAGCGTCACGAGGTTCCCCTCGGCATCGGCCCGGTAGATCGCGCCGGCCTCGTCCTGCAGTGCCGCGGTCGTCCGCTCCGCATCGACCTCGATCGCCGTCGCCGCGACGCCCTGCCACGCGTCGCCGAGCGCGACCGTCTCATCGACCTCGGCGCCCGAGAGGAACCCGAACCGATCGTCCTTGAGAACGAGCGGACGCACATCGACCCGGTGCTCGGTGACCTGCACGGGGGGCGCGTCGATGGCCTCGTCGCCCACCAGCATCTGCACGTCGACCACGCCGGCCGCGGCGAGACTCGCCTCCAATTGCGTCTGCATGCGTGCGAGGGTCTCCGGGGCGAGCTCCCGCGCGCTCGGGTCGAGGGAGACCTGGGCGACACCGGCATCCACCGGCACGGAAGGCTGCGTCAAGGTCACGTCGCCGGGGAAGGCGGTCCGCACCGAGGACGCCAGCCACGGGCTCGGCGTCCCCGCCACGACGGCGGCGGCGATGCGCGTCGCCGAGTTCGTCGTGGGGAACCAGCGGACATCGGGGACGAGGGACGACCAGGTCGGGTCGAAATACGCGAGCTCGTAGCTGCGGAAGACCGTGCTGAAGCGGTTCGCGTCCAGGACGATCCCGTCCGGCGCCAGCGCGATGCGCCACTGCCCCTCCTCCTGCACGAGCTCGTACCGGAGCGAGATGGGGCCGTCCCCGCCGGGCCGATAGGCGCCGGCGGCGTCCACGGTCGCGACGGGGTCGATGCTGACCTGGATCTTCTGATCGGAGACCACGTCGATCGTCCGGTCCCCGGGGGCGTGGATGGTGACGCCCGCCTGCGGCTTCCAGTCCTCTCGGAAGTCGGCGGTCAGGAACTGCTGCGCGGTCGCCCAGTTCTGTCTCGGGCCGGACCCTGCGGCGATGAAACCTTCGACGATCTGCTGAGGCGTGGCATCCGCCACCGGTCCGTCGGGGACATAGGCGAAATCGGGCAGGCGTTCGACTTCGTCGATGGCGCGCCCGACGTTCACGGGGCCGGTGACGGGCAGGCCCGCGCACGCCGTGAGCGCGGCCGCGACGGTGATCGCGAGCGCGAGGGTGCGGATCGGGCGACGGCTCACGAGGTCCCCTCCCGCTCGGGGAGGAGAATCGGCTGCGTGAGGCCGAGGTCCTCCATGGTGGGGCCGCCGTCGCGTGGCTCGACATCGATCGGGGATGCCGATCCGAGGACGTCCCCCTGACGTCGCGGCAGCGTGAGGACGAAGTTCGTGCCACCACCGGGCGCTGACCAGACGGCGAGGGTGCCCCCGTGCAGGCGCGCATCGCCGAGGGCGATCGACAGGCCGAGACCGGTGCCGCCGATCGTCCGGCGGCGGGATGGATCAGCCCGCCAGAACCGGTCGAAGACCCTCTCCGTGTCGGCGGGGGTCATCCCGAGTCCGAAGTCGCGGACGCCGAGGGCGACCGCCCTCTGGTCGCTGTCGACGGTGATCACGATGGGCCGGCCCTCTCCGTGCTCGATGGCGTTGCCGAGGAGGTTCCGGACGATCCGGCGTACACGGCGGGGGTCCATGTCCACCGGTGAGTATCCGCCCGGCGCTACCAGGCGCACGTCGGTGCCGTGCTGCTCGGCGAGCTGGCGCATCGACTCGATGACGTCCTCGGCGAGGTGGGCGAGGCTCGTCGGTTCGAGTTCCAGCTGCACCGATCCGGCGTCGTAGCGGCTGATCTCGAGCAGGTCCCCCAGGAGCAGTTCGAATCGCTGCACCTGCGCGTGCAGGAGTTCTGCGGCCCGGGCGGTCGTCGGATCGAACTCGTCGCGCTGGTCGTTGATCATGTCCGCCGCCAGCCGGATGGTCGTCAGCGGCGTCCGGAGCTCGTGCGAGACGTCCGAGACGAACCGCTGCTGCACGAGGGAGAGCTCGGCGAGCTCCTTGATCTGGCTTTCGATGCTGTCGGCCATCGCGTTGAACGACCTGCCCAGCGTCGCGAACTCGTCCTCGCCGCGGACGGGCAGCCGCACGCCGAGGTCGCCCGAAGCGAGCTTCGCGCTGGTCTCCGCGGCCTGCGCGATCGGAACCGTCACCGACCGGAGGACGAAGAGGGAGATGCCGCCGATCAGGACCAGGAGCGCGATGCCGACGATCCACAGCGTCACCTGCACGAACTGGAGGGTCTGCTGCTCGGAGGCGAGGTCGTAGGCGAAGTACAGCTCGTACGCGCCCGCCTCGGGGAGGAGGAGCTGCTGGCCGACGATGATGCCCGGCGTCGCCCCGCCGGCACCGTCGGGAAGCGCGATCGACTGCCACCACTGCCGGTCACCGGTCAGCTGCACGCTGCGCTGGAGGGCTGGCGTGATCATCGACGATGTCAGGCCACCCCCCTCGAAACCCTGCGGCGCGATGGAGGACGGCTCGTCATCGATTCGGAACACGGCGACCATGGGGGTCCCCGCCTGCCGGGAGAGGATCTCCCGCCGGACCTCGTCCATGAGGACCTGCAGAGCGGCGACATCGCCTTCGATGACGGCCGCATCGAAGGTCGTCTGCGCCGCCTGCGTCGCCCGCTTCGCGGAATCCTGCACCTGGGCGGCACGCGACTCGTACAGGTCGTTCTGGATCGCGAGGGACATCCACACGAGCGCGACGAGGATCGTGAGCGCTGTCAGCGTCACCGTGATGACGAGGGTGCGGAACCGCAGCGACCGCCGCCACGCGCGCGTGATGCGGCGCCCCCATGACCGCCAGTCGCGCCACTTCGGGACGACCGTCTGGGTCTCCGTCCGTGTGGTCACCGACACCGGCGGTCTCCGATCCCGGAGGTCACACGGCGCCGCCGGCGCGATACCCCACGCCGCGCACCGTCGTCACGATCTGCGGGTTGTCCGGGTCCCGCTCGACCTTTGCGCGCAGCCGCTGCACGTGGACGTTCACCAGGCGGGTGTCCGCCTTGTAGTGGTACCCCCACACCTGCTCGAGGAGCATTTCGCGGGTGAAGACCTGCTGCGGCTTCGAGGCGAGGGCGACGAGGAGTTCGAACTCGAGCGGTGTCAGGGCGATCACGGACCCGCCGCGGCGCACCTCGTGAGCGGCCACGTCGACCGAGAGGTCCCCGATCCGGAGCGTCTCCGCGGGGGGCGCGGCCGCCGGGCGCAGCCGCGTGCGGATGCGGGCGACGAGCTCCTTGGGGTTGAACGGCTTGACGATGTAGTCGTCTGCGCCCGATTCGAGCCCCCGCACCACATCGGCGGTGTCGGTGCGGGCGGTGAGCATGATGATCGGGATGCCGGAGTCGGCACGCACCCGCGTGCACACCTCGATGCCGTCGAGACCCGGGAGCATGAGGTCGAGCAGGATCAGGTCGGGCCGCTCGTCTCGCCAGGTCTCCGCCGCGACCGCGCCATCGGCGCAGAACGACACATCGAATCCCTCGGTCCGCAGCACGATGCCGATCATCTCGGCCAGAGCGGTGTCGTCGTCGACAACCAGGATGCGCGATGTCATGCGGGCGATGGTTCCTTCAGATCTGGCGGTGGTCGGGCCACCGCCCTCGGGTCGGTTCCACAGTATCCGACGCCCGGGTGGGTCGGGGAGGACGACGCACGGCCCGCCTCCGCGAAGGAGACGGGCCGTGCGATCGTTCTCCGTCGATCAGCGGTGCAGGTCGAACCGGTCGAGCTCGGTGACCTTCGTCCACGCGGCCACGAAGTCCGCGACGAACTTCTCGGCGGCGTCGTCGGAGGCGTAGACCTCGGCGATCGCGCGCAGCTCCGAGTTCGAGCTGAACAGCAGGTCCGCACGGGTGCCGATGCCGATTTCCGAGCCGTCGGCAGCCACACCACGGAACGCGTGCGACCCGGGGTCGACCGCGCTCCAGCTCGCGCCGAGGTCCAGCAGCTTCACGAACACGTCGTTCGTGAGCTGGCCGGGGCGGTCGGTGAACACGCCGAACGGCGAGCTGTCCCAGTTGGCACCGATCGCGCGCAGACCGCCGATGAGGACGGTGAGCTCGGGCGCGCTCAGCGTGAGCAGGTTCGCCTTGTCGATCAGGTGGTGCTCGGCAGGGAGCACGGCGTTCGGGCCGTAGTAGTTGCGGAAGCCGTCGGCGACCGGCTCGAGGTAGCCGAACGAGTCGACGTCGGTCTGCTCCTGCGAGGCATCGGTGCGGCCCGGGTGGAACGGCACGACGACCTCGGTGCCCGCGTCACGGGCGGCTTTCTCGACACCCGCGTTGCCCGCGAGGACGATGAGGTCGGCCAGCGACACCTTCTTGCCATCGGTGCGACCCTCGTTGAAGGACGCCTGCACGCCCTCGAGCGCACCGAGCACCTTCTGCAGCTGAGCGGGGTTGTTGACCTCCCAGTCCTTCTGCGGGGCGAGGCGGATGCGGGCGCCGTTGACGCCACCGCGCTTGTCGCTGCCACGGAAGGTGGACGCTGCGGCCCAGGTGGTGGTGACGAGCTCGGTGACCGTCAGGCCGGTGGCGAGGATCTGCTCCTTGAGCGAGGCGGCATCCGCATCGTCGATCAGCACGTGGTCGACGGCGGGCACAGGGTCCTGCCAGATGAGCTCCTCCTGCGGCACCTCGGGGCCGAGGTAGCGGGCGATCGGGCCCATGTCGCGGTGGGTGAGCTTGAACCACGCGCGTGCGAACGCATCGCCGAACGCCTCGGCGTCATCCTTGAAGCGGCGCGAGATGGCGTCGTAGGCCGGGTCGATGCGCAGCGCCAGGTCGCTCGTGAGCATGCGCGGCTCGCGCTTGCCGTCGGAGTGCGCCAGCGGGACCATGTCCGCGCCGCCGCCGTTGATGGGGCGCCACTGGTGGCCGCCGCCGGGGCTCTTCATGAGCTCCCACTCGTACGCGTAGAGGATGTGGAAGAACTCGTTGTCCCAGCGGGTGGGGTGGTAGGTCCAGGTGACCTCGAGCCCCGAGGTGATGGTGTCATCGCCCACACCGGTGCCGTTGTTGTTCTTCCAGCCGAGGCCCTGCATCTCCAGGCCGGCAGCCTCGGGGTTCGCCTCGAGGTTCGTGTCGGGAGCCGCGCCGTGGGTCTTGCCGAAGGTGTGGCCGCCGGCGATGAGGGCGACGGTCTCCTCGTCGTTCATGCCCATGCGGCCGAACGTCTCACGGATGTCGCGCGCCGACTTCAGCGGGTCGGGCTCACCGTTGGGGCCCTCGGGGTTGACGTAGATGAGACCCATCTGGACAGCCGCGAGCGGCTTCTCCAGGTCGCGGTCACCCGAGTAGCGCTCGTCGGCGAGCCACGTGGTCTCCGGGCCCCAGTACACGTCGTCGTCCGGCTCCCACACGTCGGGACGGCCACCGGCGAAGCCGAAGGTCGAGAAGCCCATGGTCTCCAGCGCGACGTTGCCCGCGAGGATCATCAGGTCGCCCCAGGAGAGCGACTGGCCGTACTTCTTCTTGACCGGCCACAGCAGACGGCGGGCCTTGTCGAGGTTGACGTTGTCGGGCCAGCTGTTCAGCGGCGCGAAACGCTGCTGGCCGGTGCCACCGCCGCCGCGGCCGTCGGTGGCGCGGTAGGTGCCGGCGGAGTGCCACGCCATGCGGATCATGAGCGGGCCGTAGTTGCCGAAGTCGGCCGGCCACCAGTCCTGCGAGGTCGTGAGCACCTCGGCGATGTCGGCCTTGACGGCCGCGAGGTCGAGCGCCTCGAAGGCGGCCTTGTAGTCGAAGTCCTCACCGATCGGGTTGCCGACTGCGGGGTTCTTCTTGAGGATGCGCAGGTTCAGCTGATTGGGCCACCAGACCTGGTTGGCGTTGCCCACGGTCGGGTGGGGCTGGCCGCCGTGGTTCTCGCGCTCGGCACCGGGCGCACCGTGGAAGACGGGGCAGCCTTCCGCGTCGTTCGGGCGAGGGCGGCTCTCGCCGTCGGCACGCTCGTCGACGGGGGTGTCGATCGGGGTGACGGCCTGGTCGACGTCGCTGGCGTCGGCACCGATGGGCTCTGCCTGCGGGTCACGGTCGCTCATGGTGATCCTTCCGTTGGGGTGGTTCGGGTGGAGAGAGAAGTCAGGCGGCGGCCGGCGCGGCGCAGGTGCCGCACAGCCCCCAGTAGGTGACCTCGGCCGAGGAGATCTGGAAGCCGTGATCCTCGGAGGGATGCAGGCAGGGCGCGGCACCGACCGCGCAGTCGACGTCCTGCACGGCTCCGCAGCCGGTGCAGATGAGGTGGTGATGGTTGTCGTCCACGCGCAGCTCGAAGAGCATCGGCTGGCCGGCGGGTTCGATCCGGCGGACCAGCCCCGCGTCGACGAAGTCGCCGAGCGCGTTGTACACCGACTGCCGGCTCGCCTTCGGAAGCGCCGGGGCGACCTCGGCGAAGACGGCATCGGCGCTCGCATGCGGGCTGGCGGCCAGGGCGGACAGCACGGCGATGCGGGAATCCGTGATGCGCAGCCCGGCATCGCGCAGCAGCGCGGACGGATCGGGGAGCACGGTGGTCATGGAAGACAGCCTACCCCTTTTTTTGACAAAGTCAAAAGAAGGAAACGCCGCTCGGCGGGCTCAGTATCGATAGTGATCGAGCTTGTAGGGGCCCTCGACGGGCACCCCGATGTACGCGGCCTGCTCTTCGGTGAGTTCGGTGAGCTGCACACCCAGGGCGGGCAGGTGCAGCCGGGCGACCTTCTCGTCGAGCTCCTTCGGCAGGACGTACACCCCGATCGGGTACTCGTCGATCTTGGTGAACAGCTCGAGCTGAGCGAGGACCTGGTTCGTGAACGAGGCGCTCATCACGAAGGACGGGTGCCCGGTGGCGTTTCCGAGGTTCAGCAGCCGCCCCTCCGACAGCACGAGGACGCTGCGGCCGTTGGGCAGACGGTACTCGTGCACCTGCGGCTTGATCTCGATCTTCTCGACGCCCTCTACCGCTTCCAGCGCGGCCATGTCGATCTCGTCGTCGAAGTGCCCGACGTTGCCGACGATCGCGAGGTGCTTGAGGGCGAGCAGGTGCTCGAGCGTGACCACACGGGTGTTGCCGGTGCCGGTGATGACGATGTCCACCTGGTCGGCGACATCCTCGAGCCGCGCCACCTGGTACCCGTCCATCGCCGCCTGAAGCGCGCAGATGGGATCGACCTCGCTCACGATGACGCGCGCACCCTGGCCGCGCAGCGCTTCCGCGGCTCCCTTGCCGACGTCTCCGTAGCCGACGACGAAGGCGACCTTGCCGCCCATCAGGACGTCGGTCGCACGGTTGATGCCGTCGGGCAGCGAGTGGCGGATGCCGTACTTGTTGTCGAACTTCGACTTCGTCACGGAGTCGTTCACGTTGATTCCCGGGAACAGGAGCTTCCCCGCGGCGTGGAGCTCGTAGAGGCGGTGGACACCGGTCGTCGTCTCCTCGGTGACGCCGAGCAGGCCCGCCGCGATGCGGGTGAAGCGCTGCGGGTCACGGGCGAGACTCGCACGCAGGGTCTCGAGCACGATGCGGTACTCGGCCGAATCGGCGTCCGTCGCCTCGGGAACGGCGCCCGCGGCCTCGAATTCGCCGCCCTTGTGGACGAGCAGGGTGGCGTCTCCGCCGTCGTCGAGGATGAGGTTCGGGCCGTCGAACCCCTCGGCCGACCAGTCGAAGATGCGGGCGGCGAGCTCCCAGTACTGCTCGAGCGTCTCCCCCTTGAAGGCGAAGACGGGGACGCCGGCAGGCTCCTCGACGCTCCCGTGCGGACCGACGACGACCGCGGCGGCAGCCTCGTCCTGCGTGGAGAAGATGTTGCAGCTGGCCCATCGCACCTGCGCGCCGAGGGCGACGAGGGTCTCGATGAGGACGGCGGTCTGCACCGTCATGTGCAGCGACCCCGCGATCCGCGCCCCGGCGAGCGGCTGCGCGGACCCATACTCCTCACGGAGCGCCATGAGCCCCGGCATCTCGTTCTCGGCGAGCCGGATCTGGTGGCGGCCGGCTGCGGCGAGCGACAGATCGGCGACGACGTGGTCGATGGTCTTCACAGGAGTGGGCACGGGCCCATCCTCCCACGCAGAGCTCAGACGCGGAGAGTCTCGTGGCGGACGACGACCCAGCCCTTGGGCACCGACATGCGGCCCGTGTGGATGGCACACAGATCGTGCGCATGCGGATCGTTCCCCGCACCGAGCGGCCCGAGCACGGCCATCTGGTCGCCGTAGTCGTACGTCAAAGTCGTCACCGCTTCGCGGGCACACCCCACCTTGGAGCACAGTCGTTCACGCATCCGTCCCACGGTATCGAGCCTCCCCCGCGGCATCCGGATGCCGCGCCGGTCGGCCCCGCACCTCCCCCGTAGGATGGCGTCATGGGCTCGGAGGCGACGGCATGAGGCGGCGCACCCGCGTGGCCCGTCCCGACCGCCATGGCCGGCACGGTCGGCTCGATCGCAGCTCGGTGGTCCGCCCGCCGCTGCCCGCCATCGAGACCCGTGCCGAGAAGTTCGACCTCACCGTCGGCACCGCCGTGGAGTTCCTCCGCAGCGCCTGGCCGGAACTGCGCGAGGTGCGCTTCGATGTCGGGTGGATGCCGCCGACCGCCGACGCGGAGGGGATCCCGCGCTGGGCTGTGCTGCCGGATGAGAAGCGCATCGTCCTGTTCCGCCTGCCCATCGAGCGCCTCGCCCGCCTCCACCGGCCCGACGACCTGCACCGTCGGATGATGATCGAAAGCTGCGTCTTCCGCGCCGCGGCGGAGTACCTCGATCGCGATCCGTGGGACCTGGGACCCGAGCGCTTCCGTTTCTGACGACACCGCGCTGAGCACCGCGGCGCGGGTCAGCGCGGTCGCACCTGGACGGGCGCGGCCGCGGCATCCGCCGGGACGATCGGGTACGCCGCGAGCGCGTCGTCGTCAGCGTAGGTGACGCTGGCGCGGACGGTGTGGGACCCGGGGTCGAGCCTGTAGACCTCGCCCTCGTCCACCGACAAGGTGACGGTGGCGCCGGCGGGGACCTCAACCTCCGTCTCGCTCCCCTCCCCCGCATCCTGGGTGACCCGCACGGTCGCGTCGGCGTCCGCGGGGGCCGCGATCGCGAGCCTGGGTGACGGCCCGGCCGCCACGGCGAACAGACTCGGCACGGAGATCTCCTCCGCCGACGAATGCCACGCGAAGTCCGAACCCGCGTCGACACCGGTGGCCGCCCACAGCGCCGCCACGACCGGGGCGTCCGCGACGATGTCGACGCGGTACTCCCCCGGCGGCAGCGAGGGGACGTCGACTTCGAGCGGGACCCCGGCGGTGAGGGCGAGCGGGTCGCTTTCGGAGTAGACCCGGCCGGTGCCCTCCGCGCTCACCACGACGGTCACGGTCGCGTCATCCGAGGGCGCGAGCACGCGGACGAGCGTCTCGGCAGCGGATTCTTCGCCCGCCGTCGCCCGGAAGGACGGGATCGTCTGGTTCGTGGCGGGAAGCGCCGTCGCACCGCTCTGGTCGATGCCGCCCGCGACGAGCGTGCGGGTGATCGACGACTGGAGCGAGGCGTGCACCGGCGCCTGCGTCGCCGTGACGAGCACCACCGGGTTCTGCTCGCCGAGGGCGAGCGAGGCGAGGGGGACGACGCGCTGCGTGCCGGGGGCGACGAGGATGTCCGCTCCCGCGGCGGGCGCCGTCTGTCCCGACACCCCGAACACGGTGATCTCGACCCGCGAGGCGACGTCGCCGGGGTTCCCCATGACCACCACGTCGGCTGCGCCGGTGAGCCCGCTCCCGGCCGCGAGCCAGGACTCCATCGCCGGCGGGGTGCACGCGGCAGCGGCGAATCCGGCGATGTCGGGATCGTCGGCGCGCGAAGAACCGGCCGCGGCGAGGTCCGTCCGTCGGCGCTCGATCGGATCGGCGGTGAAGGCGGCGGCGGCGGGCGCCTCGCGGACATCCACGGGAGACATCTCCGTCGCCGCGGCGTCGGGCGCGGACGGCGTGACGCCGACGGTCACCCGCTGCGGCGCCGCCGCGGCCGGCGCGGACGCATCGGCCTCATCGCGACCGAGCACGAGCGTCGCCCCGCCGCACGCGACGCGAGACGCGGAGGGTTCGGGCTCAGCCGTCACCGAGAGCGCCTCCCGCTGCACGCCGGGCCACGGCGTCGTGATCAGCAGGACGACCCCGGTGACGGCGGCCGCGCTGAGGAGGGCTCTGACCGCCGCCCGCGCACCGCGTTCCCGCGCTCTCATGTCGCCCTCCTCACGCCGATGACCCGGGAGTGCCTCCGCGCATCACGCAGACTCGTGCGGGTCGGCACCGCGAGCAGGAGGGCGATCGCGACGACGCCCACCTGGAGCAGGGCGATGCGCGCCGTCAGCGGGCCCGCTGTCTCATCTGCGGTGCGCTCGACGACCTCACCCGCGACGCTCCACAGCGCGCCTCGGGCGGTCTCGCCCACCGCGACGAGATCGTCTCGCTGGTTGAGGACGTTCTCGACGCTCAGCCGGAGCGCGCGAGCCGCGTCGGTCTCGTCGTCCTCCTCGGACAGCAGCACGTACGCGACACCGTGCTCGGCGAGCTCGGCCACGACAGCGCCGCTGGGAGAGCTCACCAGATCTGCGGTCACCCGGGCGAGTTCGCGGTCGCCGGCGGACAGCTCGGCGCGGGTCGACTGCAGGGTCGTCTGACCGCCCAGTGTCTCGCTCGCGCCCCAGACGACGGATGCCGCGAACCCGGCGTCCGCATCGGGGGTGAGTACGAGCGTCGCGGTCTGCTGGCCTTCGCGCTCGCCTTCGCTCCCGGCCGTCTTCACGTAGGCGGGAAGGGTGCTCGCGGGGCCGTCGCGGAGGGCGGCCTCCCCCCGCACCGGCGCCGTCAGCGCGGGCGCCGCCCCCACGGCGAGGAACGCGAGGGAGACGGCGGCGATGAGGGAGACGGTGGTCGGAGCCGCGGCATCCGATCGACGGAAACCGTCGAGACACGAGATCGCGGCGGTCAGGAGACCGGCCCATGCGAGGCTCAATGCGACGCCCGGCCAGATGGGAGCGGCGCCCGCCACACCGACGGCGATGGCCACGCCCGACACCGCCACGGCCGTTCCGATGCCGAGGACCGCCGTCAGGAGGCCGAGCGCCGCCGGCACGATCCGGCCGACGAGCGGAGCGAGCACCGCCAGGAGGATGAGGGGCGCGACGAAGACGATCGCGGCCCACGCCGGCAGGACGTCCGCGCCGAGGAAGGCGAGCACCTCCGCCCAGCCCGCGGCCTCGGCACTGGGGAACCCGCCGATCATCAGCAGACGATCCGACAGGCTCTCGCCGAACGCCGGTGCGAAGAGTGCGCGGCCGGGATCGGCCAGCAGTCCGAGCGCATTCCCGTCTTCGATCTGTCGCCAGACGAGCGGGGCGAACATCGCGACGGTCGGGACGATCGCCCAGGCGACCCGCCCGGCGCCCTGCCCGCGGCGCATCACGACGGTCAGCACCAGCCCGACGGCCCAGAGCACGAGCACCGGTCCCGCCGCGGACGGCGAACACGCCACCACGATTGCCAGCAGGAGGGATGCCACGCCGGCGCTGCTCCACGAGCGTCGCGCCGCCGCCATCGTGTACAGGAACCACGGCAGCGCCAGGTGGGCGATGACCGCCGCGGGGCGGCCGTCGATGAGGCCGGTGAGGAATGTGGGCGCCGTCGCCCATGCGAAGGCGGCCAGCGCCCGGAGGATCGACCGGTCCGTCACCCGCGTCGCGGCGAACCATCCGCCGAGTGCCGCGAGCGGGAGCGCCAGCACCCACAGAACGACCAGCGCCCGCGACGGTTCGGCCGGAGAGAGGGAGCCGATGAGGGCGACGACCGCTGCGAACGGGTCGGCGGGCCCGACCGTGTCCCACCCGAGGGCGCGGGGTCCGTACGCGGCATCCGTCCACAGCGCCACCACGCCGGACCGGAGCGGAGCGAGGGCGCCACCGCCGAGGACCGGCCAGGAGAGCAGCGCGACGAAGGCCATCACCGAGGTCGCGAGCGCCCCGAGGACCACCCACGCCCCGCCGCCGCTGAAGAACCGCAGTTCCTCGCGGGAGCCTGCGGGCGGGCCCGCGTCATCGTCGAGCCGCTCCCGGATCTCGCGGCGCCCGATGCGGAGGGGTGCCAACTGCTGCCAGGACGCCTGGCGCACCCGGCGGATGGTGCGCCGCGCGCGGGCGACGGAGGGGATCCTCGCCATCGCGGTGATGGCCGCCGCCCACTCCGGGCCGATCCGCCCGGGACGCTTGGCGACCAGGTGTCCGAGCGACCGCAGCAGCGCGAGCGGGAGGAAGCTGAGCCAGTGCAGGAGGACCGCGGGCGGCGGCGCGTAAGCCAGCCGGCGGTGGAGCTGAGCGGTGCGCTCGGCGTAGATCCGTCGTCCGCGCGCGGTTGCCGAGCGTCCGGTGGGCGCGCCCGCGACGCCGTCGCCGGCGACGGCCACCAGCGCTCCGGGAGCGAGCGCGACGCGACCGCCGGCGAGCCGCGCGCGAACGCCGAGGTCGAGTCCTTCGTCTGCGCCCGCGAGCGCCGGGTCGAGCCCTTTCAGCGCGAGCCACACCGGCGTGCGCACGAGCGCTCCGCGGACATCCGAGCCGAGCACGTCCTCCCGGACGTCGTGCTGCCCCTGGTCGAGTTCGCCATCGACGATCCCGACGGCCCGTCCGCCCCGGGTCATCGTGACACCGAGGGAGACGATCCGAGCGGGGTCTTCCCACGACACGAGTTTCGGCGCCGCGATGGCGACGGATGGAGCCGTCTCGAGCGCCCCGGTGAGCCGGGACAGCGCGTCGGGCGCAGGCGCCGTGTCCTGAGCGAGGAGCCACACCGCGTCGCCCGCAAGGCGATGGGTGGCAAGTCGCAGCGCGTCCGCGAAGCCCGTGCCGCGCGGGGCGACGATGACGGCCTCGGCGCCGGATTCGCTCGCGAGGTTCTTGAGCCGGTCGTCCGGTCCGCACAGGACCACGGTGAGCACGTCGACGAGGCGGGTCTGAGCGGCGAGCGCGCGGAGCGTGCGGCTCAGATGAAGGTCGGTGGGGCCGCGCCCGGACGGGCGCACGACCAGGAACGCGTGAACTCGGGCGGGCATGACCAGGTCAGCCTAAATGCGCTCTCGACGCGACGCGGGAGCGTCGTCGGGGTGGCGCGATCCGGTCAGGACGCGCGACGCTTGAGCTTGCGACGTTCGCGCTCGCTCAGACCACCCCAGATGCCGAAGCGCTCGTCATTCTGCAGTGCGTAGTCAAGGCACTCCCCGCGCACGTCGCACGAGGTGCAGATGCGCTTCGCATCGCGCGTCGATCCGCCCTTCTCCGGGAAGAACGCCTCGGGGTCGGTCTGTGCGCACAGGGCATCAGCCTGCCAAGCGAGGGCGGTGTCCTCCTCGGCAGCCGCCGCACGCCGCACACCCGGGACACCGAGGTTGACGGGATCGACGAACCAATTCTCGGGAACGCCGGAACGGTAACCCGTCATCTTGCTCTCCCACCTGTAGACCATGCCGCGAACGGCCGTGGCCTTAATTACACCCGTGTGATTCACTCCGGTCAAGTCGCAAATCGTAAACCCTCACGCAGACATTGAAGCTTCTTCACGATCGACGGCGTGTCGCGGCCCCCGCCGGGTCGGGTTCGTGAGGCGGCTCTCGCGATAGCCTGCTCTCACGATGGCCGCACACACCAAGCACCCCGTCAGCGCTCCCCCTGCGGCGCCCGTGCGGGAGAAGACGAGCCACCTCCTGCTGCGCGGGTGGTGCATCTTCGTGCTCGCCATGGCGCTCGCTGGCACAGGCCCCATCGTCGCGCTGGGGCAGACCGGATCGACCGTGCTCGGCCTGGCCATCGTGGTCGTCTCCGGGACCATCTGGGCCGTCATCCGCCCTCGCGTGCAGTGGCCACGGCTGCCCTGGTACGCACTCGGGTACGTGGCGTGGGCGACCCTCTCGCTGTTCTGGACCCACTGGATCGGCGCGAGCGTGCCCACCCTCGCCCTTCTCCTGGTGACGACCGCCCACGCGATCTTCGTCGGCTCCGTCCTCACCTGGCGCGAACTGGTCCGTGCGATCGCGTCGGCGCTGAAGTGGATCCTCGGCCTGTCGCTCGCCTTCGAACTGTGGGTGTCGCTCCTGTGGGGTGGCCCGATCCTCCCGCAGTTCGTCCGCCCCGACGGGCCGGTCGACGACCCGATCGTCTACTGGTCGCGGGACAACCTCTTCGACGGCGGCCGCATCCAAGGTGTTTTCGGCAACTCCAACGCGCTCGCCTACGTCGCCCTCCTCGGCATCATCGTCTTCGCCATCCGGATCGCGTCCCGCGCGCCCCGACGCACGGCGCTGATCGGCTGGACGGCCGTCGCCCTCTTCCTCTTCGTGCGCGCGGGGTCGGCCACCGCCTCGGTCGCCGCCATCGCGGTGCTCGTGGTCCTCGCCACCGTCCTGCTCATGCGGACCACCACCCGCGCGGGAGAGCGCACCCGGTATTACATCGCCTACGCCGCCGTCGGCATCGGCGGCGCCCTGGCTGTCTGGCTCGGACGAGACGTCGTCTTCACCGCCCTGGGCCGGTCGAGCGACCTGACGGGGCGTGAGTCGATCTGGATGCAGGTGTGGGAACGCGTGCAAGAGCATCCTGTGGTGGGCTGGGGCTTCTCGACGCCCTGGATCCCGACCGAACCGGCCTTCGACGGCTGGATCATCGACCACGGCGAGACTGTCATCCAAGCCCACAACATGTGGCTCGACGTCGCCCTGCAGCTCGGGATGGTGGGGGTCGTCCTCTTGGCCGGGGCGTACCTCGCGTTCGTGTGGCGCTCGTGGTTCTTCGCCGTCGACCGACCGCGATGGGATCTGGTGGCCGACCGTCCCTACTCGCCGGTCACCCTGCTGCCGACGCTCACCGGCGCGGTCCTGCTCGTGCAGGGCATCGCCGAGTCGACCCCGCTGCTGAGCTGGGGATGGATGTTCCTGGTGATGTTCGCCTTCAAGATCAAACAGGCGCCACTCCTCGGCCGCGGTCCTTCGGAGCAGCGTCTCGTCGGCGAACAGGGCGACCTGCCCGCCGAGCGATGAACCGCCCCCGGCGATGAGCAGCTCCGAGCGCATGAACGGTGCGGGGCGATCGGGCGGACCCGAGCGCACCGCGCTCATCCTGCTCCGGTCGAGCCCGTTCGCCGCCGCTTTCGCCACGACGGCGATCGGCGCCCTGTTCGGGACCCACGCGATCAGACAGCTCACCGGCGATGCGGGCTACGGGGCGGTGATCACCGGCCTGTGCCTCATCGGCGCGGCCATGCTCGTGGCTCGACGCCGCGAGGTACGGGCGATCGAGGTGATGCCCGTCACCCTCGTGGCGCTGCTGGCGTGGCTGCTGATCTCGGTGTTCTGGTCGCGGTCAGCGCCGGCCGCCTTCGAAGGGTGGCTGCAGCTGGCCGGCCCGACGTTCCTCGCGGTCGTGGTCGCCCAGTTCCGCGACACCCTGCAGACCGTTCGCGCCACGGGCGACGTCCTCCGGTTCTGGCTGACCGCCTCCCTGGCGATCGAGATCCTCAGCGGCATCCTGCTCGACGGTCCGGTCCCGTTCCTCAGCATCGCGGGCAACCTCGCCGAGGGCGGGCCCATCCAGGGCCTGTTCGGCACCCGCACCGTGCTCGGCGTCGTGACGATTATCGCCTTGATCACTTTCGTCGTCGAATGGCGCACCCGTTCCGTACGGCCCGGACTGTCCGCCTACTCGGTCGCCCTCGCGGCCCTGCTGGCGATCTTCACGGCGTCGCCGATCGTCCTCGGCATGGCGGTCATCGCGGGCGCTGCCACCGGGGCGCTCGCCATCGTCCGCCGGGTCTCCCCCGCCGTCCGCTCACGTCTGCAGTGGGTCCTCGCCGGCTCGGTCGCCGTCTTCCTCCTGGCCGCCTACCTTTTCCGGCGCCCCCT
>NZ_JBHWTD010000052.1:0-36285 GCF_043427715.1 Microbacterium sp. | reverse complement strand
ACCTGCTGCGCGAGCGCCTGGAGGGCACGCACGGCGATCGACGGCCCGTCGATCTTGAAGAAGCGTCGTGCGGCGGCACGCGTGTCGGAGAACCCGAAACCGTCGGCTCCGAGCGTCCAGACGTCGTGCTGGACCCAAGGACGGATCTGGTCCTGCACGGCGTGCATGAAGTCGCTGACCGCGACGATCGGGCCCTCGGAGCCGGCGAGCTTGTCCGTGATGTACGCGGTGCGCGGCTCTTCGGTCGGGTGCAGGAAGTTGTGCTCGTCGACGGCGAGGCCGTCACGGCGCAGCTCCGTCCAGCTGGTGACCGACCACACGTCGGCGACGACGCCCCAGTCCTCCTTGAGGAGCTTCTGTGCCTCGTGCGCCCACGCCAGGCCCACGCCGGAAGCGAGGATCTGGGCACGGTGCCCGTCGCCCTCGCCCACCGAGACGCGGTGGATGCCGCGAACGATCCCGTCCACGTCGACATCCTCGGGCTCCTTGGGCTGGACGATCGGCTCGTTGTACACGGTGATGTAGTACATGACGTTCGGGTCCTCGTGCTCGCCGCCGTACATGCGCTCGATGCCCGACTGCACGATGTGGGCGATCTCGTACCCGTAGGCCGGGTCGTAGGAGACCGTTGCGGGGTTCGTGGACGCGAGCAGGTGCGAGTGGCCGTCGGCGTGCTGGAGGCCTTCACCGGTGAGGGTTGTCCGCCCGGCGGTCGCGCCGATGATGAAGCCGCGCGCCATCTGGTCGCCCGCAGCCCACTGGGCGTCGCCGGTGCGCTGGAAGCCGAACATCGAGTAGAAGACGTACACCGGGATCAGCGGCTCGCCGTGGGTCGCGTACGACGTGCCGACACCGGTGAACGCGGCGAGGGCGCCGGCCTCGTTGATGCCCACGTGCATGATCTGGCCCTGCGGGCTCTCCTTGTAGGCCAGGAGCAGCTCGCGGTCGACCGAGGTGTAGTTCTGGCCGTTCGGGTTGTAGATCTTCGCCGTCGGGAAGTACGCGTCCATGCCGAACGTGCGCGCTTCGTCGGGGATGATCGGGACGATCCGGTTGCCGAAGTCCTTCGCCCGCAGGAGGTCCTTCAGCAGTCGGACGAACGCCATCGTGGTGGCGACCTCCTGCGTGCCGGAGCCCTTCTTCGGCAGCGCGTAGACGCTGTCGTCGGGCAGGTTCAGTGAGGTGTACTTGCTGCGGCGCTGGGGGAGCGTGCCGCCGAGCGCGCGACGACGCTCGATCATGTACTCGATCGTCTCGTCGCCGGCACCCGGGTGGTAGTACGGCGGCTCGTAGGGGTTCTCCTCGAGCTGTGCGTCGGTGACCGGGATCTGCATCTGGTCGCGGAACAGACGCAGGTCGTCGAGGGTCATCTTCTTCATCTGGTGGGTCGCGTTGCGTCCCTCGAAGTGCGGACCGAGGCCGTAGCCCTTGACCGTCTTGGCGAGGATGACGGTGGGCTGGCCCTTGTGCTCCATGGCCGCCTTGTAGGCCGCGAACACCTTGCGGTAGTCGTGGCCGCCACGCTTGAGGTTCCAGATCTGCTCGTCGGAGTAGTCCTTGACCAGGGCGGCTGCGCGCTCGTCGCGGCCGAAGAAGTGCTCACGCACGAAGGCGCCACTCTCGGCCTTGTAGGTCTGGAAGTCGCCGTCGGGGGTGACGTTCATGAGGTTGCGGAGGGCGCCCTCCGAGTCACGGGCGAGGAGGTCGTCCCACTCACGGCCCCAGACGACCTTGATGACGTTCCAGCCTGCGCCGCGGAAGAAGCTCTCCAGCTCCTGAACGATCTTTCCGTTGCCACGGACGGGACCGTCCAGGCGCTGCAGGTTGCAGTTGACGACGAAGGTCAGGTTGTCGAGACCCTCGTTGGCGGCGACCTGGAGCTGACCGCGGCTCTCGACCTCGTCCATCTCGCCGTCGCCGAGGAAGGCCCACACGTGGCCGTCGGAGACATCCTTGATGCCGCGGTTGGTCAAGTACTTGTTCGTCATCGCCTGGTAGATGGCGTTGATGGGGCCGAGGCCCATCGAGACGGTCGGGAACTGCCAGTAGTCCTGCATCAGGCGCGGGTGCGGGTACGACGGCAGACCGTTCGGGGCGGCGGAGGCCTCCTGGCGGAAGCCGTCGAGCTGCGTGGCGGAGAGTCCGCCCTCGAGGTACGAGCGGGCGTACATGCCGGGGGAGGCGTGTCCCTGGAAGAAGATCTGGTCGCCGCCGCTTTCGTGGTCGGGGCCGCGGAAGAAGTGGTTGAAGCCGACTTCGTAGAGCGCCGCCGATGACGCGTAGGTGGAGATGTGACCGCCGACCCCGATGCCGGGACGCTGAGCGCGGTGCACCGTGATGGCGGCGTTCCAGCGGATCCAGCGGCGGTAGCGGCGCTCGAGCTCCTCATCGCCGGGGAAGGCGGGCTCGTTCTCGGGAGCGATCGTGTTGATGTAGTCGGTGGTCGGCACCTGCGGCACGTTCAGGTGCAGCTCGCGGGAGCGCTGCAACAGGCTCAGCATGATCTCGCGGCCGCGGCCGGCTCCCCGTGCATCAACGAGCTGCTGGAGGGATTCCTGCCACTCTGACGTCTCTTCGGGGTCGCTGTCCTGCGGGCCCTGCGAGTACGGATCCTGATCGTTGACAGTCACAAGAGGCCTTTCGTCGCCTGGCAGATCGTGCCAGGAATGAGGGGGTGAAACGAGCGCGGGCTTGTCCGCCTCACACAACTCGCTTGTCCTCAGCCTACCCATTCCGGGCGGGCCGGTGCCGCCGTGGAGAAGACGGGGCGACGGGTTACCCGATCGCCCCGCCGCCGCCTCGTAGACTGGAGGCACCAGGGCCTTTAGCTCAGCTGGTAGAGCGCCACGTTTACACCGTGGATGTCGTCGGTTCGATCCCGGCAGGGCCCACGTGAAAGCCGCACCCGCAGATCAGGCCCGACTGCTCGACCTCGCCGCCCTCGATGAGGAGCTGCGCCGAGCGGAGGCAGCCCGGGCGAACCCGGCACAGTCTGCACGGGTGAAGGAGCTCCTGGCGGTGCGCGCGACGCAGTCGACCGAGCTGACCCGTCTCCTCGGGGTCCGTGACGATGCGCAGGCGGAGCTCTCCCGCATCGAATCCGATGTCGCGCTGGTGGACGCGCGCAGCGCTCGGGACGCGGAGAGGCTGGCTGCATCCACCAATTCGAAGGAAGCGCAGGGTCTCGAGCATGAGATCGCCTCGCTCGCCAAGCGCAAGAGCGACCTCGAAGACGCAGAGCTCGACGTCATGGAGCGGCTCGATGTGGTCGGGCGCGAGATCGAGGCCCAGGAGGCCCTCATCGCGGCGACCAACGACGAGGGCGCCCGGCTGAGCGCCGAGGGCAAGGCTGCGGTCGCCGCGGCGACGGCACGCATCGATGCCGCGACGCGTGACCGTGCAGCGCTCACGGCCGACCTCCCCGCCGCGCTCCTCTCCGCCTACGAGCGTCTCGCCGCACGAGGCGTCGGTGCCGGTCTGCTCCAGCGGCGCACCTGCGGAGCGTGCCGCATGGTGCTCTCCGGCACCGACCTGAACGTCGTCCGCGCCGCGAGCGAAGACGACGTCGTGATGTGCCCCGAGTGCGGCGCGATTCTGGTGCGCGGCGAAGACTCCGGCCTGTGATCCGATGACCGTGGCGGCGGCGCCGGAGGGCGCCGTCTGGGTCGTTCTCGGCGAGGACGGCGAGGGCGCGGTCTCGACCGTCTTCCTCGGGTCGGACGGTGCCGTGCTCGAACGGCGCCGGATGCCGCGCGCCGACCTGCCGGCATCCATCGCCGCGACGGTCACCGACCTCCGCTGGGTGTGGAGCGACGCGTCGCACTGGTACGTGCCGCTGGTCGCCGCCGGTGTCCGCGTCGCGCGCTGCCACGACCTGCGACTCTGCCATGCGATCCTCCGTGACAGCGCGGCGGTGTCTGACGCCGCGGCTCTGCGGGCGGCGGGGGAGTGGGACGCTCCCGCTGCGGCGGCTCCCGACGGGGGCGCTGCGCTGTTCGAGCTGGAGGGGGACACCGGCTCGACGGCGGCGGTCCCGCACGGCATCGAGGCGGCGCTGGTCGAGTTCACGCGGCAGCGTGAGGCATCGGCGAACGGTGCAGGGGCGCTCCGACTGCTTCTGGCAGCCGAATCGGCGGGTGCGCTGATCGCGGTCGAGATGAACGCGGCGGGTGTGCCGTGGGACGCCGACGTGCACGACGACATCCTTCGGGAGCTTCTCGGTGACCGTCCCGCGCCCGGGCGGCTCCCTTCTCGGGTCGAGGAGCTGGCGGCGAAGGTGCGCGCGGCACTCGGCGACGCCACCGCGAGTCTCGACTCGCAGCCCCGATTGCTTCGCGCCCTCCACCGGGCAGGTGTGCTCGCGGCATCCACGAGCAAATGGGAGCTGGCAGAGTACGACCACCCCGTCATTGAGCCGCTCCTCGCCTACAAGAAAGCGACGCGGCTGCTCAGCGCGAACGGCTGGGCCTGGCGGGAGGAGTGGGCGCCGGATGGGAGGTTCCGGCCCGTCTACGTGCCCGGCGGTGTGGTCACCGGCCGGTGGGCGTCCTCCGGCGGCGGCGCGCTGCAGCTGCCCCGGCAGCTGCGCCCCGCCGTCCGCGCCGACCCCGGTTGGGCGTTCGTCGTCGCGGACGTCGCGCAGCTCGAGCCGCGGGTGCTTGCGGCGATGTCGCGAGACACCGCCCTCGCCGGCAGCGCCCGCGGCACCGATCTGTACCAGGGCATGGTCGACCGTGGGGTCATGCCCACCCGGCAGGACGCGAAGATCGCCATGCTCGGCGCGATGTACGGCGCGACGACCGGCGACAGCGGCCGTCTCGTCCCGGCGCTCCGGCGCGCCTACCCGAAGGCGATGGGCCTGGTCGATGCGGCCGCCCGCACCGGAGAGGAAGGCGGGGTCGTCTCGACCTGGCTCGGTCGCACCAGCCCGCCGCCTCCGCCGGAGTGGCACGCGCTCCAGGGGCGGGCAGGCGACCAGGACGCCGCCGACGCTGATCGCACGCGCGCGCAGCGATCCGCGCGCGACCGCGGCCGCTTCACGCGCAACTTCGTCGTGCAGGGCACCGCCGCCGAGTGGGCGCTGTGCTGGCTCGCCGATGTCCGCACCCGGCTCGCCGCCCTGCCGCCGGTCTCACCCGCGCAGGCCGCGCCGCGCTCCGGCATCCTTCACGGCCGGCAGGCGCACCTCGCCTTCTTCCTCCACGACGAGATCATCGTGCACACGCCTCTCGAGCAGGCGGATGCCGCCGCGGCGGCGGTCCGGGATGCCGCGGACGCCGCGACCCGGCTGCTGTTCGGCGAGTTCCCGCTCGACTTCCGGCTCGACCTTCATATCCGTGAGGACGCCGGGAAAGCGTGAGACGGCGCCCCGCGTAGACTCGAGGATGCGAATGGGTCGGCTGGACGGTCGCGTTGCGGGTGACCGCACCGAGGAACGTCCGGGCTCCACAGGGCAGGGCGGTGGGTAACACCCACCCGGAGTGATCCGCGAGACAGTGCCACAGAGAGCAGACCGCCTCGGTCTTCGACCGGGGTAAGGGTGAAAGGGTGGTGTAAGAGACCACCGGGGTCGTGGTGACACGACCCGCACGGTAAACCTCGCCCGGAGCAAGGCCAGACAGGGGATGTTGACGCGGCTCGCCGAGTCCCCGGGTAGGCCGCTGGAGCGGCACGGCAACGTGTCGCCGAGAGAGATGACCGTCCACGGGGCGCACGCCCCCGGACAGAACCCGGCGTACAGGCCGGCCCATTCGCCCTCTCGCCCGGCGACGCGCGCCTCAGCGCGTCGAGCGGCTTGCGAGGTCCTCGGTGATCGAGTCCAGCGCGCCCGGCTTCTCACCGGCGAGCGCGAGCGCCGCGGCGCCGATGATCCCCGCGTTGTTGCGGTGCACCGCCGGTACGATCTCCGTCTGCAGGTCGAGCAGCGGCAGGAACTTGTCGGCGTGCTTGGAGACACCGCCGCCGACGACGAACAGGTCGGGGCTGAAGAGGAACTCGAGGTGGCTGTAGTACCACTGCAGGCGCTCCGCCCACGCGTCCCACGCCAGCTCGTCGCGCTCCATCGCCGAGTAGGCGGCCCACGCCTCGGCATCCCGCTTGTGATTCGCGCGGTGCAGGTGGCCGAGCTCGGTGTTCGGGATGAGCACGCCGTTGTAGATCATGGCGGTGCCGATGCCGGTGCCGAGCGTCGTCAGCAGGACGAGCCCGTTGCGGTCTTGAGCCGCGCCGTAGCGGAGCTCAGCGACGCCGGCGACATCCGCGTCGTTGGCGAAGTGGATGTCACGGCCGAGGCCTTCCTCGAAGAAGTCCTCCGCCTCGAAGCCGATCCACGTCTGCGCGACGTTGGCCGCGGACATCGTGCGACCGTTCTTCACGATCGCGGGGAAGGCGACGCCCAGCGGCACATCGGCGTCGGTGACCTCGAGCGTCTCGAGCACCTGCCGCACCGCGCCCAGCACGTCGTCGGGCTCGGCGCCCTTGGGAGTGGGGACCTTGATCCGATCGGTGAGGAGGCGGCCGTCGGAGAGATCGACCAAAGCCCCCTTGATACCGGTCCCGCCGATGTCGATGCCGACGGCGGCGGTGGCGCTCTTCGTCATGGTCAAGAGCCTAGACCGCGCACCACCACCGGTTCGTAGGATGGGACGACCCCGAGGCCGAGGAGGGCCGACATGAGCGAGAACGAGCAGTACTGGTACAACCTCACGACGAAGAAGGTCGAGCGAGGCTTCGAGTCTCCCGCCGTCGACCGGGCCGGGCCTTTCGCGACCGAGGCCGAGGCGGCCCGGGCCCCCGAGATCATGGCGGAGCGTTCACGGCAGTGGGCCGCCGACGACGCCGAGGACGACAACTGGGGATCTTCCGCTTCGCGTGGCTGAGGGCTCGTGGCGGGGCGATAGTCTGGCAGTCAACCGGCGGGGAAGGATGCGATGGACAAGCAGCGTGACTTCGTTCTGAGGACGATCGAGGAACGAGGGGTCAAGTTCATCCGACTCTGGTTCACCGACGTGACCGGCACCCTCAAATCGGTGGCCATCGCGCCCGCCGAAGTGGAGGGCGCCTTCGCCGAGGGACTCGGGTTCGACGGATCGGCGATCGAGGGCCTCACCCGCTCCTATGAGTCGGACCTGCTCGCGCACCCCGACCCCGCGACGTTCCAGATCCTGCCGTGGCGCGGGGAGATCGACCCGACCGCGCGGATGTTCTGCGACATCACGACGCCCGACGGGCAGCCCGCCGTCGCCGACCCCCGCAACGTGCTCAAGCGCACGCTCGCGAAGGCCGCGGACGCCGGGTTCACGTTCTACACGCACCCCGAGATCGAGTTCTACCTGCTCAAGTCTTCGACCGTCGGCCCGAACGGGCCCGAGCCGGTCGACTCCGCCGGGTACTTCGACAACGTCCCCGGAGGCACTGCGCACGATTTCCGTCGCCGCTCGGTGCGCATGCTTGAAGACCTCGGGATCTCCGTCGAGTACAGCCACCATGAGGCGGGGCCCGGTCAGAACGAGATCGATCTGCGGTATGCGGACGCCCTGGCCACCGCGGACAACATCATGACCTTCCGCACGGTCATCAAGGAAGTCGCGATCGAGCAGGGCGTCTACGCCACGTTCATGCCGAAGCCCCTCGGCGGGCAGCCCGGAAGCGGCATGCACACGCACCTGTCGCTGTTCGAAGGTGACGTCAACGCGTTCTACGAAGAGGGCGCTCAGTACCAGCTCTCCAAGGTCGGTCGGCAGTTCATCGCCGGGCTCCTCCGGCACGCCAACGAGATCTCGGCGGTCACCAACCAGTTCGTCAACTCGTACAAGCGCCTCTGGGGCGGCGACGAGGCGCCGAGCTTCATCTGCTGGGGTCACAACAACCGGTCGGCCCTCGTCCGGGTGCCCATGTACAAGCCCAACAAGGGTCAGTCGACCCGCGTGGAATACCGCGCCCTCGACTCCGCGGCGAACCCGTACCTCGCCTACGCCCTCATGCTCGCGGCGGGGCTCAAGGGGATCGAGGAGGAGTACGAGCTCCCGCCCGAGGCCGAGGACAACGTGTGGTCGCTGACCGACGCGGAGCGGCGCGCGCTCGGCTACGGATCGCTGCCGGCGAGCCTCGACCACGCGCTCGAGTACATGGAGGAGTCGGAGTTCGTCGCCGAGACCCTCGGCGAGCAGGTCTTCAACTACGTGCTGCTCAACAAGCGTCGCGAGTGGCAGGAGTACCGCGCGCAGGTGACGCCGTTCGAGCTCCAGAAGAACCTCGAGATGCTCTGAGGCGATGGCCTCGACCGAGCGGCGCGCGGCCCTCACCGACCTCGCGCGGGCGGGCTTCGCCGACCTGACGGCGTCCTCCGCCGCTCTCGACGAGCTGGCGGAGCTCGTCGAGCTGTCGCGGGAGCAGCTCGTCGCCGGTGCCGAGCAGGCGGCGGACCCCGACGGGGCCGTCCACGCCTCGCTGCGGATCGCGAGGCGGGATGCCGCGGCCCTCGGCCGCGCGCTGCGCGAGACCCCGCGGGTGCTGTGGCTGCTCCTCGGAGCCTCGAGCGGGCTGGCTGAGTTCTTCCTGCGGCATCCGGACGAGCTCGACGCGCTGAAGGGGGCGGGGGAGCGCCTCCCGAGCGCGGAGGAGATGCGGGATGGCCTGCAGGAGGCCGTCGCTGCCCAGGACGGTTTCGCCGCGGCATCCGATGAGTCGGCGTGGGTCGCCCTGCGCGTGCGCTACCGACGCTTCATCGCGCGCATCGCCGCCTTCGACCTGTCCGCGCCCGACCCGACGGCCGTGCTGGCACCGGTCGCGGCGGCGCTGGCAGACGCCGCGGGCGCCGCGCTCGGCGCCGCGCTGTGTGCCGCGAGGACCCGCGCTGCGGCACTGTTCCCCCGCGAGCAGGTCGCCCAGACGCGACTCGCGATCATCGGGATGGGCAAGACCGGTGCCCGGGAGCTGAACTACGTCAGCGACGTCGACGTGATCTTCGTCGGCGGCGCGGCGGAGGGCACGGAGCTTTCCGAGGGGCGTGCGATCGACATCGCCACCCGGCTGGCGACCCTGACGATGAGGGGCATCGCCGACGTGGAGGTGGAGCCGCCGCTGTGGGAGGTCGATCCGAACCTCCGCCCGGAGGGCAAGCAGGGCGCGCTCGTCCGCTCCCTCGACTCGCACCTGTCGTATTACGACCGGTGGGCGAAGAGCTGGGAGTTCCAGGCGCTCCTCAAGGCCCGCCCGCTCGCCGGCGACATCGCCCTCGGCGAGGACTACTGCGATGCCGTCGCTCCGAAGATCTGGACCAGCAGCGCCCGGGAGAACTTCGTCGACAGCGTCCAGCGCATGCGCGAGCGCGTCACCGACCACATCCCGCCCGCCGAGGTGCCGCGCCAGCTGAAGCTCGGCCCCGGCGGCATCCGCGACGTCGAGTTCACCGTCCAGCTGCTGCAGCTCGTCCACGGCCTCGCCGATGACCGCATCCGGCAGCGCGGCACCCTCACCGCGCTCGACGCGCTCGTCGCAGAGGGGTACATCGGGCGGGCGGATGCCGCGGCTTTCGGCCAGCACTACCGCACGCTCCGCGTGCTCGAGCATCGTCTGCAGCTGCGACGTCTGCAGCGCACGCACCTCATGCCCGAGGAGGAGGACGAGCTGCGGGTGCTGGCGCGCGCCTCCGGTGTCGCCGCGGATGCCGCGGGCGTCCGGTCGCTCTGGGAGACGATCAAGCAGCAGGTGCGTGACATCCACGTGCGGCTGTTCTACCGGCCACTCCTGTCCGCCGTCGCCGCGCTGCCGGCGGACGAGCAGACCCTGTCGTCGGCGCAGGCGCACGACCGCCTCGCCGCGATCGGTTTCCGGGACCCCGCCGGTGCGCTGCGTCACATCGGCGCGCTCACGAGTGGTCTCAGCCGTAAGGTGACGATCCAGCGGCACCTGATGCCGGTGATGATCCGGTGGTTCGCCGACGGTGTCGATCCGGACGGGGGACTCATCGCGTTCCGGCGCATCAGCGAACGGCTCGGCGACACCCCCTGGTTCCTCCGCATGCTCCGCGACTCGTCGGGCGCCGCGGAGCGGCTCACCCGTGTGCTCTCGGGTTCGCGCTACGCCGCCGACCTGATGGAGTGGATCCCCGAGGCCGTCGCGTGGCTCGACTCCGCCGAGCAGCTGCGCCCCCGCACCGGGTTCGCCCTGCAGCAGGAGGCGCGAGCCATCCAGGCGCGTCACGAGCAGATCTCCGACGCGATGCGGTCGGTCCGGGCGCTCCGGCGACGAGAACTCCTGCGCCTCGCGCTTGGCGCCCTCCTCGGAGAGATCACGATCGCCGAACTCGCGGTCGGGCTCACCTCCATCAGCGAGGTGACGATCCAGGCGACGCTGCGCGCGGTCTGGCGCGAGGTCGTCCCGCCCGAGGACGATGCGATGGACTTCGCCGTCATCGCGATGGGCCGGTTCGGCGGCGCAGAACTCGGCTTCGGTTCGGACGCCGACGTCATGTACGTGTACGACCCGAACGGTGTCGACCCGCAGCGTGCGCAGCAGCTGTCGGTCAAGATCGTGCACGCGCTGCGCACACACTCCGAAGACCACCGCGCTCCGTTCGAGCTCGATGCGGGTCTCCGCCCGGAAGGGCGCAACGGCCCGCTCGCGCGATCGCTCGACGCCTACGCCGAGTACTACCGGAGATGGTCGCTGTCGTGGGAGGCGCAGGCTCTCCTGCGGGCGCGGGGCGTCGCCGGCAGCGTGAAGCTGATCGCGAAGTTCATGGCCCTCGCCGACGAGGTGCGCTATCCGATCGATCCGGACGAGCAGGGGCTCCGCGAGATCAAACGCATCAAGGCGCGCGTCGAGAACGAGCGTCTGCCGCAGGGGGTCGACCGCTCCCGCCACCTCAAGCTGGGTCCGGGTGGATTGAGCGACGTCGAATGGCTCGTGCAGCTGTGGCAGCTCCAGTACGCCGCCGACGTCGAGGGCCTGCGCACGACCTCCACGACGGCCGCCCTCGAGGCCGCCCGTGGGGCGGGTCTGGTGCAGGATGCCGCGGCTCAGCGACTCTCGGAGGCGTGGTGGCTGGCGAGCAGACTCCGCTCGGCGAACACCCTCCTGTCGGGTCACACGAGTGACGTGCTGCCCACCGACCGGGGGAAGCTCGACGGTATCGGCCGTCTGCTGGAGTATGCGCCCCGCTCGGCCACACAGGTCGAGGAGGACTGGCTGCGGACCGCCCGGCGAGCGCGGCGGGCGTTCGAGTCGCTGTTCTACGGGTGACGTGGCCTACTGTTGATCCGCGGCGCGAAGCGCGTCACCGTCCCGGAGGAGTCGAATGTCCGTTGGTCTGCTCGCCGTCGTCGACGACATCCTGAGCGCTGCGCTCAAAGCGTCGGCGAAGTCCGCCGGTGTCGTGATCGACGACGCCGCTGTGACGCCGCAGTACGTGCAGGGCATCACGCCCGCACGCGAACTCCCCGTGGTCGGCAAGATCGCCCTGGGCTCGATCGCCAACAAGTTCCTCATCATCATCCCGATCGCGCTGCTCCTGACGGAGTTCGCCCCGGATGTCCTGCCGTACCTCCTCATCATCGGAGGCGCCTTCCTGTGCTACGAGGGGGCCGAGAAGGTGCTGGAGTGGTTCGGCTTCTCGCACGGTCACAAGGACGAGGGCGCCCGCGACGAGAAGAAGCTGGTGTTCGGCGCGATCCGCACAGACCTCATCCTCTCCAGCGAGATCATGCTCATCTCGCTGTCCAACCTCGAAGAGGGCATGGATATCTGGCAGACGCTGGCGATCCTGGCGGTCATCGCTCTGCTCATGACCGGCATCGTCTACGGGGCGGTCGCCCTGCTGGTCAAGATCGACGACATCGGGTTGCGGATGGCGAAGAGCCCGGTGCGTCGCGTCCGCCACAACGGCGCGCGCATCGTCCTCTCCATGCCGGCGGTCTTCCGAGCGATCAGCATCATCGGCACGGTCGCCATGCTCTGGGTCGGGGGTCACCTCCTGCTCGAGAACCTCGGCGAGGTCGGTCTGACGATCACGACCGATCTTCTCCACGGGGTGGAGCACCTCCTGCATGACCTGGGCGGGGTGATCGTCTGGATCGGGGAGACCGTCGTCTCGGCGATCGCAGGCTTCGTCGTCGGCCTCATCATCGTCGGCGTCATCCTGCTGATCGGACGCCTGCGCGGTCACGGTCACGACGGCCCCGACGCGGCATCCCCCAGCACACCACCCACGCGCACTGACCGCGAGACGCGTCGCGCCTGCGGCCCGTCTGTGGTGTAGCGGTGCGGGTCGATTGCCGTCGGTTAGGTTGGCAGAGACCACGTCACGCTGACAGCCGCGGAGGGCCGATCCGATGTCCGACCTCCGTGTGCGTGGTCTGCTGCGACTCGCGCGCGCGAGGGCCAGGGCCCAGCGGCCTCTCCTCCTGCTGTCGTCGCTGACGGCGGCCGTGGCGGTGGCCACGATCGTCGTGACCGTGACGTGGCTCCAGCGTGCGGCCGTCGTCCCGTTGCCGCCTGCCGGTGTCGATCCCGCGGTCCACGCGGATGAGAGCGCCGTGGGCGTCGCCGGACTGGTTGCCGCCGCGCCCGCACTCGTCGTCGTCGTGGTGCTGGTGGGCGCGGCCGCGTTGGCCCAGGTCGCGCGTCTGGTCTCGATCGCGCGCGAACGCGAGGACGCCACGCTCCGTGCGCGCGGGCTGTCCCGCTTCCAGGCGAGGAGCGTCGATCTCGCCGAGGGCGCCGTCCTCGTCACGGTCGGCGTCGGCGTCGGGCTCCTCCTCGGGCTCGGGGTGTCCCTCGCGACGGGCGTTCCCCTCGATTCCCTGGCCGCGGTGGGGTTCGCTCTCCTCCCCGCCGCCGTCGTTCTGGTAGGCGTGTACGTCGTCGCCGTCGGCGGGGGCGGTCGGACGAGCACCGCGCGGGCCCGCACCGTCGGCTCCCTCCTCGGCGTCGTCGTCATCGTCCTGTCGTCCATCCTCGTCATCTGGCAGCTGCCGCAGGCAGAGCCCGGGCGCGCCGACCCGGTGGTCGCGATCGCACCCGCCGTGATCCTTGCGGCGGCCGCGGTGGTCGCGCTGGCAGCCTTCGGTGCCGTCGTGGTGGCGTGGGCTGCGCCGCGCGGTCGTCGGCGTGGTCTCGGCTGGGTGCTGCCGGCCCGGCAGGTCTCGCGTCGGCTGCCGGTCTTCGGGGCGGCTGTGGTTCTCGTCTCGTTGGCGGCCGGCAGCGTCGTGTTCGCTTCGGCGTACGGCGCCACGTGGCGTGCGGAGGCGACGACGGCCGCGGCGGTGCGTGCGGGGGCTCCCGTCCGCGTCGATCTGGCGCCGCAATCCGCCTCTACCGAGCTCGTGCAGATCGCCCGCGGTGTTCCCGGAGTCCGGGCCGCGGCGGGCGCGCTCATCCAGCCGGTCGAGGTGGGGTCATCGTCCGCGGAGCTCATCGCGCTCCCCGCAGCGGTGCCGGGTGTCATGGTCGACGGATCGGCGAGTGCGTCCCTCGAGGCGATGAGCACACCGGGAGCGGCTCCCGGTCTCGGCGACGGCGCCTCCGGGATCCGCGTCGAGGCTCTGGTGACGGGTCCCCCCACGGTGCAAGACGAGGCTCACGTGAGAGGTGGCATCGACGTCCAGGGCCGGGCGCCGGTGCAGGGCGTTGCACTTCCCGCAGTGAGACTGTCTGCGATCGTCATCGACGCCGGCGGCGTCCCCGCGACCATCGCTCTGCGGTTCGGCGATCCCGAGCCCGTTCCGGGCGGTGTGCGCCTCAACGCCGAGGCGGCGCTCCCGCCGGGCGCAGCGCCCTGGCGTGTTCTCGCCCTGGTCGCCGGCACGGGACCGGGGGTCGGGACGCGAGAGGCCACCGTGTCCGTCAGCGAACTCGTCGCCGTCGGCGGCGACACCGTGTCGACTCCTGGCGAGACGTCAGTGGTGGCGGGGGGTCCGCAGTCGCTGCTCTGGGCCGCTGCCGGCGACGCGTCGTCGGCGCTGCCCGTCGGCGTCACGTCTGCCTTCGCGGAACGACTCGGCCTCGTCACGGGCGACACTTTCTCTCTCCGTTACGAGGGGAGCGGTCGACGCGTCGACGCCGTCGTCGATCGGATCCTCTCCGCGATCCCCGGTTCGTCGACAGATCTCGCCGTCTTCGCACCGCTCGAATCGCTCCTGGTCTCGCAACTCCAGCGCGGCACCTCGGTCGTCCCGCCGAATTCCGTCTGGCTGGACGCCGCGCCGGGGGCAGCCGGGGCGGTCAGCGCCGCGCTCGGCGACAGGGCGGTCCGAACCGCTCAGCCAGGACCGGGCACCGCGATCGTGGGCGCGTTGACCGGGGCGTGGTGGGTTGCCGTGGCGGGGACGGTGGTTCTGGCCGTCATCGGCGCTCTGGCGATCTCTCGGACTCTCGCACACGCGCGGCATCCCGACCTGGGGATCCTTCGAGCGCTGGGGGTGACCGCGCGTCAGCAGGCGCGGATGCGCGCGACGGAGCTCACGGTCGTCCTCCTCCTCGCCGTTGCCCTCGGCGCGGTTGCCGGGGCAGTCGGGTCGGCTCTCATCGTGCCGCCGCTCATCCAGGCGACGACGCCGGGCCTGGGCGCCGTCAGCGGAGTGGTCGCCTTCGAGGGCGGCGGCCTGGCCGCGGCAGGGGCGGCTCTCGTGATCGGTCTGATCGTCGTCGTCGGGGCCGCGGCGGGAGGCGCCGCGCGCCGCGCACGACACGCGATGGTCGGGGAGGACGCACGATGAGCGCGCGGTGGTCGACGGCCGCGCTGATCCGCCGGCACCTCCAGGCTCGCGCCGCCGGTGGCGCGGCGCTCGCCCTGCTGACCCTGGTGCTGTCCCTCCTCGCGGGCCTCGCGCCCGTCGCGCTGATCCAGCTCGCTGACGCGACAGTGCGAGACCGGGTGGACGGTCTGTCAGCGACCGTGCGCGATGTGACATCCACCACGTTGGGCATCCCGCAGGTCGGCTCGTCGGAGCCGGATGCCACCGCCGAGGAGGTCTGGGCGAGATTCCTCGCGGCCGGTGAGCAGGTCCGCTCCACAGCGGCGGAGCCCTTGCCCTCGCTGCTCTCGCCCGTGCGGGCGGTCGCTCGGGTGCAAGACATGCCGCTCAGCGTCGACCCGCGGACGAGGCTGATCTCATTCGCCTTCTCGCCCGGCTACGAGGACGAGATCGACCTCGTCGATGGGCGGCTTCCCCTACGTCCGTCCCCGGGCGGCAGGTGGGAGATCGCGCTCTCCGAGTCGACGGCGACACAGATGGAGTGGACGGTGGGGGAGACCCGCGTCACGGAGACCGTCGATGGCGACGTCGAGATCACACTCGTCGCGATCTTCGTCCCGAGAGACCCGGACGGCGAGTTCTGGGTGCACGCGCCCTCGATCCTCGAGCCCCACGTCTTCGACGACGGCAACGCGCCGCGGGAGGTCACCGCGACCGGCTTCGCGAACCCCGCCGCGCTGGCGGATCTTGCGGGCTTCGACACGGTGGCGTCCCGAACGGACGCATGGTTCCCCGTCGATGCGAGTGGCATCGACGCGGAGGCCGCGGTCGCGGCGCTGCGAGGGCTCACCTCCGTCGGCCAGGTGTTCGGGCAGAGCGCCGACGGTCCCGGCATCCTCGGCGTGCGATTCGAGGCGGCGATGACCGCCGAGATCGAACAGGCGCTCGGACAGCAGCGTTCGACGCTGGGCGTGATCGCGATGCTCGTCGCCGGTCCCGCCGGGGTGTCGATCGCGGTCCTCGTCCTGGCCTGCCGCATCGTGCTCGAGGCGCGTCGCCCCGCCCTGCGGCTGCTGTCTGCGCGCGGGGCGTCCCACGCGCAGTTGCGCGGACTGCTCGTCACCGAGGGCATTGTGTGGGCCGTGCTGCCCGCAGCCGCAACGATCGCCGTGACCGCAGCCGTCGGTCTTGTCACGGGGGGACCCGCGACGCCCCTGGTCGCGTTCCTCCCGGCAGCGGCGGTGGGACTCGCCCCCGTCGGCATCCTCGCCGCGCTCGCTCCGGCAGCAGCCGAGCGCGCCGCGAGGGCGGACCTCGGCACCCGCGGGTCCCGCTCACGACTCCTCCTCAAGGGGACGGTGATCGCTCTCGCGGCCATCTCCCTCGTCCTCCTCGCCGTACGGGGCTACACCGACGGGGTCGACCTGCTGCTTGCCGCCGTGCCCCTCCTCCTGGCGCTCGCGGCATGCGTCCTCACCCTGCGTCTCTATCCGCTGCCGCTGCGGGGCCTCCTGGTGCGTGCACGTCGCAGCAGCGAGGTCAGCGGTTTCCTCGGCGCAGCGCGCGCCCTCCGCGAACCGACGATCGGCGCGACTCCGGTCCTCGCGCTCGTCGTCGGGGTGTCGGTCGCGGTCTCCAGCGGCATCCTCCTCTCCGTCCTCGACGCCGGCGGCGAAGAGGCCTCGCGTGCGCGGGTCGGATCGGATGTGCGCATCACCGGACCGCTGTTCACCGCGGCACAGCTCGACCACCTGCGTGCCGTCGCCGGAGTCTCCGGTGTCGCCGGCATCTCCGGCGCGGAGACGGCGCGTCTGGAGATGGACGGGGTCGACATCGCCACGGCCGTGTTCGTCATCGAGTCCGACGCGGTGCGGGAGGTGCAGGGTGACGGGCCGGGCCTCCTTCCGCCCGGCGTCGCGCTGGATCTCCCGTCGACGGATGCGGTGCCCATCATCGCCTCCGGCCCGGTGGCGGACGCGATCGGCGACGCCGATGTCGTGCGCGTCGACACCACACCCGTAGAGGTCGTCGGCGTGACGCGTGGGCCATCGCCGACCGGGTCCCGCGAGAACTGGGTGGCGATCGACGCGGGAGTGGCAGAAGAGGTCCTCGGCAAGGATCCCTCCGATCGGACCGTGCTTGTGGGGCTCGACGTCGGAGCTTCCCCCGCTGAAGTCTCCGACGCCGTCCGCGGTGTCGTCAGCCCCGCCGCGCGCATCGAATCGGTCGCCCAGGTCGACGCGGAGACCCGATCCGGACCCGCGGTTCAGGGCGTGCGGACCGCGCTGACGGTGGCGACAGCGGTCGCGGCGCTCCTGGCCTCTTTCGCGATCGCCATGACGCTCGTGCTCGGTTCGGGCCCGCGGCGACGCGTCGTAGCGCTGCTGCGCACGCTCGGCGCACCACGTCGGGTCGCACGCGACCTCGTCGTGTGGGAGGTCGGCCCGCCCGCCACCGCCGCGCTCGTGGCGGGGGCGGCCTTCGGTGCGCTCATCCCGCTCGTGGTCATGGCCGCCGTCGACCTGCGACCCTTCACCGGGTCCACCGTCGCACCGGCATACACGGCGGATGCGGGAATCCTGCTGCTGTGCGTCGGCGGATTCCTCGTGAGCGCGGCGGCACTCACGGCGATCGCGCTCGCGGCATCGCGTCGCACACCGACGGAGAGCGCGCTCCGCACCGTCGAGGAAGGATGAACAGATGACTGATCCCGGTGGGCTGCGGCCCCGCACCCGGCCTCGGCGGGTCGAGGCGCCACCCCGGAGTGACCTGCCGGACATCCTCTGCGCCGACCTCGTGCGCATCTTCAAGGTGCCCTCGCGCACCGGACCCGGGATCGAGGTGCAGGCGCTGCAGGGACTCAACCTGCGGGTGGACCGCGGCGAGCTCGTCGCTGTCGTCGGTGCGTCCGGATCGGGCAAGTCGACGCTGCTCTCGATCCTCTCCAGTCTCGATCAGCCGACGGCGGGTGTCGCGAGCGTGGCGGGCCATGATCTCCTCACCATGAAGGAGAAGGAGCGGGTCTCGTTCCGTCGGCACAGCGTCGGCTTCGTCTGGCAGCAGACCTCACGCAACCTCCTGCCCTACCTGACGGCGTCCGAGAACATCGCTGCGGCCCTCGCCATCGGGTCGGCGAGGATGTCGGGCTCGCGAAAGCAGCGCGTGGCGGAGCTGCTCGACCTCCTGGAGGTCTCCCACTGCGCCGACCGTGCCCCCGCCGAGATGTCCGGCGGCGAGCAGCAGCGCGTGAGCATCGCCGTCGGCATCGCCAACGCGCCTCGCGTTCTCCTCGCCGACGAACCGACGGGTGAGCTCGATGACGACACGAGCGTCCAGGTTCTCGAAGCGATGCGTGCGGTGAACCGCGAGCTCGGAGTCACCACGCTCATCGTCACCCACGATCCCACCGTTTCCGAGCACGTGGCCCGGACGGTCCAGATCAGAGACGGACGCACGTCGACGGAGGTGCTGCGCCGGATGCGGGTGGACGAGCACGGCGCAGAAGAGCACGTAGCGGAGGAGTATGCGGTCCTCGACCGGGTCGGCCGCCTTCAGCTCCCCGACGATTTCGTCGCGGCGCTCGACCTCCGCGATCGCGTGAGGCTGGCGCTCGAACCCGACCACGTCGGGGTGTGGCCGGGTGTCGACGGCGACCTCGTGCCCCGATCGGAAGGGGAGCCGACATGACGTATGCGCTGCACGGCGAGGGATTGAGCCGGACCTTCACCTCAGCTGCCGGCGACGTGCATGCCTGCATCGACGTCGACATCGCGGTGTCGCCGGGGGAGCTGGTGGTCGTGCGCGGACCGTCGGGGGCGGGGAAGACGACGCTTCTCAACATGCTCGGCGGTCTCGATCGTCCCGACGCCGGTCGCGTGCGCTTCGGTGAGGTGGATGCCACCTCGCTCGGCGAGGACGACCTCGCCGCGCTGCGGCGGGAGCGTCTTGGCTTCGTGTTCCAGTCCTTCGGGCTGATTCCGGTTCTGTCGGCTGCGGAGAACGTGGAGCTCCCGCTTCGCATCCGCGGCGTCGCCGCGGAGGAGCGCGACGCCCGTGTCGCCGGGGCTTTGCGCCTGGTCGGTCTGTCCGATCACGCGCAGCAACGACCGTCCGAGCTCTCGGGCGGGCAGCAGCAGCGCGTCGGCATCGCGCGTGCCGTTGCCGGCGACCCGGCTGTGCTGATCGCCGACGAGCCGACCGGGCAGCTCGATTCGCGGACGGCGACCGCGGTGATGGATCTCATCGGGTCGCTGGTCCGTGAGCGGGGTCTCGCCGCGGTCGTGTCGACGCATGATCCGCTGCTCGTCCAGCGCGCCGACCGTGTCATCGAGCTCCACGGCGGCCGCGTGGTGGCATCCACGTAGACCGGGCAGGACGCGGAAGAGCCCGCCAGGCGGACCTGGCGGGCTCTTCGCGGTGTCTGACGGATCAGACCCCGAAGTACAGCTCGAACTCGAACGGGTGCGGGCGCTGGGCCAGCGGCTGGATCTCGTTCTCGATCTTGTAGTCGATCCAGGTCTCGATGAGCTCCTCGGTGAACACGTTGCCGCGCGTGAGGAACTCGTGGTCGGCGCGCAGAGCCTCGAGCGAGTCCAGCAGGCTGTTGGGCACCTGCGGGATGCTCTTGGCCTCCTCGGGCGGAAGCTCGTAGAGGTCTTTGTCGATCGGCTCGTGCGGCTCGATGCGGTTGATGATGCCGTCGATGCCGGCCATCAGCTGCGCAGCGAACGCGAGGTACGGGTTGCCGGAGGCGTCGGGCGCGCGGAACTCGATGCGCTTGGCCTTCGGGTTGGAGCCCGTGATCGGGATGCGGATGGCTGCGGAGCGGTTGCCGGCCGAGTAGACCAGGTTGACCGGAGCCTCGAAGCCCTTCACCAGACGGTGGTAGCTGTTGAGGGTCGGGTTGGTGAAGGCCAGGACGGCGGGCGCGTGCGCCAGGATGCCGCCGATGTACCAGCGCGCGATGTCGCTGAGACCGCCGTAGCCCTTCTCGTCGTAGAACAGCGGCTCGCCGCCGTTCCACAGCGACTGGTGCGTGTGCATGCCCGAGCCGTTGTCGCCGAACAGCGGCTTGGGCATGAAGGTCGCGACCTTGCCCCACTCTTCCGCCGTGTTCTTGACGATGTACTTGAACTTCAGGATGTCGTCCGCGGCGTGGACCATCGTGTCGAAGCGGTAGTTGATCTCCGCCTGGCCGCCGGTGCCGACCTCGTGGTGGGCGCGCTCGAGGTGCAGACCCGCCTCGATGAGCTTGAGGGAGATGTCGTCACGCAGATCCGCCTGCTTGTCGACGGGGGAGACGGGGAAGTAGCCGCCCTTGTACGGGGTCTTGTTGGCGAGGTTGCCGCCCTCCTCTACGCGCCCGGTGTTCCACGCGCCTTCCTCGGAGTCGACGAAGTAGAAGCTCTGGTTCTGCTTCACGTCGTAGCGGACGTCGTCGAAGATGTAGAACTCGGCCTCTGGCGCGAAGAAGGCGGTGTCGGCGATGCCCGTGGATGCGAGGTACTTCTCGGCCTTCTTGGCGACCTGGCGGGGGTCCTTCGCGTAGATCTCTCCCGTGCGCGGGTTGTAGATGTCGAAGACCATGACGAGCGTCTTGGCCTCGCGGAACGGGTCGATGTACCCGGTCGTCACATCCGGGATCAGCTGCATGTCCGACTCGTGGATGTTCGCGAAGCCGCGGATCGACGAGCCGTCGAAGAGCTGGCCGACCGTGAAGAACTCCTCGTCGACGGTCGAGGCCGGGATGTTGAAGTGCTGCTGCACACCAGGAAGGTCCGTGAACCGGATGTCGAGGAACTTGACGTCCTCGTCCTTGATGAACGCGAGCACCTCGGATGAATCTTTGAACATGGAGTCTCCAAGATCGGTGCGTTGGTGTCGCCTGTCGGATCAGGCGCTCCTCGAACCTATCCCGAGCCAGTTGCTCGGCAGTATCCCCGGTGTTTCGGGCGTGTTACGCGAGCGCGATTAGGCTGGATGTCGTGTCCACACCCGCTTCCGACTATCCCGGCGAGCGCCTGGGCCGCCCCGAGGCCGGCAAGGGCAGCATCGCCCGGCCGGGCCGCCGCATCGGTGCGCTGTTCATCGACTATGCCGCATCGACCCTGATCGCCACGGCGTTCCTCGGCTACGACCAGTTCGCCCTGCCCGAAGAGGCGGGCTGGCGTCTGTTCGCGCCGATGATGGTGTTCGCCGCGCTGCAGATCCTCTTCATACCCACTGTCGGCGGAAGCCCTGGGCATCGCATCCTCGGGATGCGCCTGGAGCTGCAGACCGGTGGGTGGGTGGGACTGTGGCGGCCGATCGTCCGCACCGCGCTCGTTCTCCTCGTGATCCCCGCGGTCATCTGGGATGCCGATCAGCGCGGCATCCACGACAAGATCGTCGGCACGGTCCTCATCCGGGCCTGACCCTCAATCAAGAAGGACCCAGCCGATTCGGCTGGGTCCTTCTTCGTTGGCTGTGCGGGGTTCAGCGCGGACGCTGGGCCCGGGCGCGCATCGGGTCGATGCCCTTGGGGATCGGGAGCGAGGTCACCGACTTGGAGACCGAGTCGATGCGCTTGACGACGGCCGCCAGGGTGGCGCGGTCGACGGTCTTGGGCAGCGCCTTGATGGTCTTCGCGAGGCGCGCGATGGGGACGTCGCCTTCTTCATGACCGACGTAGAAGACCTCGACGTTCACGCCGGAGGCGACACGCGCGACCTTCTTGCGCTCGTCTTCGACCAGACGCTTGAGGCGACCGCGCGAGCCTTCACCGACGATGACGACACCGCCGCGACCGACGGCGCGGTAGACCGCGTCCTGGGTGCGCGGGTTCACGCCGACGGGCATGTCAGAGGTGACCCAGCGGCGGCCGAGGCCAGTGGACAGGACGTGCCCGACGGCGCCGGGCATGCCGTCGAGCTTCTTGTACATGACGCGCGTCGACAGGCGCGTCAGCAGGATCATCGCGAAGAGCAGGCCGAACAGCAGGCCGCTGACGCCCCACAGGATGATGCTCCAGATCTGCACCGGCGGGATGAGGAATCCGATGAGCACGCCGAGGCCGACACCGATCAGGAGAGCGCCGATGAGCCCGAACGGGAGCCAGCGGAACTCGCTCTTGGTGAACGTGTACAGGGAGCGGATCTGCGAGAAGAAGCCGGGCCGCTTCTCGGGTGCGGTACTGCGCGATGCCATACCCTTCAGCCTACCTTCGCCGTCCCCGCGCCGGTGTACACCGACTCCTCCACACGCGCACACTCGCGCGCGCTGTCCACCGTGCCGAACCGAGGGTACGGGGCGGAGCGGGGGCGGGTCATCCTGGTCGCATGAACCCGATGGCCCTGCACGTCCCGCCGGCGCTGCGCGCGCTCTCGATCGCCGACGCACCGTTCTCGGGGACTGTGCGCGCAGGCGATCCGCCGACTCTGTGGACGGATGCCGCGCAGTTCGGCGCGTCGCCCGCGTGGCGTGCCGTCAGTGCCGAGCACCTCCTCGTCGCCCTCGACGCCGCCCGGACCGACGAGGGCGACTGCGTCATCCTGCCGCACTGCATCTCGCGGCTCGACCAGCTCATCGGCCGAGGCGGAGCCGCCGACCGGGGCGCGGCGGTCACCGTCGCCGTGAGCATTCTCCGAGGGGCCGCGGAAGCGGACGCCCTCGACGCCCCCGACGGGCAGTGGTGGGTGACCGCCGAAGGCAAGCCCGTCCTCGCGTTGACAGGCTGCTCGCCCTGGCGCGAAGACGCGGCGGCCACGCTGGCCGCGCTCGACGGCGACGATGACGGCGGCGATGACGGCGGCGGCGTCGGTCACGATGGCGAGAGCTGGAGCGAGCTCATCCGCCGTGCGGTGGACGTGGTCGGCGATCCGCGACGTCTCCGCAGGGAGCGCGAGGACCTCGAGGCCGCATTCTTCGCGTCCGCGACGCCCGGCCCGCTGGACCTGGAGGCGACCTCCGCCCAGGTGCAACCTGCGGCCACGGGACGGTCGCGGGAGGCCGCGATCGCGGAGAATCGGCACCCGGGGGCGCCCCTGTTCGACCTCGTCGCCCGGTTCGTGGACGAGGTGTTCGCCGAACGACTGCGCGGGGCGGCGGCATCGCTCTCCGCGGTCCGCGCCAGGCGGCCTGCCCGGCGTGAACGTCGTGCCCGCCCGCATCCGCGTCGCCCGCGTCTGCGCCGCACGCGGCCGCCGCAGAGGCCCCGCGCGGTCCGGTCTGCGAGCCGCGCCGACCGTGTGATCTCGCCCGTGTCAACGCGTCGTCGCGGCCGACCGGTCGCGGTCGCCCTGGTCGCCGCGGCGTTGGTCGTCACCGTCGGTGCGCTGTGGCCCGCCGGAGCAGAGCAATCGACCGCCGCCGGGTCCCGCGGCTCGGGGAACGGTGTCGTGTCGGACACCCCTGCCGAGACGACGTCCGCGCAGTCGACTCCTGCCGAGTCGACCGCGCCCGGGTCGACGACGGAGGGCTCTCGTTCCGGTGAGCCCTCCGCGCAGCATTCGAGCGATGCGCAGCCCGCGGAGCGCGGGTCATCCGAGGCACCGGATCCTGAGGACCCCCTCGCTTCCGGCCGCACCCTCGTCGCCGCCCTCGCCGCCTGCGCCGATGACGCGTGCCGAGCGGGACACTGGGAGAAGCCGGAGCGGATGCAGCCGATCGCCGAGGCGGGGGATCACCCCGTGGAAATCGTCGACGAATACGGCGGCGCCGCGGCCCTTCGGATCACTTCCGGCGCGCGGACCCAGATCGTCGTGATCGTCCGCGCGAAAAGCGAATGGCTGGTCCGCGAGGTGTACGACCTCGCGGACCAGCCATGACGCTGTGGGAAATCAGGCTCCCAGCTGGCCCTCGAACTCTGCGGCTTCCAGGCGGGCCTTGACGGCGCTCAGGAAGCGGGCGGCGTCGGCGCCGTCGATGACACGGTGGTCGTACGACAGGGCGAGGTAGACGTAGGAGCGGACGCTGATGGCATCCTTCCCGTCGACCGACACGATGCCGGGGCGCTTGACGACGACGCCGGTTCCGAGGATCGCCGACTGCGGCAGGAACACGACGGGGGTGTCGAACAGCGCGCCACGCGAACCGGTGTTGGTCAGCGTGAACGTGCCGCCGGCGAGCTCGTCGGGCTTCAGCTTGTTGTTGCGGGTGCGGTCGGCGAGATCGGCGATCTCGTGCGCGATCTGAGCGATGTTCTTGTCACCTGCGTCACGGAGGACGGGGGTCAGCAGGCCACGCTCGGTGTCGACGGCGATCGACAGGTGCTCCGACGCCGGGTAGACGATCTGGTCGCCGTCCACCGTCGCGTTGATGATCGGGTACGCCTTGAGCGCCTCCGACGCCGCGAGGGCGAAGAACGGCAGGAACGACAGCTTGTCGCCGGTCTTCTCCAGGAACGACGCCTTCACCTTGTCGCGGTAGTTCGCGAGCTTGGTGACGTCGACCTCGACGACCGTGGTCAGCTGAGCCGTCTGCTGCATCGACTCGACCGCGCGGCTCGCGAGAACCTTGCGCAGACGCGACATCGGCTGGGTCGTGCCGCGCAGCGGCGAGACCTCGACCGGCGCCGGGGCCGCAGCGGCCGGAGCGGATGCCTCGGCCTCGGCCTTCGGCGCCTCGGCGGCCTTCAGGACGTCCTCCTTGCGGATGCGTCCGCCGACACCGCTGCCGGTGACGGTGCTCAGGTCGACGCCATGCTGCTGCGCGAGCTTCCGGACGAGCGGAGTGACGTACGTCATCGCGTCGTCGTCGGCAGCGGCCGGAGCGGCCTCAGCCTTCTCGGCGGCAGGAGCGGGAGCCTCCTGCTTCGGGGCTTCCTGCTTCGGGGCTTCCTGCTTCGGGGCTTCCTGTGCGGGAGCCTCCTGTGCGGGAGCCTCCTGCTTCGGGGCTTCCTCCTTGGGGACCTCCTGCTTCGGAGCCTCCTCCTTAGGGGCTTCCTCGGCGGGGGCCTCCTGAGCGGCCGGTGCGGCAGCACCAGAACCGACGCGGGCCAGGACGGCGCCGACCTCGACGGTCTCGTCCTCCTGGACGAGGATCTCGCTCAGCGTGCCGGCGATCGGGGAGGGGATCTCGGTGTCGACCTTGTCGGTGGAGATCTCCAGGAGGGGCTCGTCGACGGCGACCTCGTCGCCGACCTGCTTCAGCCAGCGGGTGACGGTGCCCTCGGTGACGCTCTCACCCAGTTCGGGGAGGACGATGTCCTTCGCGTCGCCACCGGCGGCCGGGGCGGCGGGGGCTTCCTCGGCGGCGGGCGCGGCCTGCTCAGCCGGAGCCTGCTCAGCCGGAGCCTCCTGAGCGGGCTGCTCGGCGGGGGCGGACTCGGCAGCGGGAGCTTCCTCTGCGGGTGCCTGCTCGGCGGGTGCGGCGGAGCCGTCACCGATCTTGGCCAGGACGGCGCCGACCTCAACCGTCTCGTCCTCGTCGACCAGGATCTCCTCGATGACGCCGCTGACGGGCGAGGGGATCTCGGTGTCGACCTTGTCAGTCGAGATCTCGAGCAGCCCTTCGTCGGCCTGGATCGTGTCACCGACCTTCTTGAGCCAGCGGGTGACCGTTCCCTCGGTGACGCTCTCTCCGAGCGCGGGGAGGACCACGGATGTGCTCATGACTGTGTCTCCTTCAAGAAAGTGCGATGTGCTGTCTAGCTTAGTGTCGGTCAGATGGTGTGAAGCGGCTTCCCCGCGAGCGCGAGGAATGCCTCGCCCAGAGCCTCACTCTGCGTGGGGTGGGCGTGGATGAAGGGGGCGAGGTCCTCGGGGTGGGCCTCCCAGCCCACGGCGAGCTGCCCCTCGGTGATGAGTTCGCCGACGCGGTCGCCCACCAGGTGGACTCCGAGGATCGGGCCTCCTTCGGTGCGAACGACCTTGGCGATCCCGCCGGTGCCGAGGATCTCACTCTTCCCGTTGCCGGCGAGGTTGTACTCGACGGTGCGGACGACGTCGCCGTGGATCTCGCGGGCCTGCGCCTCGGTGAGGCCGACGGAGGCGACCTCCGGATGCGAGTAGGCGACACGGGGAATCGTCGACTCGGGGACGGGTACCGGTGACAGTCCGGCGATCTGCTCCGCGACGAAGATGCCCTGCTGGAAGCCGCGGTGCGCGAGTTGGAGCCCGGGCACGATGTCGCCGACGGCCCACACGCGCCCTGCGGTCGTCTGCAGGCGGTCGTCGACCCGCACGAAGCCGCGGTCGAGCTCGACCCCCGCCTCTTCGAGTCCGAGCCCCGAAGTGGAGGGCGCCCGGCCGACGGCGACCAGGACGACGTCGGCCACGATGGTCGATCCGTCCGAGAGCGACACCGTGACATCGGCATCCGTCTGCGACACGCCTTCGCAGCGCATCCCGAGACGGGAGTGGATGCCGCGGCGTCGGTACGCCCGCTCGAGCGCCTTGCTGGAGGAGACGTCCTCCGCGGGGAGCAGGTGGTCGAGGGCCTCGACGATCGTGACCTCGGCCCCGAACGAACGCCAGACGCTCGCGAACTCGACGCCGATCACGCCGCCGCCGAGGATGACCGCGGAGGTGGGGATGCGGTCCAGTGCGATCGCGCTCTCGCTGGTGAGCACCCGTCCGCCGACCTCGATACCCGGGATCGTTCGCGTGTGGGAGCCGGTGGCGATCACGACATCGCCGCCGCGGTACACCTCGTCGCCGACGGTGACCGTCCGTTCGGAGGTGAGTCGTCCCTCGCCGGCGACCACGGTGATGCCGCGCGCGGCGATGAGGCTCTTCAACCCCGCGAACTTCTTCGCGACGATGCCTTCGCGGTAGGCGGACATGCGCGCGGGATCGATCCCTGTCAGTGCGGCATCAACGCCCACCGCCGCAGCCTCGCGGACATGGTCGGCGATCTCCGCCGTGTGCAGCAGGGCCTTCGTCGGGATGCAGCCGCGATGCAGGCAGGTGCCGCCGAGCAGGTCCTTCTCGATGAGGGCGACGGTCTTGCCGAGTTCGGCTGCACGGAGTGCGGCCGCGTAGCCGCCACTCCCGCCGCCGATCACCACGACGTCGAACTCTCGCCCGCTCGTCATCGCGACTGCGCTTCCAGGAGCGCGAGGATCGAGCGGACGGCAGCGCCGGTGGGGCCCTTGTCGGTTGCGCCGAAGGGCGACTTCGTCGTACCGCTGCCGGCGATGTCGAGGTGCACCCACGGGATGCGCGGCGCGTCCGCCCCTTCACCGGTGCGGCCGACGAAGCGCTGCAGGAACAGTGCGGCGAACATCGTCCCGCCGGCAGGGTCCCCGATCTTCGCGTTCTGCAGGTCGGCGATGGGCGAGTCGAGCTCGTCTTCCATGTGTGCGGGCAGAGGAAGCTGCCAGGCGAGTTCGTCGACGGATGCCGCGGCGGCGAGGTAGTCGGCGACCGCCGTGTCATCGCCCATGACGCCCGTGTGGCGGTGGCCGAGGGCGACGACGACGGCGCCCGTGAGCGTGGCGACATCGATGAGGAGGTCGGGCTGGGTGCGGCTCGCGGCGACGAGGCCGTCGGCCATCACGAGCCGTCCCTCCGCGTCGGTGTTGAGGACTTCGACGGTCGTGCCGCCGAGCATCGTGAGCACGTCGCCGGGGCGCGTGGCGCGGCCCGACGGCATGTTGTCGGCGACGCACAGCCACGCCTCCACCGCTAACGGCAGCGCCATCTGCGCGGCGGCGCGGACGACGGCGAGCGCGGTCGCGGCACCGCACATGTCGTACTTCATGCCGACCATGGACGCCGGCGGCTTCAGCGAGAGCCCGCCGGTGTCGAAGGTGATGCCCTTGCCGACGATGGCGACGCGACGCGACGCTGACTCGGGCGCGTAGCGAAGACGGATCAGACGCGGAGGACGATCCGACCCCTGACCGACGCCGAGGATGCCGCCGTAGCCGCCCTCGGCGAGAGCCTGCTCATCGAGCACCTCGACCTCGATCGGCAGCTCGGCCACGGCGTCGGCGGCGCGCTCGGCGAGGTCGGCGGGGCCGAGCCATTCGGCGGGGACGTTGACGAGGTCCTTGACCAGGGCGACCGCTTCCGCCGTCGCGATCACGGAGCCCAGTGCCGTGGCGGCGTCTGCGTCGGGAGAGTGGACGGTGACGCGGTCAGCGCGCGTCTTCGCGGCATCCGTCGTCTTGTAGCCGGCGAAGCGGTAGCCGCCCAGGGCAGCGCCCTCCGCGGCCGCGCGCCACTGCTCGTTTGCCGTCGGGACGGCGACGGCGAGGTGGGCGAACCCGGTGGTGGTGCGGACGGCGGCTCCCACAGCGTCGCGGACGGCGCCGGCGGCGGGGGAGGAGCCGATGCCGACAGCGATGATCGGCACGGTGGTGGCTTCGGGGGCGTAGGCGCGCGCGCTGCTGCCGGCGGCTCCGGTGAAGCCGGCGGCGCGGAGGGCACCCTCGAGCCCGGGCCACTCGGTGAGCAGATCGCCGGCATCGGCGAGCGGCGGCAGAGCGAGGACGATCGCGTCGGCCTCCAGGTCTCGGACAGGGGTGGGGGAGACGGAAAGCTCGGGGAACGGCATGCGCTCCATCCTAGGGACGGGCTCTCACAGAGGCGCCGAGGCATCGTTCGCTGAGAGCGGGACCGCGGACGGGCCGCCCCCTCCCGTGGGGCTCGTACAGTGGGAGGATGCCGCTGTCCGGACCTCTCTACGAGCGTGTCGTCTCCGCACCCCCCGTGCCCGCCGGCCTCCCGCTGGTGGTCGCCCTCACCGGGTTCACCGATGCAGGCTCGGCCGTCAGTCGCCTCGTCGACCACCTCCGTGCCGAGCACGACCCTGCGCCGGTCGTCTCCTTCAACGCCGACGTGCTCTTCGACTACCGGGCCCGCCGTCCGCTGATCACCTTCGACGGTGATCGGCTCGTGGACTTCCAGCCGCCCCGGCTCGAGCTCTCCCTGGTCCACGATTCCCTCGGTCAGCCGTTCGTGCTGCTCTCGGGCTACGAGCCGGACTTCGCGTGGGAGGCCTTCGTCGACACCGTCGTCGGTCTCACTGAAGGACTCCAGGTGCGCTCGGTGACGTGGGTGCACGCGATCCCGATGCCGGTGCCCCACACCCGCCCGCTCGGGACCACCGTGAGCGGCACCCGTGAGGAGCTGACGGAGGCGCACTCGATATGGAAGCCGCACACCCAGGTGCCTTCGACGGCGGGGCATCTCCTCGAATACCGCCTGACGGAGACCGGAGCCGCTGTCGCGGGATTCGTGCTCCTCATTCCCCACTACCTCGCTGAGACGGATTTCCCGGCCGCCGCGATCGCCGCGCTGGACAGCATCTCGGTGGCGACCGGACTCGTGTTCGACAGTGACACGCTCCGCGAGGAGAACCGCGAGTACCTGGAGAAGGTCGACACGCAGGTGGAAGCGAGCGAGGAGCTCACCGTCATGCTGCACAACCTCGAGAACAGATACGACGCCTATATGGCCGGTTCCACGCAGGCGCAGCCGATCATCCACACCGGCGACCTGCCCTCGGCGGATGAGCTGGCCGCCGAGCTCGAGCGATTCCTCGCGAACCGTCCCACCGGCGACGATGACCGTCGCCCCGGTCTCGGCTGAGCCCCACGGTGCGGCCCGGGAGCGCCCGGGGGAATGCGCGCCGCGATCTGGGTGTTGACACAGGCATGTCCTTCATGCGTCCGTGACGTATGAGAGGATGGACGAAATGACCCGTTGTCAACGGCGAGGTGTGCTCATGAGTACGCGTGCCGAACTTGACAAGGGTCTTACTAGTGTCCGAACCCCGGCGGAGTGTCGTCGGTGAAAGGCGAGACGTGACTTCAGGCACGAAGACAACCCGCACGCGGGCGGCCGCTGCGGCCGACGAAGAGGCGACGGCGTCTGCGAACGCGGAGAAGGACACCGCGGTGAAGGCTCCCGCGAAGAAGGCTCCCGCCAAGAAGCCGGCTGCGGCGAAGGCGGCACCTGCCAAGAAGACGGCGGCGAAGGCTGCGCCGGCGAAGGCGCGCGCGACCAAGGCGAAGGCCAAGGACGAGGACGAGCCCGAAGAGGATGAGGTCGACGAGACCGAACTCGACACGGCTGTCGACTCGGACGACGCCGCCGACGGCGACGACGCGAAGAAGGACAAGGACGACGACGAGGAGGAGGGCGCCAAGCCTGCCTTCACCGAGCCGCTCCCGACCGGCGCGATCGTCATCTCGTCCGCCGATGACGACGAGGTCCCGGTCTACTCGACCCAGATCACCGGCGCGACGGCGGACCCCGTCAAGGACTACCTGAAGCAGATCGGCAAGGTCCCCCTGCTGAACGCGGCCGAAGAGGTCGAGCTCGCGATGCGCATCGAGGCGGGTCTGTTCGCCGAGGAGAAGCTGTCGCACATGACCGCCGCCGAGAAGTCGGCGCAGCTGGGTCTCGACCTGCAGTGGGTCGCCCGTGATGGTCAGCGCGCGAAGAGCCACCTGCTCGGAGCCAACCTCCGCCTCGTCGTCTCGCTCGCCAAGCGCTACACCGGCCGTGGCATGCAGTTCCTGGACCTCATCCAGGAGGGCAACCTCGGTCTGATCCGCGCGGTCGAGAAGTTCGACTACACCAAGGGCTTCAAGTTCTCGACCTATGCGACGTGGTGGATCCGCCAGGCGATCACCCGCGCCATGGCTGACCAGGCTCGCACGATCCGCATCCCCGTCCACATGGTCGAGGTCATCAACAAGCTGGCACGCGTGCAGCGTCAGATGCTCCAGGACCTGGGTCGCGAGCCCACGCCGGAAGAGCTCAGCCGCGAGCTGGACATGACGCCTGAGAAGGTCATCGAGGTTCAGAAGTACGGCCGCGAGCCCATCTCGCTCCACACGCCCCTCGGCGAGGACGGCGACAGCGAGTTCGGTGACCTCATCGAGGACACCGAGGCCGTCGTCCCGGCCGACGCGGTGGGCTTCACGATGCTGCAGCGCCAGCTCGAGTCGCTCCTCGACTCGCTGTCCGAGCGCGAAGCGGGCGTCATCCGCATGCGCTTCGGTCTCGGCGACGGTCAGCCCAAGACGCTCGACCAGATCGGTGACACGTTCGGTGTGACGCGTGAGCGCATCCGCCAGATCGAGTCCAAGACGATGGCGAAGCTCCGCCACCCGTCGCGGTCGCAGTCGCTGCGGGACTACCTCGAATGACCGGCGCCGCGAACGAGGGCAAGGAGCTCACGCGAGCGATCGACGGCACGACCTACGCCCGGATCCCGATCCGGACGCACGTCGTCATGCCCGGCGAGGACATCGAGCAGATCGTCGAGAAGTACGCCGCGTCGCAGCTGCAGCCCGGTGACGTGCTGTTCGTGACGGAGAAGATCGTCGCGATCACGCAGGGCCGCTCGTACCTGGTCGAGGACATCCACCCGCGTCCGCTCGCCCGGTTCCTCTCCCGATACGTCGTGAAGACGGCGTACGGCATCGGTCTCGGCATGCCCGAGACGATGGAGATGGCTCTGCGCGAGTGCGGGACCCCTCGCATCCTGTTCGCCGCCGCGGTCGCCGCCGTCACGAAGCTGTTCGGACGCCGCGGTGACTTCTACCGCATCGCCGGCGACAAGGCCCGCTCGATCGACGGACCCACGCCCCACACCATCCCGCCGTACAACAAAGCGGTCGTCCTCGGTCCGAAGGACCCGGCCGGTGTCGCGGCGAAGCTGAAGGCACGGCTCGGGGGAGTGAGCGAGGTCGCGGTCGTCGACATCAACGACATCGGCGGCAACATCCTCGGCTCGACCCTCGACCGCGCGGGAGAGCAGCGCCTCGTGCGCATCCTCTCCGACAACCCGCTCGGCCAGGGTCATCAGTCGACGCCGCTGGGCATCATCCGTCCGTCGAAGGGCTGAGCGTGGGCGCACTGCACCGGCTGTACCGTCGCGCTCGCTTCTTCGTGCGACGCGTCATCAATTTCGACAGCGAACGGGTCCTCCAGTTCGCCCGCCAGTCGGCACGCCTCACGAAGGCTCCGCTGTGGTGGGTCGTCATCGACATGATCTGGTGCTCCGTGCGGTACGAGACCACGTTCGAGAACTACTCCGAGTGGGACTTCCGCATCCTGAAGCCGCGCGAGCGCAAGACGTATATGACTGACCCGAAGTCGTTCCACCTGTCGCGACGGCTCAACGACAACGCGCAGCGCGCGATCTTCGACGACAAGCTCGAATTCGCCCAGCGATTCGGCGCTGAGCTCGGCCGCGAGTGGATCGACCTCCGGGTGACGGATGCCGCGGCCTTCGCGGCGTTCACCGCTCGGCATCCGCGCATCATCGCCAAGAACCCCGGTGGTGTCGGCGGCAACGGCATCTCGCTGCGCGAGTCCGCATCGATCACCGATCCCGCCGCCGTGCGCGAGGAGCTGATCGCGGCCGGACAGGTGCTCGTCGAAGAAGTGCTCGTCCAGCATCCCGACATGGCGCGGCTCTACCCCGACAGCGTCAACTCGCTGCGGATGGTGTCGTACCTCGACCCCGATGGTGAGGTCCACGTGCTGGCCGGCGTCTTGAAGATCGGCAACGGCGGGGTCATCGACAACTTCAGCAACGGCGGCATGTACACGATGCTCGACGAGCGCGGCCGTGCCATGCACCCCGCGAGCGACGAAGAAGGCCACCCGTTCGCCGAGCACCCGGTCACCGGCGTCGCGATCACCGGCTTCACGGTTCCGCTCTACGACGAGGTGCTCGACCTCGTCGACCGGCTCGCCCGCCGTGTTCCCGCATTCCCCTACATCGGCTGGGACATCGCCATCACCCCCGAGGGCCCGGTGGTCATCGAGGGCAACCACAACTCCGGCGTCTTCCAGTCGAAGCCGTCGGTGTCCGGGATCCGGCAGGGCCTGCTCCCGCGCTACCGCGCCGCGATGCGCTTCTGATTCGCCACGACCACGGAGGAGCCGCCATGCGCCGCATCCGCGTCCGCCTGCAGTACCTGATCCGTCGCGCCCGCAAGCTCCGGCCGGGCAACTTGGTCGAGTTCGCCCGCACCGTCCAGCAGATCTCGAAGGACCCGCTGCCGATCATCATCGCCGACATGCTGTGGTGCTCGGTGCGCTACGACATGGCGTTCCGCGATTACGCGGTGTGGGACATCCGGCTTTTGAACGGTCGCGAGCGCGCCACCTGGATGACGCACCCGAAGTCCTTCCGCATCACGAAGATGTACAACACCGCCGAGGGGCGCGCGAAGCTCGAGGACAAGCGACGCTTCGCCCGTGAGTACGCAGACCTCCTGGGTCGCGAGACGATCGACCTGCGAGACGTCGACGACGCCGCCCTCGCGGCCTTCCTCGGTCGCCATGCGAAGGTGCTCGCCAAGCCCAACGAGGGTCACGGCGGTGGTGGCATCGACCTCCACGAGGTGACCGCGGCGACGGATGCCGCAGCGTTCCGTGCCGAGGTGACCGCCAAAGGCCAGACCGTGCTCGACGAGTTCATCGTCCAGCACCCCGAGATGTCGACGCTGTACCCGGACGCGGTCAACACGGTCAGGCTCATCACCTTCCTCGACAGGGAGACCGACGCGGTGCACCTGCTCGCTGCGGTGCTGCGCATCGGCAACGGCGACGTGATCGACAACTTCGCCTCCGGCGGCATGTTCACGATGCTCGACGACGAGGGAGTGGCTCTCTATCCCGGCGTCGACAAGAACAGCCACGTCTACAGGGAGCACCCTGCGACGGGGACGCCGATCGTCGGGTTCCAGGTGCCGATGTACGACCGCGTGCTCGATCTCGCGGCCGCGCTCGCGCGCCGGACTCCCGAGGCCCCGTACGTGGGGTGGGACATCGCGCTGACCCCCGCCGGCCCCGTCGTGATCGAGGGCAACCACAACTCGAGCGTCTTCCAGCCCAAGCCGTCGGCGTCGGGGGTGCGCACCGGCCTGCTTCCCGTGTACCAGGCGGCCGTCGGGTTCTGAGTCCGCTGCCACACCCGGGCACGGAAGAGGCCCCCACCGAGCGGTGGGGGCCTCTTCTCGTCTCATGACCGGCGAGGCGCCGGACGTGTCGGTTCAGGGGGCTTCGGAGATCAGGGGGCTTCGGAGAGCCGCGCGGTCTCGTCGTGCCACTTCGTGGCGACGGCGCGCAGCTTCTCTTCGTACTTGCGTCCGTGGTGGGCGCAGAACAGCAGCTCGCTGCCGTTCACCTCCGCGGCGATGTAGGCCTGGGCTCCGCAGGAGTCGCAGCGGTCCATCGCGGTGAGGCGGTGTTCGAGGACGACTCCGGGCTCGGTGGCGGTCGTTGTGCTCATGTCAGGCGCCTCCTCCTGGTGCTCGTGACGGGAACTGTCATGACATACAACCACGCGAGTGTTGCGGGTATGCCGCCATTGCATGACATTTCGCTGTGCGCGTACGGTATGCGCGCGCACCGGGATGACGGGTGCGTTGCCCCGCGAGTGTCGAGCCGGGTCCCGGGGGTGGCCCCGGATACGCTTGGAGATTGTGACAGCCGAGTACTCCGCCCATCACCTTCAGGTCCTGGAAGGGCTCGAGGCCGTCCGCAAACGCCCGGGCATGTACATCGGGTCCACCGACTCGCGCGGTCTCATGCACTGCCTCTGGGAGATCATCGACAACGCGGTCGATGAGGCGCTCGGTGGTCACGGCTCCCGCATCGACGTCATCCTCCACGCCGATGGCAGTGTCGAAGTCCGTGACCGGGCCCGCGGCATCCCCGTCGACGTCGAACCGCGCACCGGTCTCACCGGTGTCGAGGTCGTGTTCACGAAGCTCCACGCGGGTGGCAAGTTCGGCGGCGGGTCGTACGCGGCATCCGGTGGTCTGCACGGTGTCGGCGCCTCGGTCGTGAACGCACTGTCCGAGCGCCTCGACGTCGAGGTCGACCGCGCCGGCAAGGTCTACGCGATGAGCTTCCACCGCGGCGAGCCCGGCGTGTTCGCCGGGGACGCCCCGGATTCCGCCTTCACCCCCTTCGAGCGATCGAGCGAACTCCGGGTCATCGGCAAGGCCGCCAAGGGCGTCACCGGCACCCGCATCCGCTACTGGGCGGATCGGCAGATCTTCACGAAGGATGCCGCGTTCGATCTGGGCGAGCTGGAACAGCGCGCCCGGCAGACGGCGTTCCTGGTTCCCGGGCTCGAGATCGTCATCGTCGACGAGCGGGGCGAGGAGACCGTCGAGACGAGCTATCGGTTCGACGGCGGCATCTCCGAGTTCGCGGAGTTCCTCGCACCCGACGCTCCGATCACCGACACCTGGCGGCTCGAGGGCACCGGCACCTTCACCGAGACGGTGCCTGTTCTGCAGCCGACGGGCGCCATGGTCCCCACCGAAGTGGAGCGCGAGTGCCACGTAGACATCGCGCTCCGGTGGGGCACGGGCTACGAAACCGTGAGCCGGTCGTTCGTCAACATCATCGCGACACCCAAGGGTGGCACGCATCAGCAGGGCTTCGAGCAGGGCCTCATCAAGCTCCTGCGGTCGCAGGTGGAGGCGAACGCGCGCAAGCTCAAGGTCGGCGCGAGCGAGAAGATCGAGAAGGACGACATCCTCGCGGGGCTGTCCGTCGTCCTCACCGTGCGCCTGCCCGAACCGCAGTTCGAAGGACAGACCAAGGAGATCCTCGGCACGCCGGCGGTGCGCAACATCGTGGCATCCGTCGTCGCGAAGGAGCTGGGCGCGAAGTTTGCCTCCAGCAAGCGCGACGACAAGGCGCAGACCGCGCTTCTGCTCGAGAAGGTCGTGTCGGAGATGAAGGCGCGCATCTCGGCGCGCACCCACAAGGAGACCCAGCGTCGCAAGAACGCACTGGAGTCGTCGTCGCTTCCCGCCAAGCTAGCCGACTGCCGCTCCAACGACGTCGCCGCCTCCGAACTCTTCATCGTCGAGGGCGACTCGGCGCTCGGCACCGCGAAGCTCGCGCGCAACAGCGAGTACCAGGCGCTTCTGCCGATCCGGGGAAAGATCCTCAACGTGCAGAAGGCGTCGATCAGCGACATGCTCTCGAACGCCGAGTGCGCGTCGATCATCCAGGTCATCGGTGCCGGCTCCGGCCGCTCCTTCGACATCGACGCCGCCCGTTACGGCAAGATCATCCTGATGAGCGACGCCGACGTCGACGGCGCTCACATCCGGACGCTTCTGCTGACGCTGTTCTTCCGGTACATGCGTCCGCTGGTCGAAGCCGGTCGCGTGTACGCCGCGGTCCCGCCGCTGCATCGCGTCATCGTGGTGAACCCCGGATCCAAGCCGAACGAGACGATCTACACCTACAGCGAGAAGGAGCTGCACGCGCTGCTCGCGAAGGTGACCAAGTCCGGCCGCCGCTGGCAGGAGCCCGTGCAGCGCTACAAAGGCCTCGGCGAGATGGACGCGGACCAGTTGGCGGACACCACCATGGCGCGAGACGGCCGGCTGCTGCGCCGCGTCCGCGTGCAGGACGCCGAGGCGGCCGCAGGGGTGTTCGAGCTGCTCATGGGCAGCGAGGTGGCCCCGCGTCGCGACTTCATCGTGTCGTCGGCGGACCGCCTTGACCGCGAGGCCATCGACGCCTGAGTCGCCCCCGCGGTGCGCCCTGCCTGAACCGCGGCTCAGGCGATGGGGGTGCCGATCGCGCCGATGACGGCGTCGAGGATCTGGCCCGAGGCGTCGCGGCGGGCGCCGCCGGCGGGCAGGGTGCGCACGGCGCACAGG